>NZ_JBNDIZ010000016.1:0-1238 GCF_050434705.1 Enterobacter sp. AC1 | reverse complement strand
TGTTACCTGATGCTTAGAGGCTTTTCCTGGAAGCAGGGCATTTGTTACTTCAGCACCGTAGTGCCTCGTCATCACACCTCAGCGTTAAAAAGGTACCGGATTTACCTGGAACCTCCGCCTACATGCTTAAACCGGGACAACCGTCGCCCGGCTAACATAGCCTTCTCCGTCCCCCCTTCGCAGTAACACCAAGTACAGGAATATTAACCTGTTTCCCATCGACTACGCCTTTCGGCCTCGCCTTAGGGGTCGACTCACCCTGCCCCGATTAACGTTGGACAGGAACCCTTGGTCTTCCGGCGAGCGGGCTTTTCACCCGCTTTATCGTTACTTATGTCAGCATTCGCACTTCTGATACCTCCAGCATGCCTCACAGCACACCTTCAACGGCTTACAGAACGCTCCCCTACCCAACAACGCATAAGCGTCGCTGCCGCAGCTTCGGTGCATGGTTTAGCCCCGTTACATCTTCCGCGCAGGCCGACTCGACCAGTGAGCTATTACGCTTTCTTTAAATGATGGCTGCTTCTAAGCCAACATCCTGGCTGTCTGTGCCTTCCCACATCGTTTCCCACTTAACCATGACTTTGGGACCTTAGCTGGCGGTCTGGGTTGTTTCCCTCTTCACGACGGACGTTAGCACCCGCCGTGTGTCTCCCGTGATAACATTCTTCGGTATTCGTAGTTTGCATCGGGTTGGTAAGCCGGGATGGCCCCCTAGCCGAAACAGTGCTCTACCCCCGAAGATGAGTTCACGAGGCGCTACCTAAATAGCTTTCGGGGAGAACCAGCTATCTCCCGGTTTGATTGGCCTTTCACCCCCAGCCACAAGTCATCCGCTAATTTTTCAACATTAGTCGGTTCGGTCCTCCAGTTAGTGTTACCCAACCTTCAACCTGCCCATGGCTAGATCACCGGGTTTCGGGTCTATACCCTGCAACTTAACGCCCAGTTAAGACTCGGTTTCCCTTCGGCTCCCCTATACGGTTAACCTTGCTACAGAATATAAGTCGCTGACCCATTATACAAAAGGTACGCAGTCACACCACGAAGGTGCTCCCACTGCTTGTACGTACACGGTTTCAGGTTCTTTTTCACTCCCCTCGCCGGGGTTCTTTTCGCCTTTCCCTCACGGTACTGGTTCACTATCGGTCAGTCAGGAGTATTTAGCCTTGGAGGATGGTCCCCCCATATTCAGACAGGATACCACGTGTCCCGCCCTACTCTTCGAGTTCACA
>NZ_JBNDIZ010000015.1:0-1356 GCF_050434705.1 Enterobacter sp. AC1 | reverse complement strand
CACTATCGGTCAGTCAGGAGTATTTAGCCTTGGAGGATGGTCCCCCCATATTCAGACAGGATACCACGTGTCCCGCCCTACTCTTCGAGTTCACAACCTGTGTGCTTTCGTGTACGGGACTGTCACCCTGTACCGTGCGACTTTCCAGACGCTTCCACTAACACACAAGCTGATTCAGACTCTGGGCTGCTCCCCGTTCGCTCGCCGCTACTGGGGGAATCTCGGTTGATTTCTTTTCCTCGGGGTACTTAGATGTTTCAGTTCCCCCGGTTCGCCTCGTTAACCTATGTATTCAGTTAACGATAGTGTGTCGGAACACACTGGGTTTCCCCATTCGGACATCGCCGGGTCAAAGGTTCATATCACCTCGCCGGCGCTTTTCGCAGATTAGCACGTCCTTCATCGCCTCTGACTGCCAGGGCATCCACCGTGTACGCTTAGTCGCTTAACCTCACAACCCGAAGATGTTTCACTTCTGATTGCGAAAATTTGAGAGACTCGAACACACATAACATGTGTGTCGTTTCAATTTTCAGCTTGATCCAGATTTTTAAAGAGCAAAACTTCGCAGTGCACCTTTTCAGGTTCACTCTGAAGTTTTCTTGTGTTCGCAGTAAAAGATGGTGGAGCTATGCGGGATCGAACCGCAGACCTCCTGCGTGCAAAGCAGGCGCTCTCCCAGCTGAGCTATAGCCCCATCGTTTTGCAATCTCTGTACCGGTAATTTTTGTTGAGGCAAGGCGTGGTGACACGAAGCATACTCAGGTATGTGAGTGTCGCCGCAACGCAGCATCAGCAAAAATTTGGTAGGCCTGAGTGGACTTGAACCACCGACCTCACCCTTATCAGGGGTGCGCTCTAACCACCTGAGCTACAAGCCTGCAGAGATTTTTACTGCTGTTTTTCATCAGACAATCTGTGTGAGCACTACAAAGGCAGGTTCTTTAAGGTAAGGAGGTGATCCAACCGCAGGTTCCCCTACGGTTACCTTGTTACGACTTCACCCCAGTCATGAATCACAAAGTGGTAAGCGCCCTCCCGAAGGTTAAGCTACCTACTTCTTTTGCAACCCACTCCCATGGTGTGACGGGCGGTGTGTACAAGGCCCGGGAACGTATTCACCGTAGCATTCTGATCTACGATTACTAGCGATTCCGACTTCATGGAGTCGAGTTGCAGACTCCAATCCGGACTACGACGCACTTTATGAGGTCCGCTTGCTCTCGCGAGGTCGCTTCTCTTTGTATGCGCCATTGTAGCACGTGTGTAGCCCTACTCGTAAGGGCCATGATGACTTGACGTCATCCCCACCTTCCTCCAGTTTATCACTGGCAGTCTCCTTTGAGTTCCCGGCCG
>NZ_JBNDIZ010000014.1:0-18168 GCF_050434705.1 Enterobacter sp. AC1 | reverse complement strand
AGTCTTCGGTGGAGCGGTAGTTCAGTCGGTTAGAATACCTGCCTGTCACGCAGGGGGTCGCGGGTTCGAGTCCCGTCCGTTCCGCCACTTATTAAAAGCCCTGAGTTAACGCTCAGGGCTTTTTTCTTATCTGCTGCCTCATTATTGCTAAATCAGCAAAAATCCTCTGCGTTTTACGATCTTTTTCTTCATAACCTCTGCAGCGATAATTCTCCTCAGTTAACAAACATTATGAATAACGAGGATTATATGACTCTCCCTGCATTTGGTCTGGGCACATTCCGCCTGAAAGACGACGTTGTGATCGCATCGGTTAAAACCGCACTGGAACTGGGCTATCGCGCAGTTGATACGGCACAGATCTATGAAAATGAAGCTGCCGTTGGACAAGCTCTCGAAGAGAGCGGTGTGCCGCGTAATGAGCTGTTCATCACTACAAAGATCTGGATTGAAAACCTCAGCAAAGACAAGCTCATCCCGAGCCTGAAAGAGAGCCTGAAGAAATTGCGCACCGACTACGTGGATCTGACGCTGATTCACTGGCCATCACCGAACGATGCCGTTTCTGTGGAAGAATTCATGCAGGCCCTTCTGGAAGCAAAAGCTCAGGGCTTGACCCGAGAAATTGGTATCTCCAACTTCACCATTCCGCTGATGGAAAAAGCCATTGCCGCTGTAGGTGCAGAAAATATTGCGACCAACCAGATTGAACTGTCTCCTTACCTGCAGAACCGCAAAGTCGTGGACTGGGCAAAACAGCACGGTATCCACATCACCTCATACATGACGCTGGCCTATGGTAAAGCGCTGAAAGATGAAGTGATTACGCGTATCGCTGAGAAACATAGCGCGACTGCCGCGCAGGTCATTCTGGCATGGGCAATGGGTGAAGGTTATGCCGTGATCCCATCTTCAACTAAACGTGAAAATCTGGCCAGCAACCTGTTAGCAACGGATCTTCAGCTGGATGCCGATGATAAAAAAGCGATCGCAGCCCTGGAATGCAACGATCGTCTGGTTAGCCCGGAAGGCTTAGCGCCTGACTGGGATTGATATTAACCCCCCCCCTCTGTACTCTAAACCCTCACACAGCTCCTTCGGGAGCTGTTTTTATATGCTCGCTCAGGAAGTCAATAAAGGCCCTGATGCGCGTGCTTACCGCTCTGTCACTATAATACACTGCGCTAAAAGGCATCTCTACCGGTAGACGCTTATCGGCCATTATCTCCACGAGCTCACCGCGCGCAATTTCTTTATCAATCATGTAATCCGACAAACAGGCGATGCCATTCCCGGTGAGGCACAGCTGTTTTAGCGTTTCCCCGCTGTTCGACGATAATCCGCAGGTAATTTCATGCAGCTGGCCATCATGACAGGCGACAGGCCAGGTGTTCAGCGACACAGGCTCCGTAAAGCCCAGGCACAGGTGCTGCTTCAATTCTTCAACCGTCTCCGGTTTACCATGTTCAGCAATATAGTCTGGTGATGCGATAATTTTGCGGTAGCTGGCAAACAGAGGGCGGGCACGCAGGCTTGAATCCGTCAGGGTTCCCGCGCGGATGGCCACATCCACTTTTCGCTCGATCAGGTTGATAAACGTCTCTGAGGAGACCAGAGAGAGCGTCATCTCCGGATAACGTTCGCGGAAAGGCTTGATCAGCGGCATCAGAAAGTGAAGCACAACCGGCGTGGCCGCATCAATGCGCAGCAACCCACGCGGGGTGCTGCGGGTTTCCATAATCTCCGTCTCCGCTGCGGCCATCTCCTGCAGTACCGACTGCACGCGGCGGAAATAACGCTCTCCTTCTTCCGTCAGGCTCAGCTGCCGCGTCGTTCGGTTGAGCAGACTTACCCCCAGCTTCATCTCCAGTTTTTTTACCGAGCGGCTAACAGCGGAGTTAGCCTGCCCCAGCTGTTCGGCCGCCCGGCTAAAACTGCCGCTTTCGACGACGGCGACAAAGATTGTCAGCTCTTCAGACGTTGCTTTCATTGTTGCACTACCTGCAAAACTCAATTGATATTTTGACCATTTTTGTTATTTAAGCACTGGCGCATACTGCCTGTCATCTTAATCCTGATGATACGGAGTATTTTATGCCACTGGCGCTACTTGCCCTGACGATCAGTGCCTTTGCAATTGGCACGACCGAATTTGTTATCGTAGGACTGGTTCCTACCATTGCTAACCAGCTTGCGATCTCGCTGCCCTCAGCCGGGCTGTTGGTGTCTATCTACGCCCTGGGCGTCGCCGTTGGTGCGCCGGTCCTGACGGCGCTGACCGGACGTTTCCCACGTAAGCAGCTGTTAGTCGCGCTGATGGTGCTGTTCACTGCCGGCAACATCCTGGCCTGGAAGGCGCCGGATTACACCACCCTGGTGATTGCCCGCCTGTTGACCGGCCTTGCACACGGTGTGTTCTTCTCTATTGGCTCTACCATTGCAACCAGCCTGGTCCCCAAAGAGAAAGCGGCTTCAGCCATTGCGATCATGTTTGGTGGGTTGACCGTTGCACTCGTCACGGGCGTACCGTTGGGAACGTTTATCGGACAGCACTTCGGCTGGTGTGAAACTTTCCTGGCCGTTTCCTTACTGGGCGTCATCGCCCTGGTGACCAGCCTGCTGCTGGTACCGTCAAATATTCCTGGCCGGGCGAGCGCCAGCCTGCGCGATCAGCTGAAGGTGCTCACGCATCCGCGTTTGCTGATCATCTACGCGGTTACGGCACTGGGCTATGGTGGGGTATTCACCGCCTTTACTTTCCTGGCACCGATGATGCAGGACCTGGCAGGTTTCTCACCCAACGCCGTGAGCTGGATTTTGCTGGGATATGGTATTTCCGTTGCCATTGGCAATATCTGGGGCGGCAAGCTTGCCGATAAGCACGGTGCGGTACCAGCGCTGAAATTCATCTTTGCCGCCCTGGTTGTTCTGCTGATGATTTTCCAGTTCACGTCTTCGATGCACTACGCCGCGCTGGTCACGGTACTGGTTATGGGGATCTTTGCCTTTGGTAATGTTCCCGGACTTCAGGTTTATGTTGTACAGAAAGCCGAGCTCTATACGCCTAATGCGGTGGATGTGGCATCGGGTCTGAACATTGCCGCATTTAATATTGGCATCGCGCTGGGTTCCATCATCGGCGGGCAAACCGTAGCGCATGTTGGATTAACCCAGACACCGTGGATTGGTGCGGTGATTGTCCTGGTGGCTTTCCTGCTGATTGGCCTGAGTGGGCGTCTGGATAAACCTGCTCGCGTCGCGCTGGGATAACATCAGTAAGTGCTTGCTTACAAAACTGGAAAGCGGTTTCTCAGAAATTGCGTTGAAAGTGTGACCTAAAGTCCCTATAACATTAGAACCAGTCCGTTTTCCGGGCTGGTTCATGTTATAGAGGCTGTTTCAAAAAGTGCGAA
The DNA here is from genome assembly GCF_050434705.1 of Enterobacter sp. AC1. NCBI lineage: Bacteria > Pseudomonadati > Pseudomonadota > Gammaproteobacteria > Enterobacterales > Enterobacteriaceae > Enterobacter > Enterobacter sp. AC1. The sequence goes on along the minus strand of NZ_JBNDIZ010000014.1, from coordinate 14,755 downwards.
AAAATACCTATGCCATGCGTTATGTTGCCGGAATGCCCGCGGAGAGGATTTTGCCTCCGGGGTCGTTTGCGAGCATAAGCCAGGCATTACCCGCCGGTACTCCGTTAAGCAGCGATGAAAAAATTCGCGTGCTGGTGTGGAATATCTTTAAGCAGCAGCGTGCAGAGTGGTTATCGGTACTCAAGAACTATGGAAAAGATGCCCACCTGGTTCTGCTCCAGGAGGCGCAAACCACCCCTGAGCTGGTGCGGTTTGCGACCACCAACTATCTTGCCGCCGACCAGGTGCCTGCATTTGTTCTGCCTCAACATCCCTCAGGCGTGATGACGCTTTCTGCAGCACATCCCGTCTATTGCTGTCCGCTGCGCGAACGCGAGCCTATCCTGCGCCTGGCGAAATCAGCGCTGGTGACGGTCTACCCGCTGCCGGATACCCGGATGCTGATGGTCGTGAATATCCACGCGGTAAATTTCAGCCTGGGTGTGGATGTGTATAGTAAGCAATTACTTCCAATCGGTGATCAGATAGCGCATCACAGCGGGCCCATCATTATGGCCGGCGATTTCAATGCCTGGAGCCGCCCGCGCATGAATGCGCTGTATCGCTTTGCGCGCGAAATGTCGCTGCGTGAAGTTCGTTTTAACGATGACCAGCGCAAAAAAGCCTTTGGTCGTCCTCTCGATTTTGTCTTCTATCGTGGTTTGAGCGTGCATGACGCTTCTGTTCTGGTGACGCGCGCCTCCGATCACAATCCTCTACTAGTTGAATTCAGTCCCGGCAAACCTGATAAATAATGGTGTGTCAGGTCTGCCGTGGGGCAGGCCTGCGCGGGTACTGCCCTTTATTTTAAACTCACAAAGGACAGTACGATGACAACAACACACTCCCATCATGACAATGTAGAAAAACAGTTTGGTTCTCAGGCAAATGCTTATCTGAGCAGCGCCGTGCACGCTTCTGGCCGCGACCTTGTCCGCCTCGGTGAGCGCCTCGCGGCATTCCCGCAGGCGCACGTGCTGGATTTAGGCTGCGGGGCAGGGCATGCCAGCTTTACGGCTGCGCAGCAGGTGGCGCAGGTTACCGCCTATGATTTATCCAGCCAGATGCTGGAGGTGGTTGCTGAAGCGGCGAAGGCGAAAGGGCTGGACAACATTAATACGCGCCAGGGCTATGCCGAATCCTTACCTTTTGATGATGCGTCCTTTGAGGTAGCGATCAGCCGTTATTCCGCGCACCACTGGCATGATGTCGGCCTGGCATTACGTGAGGTCAAACGCGTTCTGAAGCCGGGGGGCATCTTCATCATGATGGATGTGATGTCGCCCGGGCATCCGGTGCGCAATATCTGGCTGCAGACGGTGGAAGCGCTGCGCGACACCTCGCATGTGCAAAACTACTCCAGCGGTGAGTGGTTTTCATTTATCACTGACGCGGGGCTGATTGCGCGCGCGTTGATTACCGACCGCTTACCGCTGGAGTTCAGCTCGTGGATCGCGCGGATGCGCACCCCGGAAGCATTAAGGCAGGCAATCAGGCTGTATCAGGAGAGCGCGTCTGCAGAGGTGAAGGCGTACTTTGAACTGCAGGACGATGGCTCTTTTACCAGCGATACCATCATGGCTGAAGCGCAAAAAGCGGGATAAACAAAAAAGGCACCGAGGGGAATCGGTGCCTTTTTATCTTTCGATCGTGTTATCAGGAGTCTGGCGTAGCGCTGTTCTTAACAAACAGCGTCAGCTGGTCGCCTGGTTTCAGATTGTCAGTATCGTTGTTCCAGCGCATCACATCTTTGATGTTCACGCCGTGTCGTTTTGCGATACTGGACAGTGAATCGCCCTTGCGCACGCGATAGGTAATGCTATCGCTGTTGCTGGCGAGACGCTGTGCGCTGCTACCTGCACCCACCGTCAGCGTTTGACCAACTTTCAGCCCTGAACTGCGCAGATTATTCCACTGCTGCAGATCTTTTGCCGTCACGCCAAGACGCGATGCAATGCCCGAAAGCGTGTCACCTGAACGAACCTTATAGCTGCGGCTGTTGACTGATGATGCATCCGCGATCAGCGTTGACTGAACGGCGGCGATTTCACCAGAAGCTAAAGACTCACGTAACTGCTCGGCATGTTTCTGCGGAACCATTACATACTGCGGACCACTTGCCCCCAGCGTTGAGCCTTTAACGCCAGCATTAAAGGTTTTCAATTTACTTACCGACATACCCGTCATATCAGCGACCTGTTGAATATCAACCGGACTGCTGAGGCGAACGCGCGCCAGTGCACGACTTTCGTCTGGTGTTGGCAGTTGCACACCGTAACGCTTGCTGTTCTTGAGAATATCGCTCAATGCCAGCATTTTCGGCACGTAAATCTTTGTTTCCTGTGGCAGTGAGAGCGACCAAAAATCGGTGGATTTACCCCGTGCTTTATTCGCTTTCATTGCCTTCAGTACACGACCTTCGCCACTATTGTACGCTGCGACCGTTAACAGCCAGTCGCCGTCAAACATCTTATTCAGACGTTGCATCATGTCGAGAGCGGCTGTCGTTGAAGCGACAACATCGCGACGCGCATCATAGTTGCGGGTCTGTTTCAGACCATAATTTCGCCCGGTGCTCGGAATGATCTGCCAAATGCCTGCGGCATTGGCGCCAGACGTCGCGTGTGGGTCAAAAGCGCTCTCCACTATGGGTAGGAGTACCAGCTCCATAGGCATGTTACGTTTCTTAACTTGCCCGGCTATCCAGTACATATACGGCTCTGCCCGTAACGTTACATCGTGGAGATAGCTCTTATTTCTTAAATACTTCTGTTTCTGTTCGCGAATCCGGGTATTTTCCGGAATTCCCATCTTTAGCTCGTCGCCAATAGAGGCCCACAAGTCTTGTTCCTGCGCGAAAGATGTCCCATCGTCCAACCATCGCGCCTGACTTGTAAACTTCCCTGCTTCCCCTTGACCAGCTGCAGAAAGGCTCTGTGCGTGCTGTTGTACGTTGCTGCCGTTCTGCGACTGGCAACCTACAAGCAGGACAGAGGCGAGTAATATCGCTTTTGCCTTCATGTGTGTGTCAATAGTTGCTTAAAAGACGAGCGATGATAACGGCGAAATTTTGAAAAGGCAACACGCAATTATCTGAAGTTATCTTTCTTTGACCTTAACCATGCAAATCGCTCTTCTGGTTGTTGCAAATTTGTTTCTAGGTTAATTTTATTAATTAAATCAATATCATCTGTTCGTAAAAATAAATTAATTTGGCGCTCATTTTTCAGAATTACGGGGAGTGTTTTTTGGTTTTTTGCACGTAACTTCTTCACTTTGTGATAATAATCCTGAATCGCCCGATCCTCTGGTAAGAGGTTCACGGAAAACTTCATATTCCCTAATGTGTACTCATGGGCGCAACAAATGAGCGTCTCATCAGGTAGTGCGTTAATCTTCTGTAAAGACTGGTACATTTGCGCAGGCGTGCCTTCAAACAGTCTTCCGCAGCCCCCTGAGAACAGCGTGTCGCCGCAAAAAAGATAAGGTTTACTGTAGAAACACAGATGTCCTAAAGTGTGACCCGGTGTAGCAAATACGGAAAACTCCCACTCGCGTATGAGGATATTTTCGCCTTCTTCGACTACTTGTGTTGTTCCCTTATCTTGTGTCTCTGCCGGTCCGTAAACCACAAGATGCGGAAAGTGGGCACGCAGATCGGGCACACCGCCAGTATGATCGTGATGGTGGTGGGTCAACAGAATGGCTTCAGGCTGCCAGCCGTTTTCCTTGATGGCATGCAAAACGGGGGCGGATTCTCCGGGGTCCACAATGACGCATCGACGATCGTCGTCAACCAAAACCCAGATGTAATTGTCCTCAAAAGCAGGAATACTGATAAGATTCATACATTACCTCTTATAGCGTGGCGGGTGTGTTGATGAAACCGGCAAGGATACCTCAGACTGTCGCAGCACCGGAACGTTGGGCGGAATTGCCCTGGGGTGAATACTATCGCGAGGCGTTAGAACAACAGCTAAAGCCCTGGCTCGCGAAAATGTATGGCTTTCACCTGCTTAAGATTGGCAATCTCAGCGCGGAAATCAATACCGAAAGCTGCGCTATCTCGCATCAGGTCAACGTCTCTCTCGGCGGATCCCCGGTACAGGTGAAAGCAGACCCTTTACATCTGCCGTTTGCGGAAAAATCCGTTGACGCGTGCTTGCTCGCGCACACGTTACCCTGGTGCAGCGACCCGCACCGTCTGCTTCGCGAAGCCGATCGCGTGCTGATTGATGACGGCTGGCTGGTACTGAGCGGATTCAATCCGCTGAGCCTGATGGGCCTGCGTAAGCTGGTACCGGTGCTGCGCCGGACTCCGCCCTACAACAGCCGGATGTTCACCATGATGCGCCAGCTCGACTGGCTCTCACTCCTGAACTTTGAAGTGCTCTGCTACGGGGGCTTTCAGGTGCTGCCCTGGGCGCGGCAGGGGGGCGTCGTGCTAAGCACCCATCTGCCCGCATTAGGCTGTTTGCAGTTTATCGTCGCGCGTAAGCGAACCATTCCCCTTACGCTTAATCCGATGAAGCAGAGCAAGTCGAAAACGCCCATCCGCCAGACCGTGGGGGCCACGCGGCAATACAAAAAAACCGATTAGGCGTCGGGCTGATAGCCTGCATCTTCATGAGCGGGATTGGATGCCGCAGCGCGCGCCAGTTCGTCGCAGCGTTCGTTTTCCGGATGGCCAGCGTGGCCTTTTACCCATTCCCACTTAATCTGGTGTTGTCCCAGCGCAGCATCAAGACGTTTCCAGAGGTCGACATTCTTGACCGGCTTCTTGTCGGCGGTCTTCCAGCCGCGTTTTTTCCAGTTGTGGATCCACTGGGTGATCCCCTGACGCACGTACTGGCTGTCGGTGCTCAACACCACGTCACAATGTTCTTTTAACGCCTCCAGCGCCACAATGGCCGCCATCAACTCCATCCGGTTGTTGGTGGTCAGAAAATAGCCTTCGCTAAAGGTTTTTTCGTGCTGGCGATAGCGCATAATCGCACCGTAGCCGCCGGGGCCCGGGTTACCGAGACAAGATCCATCGGTGAAAATTTCTACCTGTTTACGCATCTCTGGTAGACTTCCTGTATTCGAAACGTTCAGTTAAACGATAAGTCTGACATAAATGACCGCTATGAGCACTGCAATTACTCGCCAGATTGTTCTCGATACCGAAACCACCGGTATGAACCAGATCGGCGCACACTACGAAGGGCATAAGATCATCGAGATCGGCGCCGTTGAAGTGGTGAACCGTCGTCTTACGGGGAACAACTTCCACGTCTACCTCAAACCCGATCGGCTGGTGGATCCAGAGGCGTTCGGCGTTCACGGTATTGCCGATGAGTTCTTGCTGGATAAACCGACGTTTGCGGATGTCGCTGACGAGTTCCTGGAATACATCAAGGGCGCCGAGCTTGTCATCCATAACGCCTCGTTCGATATCGGCTTTATGGATTATGAATTTAGCAAGCTTAATCGCGATATCCCGAAGACAAACACCTTTTGTAAGGTGACGGACAGCCTGGCGCTGGCGAGGAAAATGTTCCCCGGCAAGCGTAACAGCCTTGATGCCCTCTGTTCGCGCTACGAGATAGACAACACCAAGCGAACGCTGCACGGGGCATTGCTCGATGCCCAGATCCTGGCGGATGTCTATCTGACGATGACCGGCGGTCAGACGTCAATGAAGTTCAGCATGGAAAATGAATCCCAGCAGACGCAGGGCGAAGCGGGTATTCAGCGCATTGTCCGTCAGGCAAGCCGGTTGCGGGTAGTTTCAGCCAGTGAAGAAGAGCTTCATGACCACGAATCCCGGCTTGATCTGGTGCAGAAGAAGGGCGGAAGCTGTATGTGGCGCGCCTGAAAAAACGCCGGAATGCCTGTAAAATCATCGGTTGGGTGATTTTTGCAGCAAACGATTCAAAACGTGAGAAAAAGCGTTGACGAGATCGGAGGCACACCGTAATATGCGCCTCGTTCCCCAAACGGGAACAGTGGAGCGGTAGTTCAGTCGGTTAGAATACCTGCCTGTCACGCAGGGGGTCGCGGGTTCGAGTCCCGTCCGTTCCGCCACTATTCAGAAGGCCTGAATCAGAAATGATTCAGGCCTTCGTCGTTTCAGCTTCCTGAATTCCTTCCTCTTTTTATTAACAAAAAGTTAAATAACATGGTGCATATAATTAACATATGCACAACATTAGTGCGTTATTTGCACTGAAATTGTGCATTTAATCTGCCTGTGCCGCTTCTGACGCCAGTCAGGGCGTTTCTTTTTGTAAAATATAAATCACGAAAAATCATCCTCTTATCTCCTGCTTTCCAAAAACCTCCTGAACCAATTACGTATTGGTTTGGTTATTGCTTAATCATTAGCACGATAAGCGTCATTCCATATCAATAACTTATCGTTAATAAAAATAAAGCAATGATGAAAGCGAGCGAACCAATATGGAAAAACCGTCACGGTTTCTGGCAAATTCCAGCACTGCGCTTGAACAGCTGCGCGGGCTAATCAACCAGCACGAGTCAACACCAGGCATTCCGCTGCCCACAGAACGTGAGCTGTCGGAGACTCTCGGCGTAGGACGACGCGAAGTGCGTCGCGCGCTGGACGTGCTGGAAGAAGAGGGGCGCATCTGGCGTAAGCAGGGCAAAGGAACCTTTATCGGTCCGGCTGCACCTGTTGAACCGCTGGCCCTTCAGGGATTGGTTCAGCAAACCAACCTTCTGGAAGTGATGGAAGCTCGTCTGCAGCTCGAACCCGGCTTAGCCCGGCTTGCGGCACTGCGTGCCACCAGGGAAAACCTTGCGCTCATGCAGCGCATGCTGGAACGCATTGACAAGGTCAGCCCGGACGACCGCGATCTCAACGAACTGTGGGATAGCGCCTTTCACCGCGCCATTGCGGAAGCGGCGGGTAATCGCCTGATGCTCGGCCTGTTTGACGCCATTGATGCCGTCAGACGTGAACCGGGCTGGCAGCATCTGCGTGAATTAGCCCGCACGCCCGAACGCGTCGACAGCTATAACGACCACCATCACAAGATCATGGCTGCGATTATCCATCGCCAGCCTAACGAGGCAGCGGCCGCCATGCGCGAACACCTGCTCAGCCTGCAAACCGCCCTGATCCATGCGATCCACCTTGAGGACGACTTCACCCTATGACGACGATCCCGTTTAAGGACTCCGCGCCAGTACTGCGGCTGAATAATCTCAACGTCAAATTTTCCGGCTCTCCGGTGAGCGTACTGGACGGCATTTCCCTGACGGTCAAAGCGGGCGAAACGCTGGCGCTGGTGGGGGAGTCAGGCTGCGGGAAAAGCATCACGTCGCTAGCGCTGATGGGCTTGCTGCCTGCCAGCGCACAGATTGTCAGCGGTGAGATGCAGTTTCGCCGTCACGATCTGCGCAAGCTCTCGCCGCGGGAGTATGCCGATCTGCGCGGCAGCGAGCTGGCGATGATTTTCCAGGAGCCGATGACCTCGCTTAATCCGGCGTTTACGCTGGGCGATCAGCTGAGTGAAGCGGTCATGCGCCATCAGAACGTCTCACGAGCAGAGGCGATGCAGGCTGCGCTACAGGTTCTGGAGAAAGTGCAGATCCCGGCCGCAGAGATGAGGCTGAAAGCGTACCCCCACCAGCTTTCCGGCGGGATGCGCCAGCGGGTGATGATTGCCATGGCGCTGATTAACCACCCCAAACTGCTGATTGCGGATGAACCGACCACCGCGCTCGACGTCACCATCCAGGCGCAAATCCTTGCCCTGCTCAACGACTTGAAAGAAGAGACCGGCACGGCGGTGCTGATGATCACTCACGATTTAGGCGTGGTGGCAGAAGTCGCCCAGCAGGTGGCGGTGATGTATGCCGGACAGGTGGTGGAGCAGGGAAGCGTGGAGGCCATCTTTGCCGACCCGCAGCACCCGTACACCATCGGCCTGATGGGGTCGATTCCTTCCCTTGGCGCGCGTAAAGGCCCGCTTTCCACTATTCCCGGATCGGTGCCGCTGCCGGAATCCATGCCGAAGGGCTGCCGTTTTGCCACCCGCTGTCCGTTTGCGCAGGCGCGCTGCCATGATGAAAAACCACAGCTCGCCACACTGGGTGCCGGCCATCAGGTCGCCTGTTTCCGCGTACCGCTCGAACACCACATTGCCCTGGGAGAGACCGCATGACCACGCCCATTCTTGAAGCCCGCGATCTTAGCAAGCTGTTTCCCGGCCCTAAAAAACTCTTTACCCCGGCACGGTTCGTCACGGCGGTCGATCGCGTTTCGCTTGCCGTGATGCCGGGCGAAACGCTGGCGATTGTCGGCGAGTCCGGTTCCGGAAAATCCACTCTCGGTCGTCTGCTGCTGCGCCTGCTGGCCGCCAGCGAAGGGCGCGTGTTTTACCAGGGGGAGGAGATCACCTATGCATCAGGAGCGCGTCTGAACCAGCTCCGGCGCGAGCTGCAGATTATCTTCCAGGATCCCTTTGCCTCGCTGAACCCGCGCATGACGGTGGAGCAGATTGTCGGTGAGCCGCTGTGGCTGCATCAGAATATGAAAAAAGCGGACCGCCAGTACCGCGTTGCCGAGCTGCTTAAGACCGTTGGCCTGCCTGCCGCCTGGGCCGGACGCTATCCGCACGAGTTTTCCGGCGGGCAGCGCCAGCGCATCGGCATTGCGCGCGCGCTGGCTTCCGGGCCGAAACTGCTGCTGGGGGATGAACCCGTCTCCGCGCTGGATGTGTCCGTACAGGCGCAGGTGGTTAACCTGCTTGAAAGCCTGAAGCATCAGTTCGGCCTGACGATGGTGATTGTTGCCCACGGTCTGGCGGTTATTCGTCATATGAGCGACCGCGTGGCGGTCATGTACCTCGGGCAAATCGTCGAGCTTGCCAGCGTCGATGAGATCTTTGACGCACCGCTGCACCCCTATACCCAGGCGCTGATCGCCTCGGCGCCGCAGATGCAGCCCGGCGTGGAACGCGCCGCGCCGCTGCTGCAGGGAGATTTGCCGAACCCGGCCAGCCCGCCGTCCGGCTGTCGCTTCCACACCCGCTGCCCGTACGTCACCGACGAATGCCGCCAGGTCGAGCCGATTAATCAGGTGCTCGACGGCGGACGTCAGGTTGCCTGCCACCGCTGGCAGGATATTAATCGCGATCGCAGCGTTATCCAGATTGCTCCGCCATCCGCCGCTTTCCTGCGCCGCCGCGCGCTGTTTGAACACGCGGCCACTCACTCGTCCCTTCCTTCAAGGAACTCATGATAATGACAATGCGTAATTCTCTTTTGACCGTACTGGGAAGTGTTATGTTGCTTGGCGCGGCGCTGCCCGCCCATTCTGAAAGCGTACTGCGTGTCGGTCTGGGCGCTGACCCGGACATGCTCGACCCGCATCTGGCGCGCACCTACTATGGCCGCTTCGTCTTTGCCTCTCTCTGCGACAGGCTGGTGGACGTGGATGAAAACCTGAAGGTTGTCCCCGGTCTGGCTAAAGACTGGGCGTGGAGCGAGGACGGTAAAACCCTGACGCTCAATCTGCGCGACGGGGTCACCTTCCACGACGGTGAGAAATTCGATGCCGCCGCCGCAAAATACAACCTCGACCGCGCCCTGACCCTGAAAGGCTCCCTGCGTAAAAGCGAGATCTCCTCCGTTGAATCGGTCGAGGTCACCGGCCCGATGCAGATTGCGCTGCACCTGAAAACGCCGGATGCCGCGCTGCTGATGCAGCTCACCGACCGCGCCGGGGCAATGATGGCCCCCGAAGCGGCGAAAAAGCCTGACTTTGCCGCCCACCCGGTCTGCTCCGGCCCGTATAAATTCGACAGCCGCGTGTCCCAGGACCGCATCGTTCTGACCCGCTTCGACAACTACTGGAACAAAGGCGCTTACCACTTCGACAAAATTATCTATCTGCCGATCCCGGATGCCTCCGTGCGCCTCGCGAACCTCCGCGCGGGCGATCTTGATCTGACCGAAGGCATCGCCGCCAGCGACGTGAAAACCGTCGAAGCCGACAGCAAGCTGGCGCTGGCGAAGGTGACCGGTCTGGGCTATCAGGGCATCACCTTTAATATCAACAACGGCAAGGTACCGGCCAACGATCCGTTCAAGGACGCGCGCGTGCGCGAGGCGTTCTCTCAGGCCATCGACCGCGATGCGTTAAACCAGGTGGTCTTTGAGGGGCTGTACACCCCGGCAAACCAGGCGTTTTCGCCGGTCAGCCCGTATCACGTCAACCTGCCGGTCCCACCGCGCGATGTCGACAAAGCCAAAGCGCTGCTGAAAGCGGCAGGCGTCACCGCGCCGCTGACCGTCAACCTGCTGGTGCCGAACAACCCAACCTCGCAGCAGGTCGGTCAGGTGCTGCAGGCGATGGTCGCCGAGGCGGGCTTTAACCTGAACCTGCAGATGACCGAATTCGCCACGCTGCTGGATCGCCAGCAGAGCGGTGACTATCAGCTGAGCTTCTCCGGCTGGTCGGGTCGTCCGGATCCGGATGGCAGCATCTACGGCTTTATCCACAGTAAAGGCACGCTGAACGACGGTCGCTACAGCAACGCGCAGGTCGATGAGTGGCTGACCCAGGCGCGCCAGAGCACCGACCAGGCTGCCCGCCAGCCGCTGTATGACAAGGTGGTGAAGCAGCTCCAGATCGACATGCCGATTGCCTACCTCTACTTCGAGCCGCGCATTTTTGGCCTGAACAAGAAAGTGCAGGGCTTTAAGCCTTATCCGGACGGCATCGTGCGTCTGGCGGGCCTGACGCTGGCGAAATAAACGTCCTGAGGAGAACCCATGCTGGAACTGATTTGCAAACGTCTGCTGCTGGCCGTCCCGACGCTATTGCTGGTGAGCATGATGGTTTTCGGGCTGCAAAAGCTGCTGCCCGGCGACCCGCTGATCGCCATGGCCGGGGAGGAGCGTGACCCGGCGGTCATCGCCCAGCTGCGCGCGGAGCTGAACCTCGATGCGCCGATCCCCGTGCAGTATTTCCACTGGCTAACGCGCGCGCTGCAGGGCGATCTGGGCGTCTCCTTACGCACGCATGAACCGGTGACGCAGCTCATCGCCAGCAAGCTGCCGGTTACGCTGGAGCTGTCGCTGCTGGCGATGATTATCGCGCTGGTGTTCGGCATCAGCATGGGGATCCTTGCGGCGGTGAACAAAAACAGCTGGGTCGATCACGGGGCGAACTTCGTGGCGATCTCGGGGATCTCGATCCCGCACTTCTGGCTGGGGATCCTGCTGATTCTGGTCTTTTCGGTAAACCTGCAGTGGCTACCCGCGTCCGGCTATGTGCCGTTCAGTGAAGATCCGCTCCAGAACCTGCGCACGCTGCTGCTGCCCGCGTCCGTGCTCGGAACGGGGCTCGCGGCAACGTTGATGCGCCACACCCGTGCCTCGATGATTGCGGTACTGAAGGCGGACTACATCCGCACCGCGCGGGCGAAAGGGCTGCTGCCGAAGGCGGTGATCCTGAAGCACGCTTTTCGCAACGCGCTGGTGCCGGTGATCACCCTCACCACGCTGCTGTTCGGCGAGCTGCTGGGCGGCGCGGTGCTGACCGAGCAGGTCTTCACCATTCCGGGCTTCGGCAAGATGATCGTCGACTCGGTATTCAACCGTGACTACGCGGTGGTGCAGGGCGTGGTGCTGATCGTGGCGATCGGCTTCCTGATGCTGAACCTACTGGCCGACGTGCTCTACGTCCTTATCAATCCGAAAATGCGAGGTTAACGATGGCGGAACTGACGACTCAAACCGTTGCCCCCGCGCTGCCGCGCGCGCAAAACCGGGTGCTGAAGAAATTCCTATCGAATAAAAGCGCGGTGATTGGCGCGGTGGTAGTGGGCTTCTTTGTGCTGGTGGCGCTGCTGGCGCCGTGGATCGCCCCGTTCGACCCGGTTAAAGCCAACTTTCTGGCGGTGCGTAAAGCGCCGTCGGCGATGTACTGGTTCGGCACCGACGAGCTGGGGCGCGACATTTTATCCCGCATTATCTGGGGGGCGCGCACCTCGCTGATGGCGGGCTGCATGTCCGTTGTTATCGCGGTGGTCATCGGCGTGCCGCTGGGGCTGGTGGCGGGCTACTTCCAGAAGATGTGGGACGGGGTGATCTCGCGCTTTATCGAGGCGCTGCTGGCCTGTCCGTTCCTGATCATGGCGATCGCGCTGGGGGCATTTTTGGGCCCGAGCCTGACCAACGCGATGATCGCCATCGGTCTTTCGGCGATGCCGTTCTTCGCCCGCCTGACGCGCGGTCAGGTGATCGCCATTCGCAACGAAGAGTACATCGACGGCGCGCGGGCGATTGGCCTGCCGGATCGCTGGATCATCATTAAATACGTCCTGCCCAACGTGATGTCGCCGATCCTGGTGCAGGCCACGCTGGCGATTGCCTCGGCGATTATCGCCGAAGCCAGCCTGTCGTTTTTGGGGCTGGGACAGCAGCCGCCCAATCCGTCCTGGGGCTCCATGCTCAACACCGCGAAAGGGTTTCTTGAGCAGGCGCCTTGGATGTCCGTTTTCCCCGGCGTGGCGATTTTCCTTGCCGTGCAGGGCTTTAATTTACTCGGCGACGGGCTGCGCGATGCGCTCGATCCGCGCCACGACTAAGGAGTCATGATGACCAAAGCGCTTGATTTTACCTCCGGTTACGCTTCACGACGCCCTCCGATGATGGGCCATAACGCGGTAGCGACGTCCCAGCCGCTGGCGGCGCAGGCGGGGATGAAGATGCTGCAGCTGGGCGGGAATGCCGTCGATGCGGCCATTGCCACCGCGATGGCGCTGACGGTGGTCGAGCCGACCGGCAACGGGATCGGCAGCGACGCCTTTGCCATCGTCTGGGACGGTGAAAAGCTGCACGGCCTGAACGCGTCCGGTCGTTCGCCTGCGAGCTGGCATGCGGATCTGTTTGCCGGAAAAACCGCGGTGCCGGAAATCGGCTGGGACGCGGTGACCGTGCCGGGGGCGGTATCCGGCTGGGTCGCACTGGCGGAACGCTTCGGCACGCTGCCGCTGACCACGCTGGCGCAGCCTGCCGTTGACTACGCGCGCAACGGCTTCCCGGTCTCCCCGCTGATTGGCCATCTCTGGCAGCGCGGCTATAACAAGCTGAAAGATCAGCCGGGATTTAGCGCCTGCTTCGCGCCGGAAGGCCGCGCCCCACGCGTGGGGGAAATCTTCCGTAACCCGGCGCAGGCGAACTCGCTGGAGCTGATTGCGAAAACCAACGGCGACGCGTTTTACCGCGGCGAGCTGGCGCAGAAAATTGCCGCCTTTGCCAAAGAGCACGGCGCGCACCTGACGGCTGAGGATCTGGCAAACCATCGTGTGGACTGGGTAGACCTGCTTTCGCGCGACTTCGCGGGCGGTTCGGTGCAGGAGCTGCCGCCTAACGGTCAGGGGATCGCCACGCTGATCGCGCTCGGCATTCTGGAGCAGTGCGGCATCGAGAAGCATCACCCGGATTCCGTGCAGTCCCTGCACCTGTCTATTGAGGCGATGAAGCTGGCGCTGGCGGATCTCGATCGCTACGTGGCGGACGAAGAACACATGGCGTTCGCGGCGAAAGAACTGTTGAGCGACCATTATCTGAAGTCGCGCGCGGCGCTGATTAACCACGATAGCGCCTCTGATTTTGTCTACGGCTCCCCGACGCAGAGCGGCACGGTCTACATCAGCACCGCCGACGCCAGCGGGATGATGGTCTCGTTTATTCAGTCCAACTTTATGGGCTTTGGATCAGGCATCGTGGTGCCGGACACCGGGATCAGCCTGCAAAACCGGGGCTGCGGGTTTGTGCTGGATCCTGAGCACCCGAACGCGCTGGCGGGCAGCAAGCGTCCGTTCCATACCATCATTCCGGGCTTTGCGATGGACGGCAGCGGCAAGCCGCTGATGTCCTTCGGCGTAATGGGCGGGCCGATGCAGGCGCAGGGGCACATGCAAATGGCGCTGCGCATCATGCTGCACGGGCAAAACCCGCAGGCGGCAATCGATGCCCCGCGCTGGCGCGTGGTGCAGGGCAGGGAGGTGATTGTAGAATCAACGTTCGATCGCAATACTATCGCGGCGCTGCGCGAGCGCGGACATCAGATCGTGGTGGAAGATCCGCTTCAGGATTATAACTTTGGCGGGGCGCAGGTGATCTATCGCCTGCCGGAAGGGCACTACGTGGCCGCGACGGAAAGCCGCAAAGACGGGCAGGCGTTGGTGAGTTAATGTTTTATCCTCCCTCTCCCTTTGGGCTGAGGGATCCCCGGTAATTTTTTAGCCGGAAGCGATAAATATTGTTTCAGGATAATTAATGACTTACAGCGATGCCCTGATCCGGCTGTAAATCGCTGAGGCGTTTCCTGTAGGCCGGGGCGAGGCGCAGGGATGCGCCGAGAGGGCGGGCTTTACATGGACGTTGCCTCCGCCCGTCCCCGACAAGCCGGAAGGAATAAGCCGAGGGCACCGCGAAGCGGCGATTTACCGCCGGGAGCCCGGGTCGCCAGGGTGGTGGCGACTGAGCCACCCTGGCACGTTCACAGGTTGTGTCGTTACAGAGTAGCGAGGAACATAAAGTGAACGGAATAACCTCCACAGCCGTATGTTCCCCCTCACCCCAGCCCTCTCCCTCTGTACGGTCCGGGGACATGGTAGACAGGTGTTCGGGGACATGGTGAACACTTTTTAACATCCTTTACCCATGGTGATCGACTTTTTCTTCAGGT
>NZ_JBNDIZ010000013.1:0-81751 GCF_050434705.1 Enterobacter sp. AC1 | reverse complement strand
TCGCTTTTCGCTGCGGCGCGGGGTGTGCATATTACGCTTTCCCGCTTCAGAGTCAAGCGTTTATTTTCGCTTTTCTCTGCTGACCCGGCGGCGTGCGTGCCGTTGTTCCGTGTCAGTGGAGGCGCATTATAGGGAGTTATTCTTAAGTGACAAGCACAAAATACAAAAAACTTTTCGTTCGCTCACTTTTCAAACTTAACGCTTATTTAAGTCGCGAATTGCCCGTTAAATGCGCGATTTCCCGAGCGAAACTGGCCACCTGCGACCAGTCGGTATAAACCACTTCTTTACGTGTATCGGTTTCGCCCCCCGTCATCTTCATAATCAGGCGGATCATGAAGCGGTCATACCAGCGATAGCGAGGGTAGCGCAGCGCGCCGGCAAAAACGGCGCACAGGTCAGGCTGCCACGGCGAGCTGAGTAAAAACTTGCGCGTGTAGCTGTTGGTCTGCGGCGTACGCTTCTCGGCTTTACGCGCGACCAGATTGACCGAGTAAAACGCACCGGGCAATTTGCTGAGCACCGCCGTGTGCTTTTTCACAAAGCGATCCAGCGCCGGATGGAAATGCCCATAACGGATTGACGCGCCAATCACCACGCGGTCGTAATCCTGCCAGGCAATCTGCTCTGCGCGATTCAGGTTTACCACATCCGAGTAAATACCCAGCTCTTTTAATTCCGACGCCAGATACGCGGCAATCTCACGCGTTTGTCCATCTCGGGTAGAGAAAAGAATCAGTGTTTTCATCAACGGCTCCTTACTCGCGCCAGAATGTAGGGGTGAACAGCACCAGTAGCGTAAAGACCTCAAGACGACCAAACAGCATATTGGCGATGAGGATCCATTTCGCGACCGGGTTCATGCTGGCAAAGTTATCCGCCACAACCCCCAGGCCAGGACCGAGGTTGTTCAATGTTGCTACGACGGACGCAAAGGCAGAGAAATCATCCACCCCCGTCGCGATGATCGCCAGCATACTGACGATAAAGACCAGCGCATACGCCGAGAAGAATCCCCACACCGCTTCGAGGATACGTTCCGGCAGCGCGCGGTTACCCAGTTTGATGCTGTAGACCGCGTTCGGGTGGACCAGACGTTTTAGCTCACGGTTGCCCTGCTTGAACAGCAGCAGAATACGAATCACCTTCAGGCCACCGCCCGTGGAGCCCGCACAGCCGCCGATAAACGCGGAACACAGCAGGAGCACCGGCAGGAACAGCGGCCAGCGCGCAATACTGTCCGTAGTAAACCCGGCGGTCGTCGCCATCGAGACCACCTGGAAGAACGCCTGGTTTAGAGTCGTCAGCGCCGAGTTATAAACGTCGTGGAACCACAGCACCAGGGTACAGATGATGACCAGCGTAAGCTGGACACCAATAAACATGCGGAACTCCGGATCGCGCCAGTACACCTTCAGGCTGCGCCCGCTCAATAAAGAGAAGTGCAGGCCATAGTTACAGCCGGAGATCAGCAGGAAAATCGCAATGATGGTATTGATCGTTGGGCTGTCGAAGTAACCCACGCTGGCATCGTGGGTGGAGAACCCGCCGATGGCAATCGTCGCAAAGCTGTGTCCGATAGCATCAAAAGCAGGCATCCCGGCAAACCATAGCGCCAGCGCACAGGCAACCGTCAGCAAGACATAAATCAGCCACAGGGTTTTCGCCGTCTCGGCAATACGAGGCCGCATTTTGTTGTCTTTCAGCGGCCCGGGCATTTCGGCGCGATAGAGCTGCATACCACCTACGCCCAGAATAGGCAGGATAGCCACGGCCAGGACGATGATCCCCATACCACCGAACCACTGCAGCATCTGGCGATAAAAGAGAATCGCGTGCGGAAGCGAATCCAGGCCCACCAGCGTCGTCGCCCCGGTGGTCGTTAAACCCGAGAACGATTCAAAAAAGGCATCCGTGATGCTCAGGTTAGGCTGTTCAGAGAAGATAAAGGGCAACGAACCGACGCTTCCCAGTACCGTCCAGAACAGGACCACAATCAGAAAGCCCTCGCGAGATTTCAGCTCACCTTTCTGCCGACGGTTTGGCCACCACAGCAGAGATCCAATCGCCAGCGCGACAAAGAAGGTCTGGGTAAATGCCCGCCCCGCACCGTCCCGGTAGATAAGCGCCACCAGTCCAGGGAGAATCATCGTCCCGGAAAAGAGTATGACCAGCAGTCCAACGATTCGGGTTATGGCACGAAAATGCATCTCTGCCGCTTCCTTTGGTATTCAAAAGTGAGGTGGGGATTATTCTTCAATCGGCAGCAATTGCAACGAACCACGACTAAAATCAGCCAGTTTTGCTGAAAAAGCAGCCAGTTCCGCCTGAGGAAGCGCCACGCGTAATTGCACCATTGCCTGATATTCACTGTGTGCGATGACCCCGTTAAACTGCTTCAGCAACGTTTCGATGCCGGATAACTGGGCGTAATCACACAGTAAAGTATATTCGGTGAGCGGCGTTTTGCGGGTCGTTATGAGTATATTCAGCGCCTGCTGAACCCCTCCGCCATACGCTTTAACCAGCCCACCCGTACCTAATAAAATGCCGCCGTAGTAGCGCACCACCACGGCGGTAATTTCACCCACGCCGCTGCCCATCAGCTGGGAAAGCATGGGTTTACCGGCCGTACCCGCCGGTTCACCGTCGTCGGAAAACCCCAATTGCTGCGAATCGTCCGGCGGCCCTGCCACCCACGCCACGCAGTGGTGGCGTGCGTCAGGATGCTCAGCCCGGACGGACTCGACAAACGCCTTTGCCGCCTCTACGCCGTCGGTATGCGCCAGCAGCGTAATAAAGCGGCTTTTCTTGATTTCCTCAACAAAGGTGACCGGTTCAGCCGGTATCAGCCAGCTTTCCATCAGGCCAGCTTCTGGTCTCGCGTCATGTTCTCGATACCGTTTTCGTGCACCACAACGTTATCTTCGATGCGAATCCCGCCAAACGGCTTCAGCGCGTCAATTTTTTCCCAGTTGAAGTGCTTGCTGAACTGACCTTCACGCCACGGCGCCAGCAGGGATTCGATAAAGTAGATCCCCGGTTCAATCGTCAGCACCATACGCGGCTCAAGAATACGGGTGCATCGCAGGTAAGGATATTTAGACGGTGCCGCCTGATGCGTACCGGTATCATCCTGCATAAAGCCCGCAACGTCGTGAACCTGCAGGCCCAGCGGGTGACCAATACCGTGCGGCATGAATGGCCCGGTCAGATCGTTCTCGACCATCGCCTCTTCGCTCATGTCTTTCACAATCTGGTGCTTACGCAGCAGCTTCGCGATGCGCTGATGGAACTGGATGTGGTAATCCACATAGCTGGTGCCCGCCTTCATGGTGCCAATTAGCGCCAGCTGTTCATCGTTCACGTCTTTAATCAGCTGCGCGAAATCGGTATCCGCATTTGCCGCCCAGGTACGCGTCAGGTCTGCCGCGTAACCGTTGTACTCGGCACCGGCGTCAAGCAGGAAGCTGCGCATCTCAGACGGTACACGGTGATCGAGTTTGGTGTAATGCAGGACGGAGGCATGCTCGTTTAGCGCAACAATATTGCTGTACGGCACGTCGGTATCGCGGTGGCCTGTCGCTGTCAGGTAAGCCAGGTTGATGTCGAACTCGCTCATACCCGACTGGAACGCTTCGTGTGCGGCGCGATGGCCATTCACCGCCGTTTTTTGCGCTTCACGCATGCAGTAAAGTTCGTAGTCGGTTTTATACGCGCGGTAATAGTGCAGGTAATCCAGCACCCCTTTCGGGTTCAGTTTGTCTGCCGGAATATCCAGGCCCAGCGCACGCTCCGGAACAGGGCCAATATAGCCGATGTTGCCGCGTGCGGCCGGCAGCTGGCTGCCAATACCGTCGGCTTTTGGCAGCGCAATGACATCCACTTCTTCCGTCCAGAAAGAGGTCGGCAGCGGCTCAACGTTGTGCCAGTAATCAACCGGCAGGTAGAACCACAGTTTCGGCTTGTTCACGCCATCCACCAGCAGCCAGCAATTTGGAACCTGAGTCACCGGCACCCAGGCTTTAAACTGCGGGTTGACCTTAAACGGATAAGCATGGTCATCCAAAAAAGTATTCATCAGCTCGCCAGAGTGGATCAACAGCGCATCCAGCTTAAAGCGGGCCAGTACATCGCGGGTACGTTCCTGTAGGGTAACGATATGATTTTTATAAAGCGAAGCCAGTGAGTCCATCATTCTTCCTTTCGTTTTTTTGACCTCAAGTCATCGCATCTTAGCACACCTCACTCCGGCTGCGTGATTTCCACCGACCGTGATCAATGCAGCAATTTCTTAATGAGTAATTTGCATTTTATTAACATAAATCCCACACTCCGACTCATCTGGTATGACCAGATCCACTTGATGGATTCAGGAGACTGACATGCTTTACAAAGGCGACACCCTGTACCTCAACTGGCTGGAAGATGGCATTGCCGAACTGGTGTTCGATGCCCCCGGCTCAGTGAATAAACTTGATACCGCGACGGTGGCCAGTCTTGGCCAGGCGCTGGATGTACTTGAAAAACAACCTGAATTAAAAGGGCTGCTGCTGCGCTCGAACAAAGCGGCCTTTATTGTTGGTGCCGATATCACCGAATTCCTGTCACTGTTCCTGGTACCGGAAGAACAGCTGAGCCAGTGGCTGCACTTTGCTAACAGCGTCTTTAACCGTCTGGAAGATCTGCCTGTCCCGACCATCTCCGCCGTTAACGGCTACGCGCTGGGCGGTGGCTGCGAATGCGTATTAGCCACGGATTACCGCCTGGCGACGCCGGACCTGCGCATTGGCCTGCCGGAGACGAAGCTGGGTATCATGCCGGGCTTCGGCGGCTCCGTGCGTATGCCTCGCATGCTGGGTGCCGACAGCGCGCTTGAGATCATTGCCGCAGGTAAAGACGTCGGTGCAGAACAGGCGCAGAAAATTGGCCTGGTCGACGGCGTCGTTAAACCAGAGAAGCTTGTTGAAGGCGCTGTCGCCATTTTACGTCAGGCGATTAACGGCGATCTCGACTGGAAAGCCAAACGCCAGCCGAAGCTGGAACCGTTAAAGCTCAGCAAGATTGAAGCCACCATGAGCTTCACCATCGCCAAAGGCATGGTGATGCAGACGGCAGGTAAACATTATCCGGCGCCCATCACCGCGGTAAAAACCATTGAAGCAGCGGCCCGCCTTGGTCGCGACGAAGCGCTGAAGCTTGAAAACCAGAGCTTTGTCCCGCTGGCGCACACCAATGAAGCTCGCGCGCTGGTCGGTATCTTCCTCAACGATCAGTTCGTGAAAGGAAAAGCCAAACAGCTGACCAAGAACGTTGAGACGCCAAAACACGCGGCGGTACTCGGCGCCGGCATTATGGGTGGCGGCATCGCTTACCAGTCGGCCTGGAAAGGCGTGCCGGTGGTAATGAAAGACATCAGCGAGAAATCCCTGACGCTGGGCATGACCGAAGCGGCCAAGCTGCTGAATAAACAGCTGGAACGCGGCAAAATTGACGGACTTAAGCTCTCCGGAGTGATTTCGACGATCCAGCCAACGCTGGAATACACCGGTTTCGACCGCGTGGACGTGGTGGTTGAAGCCGTGGTTGAGAACCCGAAAGTCAAAAAAGCGGTGCTGGCGGAAACGGAAGACAAGGTGCGTCCTGGCACCGTGCTGGCGTCTAACACCTCGACCATTCCGATTAGCGAACTGGCGAGCGTGCTGAAGCGTCCGGAAAACTTCTGCGGGATGCACTTCTTCAACCCGGTACACCGTATGCCGCTGGTCGAAGTGATCCGCGGGGAAAAAACCTCTGACGAAACCATTGCTAAAGTGGTGGCGTGGGCAAGCAAGATGGGTAAAACGCCGATCGTCGTTAACGACTGCCCGGGCTTCTTCGTCAACCGCGTACTCTTCCCTTACTTCGCCGGTTTCAGCCAGCTGCTGCGCGACGGCGCGGACTTCCGCAAAATCGACAAAGTGATGGAAAAACAGTTCGGCTGGCCGATGGGCCCGGCGTATCTGCTGGATGTGGTCGGCATTGATACCGCCCACCACGCTCAGGCAGTCATGGCGGCGGGCTTCCCGCAGCGCATGCAGAAAGATTATCGCGACGCAATTGACGCCCTGTTCGACGCCAACCGCTTCGGTCAGAAAAACGGCCTGGGCTTCTGGCGCTATAAAGAAGACAGCAAAGGCAAACCGAAGAAAGAAGAAGATGCCGTGGTGGATGGCCTGCTGGCCGACGTCAGTCAGCCGAAACGCGACTTCACCGACGATGAGATCGTCGCACGCATGATGATCCCGATGGTCAACGAAGTGGTGCGTTGCCTCGAAGAAGGCATCATCGCCAGCCCGGCAGAAGCCGACATGGCGCTGGTGTACGGCCTGGGCTTCCCTCCGTTCCACGGCGGCGCGTTCCGCTGGCTGGACACCCTCGGCAGCGCCCGCTATCTCGATATGGCTCAGCAGTATCAGCACCTCGGCCCGCTTTATGAGGTGCCGGAAGGGCTGCGCAACAAAGCGCGCCATAACGAACCCTACTATCCAGCAGTTGAGCCAGCCCGTCCGGTTGGCGAGCTGAAAACGGCTTAAGGAGTCACAATGGAAAAGGTTGTCATTGTTGATGCGATTCGCACCCCGATGGGCCGTTCAAAAGGCGGTGCATTCCGTAACGTGCGTGCGGAAGATCTCTCCGCGCATCTGATGCGTAGCCTGCTGGCACGTAACCCGGCGCTGGATCCTGCTGCGCTCGACGATATTTACTGGGGCTGCGTGCAGCAGACCCTGGAGCAGGGGTTCAACATCGCCCGTAACGCGTCGCTGCTGGCGGAGATCCCGCATTCGGTTCCGGCCGTCACCGTTAACCGTCTGTGTGGTTCATCCATGCAGGCGCTGCACGACGCGGCACGTATGATCATGACCGGCGATGCCCAGGCCTGCCTGGTCGGCGGCGTGGAGCATATGGGTCACGTACCGATGAGCCACGGGGTCGATTTCCACCCGGGTATGAGCCGTAACGTGGCGAAAGCGGCAGGGATGATGGGCCTCACCGCTGAGATGCTCTCCCGCCTCCACGGCATCAGCCGTGAAATGCAGGACACCTTCGCCGCCCGCTCTCACGCTCGCGCATGGGCTGCAACGCAGTCCGGCGCCTTTAAAAACGAGATCATCCCTACCGGCGGCCACGATGCTGACGGCGTTCTGAAGCAGTTCAGCTACGACGAAGTGATCCGCCCGGAAACCACCGTAGAAGCGCTTTCCACCCTGCGACCTGCGTTTGATCCGGTCACCGGGACGGTCACGGCAGGTACCTCGTCGGCGCTGTCCGACGGTGCCGCCGCGATGCTGGTGATGAGCGAAAGCCGCGCTCGCGAGCTGGGGTTAACGCCTCGCGCCCGCGTGCGTTCGATGGCGGTCGTGGGCTGCGACCCTTCGATCATGGGCTACGGCCCGGTTCCGGCTTCTAAGCTTGCGCTGAAAAAAGCGGGATTAACCGCCAGCGACATCGACCTGTTTGAGATGAACGAAGCGTTCGCCGCGCAGATCCTGCCGTGCATTAAGGATCTGGGTCTGATGGAGCAGATCGACGAGAAGATTAACCTCAACGGCGGCGCGATCGCCCTCGGTCACCCGCTGGGCTGCTCCGGGGCGCGTATCAGCACCACGCTGATTAACCTGATGGAACGCAAAGACGCTCAGTTTGGTCTGGCAACGATGTGTATCGGGCTGGGTCAGGGTATCGCGACGGTGTTTGAGAGAGTGTAAGGCTATAACGTAGGCCCGATAAGCATCGCGCCATCGGGCTTTTGCCGGGAGGCGCTGCGCTTTCCCGGCCTACGAGAGATTCTCACCGCCACTGGCGTCATTGGCGAAGAGAGACAGTTTAGTTGCCGTTCTTCCCGCCTGTCAGGGGCGGGCTTTTTATTTAGATAAACGCAAACGCATCGCCGAACAGACGGTCTTCACGCGCGTCACGTTCGTTACAGAACAGGTCGCGGGCAATTTTCGCCATCTCAAAACGGCCAGCGATATAGATATCGTGCCCTGCCAGCGTGCCATGATCCTGGAGTACCGCCGTCAGCACCGTCCCGCTACGCCCACGCCAGCCCTCTTCCGGCTGCTCAACCACCGGCTCAATGCGCAGGTTAGGATGGGTTACGCTCAGCGCTTCCAGCTCAGAGAGATCGTACAGATGTTTCTCTTCGCGGCCACCCCAGTAAATGGTGATATCACGGTCCGGATTACGCGCCAGGGCGGTCAACAGAATAGAGCGCACGTACGAGAAGCCTGTGCCGCCAGCGATGAGGATCAGTGGACGGTCTTCGTCATCGCGTAGCCACGCTTCACCGTGTGGAATATCCACCACGATTTCGCGTTCCTTCAGGATCCGATCCATCACCGCCATCGCATACAGGTTAAGCTCTGACGCACCAATATGAAGCTCAATAAATTCCTGCTCCGCTGGCGTTGAGGCCATAGAGAAAGGACGCTTATCACGCTCATCCATCACAACCATTAAGTACTGACCAGCGCGAAAAGAGAATGGCGCTTCTGGCACTAAACGGACGCGATATACGGTGTCGGTGATGGCATCTACCGAGGTCACTTTACAGCTTAAGGTTGTCATTCGCTCTCTCTGTCGGGAAGTCTATAGGGCTTAACGGTCAGATTCAGGCTTACCGTTACTCATTATGGCCAGTTCGTCCCAGATCGCGTCAATTCGCGCGGTCACGGCAGGATCTTTTTTGATCGGGCGACCCCATTCACGGTCGGTTTCGCCGGGCCATTTATTTGTGGCATCCAGTCCCATTTTTGAGCCAAGGCCGGAAACCGGCGAGGCAAAATCCAGGTAATCTATCGGCGTGTTTTCAACTAACACCGTATCACGCGCCGGGTCCATTCGCGTGGTAATGGCCCAAATGACGTCATTCCAGTCGCGGGCGTTAACGTCATCATCGCAGACAATAACAAATTTGGTATACATAAACTGGCGCAGGAAAGACCATACGCCCATCATTACGCGTTTAGCGTGGCCAGGATACTGTTTCTTCATCGTGACCACCGCCATGCGATACGAGCATCCTTCAGGCGGCAGATAGAAATCTACGATTTCCGGGAACTGTTTTTGCAGGATAGGCACAAACACTTCATTCAGCGCCACGCCCAGTACCGCAGGTTCGTCCGGTGGACGTCCGGTATACGTGGAGTGATAAATCGCATCTTCACGCTGCGTAATATGCGTCACGGTAAACACCGGGAAGTTATCCACTTCGTTGTAATAGCCGGTGTGGTCGCCGTAGGGACCTTCCGGTGCCAGTTCACCCTGCTCAATGTAACCTTCCAGCACGATTTCTGCACTGGCCGGAACTTCGAGATCGTTAGAGATACACTTCACGACGTCCGTTTTGGTCCCGCGCAGCAGACCTGCAAACGCATATTCAGAGAGCGTATCCGGTACGGGCGTTACCGCCCCAAGAATGGTGGCCGGATCGGCACCTAGCGCAACTGAAACCGGGAAACGTTCACCAGGATGCGCAGCGCACCACTCCTGGAAATCCAGCGCGCCGCCGCGGTGCGACAGCCAGCGCATGATGAGCTTATTCTTGCCAATCAACTGCTGGCGGTAAATACCCAGATTCTGGCGCTCTTTGTGGGGGCCGCGCGTCACGGTAAGCCCCCAGGTGATCAGCGGAGCGGCATCTTCAGGCCAGCACTGCATAATAGGGATTTTAGTCAAATCAACCGCATCGCCTTCCAGCACTTTCTGCTGGCACGGCGCGCCACGCAGGCGTTTGGTAGGCATGTTCAGCACCTGCTTAAACTGCGGCAGTTTGTCGAACAGATCGCGGAAGCCTTTCGGTGGCTCCGGCTCTTTCAGAAACGCCAGCAGTTTACCCACTTCGCGCAGCGCCGTGACGTCCTCCTGCCCCATCCCCAGTGCGACACGACGCGGTGTACCAAACAGGTTGCACAGCACCGGCATTGAGTAACCTTTCGGATTTTCAAAAAGTAATGCGGGGCCACCGGCACGCAGGGTGCGGTCAGCTATTTCTGTCATCTCCAGATAAGGATCAACAGGAAGTGTAATGCGTTTGAGTTCACCCTGCTTTTCCAGCAGCGTCAGGAAGTCGCGGAGATCGTGGTATTTCATGCAGTTAATCATGGCCTCTCTGTAAGCGCTTCATTATACGGCGTAAGACTGCTTGATGCTGTAATTTTGTTAAACAAGCGTGAACTTATGCGTTCTGTTGCGTTTTCCCCCATTATAATCAACTTAGCGATCCCGCCAGGGTTTTGATATGCTTGCGCCCCGAACTAAGGGAAAGAGTGATTATGCAGGCCTGGTATTTACTGTATTGCAAACGCGGGCAGCTTCAGCGCGCGCAGGAACATCTTGAACGTCAGTCTGTAAATTGCCTGACGCCCGTGATCACGCTTGAAAAGATGCAGCGCGGGAAGCGCACAACCGTGAGTGAGCCGCTATTCCCGAACTACCTGTTCGTGGAGTTCGACCCGGAGGTGATCCACACCACCACCATCAGCGCCACGCGCGGCGTCAGCCACTTTGTTCGTTTTGGTGCCCATCCGGCAACGGTTCCGTCGACGGTTATTCACCAGCTGTCAGTTTACCAACAGCCTGAAGGGATCACCGACCCGGAAACGCCTTACACGGGCGATTGCGTTGTCATTACGGAAGGCGCTTTTGAAGGCCTGCAGGCAATTTTTGCCGAGCCAGACGGTGAAGCCCGCTCCATGCTGTTGCTCAACCTGCTGAACAAGCAGGTGCTTCAGAGCGTTAAAAACACCGACTTCCGCAAAGTTTAAAAACCTATCCCGAACAGAGTACGCACGTTGTCATCCGTCTGCGCGGAAAGCCATTGTGGATCCTCTCCGCGCCACTTCGCTACGCTCTCAACAATGTGCCCCAGCCAGGCGGGCTCATTTCGCCGCGAGGCCGGTTTGGGTTTCATATCGCGCGGCAGCAGATAAGGCGCATCGGTTTCAAAAAGCAGCCGCTCAGCCGGGATAGCGGGTAACAGTTCCCGAAGCTCAAGCCCGCGGCGCTCATCGCAAACCCAGCCGGTAATGCCAAGATAAAGCCCTCGCTTCAGGCAATCCAGCGCCTCCTGGCGGGAGCCGGTGAAGCAGTGCAGCACCGCGCCGGGCAGTTTATTTAGCCACGGATCCAGCAGCGCCAGGAAACGCTCATGCGCGTCGCGGCAGTGCATAAATACGGGCATTTCAAGCTCTGCCGCCAGTGCAAGCTGGGCAGTGAACGCCCTTTCCTGCTCTTCAGGCGTAGAAAAGTTACGGTTGAAATCGAGACCGCATTCACCGATCGCCACAACGTCTGGCGTCTGCGCCAGCCTGTGCAGGGTTTCGCTACTGTCCGGGGTCCACTGGCTGCTGTCATGAGGATGCACGCCAGCGGTAGACCAACAGCGATCGTAGCGTTGCGCCAGCTGCTGCGCCTGCTCGCTTTCATGCAGGTTGGTCCCCGTCAGCAATAGTCCTTTCACCCCAGCCGCAAACGCACGCGCGACCACCTCATCGCGATCTTTCGCAAACTGCGAGCTGGTCAGGTTGAGTCCGATATCAAACATGCTAATCCCCATGTAACAACCGCCCTGACGGGCGGCTGGTTTTACTCTTCAGTAGTCTTGTCGGACGTATCGTCTTCGTCATCCGTTCGACGTCCTTTACCCACGTAGAAACGCGAGAAGAACACGCCGACCTCAAACAGGCAGTACATCGGTATGGCCAGCAGCGTCTGCGAGAAAACATCTGGCGGCGTCAGCAGCATACCGACCACAAATGCGCCTACCAGGATATACGGACGCTTCTTACGCAGGTCATCCGGCGTGGTTACCCCTACCCAGCAAAGCAGCACGATAGCCACCGGCACTTCGAATGCCACGCCGAACGCCATAAACAGCGCCATGACAAAGCTGAGGTAGCTGGCGATATCCGTCGACACCTGAACCCCTTCCGGCGCGGTGTGCGTGAGGAAGCCGAAGGCCAGCGGGAAGACAACGAAATAGGCAAACGCCATACCGATATAGAACAGCAGTGAGCTGGAGACCAGAAGCGGGATCACCAGCTTGCGTTCATGCTTGTACAAGGCCGGCGCCACAAATGCCCATACCTGATACAGAATGACCGGCGCTGAGGCAATCAGCGATACCCAGAAGGTAAGCTTGATGGGGGTAAAGAACGGAGAAGCCACGTCCGTCGCAATCATTGTTGCGCCCAGCGGCATCTGCTTAATCAGCGGAGCAGAGACAACCTGGTAGATATCGTTGGCGAAATAGACCAGGCATAGAAAAATAATGAGAACCGCAATAATGCAGTTTAACAGGCGTTTACGCAGCTCTATGAGGTGCGTAATAAGCGGTTGAGTATCATCTACAGCCATGTTTACGCTTTATCACTCGACGAAGGGGATGATTCGGAAACAGGTGCGGCGGGCTTCGCCTCCGCCACTTTTATCGCGGGGTCTTCCGGCTGCGCCTGTTTTTTCACTTCAGTTTCCTGCGGCGTCTGTTCCGGCGCGGCAGCCTGATGTTCAGCGCTGGCTGGCGTTACGCCCTCACGCTGCTCCTCGCTGCCCTTCACCACCGGGTTATGGATGGTGTTCGCTTCATCGCTCGCTTTTTCAGGATCGTTAACGCTGTAAGAACGCTTCATGGATTCCGCCGCTTCACGCAGTTCATCCATTGAGGCTTTCAGCTCCGGCGTCAGGTTATCCATGCTCGCCTTCTCAACCTTTTTCAGGCTTTCCTGAAATTCCTGCAGCTTAAGCTCCTGCGCCAGTTCATTCTGTACGGTCGATGCCAGCGATCTCAGCGCACGCACCCAGCCCGCAACGGTTTTCACTGCCACCGGCAGACGCTGCGGCCCCAACACGATCAGGCCAATCACAAAGACCAGCAGCAGCTCACTAAAACCAATGTCGAACACGGCTTATACCTGCTCTTTATCGTGGCTTTTAGCGTCTTCCTTTTTCGCTTCTTCTTGCTTGTCAGAGATGGATTTAGCAGTAAAGTCAGCGTCCTGGCTGGTTTTATCCTGCTTGCTCTCATCATCGCTCATCGCTTTCTTGAAGCCTTTGATAGACGCGCCCAGATCGGAACCAATAGAACCGAGCTTTTTGGTGCCAAACAGCAGCACGACGATGACGGCAATGATCAACAATTGCCAAATACTGATACCACCCATACATGTTCCTCAGGGATAGATGATTAATTAGTCAGGTCGCATTATACGTATGCGACCCGTCGAAGGCGACGAACTCAGCGCGTTTTTCGCCAGCCGGCCAGCCAGACAACAGCCCCGCCAGCCATCAGCCAGGCGGGCATCATCTGCCAGTCCGGACGGTTGATCAGCAGCAGCGTACCGCTCAGCAGCAGCGTTGCGCCAATCCCAAAGAGATAGCGTGACTGACCCTGACGAACGCGGCTGGACTGAAGCTCGCGGGCGATTTTATCCATACTGTGCTGAAGGTTCTTGCTCTGACGCAAACTGTCATAAACCAGTTCAGGAATTTCAGGCATTTTCTCTATCCAGAACGGGCCTTTCTCCTTCAGCGAGCGTACCAGCGCCGGAATGCCAACCTGATCCTTAATCCAGGATTCCAGGAATGGTTTCGCGGTCTTCCACAAGTCTAACTGAGGATAGAGCTGTCGGCCTACACCCTCAACGTAAAGTAATGTTTTCTGAAGTAAAACTAGCTGCGGCTGAACTTCCATATTAAAGCGACGAGCGGTGTTGAACAGGTTTAACAGCACGTGCCCGAAGGAGATTTCCGCCAGCGGTTTTTCAAAAATCGGTTCGCAAACGGTTCGGATAGCAAACTCGAACTCTTCGACGTTGGTGTCCGGTGGAACCCAGCCGGAATCAACGTGCAACTCGGCCACCTTACGGTAGTCGCGATTGAAGAAAGCGATGAAATTCTCTGCCAGATAGCGTTTATCTTCTTTATTCAGCGACCCCACAATCCCGCAGTCGATACCGATATACTTCGGATCTTCAGGGTGCTCGTAGCTCACGAAGATGTTGCCCGGGTGCATGTCCGCATGGAAAAAGCTGTCGCGGAATACCTGAGTAAAGAACACCTGTACGCCACGTTCGGCCAACAGCTTCATGTTCGTTCCCTGTTTTTCCAGGGCCACCACATCAGAGACGGGAATACCGTAGATGCGCTCCATTACCATCATGTTCTGGCTGCAGTAGTCAGAATAGACTTCAGGTACATAGAGCATCGGGCTGTTTTCAAAGTTGCGACGCAGCTGAATGGCGTTTGCCGACTCGCGCAGGAGGTTAAGCTCGTCAATCAGCGTTTTTTCATATTCCCGCACCACTTCCATCGGACGCAGACGGCGCCCGTCCGGCAGCAGACGCGGCACCCAGCGCGCCAGACGATAAATCAGCTTCATGTCTGCTTTGATGATAGGGAGGATGTCCGGACGAATGACTTTAATAACGACTTCTTTGCCGTTTTCTTTCAGACGCGCGGTGTGCACCTGCGCGATAGAGGCCGACGCCAGTGGCTGAATGTCGAAATCGTCAAACCAGGTCTCGACGGGAATATTACCCATCGCCTCTTCAATTTGCTTTTTCGCGCGCGCGCCGTCAAACGGTGCGACCCGATCCTGCAGCATCGCGAGCTCATCAGCAATCAGTGGCGGGAAGAGATCGCGACGGGTCGAGAGCATCTGTCCGAACTTAATCCACACCGGCCCCAGCTCCTGCAGCGCCAGGCGCAGACGCTCGCCCAGCGGCTGACCTTTATGACGATTGGGCATCCAGAACAGCATTCGCCGCCAGATACGAAGCGGCAGCGTGATACGCATTTTGGGGATAAGCTCGTCGAGCCCGTAGCTCAAAAAGGTGCGAATAATGAAATAGAGGCGCCGAATTTCACCAGGCGTCATTTGCCCTCCAGTTTTTCCAGCCGTTTGGTTAACGCATCAACCGCACGTTCTAC
This sequence comes from Enterobacter sp. AC1, assembly GCF_050434705.1. Classification (NCBI taxonomy): domain Bacteria; kingdom Pseudomonadati; phylum Pseudomonadota; class Gammaproteobacteria; order Enterobacterales; family Enterobacteriaceae; genus Enterobacter; species Enterobacter sp. AC1. Next base: position 66,781 of record NZ_JBNDIZ010000013.1, on the reverse strand, counting down.
AGCAGCGGTCTCTTCCGCAAACCACGCAACTTCCAGTGACCCGGGCGCCATTCGCCACTCCTCCGTCAGCACTTCTGCCGCATAGCGTTGCTGGCGTTGAAAGCTTTTGCGCGCAAAAGACGCGCCACCATGAAGGACTTTCCCGATGCCCTCGGCGGCAATGTCGCCGATAAATGGCGCGAGCAGCTCTGCCGGATCGAACTCAGCCAGATCGGTGAGCGCAACGAAGTTCTGCACGACCTGAATATCGCCTTCCACTTCCAGCTCACCGCTGCGGATAAGCGCCGTTAATTGCTGACGATCGCGCAGTTTTGGCAGCACGCTCATGTGAGTGATGACCGAGCAGTCGGCTTCACCTTCCCACTCCCCCAGAACGTCGAGCTGGCGTTCGCTGAAGACCAGCACAAGCGGCGTCGAGAACTCTTTTAAAACAATACGTAATACCTTCCCGCTCAGCCGCTGACGTGCAGCTTTCAGCGCCGGAGCGCGATACAGAAAAGCGTTCAGTACATTCTCGATGCCTGCGGAGACTAAGGGTTTAAAGGGCACGGGACACCTCCACTCAGAATTTGTAACCGCGATGCAGCGCGACGACACCCGCCGTCAGGTTGAAATATTCAACGTTCTCAAATTCCGCGTCCTGCATCATGGCTTTTAAGGTGTCCTGATCCGGGTGCATACGGATAGACTCCGCCAGATAGCGATAGCTTTCCGCGTCGTTGGCCACCAGCTCGCCGATGCGCGGCAGCACGTGGAAGGAATAGGCGTCGTAAGCTTTGCTCAGCGGCTCAATAATGGGTTTAGAGAACTCGAGCACCAGCAGGCGTCCACCCGGCTTCAGCACGCGATACATGGAACGCAGCGCTTTTTCTTTATCGGTAACGTTACGCAGGCCGAAGGAGATAGTGATGCAGTCGAAGGTGTTGTCCGGGAACGGCAGCGCTTCGGCGTTTGCCTGCACATATTCCACATTTCCCACCACGCCGATGTTACGCAGCTTTTCGCGTCCCATTTTCAGCATGGAGTCATTAATATCTGCGAGAACAACGCGACCGGTTTCGCCCACCAGACGGGAGAATTTCGCGGTTAAATCGCCCGTACCGCCGGCTAAATCCAGCACAGTTTGTCCACGACGCACGCCGCTACAGTCAATGGTGAAGCGCTTCCACAAGCGATGAATACCGAACGACATCAGGTCATTCATCACATCGTACTTCGCCGCCACGGAATGAAATACGTGGGCCACCATGTCAGCTTTCTGCGCTTTGGCGACAGTCTGAAAGCCAAAGTGCGTTGTGTCTTGTGAATCGTCAACCATCTCAGAGCCTGCTTATCAGTAAAATGTTCGTGAAGTGTAACAGATTGGGCGCGATTGCCCTACGTTTCAACCACCGCGAAAGAAACGCGCGGGAGGCTCTTCGGGTGATAAATCTGCCGCTAAGGTGTTGTCTTCACTGTTTGTCTTTTGTTCGTCCGCACCTTCACGTAGGCGAAACTCTTCGTCCTGGGCGATAGCCTGATCGACCAATTCCGGATTAATCTCGCGTTTAACCTCTACCCCAAGGCTGCGGAATGCTTCGGCCTGCACCAGAAGATTGCCACGGCCGGAGGCGAGTTTTTTCATCGCCTGACGGTAGTTATCCTGCGCACGATCCAGGCTCTGCCCGACCGAAGACATGTCGTCCACGAAGAGGCGCATTTTGTCGTACAGCTTGCTGGCGCGATCGGCAATCTGCTGCGCGTTGCGGCTCTGGTGCTCATAGCGCCACAGGTTGGCAATGGTGCGCAGGGCCACCAGCAGCGTGGTGGGGCTGACCAGCATAATGTTGTTTTTGAGCGCTTCGGTGATCAGCTCAGGCTGTCTGTCGAGCGCCAGCAGAAACGCGGGCTCAACCGGGATAAACATCAGAACATAGTCCAGCGAGCGCAGGCCAGGCAGTTGCTGATAATCTTTTCTGCCGAGCAGGCGAATGTGGTTACGCACGGAGGCAATGTGCTCCTGCAGGGCAGACTCACGCGTGAAGTCATCTTCCGCATTAAAGTAGCGCTCATATGCCACCAGCGTCATTTTGGCATCAATCACCACATCTTTACCCTGCGGCAGCCGCACTATGACATCCGGCTGCATACGCGAGCGGGCATCGTTTTCGATACTCACCTGCGTTTCGTATTCATACCCTTCCCGCAGGCCAGAAGCTTCCAGTACGCGGGTAAGCACCACTTCTCCCCAGTTGCCTTGGGTTTTGTTATCCCCTTTAAGCGCCCGGGTCAGGTTGACCGCTTCCTGCGCCATTTGCGCATTGAGCTGCTGAAGATTGCGAATCTCATGCGCCAGCGTGTGGCGCTCGCGGGCTTCCTGACCAAAGCTGTCCTGCACCTGGCGGCGAAAACCGTCCAGCTGTTCGCGCAGGGGCGTCAGCAGGCTGTTCAGACTCTGGCGGTTCTGTTCGTCAACGCGGCGGTTGCTGTGCTCAAAAATACGGTTGGCGAGGTTCTCAAACTGTTCGCTGAGACGCTGCTCGCTGTTGATCATCTGGCGGATTTTGTCTTCCGCATGCAGTTGCGTGGATTCAAGGCGGGTGGTCACTTCGCGGAGATCGGCCTCCAGCGAGGTGTTGATATCACGCAGATTACGCAGCTCGTTGTTGAGCAGTTCACACTCATCGCGCCAGTGTTCGCTCAGGGCAAACTGCTGCTTTGCCGCGCTTAATTCAGCGACTATCTCTTCGCGCTCTGCCAATTGATCGGCCTTCTGCTGCGCATGTTGATAGCTGGAAATGAGCCAGCCTATCGCCACGCCCGCCAGCGCAATCACCGCATATATCAGGATTGAGATATCCACAATGCCCCCTGCATCAACGTATTACCCGCACAAAATAAGATTGTGCTGTATAAACGTCCAGTTTGAAAGGGTTTTCCTGCGAGGCGCTACGCAAAAAAAAAGGCCGAACGTGTCGGCCTTTGATTTCGAAAGGAGAGGACTAGATCAGGCGACGCGCGGCTTCAACCACGATTTTCACCGCATGACTTTCGGTCTGCTTCATGGTTTCGGCGTTCGGGATCTCCTGCTGAGTACGGTTGACGATAACGCCCGCCACCATACCGGCACGCAGACCCTGGCTTGCGCACATGGTCAGCAGCGTTGCGGATTCCATTTCGTAGTTCATCACGCCCATGGACTGCCACTCTTCCATTGAGCCTTTGAAGCGGTTTACTACGCGGCCGGAGAAGGTGTCGTAACGCTCCTGGCCCGGGTAGAAGGTGTCGGAAGAGGCCGTTACGCCCACGTGGGTAGTCGCGCCTACGGATTTCGCGGCTTCAACCAGCGCAGTGGTACATTCAAAGTCTGCTACTGCCGGGAATTCCATCGGTGCAAAGTGCAGGCTTGCTCCGTCCAGACGTACGGACGCAGTCGTGACCAGCACGTCGCCCACGTTGATGTGCGGCTGAATAGCGCCGGTGGTACCGATACGCAGGAAAGTACGAATGCCCAGCTGCGCCAGCTCTTCAACAGCAATTGAAGTAGACGGTCCACCGATACCGGTAGAACAGACGATCACGGCTTTACCATCCAGCTCTGCACGCCAGGTGGTGAATTCGCGATGGGCTGCCAGCTTGACCGGCTTATCCATCAGCGCGGCGATCTTTTCCACACGCTCAGGATCGCCAGGGACGATTGCGAGCGTAGCCCCTTGTAAATCGTTTTTGGTGAGGCCGAGATGAAAAACATCAGACTTAGACATAGGTGACTCCTCTGTGGGTCGGTTAGTCAGAAGAAGTAAAACGGTACTTTACAGAAGCGGTAAGCATAATTTCGTGACACATCTCACCATGAATGAAAATGATTGCATTAAATTTCCATAAAAAAGTGATTTACATCACATTAACAAGTTATATCGCCAGATGCTGCACAAAAGATAGACCGTTTAAGGCACTGTGAGTTGTTAACCTGGTGTCTATATTTACCTTTGCGCTAACTCATTGGTACGGAGAATGCCATGACTGAAAAAACCGGTTTTGCACCTGCTGCGGCCCCACACGCTTCCACCATCGTTTCGACGTCAGAAGCGGAAATTACGGCGGGCGAGACCTCCATTCCCTCGCAGGGGGAGAATATGCCTGCCTGGCACGCGCGGCCAAAATCGGCAGACGGCCCGCTGCCCATCGTGATTGTGATTCAGGAGATTTTTGGGGTTCACGAGCACATTCGCGACCTCTGCCGCCGGCTGGCGCTGGAAGGGTATCTGGCCGTTGCCCCAGAGCTCTACTTCCGTCAGGGCGATCCGAACAACTACAGCGATATTCCTACACTGCTCAGCAACCTGGTCAGCAAGGTTCCTGACGCACAGGTGCTGGCCGATCTCGACCACGTTGCCAGCTGGGCGGCGCGCAACGGGGGCGATCCACATCGTCTGCTGGTCACCGGTTTCTGCTGGGGCGGGCGCATTAGCTGGCTGTACGCCGCACATAACCCGCAGCTCAAAGCCGCTGTCGCCTGGTACGGCAAACTGGTAGGTGAAAAAACGCTGAATTCACCGAAACATCCCGTGGATATCGCCACCGAGTTAAATGCTCCGGTGCTAGGGCTGTACGGCGGTCAGGACACCGGTATTTCGCTTGATTCGGTAGAGACCATGCGCCATGCGCTCCGCGCGGCCAATGCGAAGGCGGAGATTGTGGTGTACCCGGATGCAGGCCATGCGTTTAACGCCGATTATCGTCCGAGCTATCACGCTGAATCAGCCAAAGATGGCTGGCAGCGGATGCTGGCGTGGTTTAGCCAGTACGGCGGGAAGAAAGCGTAAAAAAAGCCCGGTGGCGGCTACGCCTTACCGGGCCTTAAGGTAGGCCGGCTAGCGTTAGCGCCACCCGGCAATCCAGCATCACTACGCCTGTCGCAGGTTCTGCGCCGCCTTCACCATGTTGGCGAGCGCTGCGCGGGTTTCCGGCCAGCCGCGGGTTTTCAGTCCGCAGTCCGGGTTTACCCAAAGGCGCTCTGCCGGAATGCGCTGAGCCGCTTTTTTCAGCAGGGCTTCAATCCACTCCACGCTCGGCACGTTCGGGGAGTGAATATCGTACACGCCCGGCCCAATCTCATTCGGATAGTCGAACTCTTCGAACGACTCCAGCAGCTCCATGTCTGAACGCGAGGTCTCGATGGTGATCACGTCAGCATCCAGCGCGGCAATCGAATCCATGATGTCGTTAAATTCGCAGTAACACATGTGGGTGTGAATTTGAGTGTCGTCCTTCGCGACCGCGGCATTGATGCGGAACGCTTCCACGCCCCACTGTAAGTACGCATCCCAGTCGCTGCGACGCAGCGGCAAGCCTTCGCGCAGCGCCGGTTCGTCAATCTGAATAATGCCAATGCCTGCGGCTTCGAGATCCGCCACTTCGTCCCGCAGCGCCAGCGCAATTTGCTTCGCGATGGTTTCACGGGTCACGTCTTCACGCGGGAAGGACCAGCAAAGAATCGTTACCGGACCGGTGAGCATGCCTTTCACCGGCTTGTCCGTCAGGGACTGCGCGTATTTCGCCCACTCCACGGTGATCGCTTCCGGGCGGCTGACGTCACCGATAACCACCGGTGGCTTCACGCAGCGGGAGCCGTAGCTCTGCACCCAGCCGTTCTGGGTAAAGACGAAACCGTCCAGATGTTCACCGAAGTATTCCACCATGTCGTTACGCTCGGCCTCACCGTGCACCAGCACGTCCAGACCCAGACGTTCCTGCTCGATAATCGCCTGCTTGATGTGTTCAGCGATGCCGGTGCGGTAGTGATTCGCATCCAGATTGCCTTTTTTGAAGTCCAGACGCAGGCCGCGGATCTCGGTGGTCTGCGGGAAGGAACCAATTGTGGTGGTCGGCCAGGCAGGCAGGTTGAAGCGGGCGCGCTGTGCTTCAGCGCGCACCTCATACGGGCTCTGACGCTGGCTGTCCTGGGCGGTGATGGCCGCCAGGCGTTTTTCCACCGCCGGGTTATGCACGCGAGCCGAGTGACGGCGCGCCTGAATCGGTGCGCTCCATTCGGCAATCGCCGCCGTGTCGCCGCTGTTGAGCGCGTCGCGCAGCAGAGCCAGCTCTTCACATTTTTGCAGCGCGAAGGCAAACCAGCTTTTGACCTCGGTATCCAGACGCGTTTCCACGCTCAGATCGATCGGGCTGTGCAGCAGCGAACAGGAAGATGCTACCCAAAGCTCACGTTTGCCGACAATGTCCTTAATCTGGGCATATTTCTCGGTGAGATCGGCGCGCCAGACGTTACGGCCGTTGATCAGGCCAGCGGAGAGCAGCCAGTCCGCTGGCAGGCGCTTGTGCAGTTCCGTCACGTCATCTTTACCGTGTACGAGGTCAATGTGCAGGCCCTGAACCGGCAGCGCGGTAATGGTCTTCTGGTTCGGCGTCACGCCTTCAAAATAGGTGGTCAGCAGGAGTTTTACCTGACCGGTCAGCGCGTCATACGCCGGATTGAAGGCATCGAGCCACTCCTGCGGCAGTTCGAGCACCAGCGCGGGTTCGTCGATTTGCACCCACTGAATGCCGCGTTTGCCCAGCTCAATCAGCACCTGTTTGTAGACCGGCAGAATATCTTTCAGCAGGCTGAGGCGGTCAAACTGCTCGCCCTTCACTTTACCCAGCCACAGGTACGTTACCGGCCCGAGCAGCACCGGTTTCACCTGGTGGCCCAGCGCCAGCGCTTCGTCCACCTCATCCAGAAGCTGCGTCCAGGTTAGCCTGAACTGCTGGCCTTTTACGAACTCCGGCACCATATAGTGATAGTTGGTGTTAAACCACTTGGTCATTTCCGCCGCTGCCGCAGGCTCACCCGTTGGCGCACGGCCACGGCCGATGCGGAACAGGGTATCGATATCTACCGATCCATCTTTGTTCTGATGACGAGCCGGCACGTTGCCAAGCAGCAGGCTGGTCGTCAGAACATGGTCGTACCAGGCGAAATCGCCCACCGGCAGCAGGTCAATACCCGCCTGTTTTTGCTGATCCCAGTGACGGGCGCGCAGTTCGCGTCCTACCGCCAGCAGTTCTTCACGGGTGGCGTTACCCGCCCAGTAGCTTTCTTGCGCTTTTTTCAGCTCGCGACGCAGGCCAACGCGAGGAAAACCGAGAGTGTGATTGCGGATTGTCATGGTATGCCCCTTGTGAAATTCGTTATTTAGACGTCCAGATGTTTACACATCTATAATTGGCAGGTACTGTATATTCCTCAAGCGCAAAATGTTCATGGCGAAGTGAAGGACTTTCATGATCGAGATAAAACACCTGAAAACGCTACAAGCGTTGCGGAACTGCGGCTCGCTCGCGGCGGCGGCGGCCACGCTGCACCAGACCCAGTCCGCCCTTTCTCACCAGTTCAGCGATCTGGAACAGCGCCTTGGATTTCGTCTTTTTGTGCGTAAGAGCCAGCCGCTGCGCTTTACGCCTCAGGGCGAGATCCTGCTGCAGCTGGCGAATCAGGTGCTGCCGCAGATCGCCAGCGCGCTGCAGGCGTGTAACGAACCGCAGCAGACCAAACTGCGTATCGCCATTGAATGCCACAGCTGTATTCAGTGGCTGACCCCCGCGCTTGAGAACTTCCGCCAGAAGTGGCCGCAGGTGGAGATGGACTTTAAATCCGGCGTGACGTTCGACCCGCAGCCCTCGCTGCAGCAGGGCGAGCTGGATCTGGTCATGACCTCCGACATACTGCCGCGCAGCGGCCTGCACTATTCGCCGATGTTTGATTATGAAGTGCGCCTGGTGCTGGCGCCGGATCATCCCCTGGCGGCTAAAACGCGCATCACGCCGGAAGATCTGGCGACAGAAACGCTGCTGATTTACCCGGTTCAGCGCAGTCGTCTGGATATCTGGCGTCACTTCCTGCAGCCCGCAGGCATTAGCCCGCAGCTGAAAAGCGTGGATAATACCCTGCTGTTGATTCAGATGGTGGCGGCCAGAATGGGTATCGCAGCGCTGCCGCATTGGGTGGTGGAAAGTTTTGAACGCCAGGGTCTGGTGGTCACCAAAACCCTGGGTGAAGGACTGTGGAGCAGGCTGTACGCCGCCGTGCGCGATGGCGAGCAGCGTCAGCCGATTACAGAGGCGTTTATTCGCTCAGCGCGGAACCACGCGTGCGACCATCTTCCGTTTGTGCGGAGCGCGGAGCGACCCAGCGTCGATGGACCCACAGCGAAGCCAGGATCACCGTTCCCCCAATAATGAAGCTCGGCCAGTGCGGCTGTTGCTGCCAGATGGCGAGGTTGACCAGCAGCCCTGCCGGGACATGCACGTTGTTCATGATCCCCAGCGTACCGGCGTCTACCTGCGTAGCGCCGTAGTTCCACATGAAGTATCCCAGCCCGGAAGCCACCACGCCCAGCCAGACCAGAACGCTCCACTGCACGGTGGTAGTCGGCAGTTTTTGCGGGTTGCCGAGCATAAACCACGCCACCACCGCGACAATCGCGGCCCCCATATAGAACCAGGCGAACGCGTTGTGCTGCGGCATCGGACGGGTCTCCATCAGCCGTTTGTATCCCACCATGCCGATGGCGAAGCTGATATTGGCGAGCTGGACGAACATCAACCCAGTCCAGAAGTGATCGCTTACCTTGTCATAGCGAATAATCGCCGCCCCAAGCACCGCCAGCGCCGCACTTAAAAGATATCCCCAGCGCAGGCGGCGCTTGCTGAGCAAATCGTAGATTAGCGTGATATAGAGCGGCGTAAGCACGGTGAACAGCAGGAATTCAGAGACGGACAGGTAGACGTAAGCCCGGAAGCTAAACAGATACATGATGCCGAGCTGCATCGCCCCCACCAGCATATACAGCACGATCGTTTTCAACGATTGCCCGCGCGTACGCAGAAACGGCAGGAACACCAGCGCTGCCAGCCCCACGCGCATCAGCACCGAGAAGTAGCTGTCGACCGAACCGGCAAGGTATTCGCCAATCAGGCTAAAGGAGAAGGCCCACAGGATAGTGGTGATAATGAGTAGCGCCACAATGCTTGTCTCTCAGAAAGAAGGACAGGCATTGTAGCGAACTCTTTAGTTGACAACTGAGCAATAAATAACCGAATGAAGATTATTCAAGGAACAGCTTGCGCAGATATTTCGGTACCGCGTTGTCGCCGTTGGTGCCGATCACTTCCAGCTCCGGATGCAGGTCTTTCAGACGCTGGTGCGCGTTCTCCATAATGCAGCCCTTGCCCGCCATAGAAAGCATTTCGGCGTCGTTCATGCCGTCACCAAAGGCGATGCAGTCTTTCAGCTCGAAGCCCAGACGTTTCGCAACCGCTTCCAGCGCGTGGCCTTTGGAGACGCCTCCGGCCATCACTTCCAGACAGGTCAGCGTTGAGAAGCTCACGTTGACGCGATCGCCCCAGCGCGCGTTGATCGCCTGCTCAAGCGGCAGCAATTCCTCATGGTTTACGCAGGTGAAGAACACCTTGCTGATCCCTTCCGGCTCCAGCAGGCCCGGCTCGTACAGCGAGTACTGGAATACGGCTTCCTTGAAGAAACGCATCTCTTCCGGGCGGTGGCGGTTCATGAACCAGTCGTCGTCGCGGTAAACGTTGGTGACGATGTTCGGGTTGTTATGCACGACCCCGAACAGATCGGCGGCAATATCGCGATCCAGGTTGTGGGTAAAGATCAGGTTGCCGTCGGTATCATGCACGCGCGCACCGTTAGAGGTGATCATGTACGATTTGATCTCAAGATTATCGCGGATCTGCCCTACGTCTACGTGGTGGCGGCCGGTGGCGAACACAAAGTTCACGCCCCGGGCGGTCAGCAGCTTTAAGGTCTCTTTCGCGTAAGGCGACAGGGTGTGGTCGGGAGAAAGCAGCGTGCCATCTAAATCAGATGCAACAACCTGGTACATAGGGAAATTTAACCTCAATAGAAAATCAGTTATGCCGGTCGAAAAACTCGACGATGGCGTTAAGCGCGACTGAGCGCATAGCGTCCTTTTCAAAAAGGATCTCATGGTACGCGCCGTTGATGACCAACGGTTTTCCCCCTTCACAAGGGTGCCCGGCGGCAGCGCGGAGTTCGCAAAAGCGGTCATGCATGCGGTTATCCACCACACGCTCTTCTTCAGCCTGAATCAGTAGCGTTGGCGTGTCATCATTCGCGACGCCCGCCAGAACCTGCTCACCGGCAAGGATCCCTTCCCGCACCCAGTGATATGTCGGGCCACCCACGCGCAGGCGCGGTTCATCGGCATAAAAACGCAGGTTACGACGATAGCGCTGTCGGCTGTGGGTCAGCACGTTCATCGCAAACGGCAATGCCCGCCAGCGCCCGGTGCCGATGGCGTAACCTTCACGAATGCGCTGATGGCCCTCAGCCCAGTCGAGAATATGGCGTACCATCCAGTCCGGAAAGCGCATGACGATGCCGTACATCGGCGCGGTGAGCGCAATGGCGTCGCACTGGTGCTCGTGACGCTGTAAAAACAGCGTTGAAATCGCACCGCCCATCGAATGCGCCAGGATATAGCGCTTCCGCCATGGGCCCGGCTCGACCTCCTGCTGCCAGAACGCGGCGAGATCGTCGACGTAATCGCTGAAGCTATCCACATGGCCGCGATGCGTATCCGATAACAGGCGGCCCGAAAGCCCCTGCCCGCGGTGATCGATAATCAACACATCGAAGCCCAGATGGAACAGGTCATAGGCCAGTTCGGCGTATTTGATGTAGCTCTCAATACGCCCGGGACAGACTACGATGACCCGGTCATTTTTCTTATCGTGAAAACGCACAAAGCGTACCGGTATATCACCGACGCCCGTAAACTCATCTTCCTCACGCTGGCGCCAGAAATCGGTCAGCGGCCCCATGGAGAAAGCAGCAAATGCGTTTTCTCGTGTTTCCCAGTCCTTTTTCTGCTGAAACATCGGGTTTCCACTCACGTAAGCCAAGGAATATCGTTTTTTCGTAACCGGTCACAAAATGACTCAACAATAGCGTATTGTGGCATAAAAACAGACGATTCGGGAGTTTCAAATGACCTTCGAGTGGTGGTTCGCTTACCTGCTGACATCCATCATCCTTAGCCTTTCACCGGGCTCGGGCGCCATTAACACCATGACCACCTCCATCAACCACGGCTATCGCGGTGCGGCAGCGTCGATTGCCGGTTTGCAGGCCGGGCTGGGCATTCACATCGTCCTGGTCGGAATTGGCCTGGGCACCCTGTTCTCCCGCTCGGTACTGGCTTTTGAGATACTGAAATGGGCCGGTGCAGCGTATCTGATCTGGCTGGGTATTCAGCAGTGGCGCGCGGCGGGCTCCATCAACCTGAATACGCTCGCTCAGACGCAAAATCGCGGCCATCTGTTTAAGCGCGCGGTGTTCGTCAACCTCACCAACCCAAAAAGCATCGTCTTCCTCGCCGCGCTGTTCCCGCAGTTTATCGTGCCACATCAGCCCCAGGTGATGCAGTACGTGGTGCTGGGTGCGACCACCATTATCGTCGATATCATCGTGATGATTGGTTACGCGACCCTGGCGCAGCGGATTGCGGCGTGGATTAAAGGGCCTAAGCAGATGAAGGCCCTGAATAAAGTCTTTGGCTCGCTGTTTATGCTGGTTGGCGCGCTGCTTGCTTCAGCGCGTCATGCTTAGCGAGAAATGATGAGATGAATGCCGAAGCCGGCGAACAGCGCGCCGGCGAAGCCGTCAATCCACTTCGCGATGCGCTGATAGCCACGGCGCATTGCCGGTAAGGCAAACAGGCTTGCCACCACGGTGAACCACGCAAAGGTCTCAACGACGATCAGCAGGAAGATACCCCAGCGCGCGCCCGCGCCGACGTTATCCCCGACAAACAGCGAGAACACCGAGCCGAAATAGATAATGGCTTTCGGGTTTGCCAGGTTGGTCAGCAGCCCTTTCACAAAGCTGCGGCCGCCCGTTGCCAGCTCAACCTTTGGCTCTTCCGGTTTTTTCTCTTCTTTTTTCAGCGCGCCGCGCAGCATCTGGTAGCCCATCCAGCACAGGTACAGGCCACCGCCAACCATAATGATGTTATGTAGCCAGGCCATCTTCGCCAGAATCAGGTTCAGGCCAAGCAGCGCGACCGCGGCCCAGACCATGACGCCCATAGTAATACCGAGCACGCCCATCATGGCCTCTTTACGGGAGCGGCTGACGGCCGTTTGTGACACGAAGAAAAAGTCCGGGCCCGGGCTCATCAGCGCAACGATGTGCACTAACGCCACGGTGAGAAATAGCATCAACATAATTCGCTCGCAGGGAAATAATTCAGTGAGTCATCATCCTGACACTTTTTTGCCCGGCTGACTACTCCTCATCATCACCGTCGGCATGAGAGCGGATGAGGGCCATAAACTCCTTCCCGAAGCGCTCCAGCTTGCGCGTACCGACGCCGTTGACGCTGAGCATTTCGCTGGCGCTGAGCGGCATCTGCTCGGCCATCTCAATCAGCGTCGCGTCGTTGAACACCACGTAAGGCGGGATGTTCTCTTCATCGGCAATGGCTTTACGCAGCTTGCGCAGTTTGGCAAACAGCTTGCGGTCGTAGTTGCCGCCGTACGATTTTTGCATCACCCGCGGCTTCAGGGCGATAACGCGCGGCACGGCGAGCTTCAGTTCAACGTCACCGCGCAGGACCGGACGCGCCGCTTCGGTCAGCTGCAGCGCGGAGTGCTGAGCAATGTTCTGTGTGGCAAAGCCGAGGTGAATGAGCTGACGAATAATGCTGACCCAGTGCTCGTGGCTCTGATCCTTGCCAATACCGTAGACGGGCAGTTTGTCGTGGCCCATATCGCGGATACGCTGGTTATTGGCACCGCGCAGCACTTCCACCACGTAGCCCATCCCGAAGCGCTGGTTAACACGGTAAATGGTCGAGAGCGCCTTACGCGCGTCCATCAGGCCATCGTACTGTTTCGGCGGATCCAGGCAGATATCGCAGTTGCCACACGGCTCCTGTCGCCCTTCACCAAAGTAGTTGAGCAGCACCAGACGACGGCAGGTTTGCGCTTCGGCAAACGCGCCCATCGCGTTGAGCTTGTGGCGTTCGATATCCTGCAGCTGTCCCTGCGGTTTTTCCTCCAGGCAGCGGCGCAGCCATGCCATGTCGGCCGGATCGTAAAACAGCATCGCTTCCGCTGGCAGACCGTCACGCCCGGCACGGCCGGTTTCCTGATAGTAGGATTCGATATTGCGCGGAATGTCGAAGTGCACCACAAAGCGCACGTTGGGCTTGTTTATCCCCATGCCGAACGCTACCGTCGCCACCACGATTTGCAGGTCATCGCGCTGGAATTTCTCCTGCACGTCGGCACGGATGTGGTTCTCTAACCCGGCATGGTAGGCCGCCGCGCTAAAGCCACGGTTTTGCAGACGCGCGGCGGTGTCTTCCACCTTCGCCCGGCTGTTGCAGTAGATGATGCCGGACTTGCCGCGCTGCTCCTGCACGTAGCGTAAGAGCTGATCCAGCGGCTTGAATTTTTCCATCAGCATGTAGCGGATGTTGGGGCGGTCGAAGCTGCTGACCTGAATATAGGGGTCGTTCAGCCCCAGCAGGCGAACAATATCCAGACGGGTGGTGTCATCTGCCGTGGCGGTAAGCGCCATAAACGGCAGCTCGGGGAAGCGCTGACGCAGCTGGCCGAGCGCAGCATATTCCGGGCGGAAATCGTGCCCCCACTGGGAGATACAGTGCGCTTCATCCACCGCCAGCAGGACCGGGTTCCAGTGCGAGAGATGGTCGAGGAAGTTATCCAGCATCAGGCGTTCCGGCGCGATATACAGCAGGCGAATTTGCCCGGTGCGGCACCCGGCCATCACCTCTTGCTGCTGCTCGCGGGTTTGCGTCGAGTTAAGACAGGCCGCCGACACGCCGTTGGCGAGCAGCTGGTCAACCTGGTCTTTCATTAGAGAAATCAGGGGCGATACCACGACCGTCAGGCCGTTAAGCACCAACGCGGGCACCTGATAGCAGAGGGATTTACCGCCGCCGGTCGGCATCACCACCAGGCAATCGCGACCTTCCAGCACCGTTTCAATGATGGTTTCCTGGCCAGGGCGGAACTGCTGGTAGCCAAAGGTTTCATGCAAAACCTGCTTAGCCAGCGACTCCTGATTCAATACTTCCGCCTGCGCCACATTAACCCCATATGCGAAAAATAAAACAGGCGCTATTTTCAGCGCCTGAGAGAGAAACTTCAACGTTTAACGCAAAAACATTCGAGCTGCCTAGAGAATATCGTTCAGCATCACGCCCACGCCGACGCGGGTCTGGTTGAAGTTGTAGTCGATAAGCGACTCGCCGTAACCGCTGTATACTTGCGTATAGATACGAACGTGCTTCGTCACAGGATAGCTTAAGCCCACTTCCGCGCCGCCGTAGCCGGTATTCCAGTTGTATTGACCTTTTGCACTCAGCACGGCATCACCCAGCTGATAGCCGACTTTTAGCTGGTAGTATCCCATGTATTTGGTGATGTCCGGGTTGTCATCAGTGCTGCCGACCACATACCACGGCTTCACCTCCACCATCCAGTTACCGTTCTGCGCCATCAGGCGCGTATAGGCGCGGTTCCAGCTACGGGAAGTCGGGTCGGAACGGCCGTTGGAATCATGGTTAAAGCCCACTTCGACATCACGCAACGTCCATCCGGCAAATTCATAATCCGTTGCAAAACCGAGGAACAGCTGCGGCTCGTAGTTCGTTTCACGGAACGGCGAGGACTCCCCGCTGTTAGACAGCTGCCACCAGGATTTCTGCGTGTAAGACGCACCAAGAACCGAGTTCGGCCCCAGAATGCCGCGCCAGAACGGGAAAGCGAGGCTGAGCTGGAACTTCACCTCATCTTTACGCGCATTATCAGACCAGTTATAGGAGCTTATCGCCTCTTTGTTGAGATCGCTGGTCTGGGTGTAAATCACGTAGTTGGTGTCGTACGGATAGAGCGTGAACGGATTGTCATGCTCCTGAAGAAGGTTCGCGATAATGCTGCCGTGAACGGCAGGTTTATCATGCACCTCTTTAATCGTCGCTTCCTGCGCATATGCTGTGAGGGGCAGCGCAACCGCCGCCAGTAACCAGGCCAGATACGTCCGCATCGGTGGTGTTCTCCTGCAAAAGAGTAAAATTACTTGAATAGTTATGTGGCGAACATTCTACATACTTCTGCGACAACTGCTGCATCCTCGTTTCTGAAAGTGGAATTCCTTATTGCTGAGGCATAAAATCAACATTTCATTAACAATAAGGATGTGATGCCTCATGTCAGCCATGCTTACCGCCGAAGAAGTGTTAAAACTCGTGGGCGAGATTTTTGTTTACCATATGCCGTTTAACCGCGCGCTGGGACTGGAACTGGAGCGTTACGAGAAAGACTTTGCCCAGCTGAGTTTCAACAACCAGCCGATGATGGTGGGTAACTGGGCGCAAAGTATTTTGCACGGCGGTGTGATTGCCTCTGCGCTGGACGTCGCGGCTGGACTGGTCTGCGTAGGCAGTACGCTGACCCGCCATGACACCATTAATGAAGACGAACTCCGCCAGCGTCTGGCGCGCATGGGCACCATTGATTTACGCGTTGACTATCTTCGTCCAGGGCGCGGAAATCGCTTCACCTGTACCAGCAGCCTGCTGCGCGCGGGCAACAAAGTGGCCGTGGCGCGCGTTGAGTTACACAACGAAGAACAGGTTTATATCGCCAGCGCAACCGCCACTTATATGGTGGGTTGAGGCGGCAAAATCGGGTAAAATTAATTCACTTTTTTGTAACGGATTTTCCCGATGGATGCTAAACAGACGCGGCAGGGCGTTTTACTCGCCCTTGCCGCTTATTTTATTTGGGGTATCGCCCCGGCGTATTTCAAGCTTATCGCCTACGTTCCGGCCGATGAGATCCTTACCCACCGCGTCATCTGGTCGTTCTTCTTTATGATTGCGCTGATGAGCCTCAGCCGTCAGTGGTCCGGCGTCAAAACGCTGCTGCAAACCCCGAAGAAGATTTTCCTGCTGGCGCTCTCTGCCGTGCTGATTGGCGGTAACTGGCTGCTGTTTATCTGGGCTGTGAATAACCATCACATGCTCGAAGCGAGCCTGGGGTACTTCATCAATCCGCTGGTGAACATCGTGCTGGGGATGATTTTCCTCGGCGAGCGCTTCCGTCGGATGCAGTGGGTGGCCGTCATTTTGGCCTTCTGCGGCGTGCTGGTGCAGCTGTGGACCTTCGGCTCGCTGCCGATTATTGCCCTCGGCCTGGCGTTCAGCTTTGCCTTCTACGGCCTGGTGCGTAAGAAGATTGCGGTGGAAGCCCAAACCGGGATGCTGTTTGAAACCCTGTGGCTGCTGCCGGTGGCGGCGATTTATCTCTTCGGCATTGCCGACAGTCCAACCAGCCATATGGGCAGCAACCCGTGGTCGCTGAATCTGATGCTGATGGCGGCGGGCGTGGTAACCACCATTCCACTGCTGTGCTTCACCGGCGCGGCGACACGCCTGCGTCTCTCCACGCTGGGCTTCTTCCAGTACATTGGCCCGACGCTGATGTTCCTGCTGGCGGTGGTGTTTTACGGCGAAGTGCCGGGCGCTGATAAGATGGTGACGTTTGCCTTTATCTGGGTAGCGCTGGCGATTTTCGTTGCCGATGCCATTTATACCCAGCGCAGGGCCCGCAAAGGAATGTAGGTGTTTTGAAGGGCGGGTAAGCGCAGCGCCACCCGCCCGATTTTTACAGCCAGTTCCTGCGCTTGAAATAGAGATACGGCGCCAGCCCGGCGAGGATCATAAAGATAATCGCCCCCGGGTAGCCAAAGCTCCACTTCAGCTCCGGCATAAACTCAAAGTTCATCCCGTAGCTGGAGGCCACCAGCGTCGGCGGCAGGAACACCACAGAAACCACCGAGAAGATCTTGATGATGCGGTTCTGCTCGATGTTGATAAAGCCCATCGCCGCCTGCATCAGGAAGTTGACCTTCTGGAACAGGGATTCGTTGTGCGGCAGAAGGGATTCGATATCTCGTAAGATCTCACGCGCCTGCTCCAGCTGGCCGCCCGGCAGACGCGCCTTGCGCACCAGGAAGTTCAGCGCGCGCTGGGTATCCATCAGACACAAACGCACCTTCCAGCCGATATCTTCCAGCTCCGCCAGCGTCGAAAGGGCTTCGTCGTACTCATCGCCCTGATGCCCTTCCATGATCACGCGGCTCAGCTTTTCCAGATCGCTGTAGATGTTTTCAATTTCGTCCGCCAGCTGTTCAATTTTGGTTTCGAACAGGTCGAGCAGCAGCTCGTAGGCGTTGCCGTCCACCATCGCCTGGCTGCGGGCGCGCATGCGGTAGAGACGAAACGCAGGCAGTTCGCGCTCGCGCAGGGTAAACAGGCGGCCGTCGCGAATGGTAAACGCCACGGTGGAGTTACCCGCGTGATCTTCGGCATCTTCAAAGAAGAAGAAGGAGTGAATGTGAAGGCCGTCTTCGTCTTCAAAAAAACGTGCGGATGCTTCGATGTCTTCCAGTTCCGGGCGTGTCGCCAGGCTTTGTCCCAGCTCAGATTGTACGCGCAGGCGTTCATCGTCGTCCGGCTCGACCAGATCCACCCATACGGCATCAATGAGGGGCTGTGACTCTTCGGCTTCAAGCCGAGTCAGTCGGTTATTTTCGAGTTGAAATGCGCTCAACATGACCGGGACTCCCAATGCAAAAAATATCGGACAGTTCGGTGGGCACACAGAAACAAATTGGGTTTCAGACCATTAAACAGCCTGACTCAGCGCGACGGGAATAGTGCAGGTCGCTGACAACCACTAAGGCCATCAGCAAGGGGAGATAGCCTTAGGAGTTGTTCCTGGATGACAGGGAATTGAGCCAGTATCTACTGGGTGTGTCCAAGGCGAATGTCCTCTTAGCGTAATCGTGCGCGCATGTTACGCCAGCTATAACTGTGGCGTCAACACGCAACGGAACGCTGAAGGGCATTAATTGACCTTCAATGTATAAGGCTAGCAGATTATTACAAAATAATTATATTTTTCTGAATGTTAGACTGTTTCCAGCTTCGCATAGGCCGCCACCAGCCATTTGATCCCCTGCCCCTGGAACGCCACCTGCAGGCGGCTATGCTCGCCGCTGCCTTCCAGATTCACAATGGTACCTTCGCCAAACTTTGAATGGCGCACGCGCTGGCCCAGCTTGTAGCCGGTGTCGGTTTCCGCAATCGGCGAGCCCATGCGCTGATGGCTGACCGGGCGGCTGATACTGGCACGCAGACGCACCTCTTCCACGCACTCTTCCGGCAGTTCACCGATAAAGCGCGACGGACGGTGATAGACCTCTTTACCGTACAGACGGCGGGTTTCGGCGTAGGTCAGCGTCAGCTTTTGCATCGCTCGCGTCACGCCCACATAGGCCAGACGGCGCTCCTCTTCCAGGCGTCCGCCTTCATCCAGCGACATCTGGCTCGGGAACATCCCCTCTTCCATGCCGACGATAAACACCTGCGGGAACTCCAGCCCCTTGGCAGAGTGCAGGGTCATGAGCTGAACCGCATCCTGCCAGGTATCCGCCTGCCCTTCGCCCGCTTCCAGCGCGGCGTGAGAGAGAAACGCCTGCAGCGGCATCAGATCTTCGTCTTCTTCGTTGTAGCTGAACTGGCGCGTTGCCGTGACCAGCTCCTCTAAGTTCTCAATACGGGTCTGGCCCTTCTCGCCCTTTTCCTGCTCGTACATGGTTCTCAGGCCGGAGTCTTTAATCACCCGGTCGGTCTGCACGTGAAGCGGCATGTCGGCCGTTTCCTGTGCCAGCGCGTCAATCAGCTCAAGGAAGCGCTGCAGGGCGCTGGCGGCACGGCCGGCGAGCGCTTTTTCCTGGAGCAGCTCGCGGCACGCCTGCCAAAGCGTGAGCTGACGATCGCGAGAGGCCTGACGCACCACGTCCAGCGTGCGGTCACCAATGCCGCGGGTCGGCGTGTTGACCACGCGCTCAAACGCCGCGTCGTCGTTACGGTTGGCAATCAGGCGCAGATACGAGAGCGCATCTTTGATTTCCTGACGTTCGAAGAAGCGCATGCCGCCATAAATGCGGTACGGCATGCCCACCTGCAGCAACGCCTCTTCCAGCACGCGCGACTGGGCGTTGCTGCGGTAGAGAATGGCACACTGCTCAAGCGCGCCGCCGTTGTCCTGCCACGTTTTAATGCGGTTCACCACGAAGCGGGCTTCGTCGAGTTCGTTGAACGCGCAGTAAATAGAAATGGGTTCGCCGTCGACGCCGTCGGTCCACAGTTTTTTCCCCAGACGCCCGTTGTTGTTTTCAATCAGGGCGTTGGCCGCGCTCAGGATATTGCTGGTCGAGCGGTAGTTCTGCTCCAGGCGGATGGTCTGTGCGCCAGGGAAATCGTTGAGGAAGCGCTGGATGTTCTCCACCTGCGCCCCGCGCCAGCCGTAGATAGACTGGTCATCATCGCCCACGATCATCACCTTGCCGGTATCACCGGCCAGCAGGCGGATCCACGCGTACTGAATGTTGTTGGTATCCTGGAATTCGTCCACCAGGATATTGGTGAAGCGTTCGCGGTAGTGCTGCAGGATATGCGGCTTATTCAGCCACAGCTCGTGGGCGCGCAGCAGCAGCTCGGCGAAGTCCACCAGACCGGCGCGATCGCACGCTTCCTGATAGGCCTTGTAGACGTTCTGCCAGGTCTGCTCGACCGGGTTGCCGAAGCTCTGAATATGGTGCGGGCGCAGCCCCTCGTCTTTCTGACCGTTGATGTACCACATCGCCTGACGCGGCGGCCACTGCTTCTCGTCGAGGTTCATCGCCTTGATCAGGCGCTTCAGCAAACGGAGCTGGTCTTCGCTGTCGAGGATCTGGAAATCCTGCGGCAGGTTGGCGTCCATATGGTGCGCGCGCAGCAGGCGGTGCGCCAGGCCGTGGAAGGTGCCAACCCACATGCCGCCCTGGCTGGTGCCCATCAGCTGGGCGATACGGTGGCGCATCTCCGCCGCCGCCTTGTTGGTAAACGTGACCGCCATGATGGAGTACGGTGAGCAGTTTTCCACGCTCTGCAGCCAGGCGATACGGTGAACCAGCACGCGCGTCTTACCACTGCCCGCCCCTGCCAGCACCAGCATGTTGGTGCGCGAGGCGGCAACCGCGTCACGCTGTTTGTCATTAAGGCTGTCGAGCAGGTAAGAAACGTCCATTGGCACCGTCACGTCATGTCGGGCAGGCGAATAGCATTCGCCAAAACCCTGTTAATTTATACAGAACAATTGATGATTATATCAGCGTCGTGAGGGATGCCAACCGCGAAATTTCCACGTGTGGCAGAAGACGGCTATCGGAGGCGATCATAAGGTCGGCGTTTTCCGGCTTGATCCAGCAAGCCTGCATGCCGCAGCGAATGGCACCGGCCACGTCAGTGGTGAGATCATCCCCCACGTGCAGAATTTCACCCAGCGGCAGGTTCAGTTTTTCCGCCGCCAGATGGTACATATCGCTAAACGGCTTGGAGCGTCCGTGGGGACCGGCACGCAGCACAAATTCAAAGTAATCGCCGAGACCAAACAGCTCAGGCTGGGCATTGCCATTGGTGATGGCCACCAGCGGCCACTTTTCGGCAAGCTTCGCCAGCGTGTCGTGTGTCTCCTGCGGCACGTCGATACGGCTGCGCCATTTGGCGAAGTTTTCCATTGCCGCTTCGGCCCCAATGGCCGCATCCTGCGCGCTCAGACCCACGTTGAGCATCGCCTGCTCAACCGCGCGACGACGCCATTCGGTCACATCGTGGTAAATGTCCGGCTCGGTCTCCCGCAGGGACTGACGCAGCGTCTGGAAATCCTTGTTCTGCATCGTCTTCAGCGCGGGATGGTAGTTCTGGACAAACGCCAGCGACTCCTGCTCGGTACGCAGGATCACTTCGCGGTTGTCATATAGGGTGTCATCAAGGTCAAACGTCAGGGCTGAAATCTGACCGAGTGGGCGGTAAAAACGCATTATTTCCCCCGTTTGGCGCGTGGATGCGCCGCGTCATACACCGAGGCAAGGTGTTGGAAGTCTAAGTGGGTATAGATTTGAGTGGTCGACAGATTCGCGTGGCCAAGCAGCTCCTGCACGCCGCGCAGATCGCCGCTCGACTCAAGCATGTGTGTCGCAAAGGAGTGACGCAGCTTGTGCGGGTGAACGTGGCTGTTCAGCCCCTGCTTAATGCCCCACTCTGCAAAGCGCTTCTGCACGTTACGCGCCGAGATCCGCTTACCGAGTTTCGACAGGAACAGCGCGTCCTCTTCTGCGCCAAACAGCCCGCGCAGGTCAAGCCAGTGCTCAATCCAGGATACCGCATTGCGGCCAATCGGCAGGCGGCGCTCTTTGCTGCCCTTGCCCATGACCCACACTTCACCGGTGTCCAGGTCGAGGTGTTTTAAATCAAGATTAACCAGCTCTGAAAGACGCAGCCCGGCGCCGTACATCACCTCCAGCATCGCGCGGTCGCGCACGGCCAGCGGATCGTTTAGGTCGATATCCAGCAGGCGGTTTACGTCGTCGACGTCGATATTTTTAGGCAGATGGCGCGGCGCTTTCGGCGTGGCGATCCCCTTTGCCGGGTTGGCTTTTAAGCCTCCCTGACTGACCAGCCAGTCGAAGAAGCTGCGCAGCGCAGAGAGCCTGAGCGCCAGGCTTGCCGGGCCTAATCCTTTTCTACGGCTACGCACGACAAACCCGCGAACCGTCGCAGCGTCACAGTGTTGCCAGCTTTTCAGGCCGATTTCGTCGGCAATCTGCATGATGGCATCAAGCTGACGCTGGTAGTTGAGCAGGGTAATGGGGCTAAGCTGACGCTCCACGCCCAGATAGCGCAGAAAGCGCGAGACGTCAGTGGCGAGCAGTGCGTCCGTCATACGCGCTCAATCCAGCGCTCCAGCAGCTCAGGCAGCATCAGGGCAATCTCCTGCAGCAGGTGCGTGGCTTGCCCTTGCTCATAGTGATGTGCGTCTCGGCTGGTAAATAACATCACGCCCAGATCGCCATCGCGCCCCATCAGCGACATCGCTACCGAGCCTATCGCTTTAGCTTCGGGTAACACCACCAGCAGTTCAGGCCCGTTCAATGGCCCAAGGTAGTGATGCTCATGGCCCAGACGCTGAATGCGCAACGGTTCAAACGCCTGACGGCTAATTGCCAGATGGGTAAACCCCGACGGTGCGCCAATGCGCCAGCGGTCAGGGAAAAGACGGATCGTTGCGCCCGCCAGCCCAAGCTCGCGCGCCCAGCGATGGAAGCGGCTGAGGAATTCTTCGAGACTGTGCGCCGACGCCAGACGCGCCTGCAGATGCAGCAAACGATAGAACAGGCTTTCGTTAGTGCTAGCCTGTTCCATCAGCAGCGTCATGTTCTCTTCAAGCTGATTAATGTGGTTGCGCGAGCGCGCCATGTGCCATTCGACCAGCGACACGGTTCCGCGAACCGGATGCGGCACACGCATCTCTTCGACGACGCGTGCATTGCGAATAAAAAACTCAGGATTGCGCAGCAGATAATCAACAACAGCTCTGTCGTCCAGCTCCGTCACTGTTTCCTGCAGTTCTTCCCCTGGTTGTTTCATAGATGGATAAACCCGTCATAGACATGTGCCGCCGGGCCAGTCATATACAGTGGATGACCCGGTCCTTTCCAGGCGATATCAAGCCGACCGCCCGGTAACTCCACGCGAACTTCTTCAGCCAGTAACCCCTGAGAGATGCCCACGGCCACTGCCGCACAGGCACCGCTTCCGCAGGCCTGCGTCTCGCCCGCGCCACGCTCGTAAACCCGCAGGCGGATGTGCTCGCGCTTCACCACCTGCATGAAACCGATGTTCGCGCGCTCCGGGAAACGTTCATGGCTTTCCAGCACCGGGCCGAGCGTTTCGACGGCGGCAGTTTCCACATCATCAACCTGAATCACGCAGTGCGGGTTACCCATGGAGACGACGCCGCACAATACTGTCTGCTCGGCCGCACGCATAATATAGGTCTTTTCCGCTTTGTTTGCGCGAAACGGCACGACGGAGGGCTCGAAGTTCGGCTCGCCCATGTTCACGCGCACCAGCTCATCGTCGGTGACGCTGAGCACCATGCGGCCATTGGCCGTGCTGACGCGAATATCACGCTTGTTGGTCAGCCCTTTCAGGCGAACAAAGCGGGCGAAACAGCGCGCGCCGTTGCCGCACTGATTCACCTCGCTGCCGTCCGCGTTAAAAATACGGTAGTGGAAATCGAGGTCAGGATCGTATGGTGGCTCAACCACCAGCAGCTGATCGAACCCCACGCCCAGATGCCGATCCGCCAGGCGACGGATCAGTTCCGGGGAGAAAAACACATTCTGCGTTACCGCGTCGACGACCATAAAATCGTTGCCAAGGCCATGCATTTTAGAGAACTGCATCATTTGCTCCATTGCGCGGGTACAGAACGTTGTCGTCAGAGATTTACCTGAGTCGGGCCACCGTTGTTGCCACGATCGTTAGTATCTGGCGTAGATGACTCAATGCCGCTGTTCACAGGTTTCGTCGGCGGCGGCGCGGTTTTATCCGCTGGCGGGAAGTACAGGGGTCCCTTCAGTCCGCAGCCAGTCAGGCTAAACAGCGTGATGAGAACGGCAAGCGTTCGGAAAGCGTTTTTCATTATAAAGTTGCCCGTAAGTTCAAATCTGTTTCTATCATCGCAGGAGAAGACACAAAAGCAAGAGTTTGCCGCTTTCCTGCAACGGGATTTATTTAGGGTTATACTGCCGGCATCACGAAAAACAGGAACAAAACCATGAACGACAGTGAATTCCATCGCCTTGCCGACAACCTGTGGATGACCATCGAAGAGCGTCTTGACGACTGGGACGGCGACAGCGATATCGATTGTGAAATCAACGGCGGTATTCTGACCCTGAGCTTCGAAAATGGCAGCAAAATTATTATTAACCGCCAGGAGCCGCTTCACCAGGTATGGCTGGCCGCTAAACAGGGCGGCTATCATTTTGATCTGAAAGACGGGGAATGGGTTTGCGACCGTAGCGGCGTCACGTTCTGGGATCTGCTGGAACAGGCGGCGACCGCGCAGGCAGGTGAAGAAGTGAGTTTCAGGTAGTTTTGTTGCCGGGTGGCGCTGCGCTTACCCGGCCTACGGATTCGAGCTGTTGTAGGCCCGGTAAGGCGTAGCCGCCACCGGGCGGGCGAAAAGCATCAGGAGAAATACTGCTGCAGCAGCGGCGCAGTGTCCTGATTTGCAGGCGCGACAGGCGTGACCGCCTGGGTCCGGAACGGAATCACCTGCGTACGACCGTCGACGTTCACAATCTGGTAGAACTGCGGCAGGTTAAAGTTGATAAAGCTTGAGCCGTAGGTGAAACGGTCATGCGAAGAGGAGTAGAAGCGGCTGACGTCGCGCACCAGCTCCTCTTTACTGCCTTCACAATGGTGATACACCTCGGCGCGGTTGGTCTCATCCAGAATGTAGATGTTGAAACCGGCATCGTCGCCCGACTCTTCGAAGAAGAACTGAATAATCCCTTCACTGGCAAAGCCGTCCACGACCTGCGGCAGCTTAACGTGGTTTGTTTCCACCTGCACCGACAGACCATGCAGCTTGTTGTGGGAAATCGCGCCGTAGAACTCGATGGCGTTTTCCAGCTTCTGTACCGACACGTTGAGACGTTCGAAGAACAGGCCCCAGGTCTGGCCGGAGACGCGCAGCGCTTTAAAGCGCCCGGTTTCCTGGCGGGTACTGGAGAGACGCAGTTCGATACACTCAGAAACCAGCTGCTGTACGCGGGTACGAATTAAACCGCGCAGGTGCTGGCTATAGCAGAACACTTCCACGCTGTCCGGCGGCGCGGCATCCTGATGCATCTTGCCGAGAATAGTTTTCAGCGCTTCGATCATCGCCTGCTCGCCGTTGAAGTGCAGGGTACGCACTTCGTTCCACGAGTTGCGGTAAAGCAGATCCACGCTGCCCACCAGGCAATTTTGCTGCTCGCCAAAGCTAAAGACGTCCAGCTTGCGGAAGTCAAAATGGACCACCTGATTGCGGAAGGCCGCCGTCGGGTCGTACTCCAGGTTAACAATGATCGCCAGATGGCGAATCTCACACGGGCTGTAGAGCGCCTTCGGCGTTGGCGCAGGCAAACGCAGCGGGAAGTGGTGTGAAACATCCGCCACCATCTCCTGCAGCTTAGCGAGATCAACCACCTCGTTGCCTTTGATAAACAGGCGGGTACGCGAAGTTAGCAGACCGTTGAACCAGGCCCAGGCCACCAGCTTGTTCAGATAGCGGTTATATTCCAGCGGCTGATGGCTGATAATTGAATCCATGCTTGGCGCACGGTTGTAAAGATACCACCCGGTGCGGTTCGCGCGACCCGGCGGGACATAGATAAAGGTCAGATTCGGTTCAGACAGGTCAGGCGAAATCTGCGGGTTAACCAGGGTAACTTTACCCGGCAGCGCTTCAAACGCGGCGTACAGCTTACGGGTCAACACCCCGATATCCTGCGGGCTGGCGGAAACGCTGAGGTTGTTACGGCGCGCAAAGCGGATCAGGTTACGGTAGCTTTGCATCATCGCATCGAGCAGTTCGTTGTGCGCTTCACGCACCTGATCGATTTTCCAGTTGGCCCGGTTGTCGAGCATGGACAGACGCTCTTCGTCCCATCCCCACTCTTTCACTAACTGACTAACCACTTCACGACGCCAGCCCACGCAGGCGCGCTCGCGGCTCAATTTCTCACACACTTTGAGATAGAAACATCGGCGCACCAGGTCAAGACGCGTGGTGTCGTCAATGGCTTTCAGGTATTCGGTCACGCGCTCCAGCATCATGCAGTAGGCGTCCAGCCCGAAGGAGACGATCTCCCCGTCGTGCAGACGCTGCTTGATATCTTTCGCCAGCAGGCGTGGTGTTGGGTATTCCCAGGAATAGGCTTCAAGCAGAAGCGTTTTCAGCACCGCTTTGTACGGCGAGTCGATACTCTTATAGAGCTGCCAGAGGCTTGCGCCAAAGTACTCTTCTGCTGACAGAGAGCTCAGGCCGCCGAGGTCCAGCCATTCGTTTGGCGTCAGTACGCCCTGCGAATAGAGCGACATGACGTAATCGTCGTAATGCTCTTCTTCATCGCACGGGACCATATTCCACAGAATACGCTTGCCGGCGAGGCGAACGGCAGTACGGTAAAATTCATCCAGCAACAGGATGTGCTGGGTCGAGCCGCAGTCCTCACCACCCAGACTGCCGCTTTCGTTATGGCGGAAACGGTTTTCATCAATCAGGAAGAAGCTCACTTCCACGCCGAGCGACGCCGCCCAGCTTTCCAGCAGGCTGCATTTACGCTGCAGCAGCTGACGCTCTTCGTTATCGAGCCAGGATTGATGGCAGACCCAGATATCCAGGTCCGAAGAACAGCTTTGCCCTACCGATGAGGTACTCCCCATAGAGTAAACGCCGGTAATCGGCAGTTCACCTTTCGGGGACTCCTGTGGCGGCATGCCGCGATAGAGTTCAAGCTCGTTCAGATAGTGCTGTTGGGTTTCATCAGGCGTGAAAAGGCAAATGCCCTGGGGAACGTTACCGTCAAGGTAGCCAGGCATTAGCGGATGGTGATAGTGCAATAATGTCGGCAGCAGACTGTATACCTGCTGGAAAGCAGGGCCCATAGCAGCAAGCGCGCGATCCACACGCAGTTGATTTATGGCATCCAGTCTCTGTTTCAGAGTCTCAATATAGAGGTACAAGACGTATCGCCTGATGTTTCCGGGTGGCGCAAGCTATTCAAAACACGAATAACAGCGGGCCCGCAGTATTTCAAAAAGATAACCGTTACCCTTTTTCGCCCTTATCATTATGGTGGTACCGACGAAAAAATGGTCTAAAACGTGATCAATTTAACACCTTGCCGGTTGACCGTAAAGAAAGATGCGCTACATACAAGTGTAGCACCGTTCTGTACGTGTAAATTCCTGAATACGGCTATGGCTGACGAATACGCCGCCTTGTCCCTCTCACTCTTCATCAACCGTAAAACTGCCATCCCAGAGTCAACAATGTTAGGATGGTTAGCGATTGATAATGACGGTAACAAGCATGTTAGACAATGTTTTGAGAATTGCCACACGCCAAAGCCCTCTCGCGCTCTGGCAGGCACATTATGTTAAGCAGCGCCTTGAAGCCTGCCACAGTGGATTGCGCGTCGAGCTGGTGCCGATGGTCACGCGCGGTGACGTGATCCTGGATACGCCGCTGGCAAAAGTGGGCGGTAAAGGCCTGTTTGTCAAAGAACTGGAACTGGCATTGCTTGAGAACCGCGCCGATATCGCCGTACATTCGATGAAAGACGTGCCCGTCGAGTTCCCGGAAGGGCTGGGGCTGGTGACCATCTGCGAGCGCGAAGATCCGCGCGACGCGTTTGTCTCTAACCACTACGACTCGCTCGATGCGCTGCCAGAGGGTAGCGTGGTTGGCACGTCCAGTTTACGCCGTCAGTGTCAGCTGGCGGAACGTCGTCCTGACCTGATCATTCGCTCGCTGCGCGGTAACGTCGGCACGCGTCTGGGCAAGCTGGATAACGGCGATTACGATGCCATTATTCTCGCCGTTGCCGGGCTGAAGCGTCTGGGTCTTGAGAAACGCATTCGCGTGGCGTTACCGCCAGAGCTGTCGCTGCCGGCCGTTGGCCAGGGCGCCGTTGGCATTGAGTGCCGTCTGGACGATGCGCGTACCCGCCAGCTCCTGGCGCCGCTGAACCATGACGAGACCGCTACCCGCGTTAAAGCCGAGCGTGCGATGAATACCCGCCTCGAAGGGGGATGCCAGGTTCCAATTGGCAGCTATGCTGAATTGACGAATGGTGAACTGTGGCTGCGCGCGCTGGTAGGTGCCCCGGACGGTTCGCAGATGGTGCGCGGCGAACGTCGCGGTAAAGCGCAAGATGCCGAACAGCTTGGCGTTTCGCTAGCAGAAGAGTTACTGGATAACGGCGCCCGCGAGATTCTGGCTGACGTTTATAATGGAGAACCCCCTGCATGAGTATTCTCGTCACCCGCCCTTCTCCCGCAGGAGAGCAATTAGTGAGCCGTCTGCGCGCACTGGGGCAGGTGGCCTGGAGTTTTCCGCTTATTGAATTCTCCCCGGGTCGGGAGCTCTCTGCGCTTGCCGACCAGATGAATACCCTTCAGGAAGGCGACCTGCTGCTTGCACTGTCGCAACATGCCGTGGAATTTGCCCACGCGCAGCTGCAACAGCAGGGGTTGTCCTGGCCAACCGCACCGCGCTATTTCGCGATTGGCCGCACTACGGCGCTGGCGCTGCATACCGTAAGCGGCGCGGATGTTCGTTACCCGTTAGATCGGGAAATCAGTGAAGTCTTGCTACAATTACCTGAATTACAAACCATTGCTGGAAAACGTGCGCTGATTTTACGCGGTAACGGCGGACGCGAACTGTTGGGTGAAACGCTGCGCGAGCGCGGGGCTAACGTCACGTTCTGCGAGTGCTACCAGCGTTGTGCAAAACATTACGACGGTGCAGAAGAGGCGATGCGCTGGCATACGCGCGGCATTACGACCCTGGTCGTGACCAGCGGTGAAATGCTCCAGCAGCTCTGGTCACTTGTGCCGCAATGGTATCGTGAAAACTGGTTACTCCACTGCCGGCTTCTGGTCGTCAGTGAGCGTCTGGCGAACCAGGCCCGGGAGCTGGGCTGGCATGATATTCGGATCGCTGATAACGCTGACAACGATGCGCTGCTGCGCGCATTACAATAACTCTCAAATGGGAAGCCATAATGACGGAACACGATAAATCCTCCGCCGTGGTTGAAGAGACCAGGGAGACTGTGGAGACAACGCCACAGCCAGAGACGACTGAGAAAACCGCTGAGAAGAAAAACGGCAGCAACAAAACGAGCCTCACGCTGAGCGCGATTGCCATCGCCATTGCGCTGGCAGCAGGTGTTGGCCTGTACGGCTTGGTGAAGCAACAGGGTGCTAACCAGACGTCCACCAGCGATGCGCTGGTAAATCAGCTCACTGCCCTGCAAAAAGCGCAGGAGACACAAAAAACCGAGCTGGAAACCGTGATTAAACAGCAGGCCGCCGCGCTTGCCGATGCGAACAGCAAACAGGAAGAGCTGACCAAACAGCTGGGCGAAGTGCAGCAGAAAGTCGCCACGATTTCCGGCACCGATGCCAAAACCTGGCTGCTCTCGCAGGCTGACTTCCTGGTGAAGCTCGCCGGACGCAAGCTCTGGAGCGATCAGGACGTCACCACTGCCGCCGCGCTGCTGAAAAGCGCTGATGCAAGCCTGGCAGACATGAACGACCCAAGCCTTATTACCGCACGTCGTGCGATCACCGAAGACATCGCCAGCCTCTCCGCCGTCTCACAGGTGGACTACGACGGCATTATCCTTAAAGTGAACCAGCTTTCGAATCAGATTGATAACCTGCAGCTGGCGGATAACAACGACGACGACTCCCCGATGGACTCCGACGGCACCGAGCTTTCCACCTCCCTGAGCGAATGGCGCGTGAACCTGCAAAAAAGCTGGCAGAACTTTATGGACAGCTTTATCACCATCCGCCGCCGCGACGAAACCGCCGTACCGCTGCTGGCGCCGAACCAGGATATCTATCTGCGCGAAAACATTCGTTCCCGTCTGCTGGTAGCGGCACAGGCCGTGCCGCGTCATCAGGAAGAGACCTACAAACAGGCGCTGGATAACGTCTCAACGTGGGTACGCGCCTACTACAACACCGATGATGCGACGACCACCGCCTTCCTTGAAGACATTGATAAACTGAGCCAGCAGAACATCACCATGAACGTGCCGGATAAGCTGGCCAGCCAGCCGATTCTGGAGAAACTGATGCAGACGCGCGTTCGTAACCTTCTGGCGCAGCCGGGCGTACCGGCAGAGCAGACGGGCGGAGCGGCAGCCGCTCCAGCATCCGCACCCGCGCCTGAAAGCGCGCCGCAGGGAGAGTAACGATGCTAAAAGTTCTCTTACTCTTCATCCTGCTGATCGCCGGGATCGTGCTGGGGCCGATGCTTGCCGGTCATCAGGGCTACGTCCTGATCCAGACCGATAACTACAACATTGAAACCAGCGTAACGGGTCTGGCGATCATTCTGATCCTCGGCGTGGTGGTGCTGTTTGCTCTCGAGTGGATCCTGCGTCGTATTTTCCGCACCGGTGCCCATACGCGCGGCTGGTTCGTTGGCCGCAAGCGTCGCCGCGCCCGCAAACAGACCGAACAGGCGCTGCTTAAGCTTGCAGAGGGTGACTATCAGCAGGTTGAAAAGCTGATGTCGAAAAACGCCGATCATGCCGAACAGCCGGTGGTGAACTATCTGCTGGCTGCCGAAGCCGCGCAGCAGCGCGGTGACGAAGCCCGCGCCAATCAGCACCTGGAGCGGGCGGCAGAGCTGGCGCATGGCGATCCGATTCCGGTGGAAATTACGCGCGTTCGTCTGCAGCTGGCGCGCAATGAGGATCACGCGGCTCGCCACGGTATTGACCGCCTGCTGGAAGTCGCGCCACGCCATCCGGAAGTGCTGCGTCTTGCCGAGCAGGCCTATATTCGTACCGGCGCGTGGGGCTCGCTGCTGGATATCATTCCATCGATGGCGAAGGCCGAGGTCGGTGATGATGAACATCGTGATGAGCTTCAGCGCCTGGCGTGGATTGGCCTGATGGATCAGGCGCGCGCTGACCTGGGCAGCGATGGACTGAAAACGTGGTGGAAGAATCAGAGCCGTAAAACGCGCCAGCAGATCCCTCTGCAGGTAGCGATGGCGGAACATCTGATTGAATGTGACGATCACGACACCGCACAGGAGATCCTCCTCGATGGTCTGAAGCGCCAGTACGACGATCGTCTGGTGATGGTGATCCCGCGCCTGAAAACCAACAACCCTGAGCAAGTCGAGAAAGTGCTGCGTCAGCAGATTAAAACCGTTGGCGACCGTCCGCTGCTGTGGAGCACGCTCGGTCAGTCGCTGATGAAGCACGGTGAATGGCAGGAGGCGAGCCTCGCCTTCCGCGCGGCGCTGAAACAGCGTCCTGATGCCTTTGACTACGCGTGGCTTGCCGATACGCTGGACAAGCAGCATAAGCCGGAAGAGGCGGCCGCCATGCGCCGCGATGGGCTGTTGCTGACGCTGCAAAATAACGGTAATCCGCAATAAACAAAAAGGAGGCCAGACGGCCTCCTTTTTTTATCGCCTTTCTCCTGCTACATTCTTTACAACCGCATCTGTAAACGAACCCGCCAATGTAACGATGTCTTTTCATTAACCTTTTTTCACACACGCGCATTTTCTGCAGCGTGGATTAAAACGTTTTTGAAAAGAAATCTTCATGAACTCGCTTTTGTATGCGCTTATTGAAGCGCTGCGCTGCCACCGCTGGCTGCGCCTGCTTGCCTGTGCTTTTATCTTTTCTTCGCTGGGAAATGGTTTAACCCAGGTCGTGGTCTTTGGTTTACTGTTAGCGTGGTCGGCCCCGCCCGCCCTGCTAACCCTCGCTTTTCTTTTCGCTACGGTTCCGGGATTCATCGGCAGCGCGATCGGCGAAAAGCTGTGCTCGCGCTATTCTCCGCTATCCCTGCTGATACTGACCGAGGGGCTGGGATTGCTCGCCCTGCTCTTCCCCCTGCTCGGTGCGGGTTATCACAGCATTGCCTCGCTACTCGCCGTGCAATCCACCGAAGCGCTGCTCAGCGGGATGAGCTGGCCCGCGCTGACAATGCTCTTTAAGCGCGGACTTCGCGAAACAGAGCTGCCTGCTGCGACCTGTCTGGAAAATGTGATTTTTGCTTCTCAGGTGTTATTGGGTACCGGACTCGGCGTGGTGCTGTTCAAGCAGACCTCCGTGTTTACCTTGCTGGCTCTTGATGCCGCCAGCTTTCTCGGGTCGCTGTTGCTGCTGTGGCTGGCTGGACGCCGGTTTTCTGCGCCATTGCTACCGCTCCCCGGAAAAGAGGCAGCCCCCGCGCCACTCCGCTGGCGGACGTTGACCGTTCGGCAAAAACGCAGCCTGCTCATTCTGCCGGCGCTGGCGGCGGTCGGCTCACCGGCTATGGCGCTACTTCCGGCCCTGGCGCAGCAGCTCCATCCTGAGGATGCGGCGGGCCTTGCTCTGCCTCTGCTTTTCGCAAGGAGCATGGGACAACTTTGCGGCCCCATGCTGCTAAAAAAAGAGAGCCTGACGCGCTTTGCCGCCCATACGCCGCGAATCATCATTTGTCTCGGGATCTTTCTGGCCGCTTATGGAATGCTGCCGTTGTTGTCCGGGTGGATGGCATCTGCGCTGGGGATGATCTTTATCGCGCATCTGGCTTCGAACGTTCTCTTCGCGGCCGGCACGTTTGGCGTACTGAGCAGTTTTCATATCACGCAAACCGCGTCGGCCAGCGGTAAAGCCTGGCGCTGGCAAACGCTCAGCGCCTCTCTTTTCACCGGCATTGCAGCGCTGGTGGCAGTTGGGTTTGGCTCAGTGCTGGCGCTCTATACGGTCTCGTCAGCCGCCCTGCTGTTGGTCGCCCTGATCATGCGTAGGTACCGGGAATAAGGCATAAAAAAACGCCTGCTATAAAAGCAGGCGTTAAAACAGGTCTGTAAGACAACATATTTGGTGCTTCACTCAACGTTGTGTCCATGGTGTCTGATGAGGCCGAAGCGACATCTGTCAGTGGACGATAAGCACCGTAAATGGCTCTGCGTCATTCCTGAGTTTATGAGGCACTAAGGCGAACATAAGAGATGGAATGAGCATCTACGCGTATATTATTGCACGTAACGTGCCAACATAACATCCAGAAGTTTTACATGACGCAACATTTTAAGATAAAAGGAAATTATGCTGCTGAGCGCCGTCTTAATCGCTACAAGACATCGATCAATAAAGAAATTTGTCGCCAGGAGGAGACAGCAAAACCCATGGATAATAAATATGTTTATTTTCAATGCATTATATGTCGCTGAATCGCGACAATGAAACAGGATGCTGTCGGGGAATGACTACAGGAGTAAAAAGTGGCAGAAAACAAAAAACCCCGCCGAAGCGGGGTTCAAAATTGGTCGGCGAGAGAGGATTCGAACCTCCGACCCACTGGTCCCAAACCAGTTGCGCTACCAAGCTGCGCTACTCGCCGATGTACTGCTTTTTTGAATTTTTAGTTCAATTCATTTAAAAAGTCGTGGTGCGAGGGGGGGGACTCGAACCCCCACATCCAAAGGACACTAACACCTGAAGCTAGCGCGTCTACCAATTCCGCCACCTTCGCAATTCACAACTCTTTCAAATAATGGGGTGGCTAATGGGATTCGAACCCACGACAACTGGAATCACAATCCAGGGCTCTACCAACTGAGCTATAGCCACCACTGTATTCTTTCACGCGGTACTGACTACTTCTCAGACCACCGCAGCTCCAGCACCGGGTTAATGGTGCGCCCGACAGGATTCGAACCTGAGACCTCTGCCTCCGGAGGGCAGCGCTCTATCCAGCTGAGCTACGGGCGCTTAGCGCCGTTGCGGGGCTGGATATTACGTACCTCCGTCCCCGCTGTCTAGTGCTTTTTTGAAAAAAATGCGCGTTTGGTTATGGTTTGCACATTTTGCCGCTTATTCCTCCACTTTCTGCGTGGTGGCACGGCGACCCAGGCCAAAAAGCTTATAAGCAGCCGTTACGGCCGCCAGGAAGATCACCCCGACAAACAGCGACATGCGGGTATCTTCATTAAAGTACATCCCGATTAATACGCAAATCAGGAACGCCATCGTTAAATAGTTCGCATAGGGGAACAGAATTGAGCGGAACGGATGGCTTTCAATCGCCTTTTTATGCGCATGGCGGAAACGCAGCTGGCTGATGAGGATAACAAACCACGGCACCATGCCCGGCAGTACGCTGGCGCTATAGACGTAAACGAACACGCGCTGCGGATTAGGAATGATGTAATTCAGGCAGGAGCCAATCAGCAGGATAGCAATGGATACCGCGACGCCGGCAACCGGCACGCCTGCACGTGAGACTTTGCTCATTGCCGCAGGCAGCTGGTTATTCTTCGAGAGTGCGTAGAGCATACGCCCGCAGCTGTACATCCCGCTGTTGCAGCCTGACAGCGCTGCCGTCAGGACCACAAAGTTGATGATACCCGCCGCCGCCGTGATGCCAATTTTGGCGAAGGTTAATACAAACGGGCTACCCGTCGTGCCGATTTCGTTCCACGGGAAGATAGTCACGATGACGAAGATCGCGCCCACGTAGAAAATAAGGATACGCCACAGCACTTTGCCCACCGCGCTACGCAGCGTGACCTGCGGGTTTTTCGCTTCACCGGCGGTGATACCGATCAGCTCTACGCCCTGATACGAGGCCACAACGATACATAGCGCCGTCAGGAAGCCCTTCCAGCCGCCGGCGAAGAAGCCGCCGTTTTCGGTCAGGTTGCCAAAGCCGATAGCGTGTCCACCGTTGCCAAAGCCGAAGAAAATCACGCCCAGGCCGACGACAATCATCACGATAATGGTGGTGACTTTGATCATTGCGAACCAGAACTCAATTTCACCGTAAAGACGCACGGCAGCCAGGTTTGCCAGGGCCACCAGCCCCACGGCAATCAGCGCGGGTATCCACTGGACCATGTCCGGGAACCAGAACTGAACGTAGACCCCTATCGCGGTGATCTCGGAGATGCCCACCGCCATCCACATAAACCAGTATGACCAGGCCGTCAGATAGCCGAAGAATGGGCTCATATAGCGATGCGCGTAAACGGCGAAGGAGCCGGTTACGGGCTCCAGGAAGAGCATTTCGCCCATGGAGCGCATGATGAAGAAAACAAACAGCCCGGCAATAATATATGCCAGTAATACGGAAGGGCCTGCCCATTTGAGCGTGCTTGCCGAGCCCATAAACAGGCCCACGCCGATAGTGCCGCCCAGCGCTATCAGTTCTATATGACGAGCTTCCAGCCCACGCTGTAGCTCCGGTTTTTTCTCTGCCATAAATCCTCGATTGTGTTTGCTGTTTCCCGGCTTAAGACCGGGTATTGTTTTTTAGGGGTACTAAAATACGGAGCGAATGGTTTCTTAAAATCTGCCAAATGGCAAACGATGCATTAAAAAAATGAATGCATTGCACAGATTATCAGCAGTTTTGCAGGCGAGTTGCAGCGCGAATAGCATATCGCGCTACATTTTGATTACATTTTCCCGGTGTAATGCCAGGCGAGGTAGCGTAGCAGTCGGATCTGTCGTTTAAGGCGCGTCGGTTGCGATAACAGGCGGTATAGCCACTCCAGCCCCAGATTTTGCCAAACCTTCGGGGCGCGCTTAACGTGGCCGGTAAAGACGTCGTACGTGCCGCCGACGCCCATGTAGAGAGCGTCCGGACAAACCTGACGGCAGTCACGCATCAGGATCTCCTGGCGCGGAGAACCCATCGCCACGGTGACAATTTTCGCCCCGCTGTCGCGAACGCGCTCAAACAGAGCCTGCCGTTCTTCAGGCTTGAAGTAACCATCCTGGCTGCCGACAATATTAACATTCCATTGACGACGCAGTTTCTCCTCAGTCTGGGCCAGTATCTCCGGCTTCCCGCCAATCAGGAACACTGGCGTACCCTGCGCGCCTGCGCGAGCCATAAGCTGCTCCCAGAGATCGGCACCCGCCACGCGGGAAACATTAGCGTCAGGATACTTTTTACGGAGAGAGCGGACCACGCTGATCCCGTCAGCGTATTTGAATTCAGCCGCGCCGATCAGGCTTTTGACCTCGGCGTTATCTTCTACGGCCAGCATCTTTTCCGCATTGATGGCGACCAGCGTGCCGGATTTCATCTGGCCGTCGGCGAACAGAAAATCCAACGCGTGCTGCATGTTGCGCCAGCCAATAAGCTGCAGACCACGTAGCGCATAGCGCGGTGCAGAAATGTTATCAGTCATTACTATCCTTACTCAGACTTGCGACAGCGTCGTGCTGCCCTGCCGCTCGCGCTTGTGCACAAGCCCTGCGCTGTCAAACAGCCAGTACAACAGTTTGGCCAGTAGCAGGCAGAGGCCGAAAATCACCATGAAGAAGACCACGCGCGAAACGAACGAGTCCAGACCTTCGCGCGCCAGAACGATCATATTGAAAATGGCACCAAAGCAGAAGCTGTGCAAAATGGCCGCCTTGTAGCGGTTGGTCTCTTCGTTGCCGCGCAGGTAAAGCCAGTCGAACCACTTAATAATCAACCCCACGGCAACTGCTCCGGGCAGAATGAACCACGCCCCGCCCATCACCACCAGTGAACCGATAAGCGTAGGCGAGATTGCCAAACCGGAATGGTTGTTCAGCACTTCCCAGGTAAAGTAGTTCGCCGTGTTCAGCACCACGCCAGGCCGGTCCGGCCATAGCCAGGAAGGGATAAAGACGTAGAAGTCGCGAACAATCGGCGCCAGTCCCTGGAAATCAATCTTGTCGTAGTTTTGCAGCAGCAGTGCCAGGTTTTCCCACGGCGAGAATGTATCGCGCGTGAGGTAGAGAAATGTGTAAAACGCCTCATCACCCGCCACGTTCATTCCATACCGCTTCAGCGCCAGCCAGAACATCCCCACTATGCCAAACACTCCTGCCGCAACCAGCATCCACAGCGAGATCCAGCCGCGAATAATGCCAATAAACAGGAAGATGGCGAAGGCGATGATGATGTTGGCGCGCGTACCGCCCACAATCATGTAGGTCAGGATGCCAAACGCGACGGTACTGACCAGGAAGAACAGCCACGCTTTGCTGTCCTGGCGCAGGAAGAAGATCACCAGCATCGCCGGGATGAAGAAGTAGAAGAACCGCTTAAGCGCCACGCCCGAGACTTCAGCAGAAAAAATCTGGCTGTAGGAGTGGAGCTTAAACAGCAGGAAGCCGTTATGCATGAAGAAGATGCCGACACTGACCAGGGCAATCGTCATCAGCATCACCCACGTCAGGTGGGTCTCCACCCGATTCATGGTAAACAGCGCCCGGCGCGGCGCGTCGGCATGCGCTGGACGCAGACGCGTTTTATAGGTGACGTAGTACACCGCATAGAAGCAGGTCGCCGCCAGAATCGCCTGGAGGAGAATTTCCGGCGGCGCGACGCTCACGTCAAAACGGAAGACCAGAATGCTGGTCAACGGGAAACCGAAAAAGAACGTCAGCAGAAACAATAGCGAGAAGAACACGTTAAAGTTGAAACGCACGCGGCGGAACTCAAACCAGGTGAGCGTGGCGATAAACAGGGCGCTCAGGAGCCAAACGACCAGCAAACCGCTGAATTGCAACTGGCTCATGCTTTGTCTCCTGCAGCGATACGCAGCGCACGGTGCCACGGCGTGAGGTAATTCGGGCTAAAGAAGTCGATGGAATTTTTATCCACCAGCGCCAGCTGCCGCTGTGCTTCCCGTACAACCTCTTCATTGAGCACATCGGTGGTGAACAGGACCGGAAGATGCTGTTCGGCCATATCCTGCCAGAACGGGTTGTCGCGGTTGAGCACGCAGGGGATCCCCGCCTGAATCAGCAGGCACAG
This sequence comes from Enterobacter sp. AC1, assembly GCF_050434705.1. Taxonomy (NCBI): domain Bacteria; kingdom Pseudomonadati; phylum Pseudomonadota; class Gammaproteobacteria; order Enterobacterales; family Enterobacteriaceae; genus Enterobacter; species Enterobacter sp. AC1. Next base: position 29,210 of record NZ_JBNDIZ010000013.1, on the reverse strand, counting down.
TGTGCCAATGCCCTGCTGACGGGCAAAGATAAAATACCCGAGGTCGCATTTTCTCAGCAGCGTAAGGTATTCATCAAATTCCAGCTTATCCCGCAGAATATGCAAGTTATCCGCGCTGAATAACGTGAGCCCCTGCTGGCGAACCTCATCAATGTAGGCGTCGTTGTTGGCGGGGTAGCCCATCGGCACCACCACGTTCACCGTGTCGCCAAACTGCTGATGCACCGCCCTGAGCGCCGAGACATGTTCGTTACTGCGATCGCCGGAATTCCCCACCAGGATCGTCAGCTTGCCTTCACGCACCGTGTCATTCGCCATGGCGTTCAGCGCCGGATTCATCCGGGTCGGGAAATAGAGTAGTTCGCCGCGCACGTTCGGGTGCTGCTTCGCAAAATAGTTGAGATCGCCACGGGTAGCAAAAACGCAGCCCACCCTTCCCTGTGCCATACGGCGCAGCGGATAGAAAAGACGGAATTTCCAGCCGCGGGAGACTTCGTAGAGATCGGCGCCCCAGATATGCCAGCTACACTGGGAAGGCTTGATCCCCCCACTGAGGAGTCCCAGCCACAGGCCGGTATTAAACTGCCCGTGGAAGAAGAATCGCTGGTCACGATCCGCTTTGGCTTTGGCAATAACTGCCTTCGCCAGCGCGGCCTTATCCGGCCAGAAGCTCATCTTCAGCGCCGGAAATGCGGCGCTCAGGCCCTTATCCTGACCTGTAACCATAAACTCGCGCGCATCAGGATTACCCGATGCCAGCTCGTCGTTGAAGAACCGCAAGACGGTCTGGTTATGGTGTGGGATATCCGATCCCAGGATGTGAATCAGTGCAGTCATGCGCGTTTACGCCACAATAAAAATACGCCGCAACAGGCAGCGAAATAAACGATATAGGTTGCCATGTAGGCCTGAGCCGCCCCCAGCGCCCCATGAGCGGGTATCAGCCAGTGCGAGAACGAGGTCAGTAATGCAAACTGGCTAATTTCCGCCAGGATATACAGCCGCAGGGACGCTTTTGCAATCACCAGATAGCCGAAAACGTAAGCACCCACTTTCAGCACATCGCCCACCAGCTGCCAGGCAAAGAGATCGCGCATGGCTATAAACTTCGCGGAAAACAGCAGCCAGATGGCGACATCGCGCAATAGCCAGACGGTAAAGCTGGCAGCCGCAACAGCCGGCAACACAAAGCGCAGAGATCGGAAAATCTCACGGGTAATATCCTGCCTGGACGTCAGACGCGATAATGTTGGCAGCAAATAAACGCTAAAGGAAGCCGTAATAAACTGGAGGTAGGCGTCGGAAATGCTGCTTACGCCCTGCCAGATCCCGACTTCGTCCCAGCTATAATGCGCCGCCAGCAGGTTTCGCATCATCACGTAGGCCACGGGCAGCGTGACAGAGGTAATGAGCGCCATCAGGGTAAATTTACCCAGCTGGCTGGCAAGGACCTTATCCCATTGCGGTTTCAGGTAGCTCAGCGGGATGACGCCCCGACGCATCAGCATCAGCGCCGCGGGAATAACGACCAGCGCCGGCACCAGCGCCAGGCCGAGCAGCGCGCCTTCATAGCCACCGAGGCGATAGCAGAAGTAGTAGGCAATCACGCCGATGACGCTGCCCAGGATTAACGCAAGGGCGTTCCCGGCAGCATCGCGAAAACCTTTCATCAGCGCCAGCAGCAGGTTAGCCCAGGCAATGCCCATCTGAACCAGCGCAACCAGACGCACCAGCCCCTGATAATGGGTGTGCCCGAACAATCCCAGGCTGATGGGGGCCGCCGCCAGCAGAAAGACAATCGCCATCAGGGTCGAAAAACCTGTGACCATCGCCGAAGAGGTGCCCACCACCCTGCGAAGCTGAACCGCGTCATCATGGTACTGAGAAACGTATTTGGTCACACCGTTGAAGATACCGGCACCTGCCAGCACCCCAAGGACGGTGACAAGCTGGCGGAAATTACCCGCCAGCCCCACGCCGGAGGGGCCAAATGAGACGGCCAACAGCTTGACGACCAGCAGCCCGGCGCCAATTTTGACAAGTGTGGACGCGGCGGTCCACACCGATGCTTTTGCCAGAGACATATCAGCGGAAATAGCTCAGAAGAGTATTAATCACCGTACGCTGGTTAACTGGCGCGAGGTTGTAGAAAAGTGGCAGGCGAAGCAAACGCTCACTCTCAATGGTAGTGTAACGGTCTTCACCCGCGAACGTGCCAAACGCTTCGCCCGCAGGGCTGGAGTGCAGCGGGATATAGTGGAACACCGCCATAATCTCGGCTTCTTTCAGCCAGGCGATGAGCTGGCTGCGGTCGTCGTTATCGCGCAGCTTGATGTAAAACATGTGCGCATTGTGGACGCAGCCTGCCGGGATGGTTGGCAGTTCAATACGCCCGGCTTTTGCCAGAGGCTCAAGCGCATCGTAATACGTTTGCCACAGGGAAAGACGCTGAAGGTTGATACGCTCCGCCGCTTCCAGCTGCGCCCACAGGTACGCCGCCTGCAGGTCCGCCATCAGATAGCTTGAGCCAATATCGCGCCAGGTGTATTTGTCTACCTGGCCGCGGAAGAACTGGCTGCGGTTGGTCCCTTTTTCGCGGATCACCTCTGCACGTTCAACCAGCGCGCGATCGTTAATCAGCGTCGCGCCGCCTTCCCCACCCGCGGTGTAGTTTTTGGTTTCGTGGAAGCTAAAGCAGCCAATGTGGCCGATGGTACCCAGCGCGCGTCCCTTGTAGGTGGACATCACACCCTGCGCGGCATCTTCAACCACAAACAGGTTATGCTTTTTGGCGATCGCCATGATGGTGTCCATTTCACAGGCCACGCCCGCGTAGTGAACCGGTACAATCGCCCGCGTTTTGTCGGTGATCGCCGCTTCAATCAGCGTCTCATCAATGTTCATGGTATCCGGGCGGATATCCACAAAGACGATTTTTGCCCCGCGCAGAACAAACGCGTTCGCCGTGGAGACGAAGGTATAGCTCGGCATAATCACTTCATCGCCGGGCTGGATATCCAGCAGCAGGGCCGCCATTTCCAGCGATGCCGTACAGGACGGGGTCAGCAGCACTTTGGCACTGTGAAAACGCTGCTCCATCCACTGCTGACAGCGACGGGTAAAACCGCCGTCACCGCAGAGCTTGCCGCTGCCCATGGCAGACTGCATATAGTCCAGTTCAGTTCCGACGACGGGTGGTGCGTTAAATGGAATCATCTTGTCACCTGTATAACCAATAGGCGGTGGCGTCAATGTTGGCACCACTCGCAATATAACGTTTAAGCGCGGCGGTGTTGCCCACCTGGGTCGCTACCCGCAGCGTCACAAGCTGTTGCTGCTGCGCCCAGTGCAGCGCCGCCTGCATCAGTTTCTCGCCCATTCCGCGCCCGGCTAATAAGCCAATACGCGCCTCGCGCTCGTTGAGCTTACGCAGCGAGACAAAGCCCTGAATTTGACCGTCCGCAGTGCGAAAAACCAGGCAGACATGGTCGAACGTGCCTTTAACCGCATTCTCTACCCACTGGGCGTAGAAACGCCCGCTATCGTCAGGTCTGTACCAGGGCGCGCGAAAGCGGCTCTGCGCAAACGCCTGAGCCGCCATTTGACGGAGCGCGGGGATGTCCTGTTCCATTGCAATTTCCGCGCCGGACGCATCGTGCCGGGTAAGGGTAATGGAAAGGTCTACCTCACCTTCAACCAACTGAAAGCCGTGCTGCTGGAGCGCATCGAGCAGGTCAGCACGGTCCGCCGGGATCTTAACCTGCACCCGTTGCCAGGCGGTCAGCTCAGATTCAGTCAGTACCGGCGCATCATCGCGCAGGCGCACGATGGCCGACGGCAGGCCGAAAAAGGCACTCTCCCACTCAAGGGAATTGAGTTGCCCATGCAGGCTGTTCAACGCCAGACGCCTTTGGTATCGACAATATAGTGCTGACGAACGGCATCCCCCGACGTCGCTTTAAATTCTTTATGATCCACCAGCAGCACCAGCACATCCGCCGTCGCCAGCGCATCGTTCAGCGCTGTCAGCGTACAATGCCCCGCCAGTTTTGCTGGCAGTTCATGAATGTTTGGCTCGACCACCAGCGTTTCGCCCTTATGCCATTCGGCAATCATCTCAGCAATTTCCATTGCCGGGCTTTCGCGCAGGTCGTCAATGTTTGGTTTAAATGCCAGGCCAAAGCAGGCAATTTTCATCTCGCTGGCGCGCTTGCCGCTCTCTGCCAGACAATCCGCCACCGTGGTTTTTACCTGGTTGAGCACCCAGTGAGGTTTGCTGTCGTTTACTTCACGCGCGGTGCGAATCAGACGAGCCTGTGCCGGATTCTGCGCCACGATAAACCACGGGTCGACGGCGATACAGTGTCCGCCCACGCCCGGGCCAGGCTGGAGAATGTTTACGCGCGGATGGCGATTCGACAGGCTAATCAACTCCCAGACGTTAATTCCCTGATCGGCGCAGATCAGCGACAGTTCATTCGCGAAAGCGATATTGACGTCGCGGAAGCTGTTTTCCGTCAGCTTGCACATCTCAGCGGTGCGGGAGTTTGTCACCACGCATTCGCCTTCGAGGAAAATCTTGTACAGCGCGCTGGCACGTTCGGAACAGACTGGCGTCATGCCGCCAATGACGCGGTCGTTTTTAATCAGTTCGACCATAACCTGGCCCGGCAGCACGCGCTCCGGACAGTAGGCGATATTGATATCAGCCTGCTCGCCCGCCTGCTGCGGGAAGCGTAAATCAGGGCGCGCGTCGGCCAGCCACTGTGCCATCTGTTCGGTGGCACCGACGGGAGAGGTCGACTCCAGGATTACCAGCGCCCCTTTTTTCAGCACGGGTGCGATGGATTTCGCCGCCGCCTCGACGAAGGCCATGTCGGGCTCATGGTCGCCTTTAAAGGGGGTTGGAACGGCAATCAGATACGCATCTGCCTCAACAGGCGTCGTGCTGGCACGCAGGAAGCCTCCGTCCACCGCCTCTTTCACCACACGGTCAAGATCGGGCTCCACAATATGAATTTCGCCACGGTTTATGGTTTCCACCGCACGGGCGTTGATATCCACACCGACAACCTGTTTTTGACGAGAGGCAAACGCCGCCGCGGTGGGCAAGCCGATGTAGCCAAGACCAATGACAGAGATGGTAGTAAAACTCATAGCGATACCCGATTGTTTTTAAGTGCATGCAAAATACGGCCACAAGCCTGCCCGTCTCCGTAAGGATTATGGGCCCGGCTCATCGCCTGATACGCTTCATCGTCGTGCAGGAGGCGCGTGACCTCTTCGACAATCAACTGTGTATTGGTTCCGACCAGGCGCACGGTTCCCGCTTTGACGGCTTCCGGACGTTCGGTCGTTTCACGCATCACCAGTACCGGTTTACCGAGGGAAGGCGCTTCTTCCTGAATTCCGCCGGAATCGGTGAGGATCAGCCAGGCATGGTTCATCAGCCAGACAAACGGCATGTAATCCTGCGGCTCTATCAACAGAACATTGTCGACATGGCCCAGAATGCGGTTAACCGGTTCGCTGACGTTAGGGTTGAGATGCACCGGATAGACAATTTGCACATCTTCATTCTGCGCGGCAATTTCAGCCAGCGCATGGCAGATTTGCTCAAAGCCCCGGCCAAAGCTTTCGCGACGGTGGCCGGTGACCAGGATGGTTTTTTTGCCGTTGTGCAGGAACGGATAGCGGGCAGCGAGGTCTTGCTGGAGGGAGCTATTTGCCAGAACGCGGTCACGCACCCAAATTAACGCATCAATGACCGTATTCCCGGTCACAAAGATTTTGTTATCAGCGATATTTTCGCGCAGCAGGTTCTGACGCGAGTTTTCCGTGGGTGCAAAGTGGTACATCGCCAGATGGCCGGTTAGCGTGCGGTTGGCCTCCTCTGGCCACGGTGAATAAAGATTGCCGGTGCGCAGACCCGCCTCAACATGTCCAACGGGAATACGCTGATAAAACGCGGCCAGGCTTGTCGCCACGGTGGTGGTGGTATCGCCGTGGACCAGCACCACGTCAGGCTTGAATGACTCCAGGATCGGCTTGAGCTCTTGCAGAATGCGGCAGGTAATCTCCGTCAACCCTTGCCCCGGCTTCATAATATTAAGATCGTAATCCGGGACGATGGAAAAGAGCGTTAAGACCTGATCGAGCATCTCACGGTGTTGGGCAGTGACGCACACTTTCGCTTCAATATCAGGATCGCTGGCCAGCGCATGAACCAGAGGTGCCATCTTAATGGCCTCCGGCCTGGTGCCAAATACGGTAAGTACTTTCACATCGATTCTCTTCGATTAGGCGATGAAGGCCGTAGCCTTCATCGTAGACGGCGTTCTTAGTTTGTGCGACGACGCGTTAACGCCACGCCAGCGCCCGTCAGTGCGCCTACAATCCCCCACATAATCATCAGGAATGCACGACGCGGACTATCGCGTTTTACAGGCTCTTCAGGCGTTCGCAAATAACGATAGGTCTGAAAACGCGGGTCCATCGTTGGGCCAACATTCAGAGTGGTCAGCATGGCGCGGTTTTGATCGTAGTCGAGGTCAAAATCGGGGCCAACGGCCTGAAGATTTTCCAGACGAGCCTGCAGCATAGGGCGCCCAAGAAGGAACATTTCAGAGTCAGGCAGCTCATCTGCCGGAACATCCGTTTCGCTGCGGGAAATATTGTGCTGTTCCGCGATTTTCAGCGCCTGCTCAATATTATGTACGCGGCGAGCGAAGATGGCTTTCGCCACCTCTTCCTGACGTTTTACCTGCGCTTTCATCTGGATGGTACGGGCTGCCCAGGCCCCCTTAAGCTCTTCGTTAAGATGGCTTGCGGCACGCTGGCTGGCAAACGCAACATACTGGCGCAACAGGTTGTTAGCATCCGGCGCGGTTTCTGCAATCAGCTTGACGCTGTCATTGACGTTACGCAGCGCATCGCCCGGCATAAACTGGATATTGTTAATCAGATCGTCCAACAGAGCGGCATCAACCTTGCTGTTACCCACCATGCGCTGCTTGTAATAATCCGTCTGGGACCAAAAGTCGCGACGGGTGTCCCAGGAGGCCAGTTGCATCACAAATTCTTTATAGGCTTCATCCATAACGGAAGCCTGATCGGGTGTTGCCAGATTCGCCTTGATATCCAGGTTACGCAGGAACTGCTGCTGGGAATAAAACCCGCCGAGCATGTTAACCGTTGGTCGGTCTGTAATTGCCGTGGCACTCCATTCCTGTTTTGCAAAGAAGGTGTAGGCCAGCGCTAACAGCGCAAACCCCAGCGCGATCCCCGCAATCCAAAGTTTGCCTGCCCATAACACGCGAAACAAACCCCGAATATCCAGTTCATTCTCAGTTACCACTGATTTCGCTCCCGCCAACGGTTGAGTCATCATAGTCCCGGTTTTACTTAGTTAATGTTGTGTTTTTGTCATTATTACGACGCATCCTGCGTTTCAGACGTTTAATGAATCGCGCTACTTTCCAGGCGCGCTTAATGCAATAGCCGTACAGGAAAAATGCTAGCAAGAATAATACCAACATTACCCATTCAGGAATAAAATGAGCATATTCTGCAGCGACGCCAATAGCAGCGAGAATAGCCGCGGCCAGGGTGATCAGAACAAACGCCTGACGAGAAGTGAACCCCGCGCGCATGATGAGATGATGAATATGCTGACGATCGGGAGAGAAAGGACTCATCCCTTTGCGCAGACGGCGATACATAATCGCCACCATATCCATTAACGGAATGGCAATGATCCATAATGCTGTGACCGGACTGATCGGGTGAGTTTTACCCTGTGTGGTTTCGAGCAAAATCCAGATCACGGTAAAACCGATCAACGTACTGCCCGCGTCACCCATAAAGACTTTATAGCGACGCCCCAGCGCACCGAGGTTTAAGAGGATATAAGGCAGGATTGCGGCAATCATGGCAAAACACCACATTGCCAGGCTGTACTGACCATCAAACCACAAAATAATGCCGATTGCGGCGAACGAGACGGAAGACAATCCACCAAGCAGTCCGTCAATACCGTCCACCATGTTGAAAGCATTGATTGCCGCCCAGACGGCAAAGAGCGTCAGGAAGAAGCCAAATGGACCCAGAACTAACTCCCAGGGACCAAACACATAGCCCAGGCTTCTCAGATACAGGCCGCCCACCAGCATCATCACCACGCCAATTGCCGCCTGAACGGTGGCGCGTATTTTCACCGCGATATCGAACCGGTCATCAAGCGCCCCGACGAGTACGAGGACACCCGCACAGGCAATATAGAGGGCTGCGTGTGGAATATAATAATCCGCAATACCAAACGTGAAACAGATACCCGCGTAAACAGAAATCCCTCCAACAAGAGGAATAAGTCCCTGATGACGTTTGCGAAAATTAGGTTTGTCCACCAACCCTATTCGTTTTGCCACCTTGCGCGCGATGAACAAAAAACAGGTTGTGAATAAAAATATACTGATTAGCTCAGTCACAACGGTGAGTAGATTCACAATGGATTGCTCTCAACAAATGTTAGTCCCGGAAGTATAACCATGAAGCCACCGCCTCAGAAGTAATAAAGGTGGCTTCTCACAACTCCCTTTGTATATTTTTCAATCAATTATTTCTTTGACTGTATAAACGACCCTATTGTCGCACCGACCGGTCAAAATTGGGAGTAGGTGGTACTAGCGTATAGTCCATAAAAGAAAAACGCCACGTAAAAACGTGGCGTTCACTGGCTTTATTTGCGTTACGAGCGTTTCATCATGTCGAAGAAATCGTCGTTTGTTTTGGTCATCGCCAGTTTGTTAATGAGGAACTCCATCGCGTCAATTTCACCCATTGGATGGATGATTTTGCGCAGGATCCACATTTTCTGCAGCTCTTCCTGTGTGGTGAGCAGCTCTTCTTTACGGGTACCGGAACGGTTGTAGTCAATTGCCGGGAAGACGCGTTTCTCAGCAATTTTACGAGAAAGGTGCAGTTCCATGTTGCCTGTACCTTTAAACTCTTCGTAAATGACTTCGTCCATTTTAGAACCGGTATCGATCAGCGCCGTCGCGATGATGGTCAGGCTGCCGCCCTCTTCCACGTTACGTGCTGCACCGAAGAAGCGTTTCGGACGATGCAGGGCGTTAGCATCCACACCACCGGTCAGTACTTTACCGGAAGCCGGGACAACGGTGTTGTAGGCACGCGCCAGACGCGTAATGGAGTCGAGAAGGATGATCACATCTTTCTTGTGCTCAACCAGGCGTTTCGCCTTCTCGATTACCATTTCTGCTACCTGAACGTGGCGAGATGCCGGTTCATCAAAGGTAGAAGCGACAACTTCACCTTTAACCAGACGCTGCATCTCGGTTACTTCTTCCGGACGTTCGTCAATCAGCAGAACCATCAGCACGCAGTCTGGGTGGTTATAGGCGATGCTCTGTGCGATGTTCTGCAGCAGCATGGTTTTACCCGCTTTTGGCGGCGCCACAATCAGACCACGCTGACCACGACCGATTGGTGAGGCCAGATCCAGAACGCGAGCGGTTAAATCTTCGGTAGAACCGTTACCACGCTCCATGCGCAGACGAGAGTTTGCGTGCAGTGGCGTCAAGTTCTCGAACAGGATCTTATTGCGCGAGTTTTCCGGTTTGTCGTAGTTAACTTCGTTAACTTTCAACAGCGCAAAGTAGCGTTCACCCTCTTTAGGAGGACGAATCTTACCTGAAATGGTGTCACCAGTGCGGAGGTTGAAACGGCGGATTTGGCTGGGGGATACGTAGATGTCGTCAGGGCCGGCGAGGTAGGAGCTGTCTGCAGAGCGGAGGAAACCAAATCCGTCTTGCAATATCTCCAGCACACCGTCGCCAAAGATATCTTCGCCACTCTTAGCGTGCTGCTTCAGGATGGCGAAAATGATGTCCTGCTTGCGCATACGAGCCTGGTTTTCCAGCCCCATATTTTCGCCGAGAGTGATCAGCTCAGAAACCGGCGTATTCTTTAATTCGGTAAGATTCATAATGGTGTGGGTTCTTAAACTCGGGGTGATTCTCGAACTTAATGTTGTGAATGGTATGGCAGGGTCATCCATGCCTGTTTAGCGGCCATCACCTCATGTCTGTTCGCTGTCTGGTCACAGGGAAAGAACGCAGAACTGAAACGACAAGACGGATTGAGTGACAAGCCCGGAATTTAGCCACTTCACGCACTATTTATGTCAATAGCGGGAAGTATCGGGTAAAACAAGATTCAAACAACAAGATATGTTTAAAACGAAGTCATAGCTAACTTAGCACGACTAAAGCCGGGCGTCCAGAGATCCACACAATTTAGGCGCTCAGGACGCTCAGCCGAGAAACCTTACGCCAGGTTAGCGTCCAGGAACTCTTTCAGTTGACCTTTGGACAGCGCGCCTACTTTGGTGGCCGCCACTTCGCCGTTTTTGAACAGCAGCAGGGTCGGGATGCCACGGATACCGTATTTTGGTGCGGTGCCCGGGTTTTGGTCGATGTTCAGCTTGGCAACGGTCAGTTTGCCCTGATATTCGTCGGCGATCTCATCCAGAATCGGGGCGATCATTTTGCAAGGACCACACCATTCAGCCCAGAAATCGACGAGGATCAGCCCGTCAGCCTTAAGTACGTCCGTGTCAAAACTGTCGTCAGTCAGGTGAATAATTTTATCGCTCATATATAACTCCACAGGAATAAGCCTGGTACGTTGGTTTTGTCTCCACCAACGACGTGTTGATGTCGCATTAACCAACTAAAGGTTGACTTTATTTCACCGGATACGCTTTCGTAAAGCAATAGTAAGCTGATATTCTACCACACTATGAGCAAAACACATTTAACAGAACAGAAGTTTTCCGACTTCGCGCTGCACCCGAAGGTGATTGAAGCCCTTGAAAATAAAGGGTTTCATAACTGCACACCCATTCAGGCCCTCGCGCTGCCGCTGACGCTGGCCGGTCGCGATGTTGCAGGGCAGGCGCAAACCGGTACTGGCAAAACGATGGCGTTTTTGACGTCAACGTTTCATTATTTACTTTCTCACCCAGCGATTGCAGACCGCAAAGTTAACCAGCCGCGCGCGCTAATTATGGCCCCGACGCGAGAACTGGCGGTACAGATCCACGCAGACGCTGAACCCCTGGCGCAGGCTACCGGCCTGAAGCTTGGCCTGGCCTATGGCGGAGATGGCTACGATAAGCAGCTTAAAGTGCTGGAAAGCGGCGTGGATATCCTGATCGGTACCACAGGCCGTCTTATCGATTACGCCAAACAGAACCACATTAACCTCGGCGCAATCCAGGTTGTGGTGCTCGATGAAGCTGACCGTATGTACGATCTGGGCTTCATTAAAGACATCCGCTGGCTGTTCCGCCGTATGCCTCCGGCTAATCAGCGTCTGAATATGCTGTTCTCTGCAACCCTCTCGTACCGCGTACGCGAACTGGCGTTCGAACAGATGAACAACGCCGAATATGTAGAAGTTGAACCTGAGCAGAAAACGGGTCACCGCATTAAAGAAGAGCTCTTCTATCCGTCTAATGAAGAGAAAATGCGTCTGCTGCAAACGTTGATTGAAGAAGAGTGGCCAGATCGCGCCATTATCTTCGCAAACACCAAGCACCGTTGTGAAGACATCTGGGGCCATCTGGCTGCAGACGGTCACCGTGTTGGCCTGTTGACCGGCGACGTGGCGCAGAAAAAACGCCTGCGTATTCTCGAAGAGTTCACCCGTGGCGATCTCGATATTCTGGTCGCAACCGACGTGGCAGCACGTGGTTTGCACATTCCAGCCGTGACGCACGTGTTTAACTATGACCTGCCAGACGACTGCGAAGACTATGTACACCGTATCGGTCGTACCGGTCGTGCGGGCGCAAGCGGTCACTCTATTAGCCTTGCGTGTGAAGAGTATGCGCTGAATCTTCCAGCCATTGAGACTTACATCGGTCACTCTATTCCGCAGAGCAAATATAACCCGGAAGCGCTGTTAAGCGAACTGCCGCCGCCTAAGCGTCTTACCCGCCCACGCTCCGGCAATGGTCCGCGTCGTTCAGGCGGCGCACCGCGTAATCGTCGTCGTTCAGGTTAAGAAAATATGCTCAGCTCCACCTCGCTTTATGCAGCAATCGATCTCGGTTCGAATAGTTTTCATATGCTGGTTGTGCGCGAGGTGGCAGGAAGCATACAAACGCTGACGCGCATTAAGCGCAAGGTCCGCCTCGCGGCGGGCCTGAGCAGCGATAATTACCTCTCACCTGAAGCCATGGAACGTGGCTGGCAGTGTCTGCGACTCTTTGCTGAGCGTCTGCAGGATATCCCTCATGCCCAAATCACCGTCGTCGCCACCGCGACGCTCCGACTGGCGGTCAACGCCGTAGATTTCATTGCCCGAGCGCAGGAAATTCTGGGTTGTCCGGTTCAGGTTATCAGCGGTGAAGAAGAAGCTCGCCTGATTTATCAGGGTGTTGCGCACACTACGGGGGGTGACGATCGCCGCCTGGTGGTGGATATCGGCGGTGCCAGCACAGAACTGGTAACCGGTACCGGCGCGCAGGCGACGTCGTTGTTCAGCCTGTCAATGGGCTGCGTGACCTGGCTTGAGCGCTACTTTGCTGACCGGAATCTGGGTAAAGAGAACTTCGACGAGGCAGAAAATGCCGCGCGCGAGGTGTTACGTCCCGTCATGGATGAACTGCGCTATCACGGCTGGAAAGTCTGCGTGGGTGCGTCGGGGACCGTGCAGGCCCTGCAGGAAATCATGATGGCGCAGGGAATGGACGAGCGGATTACGCTTGCCAAACTTCAGCAGCTGAAACAGCGCGCCATTCAGTGCGGGCGGCTGGAAGAGCTGGAAATTGAAGGTCTGACGCTTGAGCGCGCGCTGGTTTTCCCGAGCGGGCTGGCCATTCTGATTGCGATATTCACCGAGCTCAACATCACCTGTATGACGCTGGCTGGCGGCGCGCTGCGCGAAGGCCTGGTCTATGGGATGTTGCATCTGTCGGTCGATCAGGACATTCGCAGCCGCACCCTGCGCAACGTGCAGCGCCGCTTTCTGGTTGATATCGAGCAGGCCGGACGCGTGGCGCAGCTGGCGTCACGCTTCGCCGATCAGGTCGCTAACGTCTGGGATCTCGACCTTCTGAGCCGCGATTTGTTGCTAAGCGCCTGTGCGCTCCACGAAGTGGGATTAAGCATAGATTTTAAGCAGGCACCTGCTCACGCAGCGTATCTGGTGCGTAATCTTGATTTACCGGGCTATACCCCCGCGCAGAAAAAATTGCTGGCAACGCTGCTGCTGAACCAGACCAATGCCGTTGATCTCTCCTCTTTGCATCAGCAAAACGCCGTACCGCCTCGTGTGGCCGAGCATATGTGCCGCCTGCTGCGCCTGGCGATCCTGTTTGCCAGCCGTCGTCGCGATGATTTGCTCCCTGCTATCAGCCTGGTTGCCGATGACGAAAAGCTGTCTCTGACGCTGCCGGAAAACTGGATTGAACATCACCCGCTTGGGGCAGAGATGATCGAGCAGGAGTGCCAGTGGCAAAGCTATGTGCACTGGGTGTTAGAAGTAAAGTAAGATAGTGAAAAATGCCGGGTGGCGCTGCGCTTACCCGGCCTACAAGTCCCTCCGGACTTATCCTTTCTCTTTGGCTTTTGCCAGCATGGCGCGAATATTCGCCACGTTAGCCTGCCCCTTGTGCATACGCTCTTCAGCGGTAATCACTTTGCGCTCCTGTTCCCAGATCAGGTCATCCTGCGGCAGTTCCAGCAGGAAACGGCTCGGCTCCGGGCGCACCAGTTCACCGTACTGACGGCGCTCTTTACACAGCGTGAACGTCAGTTCTTTCTGCGCCCGGGTGATCCCCACATAGGCCAGACGGCGCTCTTCGTCGACGTTGTCTTCATCAATGCTGCTCTGGTGCGGTAATAATCCCTCTTCCATGCCGACCAGATACACATACGGGAATTCCAGACCTTTGGACGCATGCAGCGTCATCAGCTGAACCTGATCGGCCTCTTCTTCGCTCTCGCCGCGCTCCATCATATCGCGCAGGGTAAAGCGGGTGACCACCTGCGTCAGGGTCATGGGCTCGTCGATTTCAGAACCTTCCAGCATTTCAGTCATCCAGCTAAAGAGCTGGTTAACGTTTTTCATGCGCATCTCAGCCGCTTTCGGGCTGGCCGAGGTTTCGTATAGCCACGACTCGTAGTCGATGCCGTGGATCAGATCCCGTACGGCGGCAATCGGTTCGCGCTCTGCCAGCCGCTGCACTTCGCCAAGCCAGTGGGTGAATCGCGTTAACGAATCATATCCACGTCCGCTTAAGGTCTGGCTCAGCCCCATGTCGAAGCTGGCGGTGAACAAGCTTTTGTTACGCGTCATTGCCCATTCCCCGAGCTTTTGCAGCGTCGCCGGGCCAATCTCACGTTTTGGCGTATTCACAATGCGCAGAAACGCGCTGTCGTCGTCCGGGTTAGTGAGTACGCGCAGATAGGCCAGCAGGTCTTTGATTTCAGGCCGAGAGAAGAACGAAGTGCCGCCGGAAATTTTGTACGGAATGCGGTTCTGCATCAGCATCTTTTCAAAGACGCGCGACTGGTGATTCCCGCGATAGAGGATCGCGTAATCCTTATATTCGGTTTTATTGACGAAGTGGTGAGCAATAAGTTCGCCCGTGACGCGCTCCGCTTCATGCTCTTCATTATTGGCACTGAGGACTTTCAGCTCCGTCCCGTAACCCAGCTCGGAGAACAGGCGCTTCTCAAACACGTGCGGGTTGTTGGCGATCAGGATATTTGCCGCCTTCAGGATGCGCCCCGATGAGCGGTAGTTCTGCTCGAGCTTAATCACCTGCAGCGCCGGAAAATCTTTGCTCAGCAGTACCAGGTTTTGCGGACGCGCGCCGCGCCAGGAGTAAATTGACTGGTCGTCATCGCCAACCACGGTGAAACGCGCGCGCTGCCCCACCAGCAGCTTCACCAGCTCGTACTGGCTGGTGTTGGTATCCTGATATTCATCCACCAGCAGGTAGCGGATTTTATTCTGCCAGCGCTCGCGCACCTCTTCATTGCGCTGCAGCAGCAGCGTGGGCAGCAGGATCAGGTCGTCAAAGTCCAGCACGTTACACGCTTTCATATGCGCATCGTACAGACCATAGCAGTGGGCGAAGATCCGATCCCGTTCGCCTTTGGCGATCGCCGCGGCCTGGGCCGGCGTCATCAGATCGTTTTTCCAGTTGGAGATCGTCGAGATCAGCTGCTGCAACAGCACCTTATCGTCTTCGATCAGTCCCTCGGTGAGCTCTTTGAGCAGCGCCACCTGGTCGGTGTCATCGAAGAGCGAGAAGTTGGACTTCATTCCCAGGGCCGCATATTCGCGCTTGATGATATCCAGTCCCAGCGTGTGGAACGTTGAGATCATCAGGCCGCGCGCCTCTTTACGCCCCAGCGTCTGGCCGACACGCTCTTTCATCTCACGCGCCGCTTTATTGGTAAAGGTCACTGCTGCAATGTGCCGGGCCTGATAGCCACAGCCGCGAATCAGGTGCGCAATTTTGTTGGTGATTACGCGGGTTTTACCCGAACCGGCCCCTGCCAGCACCAGGCATGGTCCAGTAACGAATTCGACCGCTTGTTGTTGTCCAGGGTTTAAACGCATGGGATGGTTGCTCAATCTTCGAACGGGGTGTGGATTGTAGCAGAAAGCCGGACGCAGATTTACCGGCTAATGATAAAGTGGAGAAATCACGATTAACCCGTAGAGCAGAACCATGAAAAAGACCGCAGCAGCCCTGCATATTCTGGTAAAAGAAGAGAAACTGGCTCAGGAGATCCTGGCCAAGCTGGAACGCGGCATCAGCTTTGATCATCTGGCGAAGCGTTACTCTAAATGCCCGTCCGGGCGCAATGGAGGGGATCTCGGAGAATTTCAACAAGGGGCGATGGTCGGCCCGTTCGATCAGGCGGTCTTTAGCTGCCCGCTTCTGAAACCCTACGGCCCGGTAAAAACCAAATTTGGCTACCATATCATTAAGGTGCTTTATCGACGCTGACGCGTGGTATATTGCGCCCCGATTTATTTCAACCTATTCAAGGCACGATCATGGCAAAAACAGCAGCAGCAGTGCATATCCTCGTTAAAGAAGAGAAACTGGCTTTAGATCTTCTGGAGCAGATTAAAAACGGTGCCGACTTCGGTAAGCTGGCGAAGAAGCACTCCATCTGCCCGTCAGGCAAACGCGGCGGTGACCTGGGTGAATTCCGCCAGGGCCAGATGGTTCCGGCGTTTGATAAAGTGGTTTTCTCCTGCCCGGTGCTGGAGCCAACCGGCCCGCTGCATACCCAGTTCGGTTATCACATTATCAAAGTGCTGTATCGGAAATAAACAGCAAGGCCTTCTCAAAGAGAAGGCCTTTAATGTTTACCCCCTCTTCCGGCGGGAGAGGGTCGGGGTGAGGGCATCAGCCCTCACCTGCGGTGTTAACCCGCTACTGCAATACGCTTCATATCGGTCATGTAACCGCGCAGTTTGTGACCCACTTTCTCGATCTGGTGGCCGCGAATGGCTTCGTTCACATCGCGCAGCTGCGCGTTATCCACGGCACCTTCCGCAATCGCCTTGCCCAGATCGCCGGTCTGCAGGGTGGTCATAAACTCTTTCAGCAGCGGTACGCAGGCGTAAGAGAACAGGTAGTTACCGTATTCTGCGGTATCAGAGATAACCACGTTCATTTCATACAGACGCTTACGGGCGATGGTGTTCGCGATCAGCGGCAGCTCGTGCAGCGATTCATAGTACGCAGATTCTTCGATGATGCCGGAATCCACCATGGTTTCGAACGCCAGCTCAACGCCTGCTTTCACCATCGCGATCATCAGTACGCCTTTATCGAAGTACTCCTGCTCGCCGATTTTACCTTCATACTGCGGTGCGGTTTCGAACGCGGTTTTACCGGTCTCTTCACGCCAGGTCAGCAGTTTCTTATCGTCGTTCGCCCAGTCCGCCATCATGCCGGAAGAGAACTCACCGGAGATAATGTCGTCCATATGTTTCTGGAACAGCGGCGCCATGATGGTTTTCAGCTGTTCAGACAACGCGTAAGCACGCAGCTTCGCCGGGTTGGACAAACGGTCCATCATCAGGGTGATGCCGCCCTGCTTCAGCGCTTCGGTGATGGTTTCCCAGCCGAACTGGATCAGTTTTTCCGCGTAGGCCGGGTCGGTACCTTCTGCCACCAGCTTGTCGAAGCACAGCAGAGAGCCCGCCTGCAGCATGCCGCACAGAATGGTTTGCTCGCCCATCAGGTCAGATTTCACTTCCGCCACGAAGGACGATTCCAGTACGCCCGCACGGTGGCCGCCGGTCGCCGCCGCCCATGCTTTGGCAATGGCCATACCTTCGCCTTTCGGATCGTTTTCCGGGTGAACGGCGATCAGGGTCGGCACGCCGAAGCCACGCTTGTACTCTTCACGCACTTCCGTACCCGGACATTTCGGTGCCACCATCACTACGGTGATGTCTTTGCGGATCTGCTCGCCCACTTCAACGATGTTGAAGCCGTGTGAGTAACCCAGCGCCGCGCCGTCTTTCATCAGCGGCTGTACGGAACGTACAACGTCAGAGTGCTGTTTGTCTGGCGTCAGGTTAACCACCAAATCCGCCTGCGGGATCAGCTCTTCGTAGGTGCCCACTTTGAAGCCGTTTTCGGTCGCTTTACGCCAGGAGGCACGCTTCTCAGCAATCGCTTCTTTGCGCAGGGCGTAGGAGATATCCAAACCGGAGTCACGCATGTTCAGGCCCTGGTTCAGACCCTGTGCGCCACAGCCGACGATGACCACTTTTTTACCCTGAAGGTAGCTCGCGCCATCGGCAAATTCGTCGCGCGCCATGAAGCGGCATTTGCCCAGCTGCGCCAGCTGCTGGCGCAAGTTCAGTGTATTAAAGTAGTTAGCCATGGGTGATACCTCGTGATGTTGTGTGTCTTATTGTTCGGTTCGCGTTTCAGCGAGAATGTACCCACATTACAACAGGAAATTTATTGCGGAAATTGATATATTCACAACGTCATATTGCAATTTTTGCAATGTAAAAAGAGGGAGTGGAATCGGTGGATTTACGCGATCTGAAAATGTTCCTGCACCTGGCGGAAAGCCGTCATTTTGGCCGCAGCGCCCGGGCGATGCACGTGAGTCCTTCCACGCTTTCACGCCAGATCCAGCGCCTTGAGGAAGACCTCGGCCAGCCGCTGTTCGTGCGCGATAACCGCACCGTCACGCTCACGGAAGCGGGTGAAGAACTGCGCATTTTTGCCCAACAGACTTTGCTGCAGTATCAGCAGCTGCGGCACTCTATCGATCAGCAGGGGCCGTCACTCTCTGGTGAACTGCATATTTTCTGCTCCGTGACCGCCGCTTATAGCCATCTGCCGCCCATTCTTGACCGCTTCCGCGCGGCACACCCGTCGGTTGAAATTAAACTCACCACCGGCGATGCCGCGGACGCCATGGAAAAAGTGGTCACGGGCGAGGCGGATCTCGCCATTGCCGGCAAACCCGAAACCCTTCCGGGCGCAGTAGCGTTCTCCATGCTGGAGAATCTGGCGGTGGTGCTGATCGCGCCGGCGCTGCCCTGCCCGGTGCGTAATCAGGTATCGGTGGAAAAGCCGGACTGGTCGGCGGTGCCGTTTATCATGGCCGATCAGGGACCGGTGCGTCGCCGCATCGAGCTGTGGTTCCGTCGGCAGAAAATCAGCAACCCGTCGATTTACGCCACGGTCAGCGGCCATGAGGCGATGGTGTCGATGGTGGCGCTCGGCTGCGGCGTGGCGCTACTGCCGGAAGTGGTGCTGGACAACAGCCCGGAGCCGGTGCGTAACCGCGTGATGATTTTAGAGCGCAGCGACGAGAAGACGCCATTTGAGCTAGGCGTGTGCGCACAAAAAAAGCGGCTGCATGAGCCGCTTATTGATGCGTTCTGGAAGATTTTGCCTAACCATTAAAGCCGGGTGGCGCTTCGCTTACCCGGCCTACACCCAGGCTACCCCTTAACCCGCCAGGAAGAACCTGAACGCCGGGTTATGGGTTTCGTCGTGGCACTCGTAGCCCAGCTCGTTCAACCGCGTTTCGAAATCCGGCTCGTGCTCGCCCAGCTCGAACGCCGCCAGCACGCGGCCGTAATCGGTGCCGTGGCTGCGGTAGTGGAACAGGGAAATGTTCCAGTGTGTGCCCAGCGTATGCAGGAACTTGAGCAACGCGCCCGGTGATTCCGGGAACTCAAAGCTGAACAGGCGTTCCTGGAGCGGCTTCGAGGGACGGCCGCCGACCATGTAGCGCACGTGCAGCTTCGCCATTTCATCGTCGGAAAGATCCACCACGCTGTAGCCACCGTTGTGCAGCAGATTGAGGATCTCTTTACGCTCCTCCAGGCCACGGCTTAAACGCACGCCGACAAAAATGCAGGCGTCTTTGGCATCGGCAAAACGGTAGTTAAACTCCGTCACCGAACGGCCGCCCAGCAGTTGGCAGAACTTGAGGAAGCTGCCCTTCTCTTCCGGAATGGTCACCGCCAGCAGCGCTTCACGCTGTTCGCCCAGCTCGCAGCGCTCGGAAACGTAGCGCAGGCCGTGGAAGTTGACGTTAGCCCCTGAAAGCACGTGCGCCAGGCGCTCGCCGCGAATGTTGTGCTGCGCGATGTATTTTTTCATCCCCGCCAGCGCCAGCGCGCCGGACGGTTCCGCCACCGCCCGCACGTCCTCGAACAGATCCTTCATCGCCGCACAGATAGCGTCGCTGTCTACGGTGACAATATCGTCAAGATATTCCTGGCACAGGCGGAAGGTTTCATCCCCAATGCGCTTCACCGCCACGCCCTCGGCAAACAGCCCGACGCGCGGCAGGTCTACCGGATGACCCGCATCCAGCGCCGCCTTCAGGCAGGCGGAGTCTTCCGCTTCAACGGCGATAACTTTGATCTGCGGCATCAGCTGTTTGATAAGCACCGCGACACCTGCCGCAAGGCCGCCACCGCCAACCGGGACGAACACGCGGTCGAGGTGGGCGTCCTGCTGCAGCAGCTCAAGCGCCAGCGTGCCCTGACCGGCAATCACCATCGGATGATCGAACGGCGGCACCCAGGTAAAACCCTGCTGCTGCGCCAGCTCAATCGCTTTGGCTTTCGCTTCGTCAAAATTGGCGCCGTGAAGCAGTACTTCGCCGCCGAACCCGCGCACCGCGTCGACTTTAATATCCGCGGTAGCAACAGGCATCACGATCAGCGCTTTCAGCCCCAGACGGGCAGAGGAGAAGGCGACGCCCTGAGCGTGGTTGCCCGCTGACGCGGTAATGACGCCGCGCGCTTTTTGCTCGTCGGTCAGCCCGGCCATCATCGCGTAGGCGCCGCGCAGCTTGAAGCTGTGCACCGGCTGGCGGTCTTCGCGCTTCACCAGAATCACGTTATCGAGGCGCGAAGAGAGTTTTTCCATTTTCTGCAGGGGCGTAACCTGCACGGCTTCATAGACCGGCGCGCGTAGCACCGCCCGGAGATATTCCGCCCCCTCAGGGGCGGCGGATAAGGGTTGCGACTCGGCCATCATTAGCCCCCAAGTTTAGATTTATCGCGCACCGCGCCTTTATCTGCACTGGTGGCAAGGCTCGCGTAAGCGCGCAGGGCGAAGGAGACTTCGCGCTGGCGATCTTTTGGCGTCCAGGCTTTGTCGCCGCGCGCTTCCTGCGCTTCACGACGGGCCGCAATTTCCTGGTCGCTCAGCTTCAGCTGAATACCGCGATTCGGGATGTCAATTTCAATCAGGTCGCCATCTTCGATGATCGCGATGTTGCCGCCGCTTGCCGCTTCTGGCGAGACGTGGCCGATGGAGAGACCGGAGGTGCCGCCGGAGAAACGACCGTCGGTGATCAGCGCGCAGGCTTTACCGAGACCCATCGATTTCAGGAAGGTGGTTGGGTAGAGCATCTCCTGCATGCCGGGGCCGCCCTTTGGCCCTTCGTAGCGAATGACAACCACGTCGCCTTCCACCACTTTGCCACCAAGGATAGCGTCCACCGCGTCGTCCTGGCTTTCGTATACTTTTGCCGGGCCGGTGAATTTCAGGATGCTGTCATCCACGCCAGCGGTTTTTACGATGCAGCCATTTTCCGCAAAGTTACCGTACAGAACGGCCAGACCGCCGTCTTTGCTGTAGGCATGTTCAAGAGAGCGGATGCAGCCTTCGGCGCGGTCATCGTCCAGGGTGTCCCAGCGACAGTCCTGGGAGAACGCCTGAGTGGTACGAATGCCCGCCGGGCCCGCGCGGAACATCTTTTTCACCGCGTCGTCTTTGGTCAGCATCACGTCGTACTGATCCAGCGCCTCCGGCAGCGTCAGGCCGAGCACGTTTTTTACGTCACGGTTCAGCAGCCCGGCGCGATCCAGCTCGCCCAGAATGCCCAGCACGCCGCCCGCGCGGTGTACGTCTTCCATATGGTATTTCTGGGTACTCGGCGCGACTTTACACAGCTGCGGCACTTTACGGGACAGCTTGTCGATGTCGCTCATGGTGAAGTCGATTTCGGCTTCCTGCGCGGCAGCCAGCAGGTGCAGAACGGTGTTGGTGGAACCGCCCATGGCGATATCCAGCGTCATGGCGTTCTCAAACGCGGCTTTACTGGCGATGTTGCGCGGCAGCGCGCTGGCATCGTCCTGCTCGTAGTAACGCTTGGTCAGTTCAACAATGCGCTTACCGGCGTTAAGGAACAGCTGTTTGCGGTCGGCGTGGGTCGCCAGCAGCGAGCCGTTACCCGGCTGAGAAAGACCCAGCGCTTCGGTCAGGCAGTTCATGGAGTTGGCGGTAAACATACCGGAACAGGAGCCGCAGGTCGGACACGCGGAACGTTCCACCTGATCGCTCTGCTCGTCGGACACTTTCGGGTCCGCGCCCTGGATCATCGCATCGACCAGGTCGAGCTTGATGATTTTGTCGGAAAGTTTGGTTTTACCCGCTTCCATCGGGCCACCGGAAACGAAGATCACCGGAATGTTCAGGCGCAGGGAGGCCATCAGCATCCCCGGGGTGATTTTATCGCAGTTGGAGATACAGACCATCGCATCGGCGCAGTGGGCGTTAACCATATACTCCACCGAGTCGGCGATCAGCTCGCGAGACGGCAGTGAATAGAGCATGCCCCCGTGACCCATCGCGATACCGTCATCCACCGCAATGGTGTTGAACTCTTTCGCCACACCGCCGGACGCTTCGATTTGCTCGGCAACCAGCTTACCGAGATCGCGCAGGTGCACGTGGCCCGGCACAAACTGGGTGAAGGAGTTCACCACGGCGATAATTGGCTTGCCGAAATCGGCGTCGGTCATTCCGGTGGCGCGCCACAGCGCGCGGGCACCGGCCATGTTGCGGCCGTGGGTGGTGGTGGCGGAACGATACTTAGGCATGCTTTATTTACTCCCGTCTGACTATTTAATGGGACGGTGCGTGCCGCCCCAAATTTATATTTAGTGATTAACCTGATCCAACCAGCCGTATTTGTCTTCTGTTTCGCCCGTAAAGAGGCCGAAGAAGGCTTGCTGAATGCGTTTGGTAACCGGACCACAGCGGCCTTCACCCACCTGAATGCCGTCTACGCTGCGAACCGGCGTGATTTCAGCGGCGGTACCGGACATAAAGACTTCATCCGCCAGGTAGAGGGATTCACGGGACAGAACCTGCTCGCGCACTTCGATACCCAGATCTTTCGCCAGCTTGATGATGGCGTCACGGGTGATGCCCGGCAGCGCGGACGAGGTGAATGGCGGCGTGAACAGAATGCCATCTTTCACTTCAAACAGGTTTTCACCTGCGCCTTCGGAGATGTAGCCATTCACATCGAGCGCGATACCTTCCTGGTAGCCGTGACGGCGCGCTTCGCTACCAACCAGCAGGGAAGAGAGGTAGTTACCGCCCGCTTTAGCGGCGGTCGGAATAGTATTTGGCGCAACGCGGTTCCAGGAAGAGACCATTGCGTCGATCCCCTGCTCCAGGGCTTCTGCACCCAGGTAGGCACCCCACGGGAACGCGGCAATGATCACATCGGTGTTGTAACCTGCAGGCGGGTTAACGCCCATACCGACGTCACCCACGAAGACCAGCGGACGAATATAGGCGCTGGTCAGGTTGTTCTTGCGAATCACCTCGCGGCAGGCTTCCATCAGCTCATCAACGCTCTGAGAAACCGGGAAACGATAAATTTTGGCTGAGTCATGCAGACGCTGCATGTGTTCACGATGACGGAACACCACCGGCCCTTTGTGAGAATCGTAGCAACGGATCCCTTCAAAGACTGAAGTACCGTAGTGCAGCGCGTGGGACATCACGTGGACCTTCGCGTCCTCCCAGCGAACCATCTCACCGTTGAACCAAATGTAATCAGCTTTTTTTGTCGTCATTTTCTCTTCCTGTCACGCTCAAGCGCGGATTTGTTGTGATGTGGTTGTGCTCTGGCAGATGGCAACATGGGCAACGTCTACCAGCTTTGATAACTGACTAAACAGTAAGTCGACCGGCCGCGGGCTGGCAACGGTTAATTCAATACTGATGTTTTGCGCATCGGTGGCCGTCTCCATATTCATAGAGCAAATCTGAAAGCCACGATGACGGACCACGCGCAAAACGCGTTCTAATGTTTCCGGGTTGAAGCGAGCCTGCACGGCAACCTGATGTTGCATCATGATAATTTCTCCAGCATTTGTGAGTTACTGGCACCTGGCGGTACCAACGGCCAGACATTCTCAAGCTCGTCGATTGAGACATGAAGCAGGTAAGGCCCTTCGCTTGACAGCATGGTGTCGAGTGCCGCTTCAACCTGGTCTTTACGGGTGATGTGCTGGCCGGGGATACCAAACGCATTGGCCAACATGAGGAAATCGGGGTTATCGGTGAGGGTGGTTTCGCTGTAACGCTCCTGGAAAAACAGCTGCTGCCACTGGCGAACCATCCCTAAACGCTGGTTATCAAGCAACACGATTTTCAGCGGTAACTGCTTGCGCTTCACGGTGCCCAGTTCCTGAACGTTCATCATGAAGGAGCCGTCACCGGAGATACAGATAACCGTGTCGTTCGGGCGGGCAACCTGCGCGCCAACGGCAGCAGGTAAGCCGAAGCCCATCGTGCCTAACCCGCTGGAGGTGATGAAATTTTCCGGACGGGTATAGGTCATGTGCTGCGCTGACCACATCTGGTGTTGCCCCACATCCGTCGTCACCACGCTATTTGCCGGTTTACGATCGGACAACTGCTTCAACAGCAGCGGTGCGTAGATAGCGTCGCCAGGATGGTCGTAACGCCAGGCGTGTTCAGCGCGCATGTCTGCGGCGTGCTGACGCCACGCGTTGATATCCAGCGGCTGCTGCAGTACCGGTAACAGCGCATTGAGATCGCCCTGCAAGGCAACATGCACCTGACGCAATTTGTTCATTTCCGCCGGGTCGATATCCATATGGATCACTTTGGCATTCGGCGCGAAGGTATTCAGCTTGCCGGTGACGCGGTCGTCAAAACGGGCGCCTACGGCGATGAGCAGATCGCACTCCTGCACCGCCAGGTTTGCCGCTTTGGTGCCGTGCATCCCCAGCATGCCCAGATAGTATGGGTAGTTCGCGTCTACGGCACCCAGACCTTTCAACGTGCAGGTGGCAGGCATTTGCGTCACCGCGATAAATTCACGCAGGGCGGGAACGGCCTGCGCCATGCCGACGCCACCGCCGACGTACAGCATCGGCTGTTTCGCCTGCGATATCATCTGACGCGCCTCTTCAACTTCCGCATGCGGAAACGCATCGTCGCTTTCAACGGTGGAGAAGTGCGGCTCCAGATCGCCTAAGGCCACCTGGATATCTTTCGGGATATCAACCAGAACCGGGCCGGGGCGGCCAGAGCTCGCGACTTCAAACGCCTCTGCCATCACGCGCGGCAGCTCTTCCAGAGACTGGACGAGGAAGCTGTGTTTGGTGCAGGCCAGCGATAAACCAAGGACGTCGACTTCCTGGAAAGCATCGGTACCGATGAACGGAGACGCCACCTGGCCGGTGATGGCGACAACGGGAACGGAATCCAGCAGGGCATCCGCCAGACCGGTGATTAAGTTAGTTGCGCCTGGGCCTGAAGTGGCCATGCAGACACCGGTTTTGCCCGTGGCACGAGCGTAACCAATGGCCGCCATCGCTGCACCTTGCTCGTGTCGGCACAACAGGTGTTCCATGCCGCCGTCATACAGTGCATCGTAAATCGGCATAATTGCGCCACCCGGATAACCGAATACGGTTTCCACTCCCTGCGCGCGCAACGCATGTACAACCCATTGTGCCCCATTCATAGTTAGTTCCCCGTCATAAATCTGGAGAAACAGAATTTTGTGCTAGTCGTC
This sequence comes from Enterobacter sp. AC1, assembly GCF_050434705.1. Taxonomy (NCBI): domain Bacteria; kingdom Pseudomonadati; phylum Pseudomonadota; class Gammaproteobacteria; order Enterobacterales; family Enterobacteriaceae; genus Enterobacter; species Enterobacter sp. AC1. The sequence continues at coordinate 3,798 of NZ_JBNDIZ010000013.1, read as the reverse complement.
ATGCTCTGCTCCTCATTTGCGTTTTTTAGTCATAAAAAAACCCCCGGACCTTTCGGTGCGGGGGTCTTAGTTCGTTAAGGCTTAATTTCTAAGCCTTTCCTCGTCCAAGTGCAGCCCCGCACGGTGGGATAATAATCACCACCACGCTAATCACGACCAGGCTAATCACTCGTAGAAGGGCTGTCATTTTCAGTTCTTTTTGCATCTTGTTCGAAGGAATACCTAAAGAGTTATCACAGTTTTCAAATCTAACACAAGATTTATTTATGACCACTTTGGTTAGCTTGCGAAGCAAATCTTTAAAAACCGTTGTTTTATATGAGAAAAATAGATGGTGAATATTTTTCATTTTTTTGGGTGTACAGGGGGCCTCAAAACGAGCAATTTTTTTCTGCGATGAGGCTTCCATTAAGAATAAATTATTGCAAATCGCTGCTAAAAGTCAGGAACAGCCCTCGTAAATCACAAAAATCGCACTAAAGATGTGAAGGCGACACTGGCATAGTCGAGCCCGAGGAGGTACTTATGTCACTGTCAGTTGTTTATACCCGCGCAGCTATTGGAGTAAAAGCACCGCTCATTTCCGTGGAGGTTCATCTGAGTAACGGACTCCCTGGATTGACGCTTGTCGGCTTGCCAGAGACAACGGTGAAAGAAGCCAGAGATCGGGTCCGCAGCGCTATTATTAATAGCGGTTATACCTTCCCGGCGAAGAAGATCACTATCAACCTCGCACCTGCGGATCTGCCCAAAGAGGGAGGGCGATATGATTTACCTATCGCTATTGCGCTTCTCGCGGCCTCTGACCAGCTTAATACGTCCAGGCTAGGCTCGTATGAGTTCATCGGTGAACTGGCGCTTACAGGTGCATTGAGAGGCGTTCCTGGTGCCATCTCAGGTGCGCTGGAAGCCATCCATGCCGGTCGAGAAATTATTCTTGCCAATGAAAATGGTGCCGAAGTGAGCCTGATAGCCGAGAAAGGATGCCTTATCGCCGGGCATTTGCAGGAGGTTTGTGCGCACCTTGAAGGGCGACATGCGTTGTCAGAGCCCGAGGAAGCGGAAGATATCATTCCTGAAAGTCCCGACGATCTCAGCGATATCATCGGTCAGGAGCAGGGAAAGCGAGCGCTGGAGATCACCGCCGCCGGCGGGCATAACCTGTTGCTTATTGGTCCGCCGGGTACAGGGAAAACAATGCTGGCGAGCAGGCTGAATGGGTTACTCCCTCCCCTCAACAACCATGAAGCACTGGAAAGCGCTGCGATAGTGAGTCTGGTGAGTTCAGTGTCGTTGCAAAAGCAGTGGCGACGTCGCCCTTTCCGCTCTCCGCACCACAGCGCTTCACTGACGGCCATGGTTGGGGGAGGCTCTATTCCGGGACCGGGAGAGATCTCACTGGCTCATAACGGTATCCTGTTTCTTGATGAGCTTCCTGAGTTTGAGCGGCGAGTCCTTGATGCCCTAAGGGAGCCCATAGAATCCGGTGAGATCCATATCTCACGTACCCGAGCCAAAATAAGCTATCCCGCGCGGTTTCAGCTGGTTGCGGCAATGAACCCCAGCCCATCGGGGCATTATCAGGGGAACCACAATCGCTGTACGCCAGAGCAGACGCTGCGATATCTGGGGAAGTTATCGGGACCTTTCCTGGACCGTTTCGATTTATCCCTCGAGATCCCCTTACCCCCTCCCGGCCTGCTCAGCCAGAGCAGTGTCAGAGGGGAGAGTACGGTAGAGGTTCGCGACCGGGTTATCGCTGCTCAGGCCCGGCAATATGTGCGGCAAAATAAACTGAATGCCCGCCTGGATAATGCTGAGATCCGGCAGTTTTGCCAGCTAAAGGATGAGGACGCAAAGTGGCTGGAGGAAACGTTGACGCGCTTTGGGCTCTCTATTCGCGCATGGCAGCGTCTCTTAAAAGTGGCCCGTACTATTGCCGATGTGCAAAAGTGCCATGAAATTGAGAGACACCATCTGCAGGAAGCGTTGAGCTATCGGGCTATCGATCGTTTGCTTGTGCACCTGCAAAAGTTACTGGCGTAAAAAAGGGGCCGTAGCCCCTTTTTTATTAGTCGTCAGACTCGGTGTAATCTTCTGCACCTTCCATCTGCGGCTTACCGCCAGACAGCGTATGGAAACGCTTTGGACGCTTAATGCGCGCCATGTACTTGATCCATACACGTTCTGCTTCAGATTGTGGCTCACGCTCACCACGGCACACGGAGACAAACTGCTTTTCATCTTCAGTTGCAGGCTCACGTTTACCCAGATCCAGCTCATTAAAGGCATAACCATGACGCTCAAGCAGCTGCGCCTCTTTGATGGTGAAATCGCCGTGACGAGAGAACCCGCGCGGATAATGTTTATTGTCGAAAAAACGATTAGTCGTCGTAAAGCTTTCCGCCATCCTACACGCTCCTAATTCTTTGGCCGAGCTATTTATGGCGCGGAGTATTAGTTACGCTTGACAGAGTGTAAAACAAAACATTTAAATCATAACGACAAATAATTTTGCGGAGAAAGATGTGGATACGGAATTGCTAAAAACTTTCCTTGAAGTGAGCAGAACACGCCACTTTGGGCGAGCAGCTGAAGCCCTTTACCTGACGCAGTCAGCGGTCAGTTTTCGTATTCGACAGCTGGAAAATCAACTGGGTGTGAATCTTTTTACGCGCCATCGCAACAACATCCGCTTAACGCCTGCCGGTGAGAAACTGCTCCCGTACGCAGAAACGCTGATGAATACCTGGCAGGCAGCCCGCAAAGAGGTTGCACATACGTCCAGGCACAATGAGTTTTCGATAGGGGCCAGCGCGTCCCTGTGGGAATGTATGCTAAGTCAGTGGCTTACCCGGCTGTATCATTCCCATGGCCATTTGCAATTTGAAGCCAGGATTGCGCAACGGCAGTCGCTGGTTAAGCAACTTCATGAGCGCCAGCTTGATCTTTTGATCACGACCGAGGCCCCAAAGATGGATGAATTCAGCAGCCAGATTGTTGGCCAGTTTGGCCTGGCTCTTTATGCCTCTGAGCCTTCAATGATGAAGAGTGACCTGACCTATTTGCGCCTGGAATGGGGCCCCGATTTTCAGCAGCACGAGACGGGGTTGATTGCCCCTGATGATGTTCCGCAGTTAACGACCAGCTCTGCGGAGATCGCCTGTCAGCAGCTGTCTCTGCTGAAAGGTTGTACCTGGTTACCTGTTCGCTGGGCAGACACTAAAGCAGGACTGCATACCGTGATGGATTCCACCACGCTTACCAGGCCGCTGTATGCCATTTGGCTGCAAAATAGTGATAAACAATCGCAGATAAAAGATCTATTAAAAATCAATGTCATGGATTGATACATCAGCCAGCAGAGATGCTGGCTGAAAATTTAGAAGAGGGGGTTTTTACAGTATTCCAGGCAAAAAAAAATCCTTTGCCGAAGCAAAGGATTATATATGGCAGGGGCGGAGAGACTCGAACTCGCGACACCCGGTTTTGGAGACCGGTGCTCTACCAACTGAGCTACGCCCCTAAAGTTTTTTACCATTAAGCCTGCCAGGTAGGCAGGCTTAATGTCTTAATAAGTGGCGGAACGGACGGGACTCGAACCCGCGACCCCCTGCGTGACAGGCAGGTATTCTAACCGACTGAACTACCGCTCCACCGAAGACTGCTGTAACCACCGGATTTATGCACCGGCTTACTACTTAATTTGATGCCTGGCAGTTCCCTACTCTCACATGGGGAGACCCCACACTACCATCGGCGCTACGGCGTTTCACTTCTGAGTTCGGCATGGGGTCA
>NZ_JBNDIZ010000012.1:0-104057 GCF_050434705.1 Enterobacter sp. AC1 | reverse complement strand
CGATGGTAGTGTGGGGTCTCCCCATGTGAGAGTAGGGAACTGCCAGGCATCAAATAAGTAGAGAGGCCATCCGCAAGGATGGCCTTTTTGCGTTTTTGAATCACCGAATTTTGTAGGTCGGGTAAGGCAAAGCCGCCATCCGGCAAGTCAGACCTCACTCCACGCCACAATAAACTCCGCAATCCCATCCACATCGTTTAAATCCAGCAGCGGAACCTCAAGCGACAGCACAACATCACTGGCTACGGCAATCACGTGCTCATCAAGCGCTAACTCGCTGACATCATGCCCGACATCGCTTCGGAACAGCAGGATCTTAGGCACGGCCTCATGCTTAAAACCCTCAACCAGCACCAGATCCAGCGTGGAATGATCCATCCGGCTAACCAGATAAGCCAGATCCAGCGGTGCTTCATCCGGCGTTTCTGTCATTAATGCCCAGCGCTGAGTACTTGCCACCATCATTTGCGCGGCACCCGCTTTACGCAACTCATAGCTATCTTTTCCCGGTTTATCGACATCCATATTATGGTGGGTGTGCTTGATCAACCCTGGACGAATGCCTCTGGCACAAAGGGAAGGAATGAGCTTCTTCAGCAGAGTGGTTTTCCCGGTCCCGCTCCAGGCGGAAATGGCTACAACAGGTATCATCTTTTCTCCTGCATCATCTGCAAATCTTCACTCGTATTCACGTTCACAAACGCTGGTTTCAAATCGCTAAAATCAACGGAATGGCCGCCGGACTCGCGCATAAAGACCATCACCCTGCGCTCTCCCGCAGCCAGATATGCCTGCAGGGCAGGCGCTAACGATCGGTGCATCAACGCGATTGCAGGATGGTCACGCTCGCCGTCATGTACCCAAACCACAGGCGCTGCGCCACGGAGCAGTAACAAACGCTCGACAAGGCAGGACGGAATAAACGGCGTATCGCAGGGACAGAACATAAACCACTCTCCGTGCGACTGTTGCATGACCGAAAGCATACCGGCCAGCGGTCCCGGGTAATCCTCAAGGCTATCCTGATAAACGGCGTACCCGCTGCGCTGGTAAGTGGCAATATGCCTGTTCGCACTGATGGCCATTGTGGTCACCTGGCCTGCAAGCGTATCAGCGACACATTGCCATAAGGGTTTGCCGTTAAGGAGCTGGAGCCCCTTATCTTTTCCCCCCATTCGTGTTGCTCGGCCACCCGCCAGAACGACCCCGATGATTTCCTGGCTACGATTCACAAATATCGCCTCTTTTATTGTGGGATTGACCCTGCTAACGTGTCACTCTAAATGAAAGGAGCACCACCATGAAATGTAAACGTCTGAATGAAGTTATTGAACTCCTCCAGCCCGCCTGGCAAAAAGAGCCAGAGCTGAATCTGATGCAATTTTTACAGAAACTGGCGAAAGAGTCAGGTTTTGACGGCGAACTAGCAGACCTTTCTGACGACATCCTGATCTATCACCTCAAAATGCGTGACTCTGCCAAAGATGCTGTTATTCCTGGTATTCAGAAAGATTATGAGGAAGATTTTAAGACCGCATTATTGCGCGCCCGAGGCGTAATTAAAGAGTAAAAGCTTGTAAGCGGCGGCACCGAAATCGCCACAAGATGATATCCTGAATCATTCGTATAATTTCCGGATGATCGGATGAACGACCAGGCTTTTACTTTCCAGACATTACACCCGGACACCATTATGGATGCCCTGTTTGAACAGGGCATTCGGGTGGATTCCGGGCTAACGCCGTTAAACAGCTACGAAAACCGCGTCTATCAATTTCAGGATGAGGATCGTCAGCGCTTCGTCGTAAAGTTCTATCGTCCTGAACGCTGGTCCGCAGAACAAATTCAGGAAGAGCATCAGTTTGCTCACGATCTGCTGGATGACGATGTCCCCGTTGCCGCACCGCTAAAATTCAATAACCAGACGCTCCTCACGCACGAAGGGTTTTATTACGCGGTATTCCCGAGTCTGGGTGGTCGCCAGTTTGAGGCGGATAATATCGATCAAATGGAGTGGGTGGCTCGCTATCTGGGGCGTATACACCAGACGGGACGCAAAAAAGCCTTTATTGTCCGCCCGACTATCGGGATTCAGGAATACCTTCTTGAACCGCGTGAAATATTTGAAACGTCTGCAATGATCCCTGCTGCGCTAAAGGATGATTTCCTCAACGCCACCGATAAGCTGATTGCTGCGGTTAAAACCTGCTGGCGCGATGATATTTCCGTTTTGCGCCTGCATGGCGATTGTCACGCCGGCAATATTCTTTGGCGTGATGGCCCGCTGTTTGTCGATCTCGATGATGCGCGCATGGGCCCAGCTGTACAGGATCTGTGGATGCTGCTCAATGGCGACAAAGCCGAGCAACGCATGCAGCTTGAAACCATTATTGAAGCCTACGAAGAGTTTAGTCCGTTTAATTCAGACGAAATTGCCCTGATTGAGCCTTTACGTGCTATGCGTTTTGTTTATTATCTCGCATGGTTAATCAGGCGTTGGGACGATCCCGCATTTCCTCGAAATTTCCCGTGGCTTACCGGAGAGGATTACTGGCGTAGCCAGATATCTACATTTACTGAGCAGGTCAAGGTTCTTCAGGAGCCCCCTCTGCAATTAACGCCGATGTATTAATTAGACACACCCAGGAGAGAGTTAATCATGAAAAAAATTTGGCTGGCGCTGGCAGGTATGATTCTGGCATTTAGCGCTTCTGCGGCGCAGTTTACCGACGGCAAACAGTACATCACGCTGGACAAGCCTGTCGCTGGCGAGCCACAGGTTCTGGAGTTCTTCTCGTTCTATTGCCCACATTGCTATCAGTTCGAGCAGGTACTGCATGTTTCTGACAACGTGAAGAAAAAGCTGCCTGAAGGCACTAAAATGACCAAGTACCACGTTGAGTTCCTGGGTCCATTGGGTAAAGACCTGACTCAGGCGTGGGCGGTAGCTATCGCACTGGGCGTTGAAGATAAGGTAACGTCCCCATTGTTTGAAGCCGTGCAGAAAACCCAGACCGTTCAGACCACTGCGGATATCCGTAAAGTGTTCGTAGATGCCGGCGTGAAAGGTGAAGATTATGACGCAGCATGGAACAGCTTTGTGGTGAAGTCACTGGTGGCTCAGCAGGAAAAAGCGGCGGCTGACCTGCAGCTTCAGGGCGTTCCGGCGATGTTTGTTAATGGCAAATACCAGCTGAATATGCAGGGCATGGACACCAGCAGCATGGATATCTTTGTACAGCAGTACGCCGATACCGTGAAATACCTGGTTGAGAAGAAGTAATTTCGCTGATGTAAAAACGCCGGTCACTGACCGGCGTTTTTGTATGAAGATTTAATGCTGTTTATCTGTTCGTCTTTCTCTTTCCAGAGCGCATTAAGCCACTGCTGGAAACGACGCTTGAAATTCTTATCGTTAACATAGTCACCATGCAGTTCGGCATCTATCGGGACCAGATCGACACGTACAACAATGCGCGTCAGTTTGCCGCTGAGCATATCGAAGAACGGCGTCCTATCGTTTTCCGGATAGCAGAGCGTGACGTTAAGGAGCTTATCGAACTGCGTGCCCAGCACATTAAGCGCCATCGCAATGCCCGCGGCCTTTGGCGGCAGCAGGTTCTGATAAGGGGAACGAGTTTGTTGGTGCTTCTCTTGCGTAAATCGGGAGCCTTCAACAAAGTTTACGATGGTGGTTGGATGCGCGCGAAACTTTTCGCAGGAACGGCGTGTGGTCTCCACATCCTTACCGCGACGCTCCGGATGACGAATCAAATAGCTGCGCGAATAGCGTTTCATAAACGGCATATCGAGCGCCCAGCAGGCCAGGCCGATAAAAGGTACCCAGGCGAGCTGCTGTTTAAGGAAGTATTTATTCATCGGGATGTGTTTGCGGAAAAGCACACACAACACCACGATATCAGCCCAGCTGTGATGATTGCAGATCAGCAGATACCAGTTTTTTTTGTTGAGGCTCTCCAGCCCTTTGACATCCCACTTCAGGTGTGGGTTCAGGCACAACAGGACTGCCAGTCCTTCACACCAGCAGTACATCATGAAATTACAAAATGCGGACACGGCTCGCCACACCGCGGGTACAGGCAGCAGCAGTTTAACGAGCCCGGCGATAATGATCGGCACAGAACAGGCGATAGTCACCAGGATAGTTAAAATGATGCTTAACAGTAATGTTATTGCAGCGAGCAATCTCGACATGATGAGCTTTTTCAAATGGTTAGCTGTAAGTGGGCAGCCGACTATTCGGCGCTGGGCGCTGATTTTATCAGAAAACAGACAAAGTAATGGGGCTTTCACGTGAGGAACTGGCGGCTTTTCCTCTGTCGCAGACGATTTCTCTGTGATTCTGCGCGAATCAAGGCTAATATCCACATAGTCTAAATTGCCACCAGTTGGCCATATAGAGAAGATCTCACAGCATAACAATATGATAATTAAGATCTAAATATTAACACCAATGTGTTTTTAGCGTCTGTTATTCATATGAAGTGAAAATATACACAAACTTATCCACAGTTTTAATTTTGCGAACGATCCTCACGATCGCAAAATCTTTTCCGGTATCTGGCGCTAATAACTGATGTTTTCATCCTTCTGTGGCATCCTTTACGCATAAATTGATTAAAGGCACGGACATTATGGTTCAGATCCCAGAAAACCCTCTTATTCTCGTTGATGGCTCTTCTTACCTGTATCGGGCGTATCATGCGTTTCCTCCTCTGACCAACAGCGCAGGGGAACCTACCGGCGCAATGTACGGCGTACTGAATATGCTTCGCAGCCTGATTCTTCAGTATCAGCCAACCCATGCGGCAGTCGTTTTTGATGCGAAAGGCAAAACGTTCCGCGACGAGTTGTTTGAGCATTACAAATCCCACCGTCCGCCAATGCCTGACGATCTGCGAGCGCAGATTGAGCCGCTGCACGCCATGGTGAAAGCGATGGGCCTGCCGCTGCTGGCCGTCTCTGGCGTCGAAGCCGATGACGTCATCGGCACGCTGGCGCGTGAAGCTGAAAAAATGGGCCGACCGGTACTGATCAGCACCGGTGATAAAGATATGGCACAGCTGGTGACGCCGGGTATCACCCTGATTAACACCATGACTAACACCATTCTGGGACCTGAAGAGGTGGTTACAAAGTATGGCGTGCCGCCTGAACTGATTATCGATTTCCTCGCGTTGATGGGTGACTCCTCGGATAACATCCCTGGTGTGCCGGGTGTTGGTGAAAAAACCGCGCAAGCGCTGCTTCAGGGGCTGGGCGGGCTGGATACGCTATATGCGGAATCGGATAAAATCGCCGGGCTCACCTTCCGTGGTGCAAAAACCATGGCCGGAAAACTGGAAGAGAACAAAGAGGTGGCTTATCTCTCTTATAAGCTGGCAACCATCAAAACCGATGTCGAACTGGAACTTGGCTGTGAACAGCTGGAGGTACAACAGCCTTCTGCTGACGATCTGCTGACCCTGTTTAAGAAATACGAATTTAAGCGCTGGACCACTGACGTGGAAGCCGGCAAATGGCTGCAGGCAAAAGGGGCCAAACCTGCTGCAAAGCCGAAAGAGACAATTGTTGTTGATGCAGAAGAGCAGGCGGAAGAAGCCGCCGCGGTGCTTTCCTCTGACAATTATGAAACCATTCTTGACGAGTCGCAGCTGATTGCCTGGATCGAGAAGCTGAAAAAAGCGCCGGTCTTTGCCTTTGATACCGAAACCGACAGTCTCGATAACATCTCTGCCAATATGGTGGGCCTCTCCTTTGCGACTGAGCCCGGTCTTGCGGCCTATGTGCCCGTCGCGCACGATTACCTGGATGCGCCGGAACAGCTCTCCCGTGAGCGCGTGCTTGAGCTGCTGAAGCCGATCCTGGAAGACGAGAAGGCGCTGAAGGTCGGGCAAAATCTCAAGTACGACCGCGGCATTCTGCAGAACTACGACATTGAACTGCGCGGAATAGCCTTCGACACTATGCTTGAATCCTACATTCTGGACAGCGTCGCGGGCCGTCATGATATGGATTCCTTATCTGACCGCTGGCTCAAGCACAAAACGATCACGTTTGAAGAGATTGCCGGTAAAGGGAAAAATCAGCTTACCTTTAACCAGATTGCTCTCGAAGAGGCAGGGCGCTACGCGGCGGAAGATGCTGATGTCACGCTGCAGCTGCACCTGAAGATGTGGCCAAAACTGCAGAAGCATGAAGGACCGCTGAACGTGTTCCAGCATATTGAGATGCCGCTGGTCCCCGTACTGTCCCGCATCGAACGCAACGGCGTGAAGATCGATCCAACGGTGCTGCATAACCACTCCGGTGAGCTCGCGCAGCGTCTGACCGAGCTTGAGCAAAAAGCGCATGAGCTTGCCGGCGAGCCGTTTAACCTCTCTTCACCGAAACAGCTGCAAACCATTCTGTTTGAAAAGCAGGGCATCAAACCGCTGAAGAAAACACCTGGCGGCGCGCCTTCAACCTCTGAAGAGGTGCTTGAGGAACTGGCGCTGGATTATCCGCTGCCAAAAGTGATTCTGGAGTATCGTGGACTCGCGAAGCTGAAGTCTACCTACACCGACAAGCTTCCGCTGATGATCAACCCGAAAACAGGCCGCGTGCATACCTCATATCATCAGGCTGTAGCGGCGACGGGGCGTCTCTCGTCAACCGATCCAAACCTGCAGAACATCCCGGTACGTAATGAAGAAGGCCGCCGTATTCGTCAGGCTTTTATTGCGCCCGATGATTACCTGATTGTCTCGGCCGACTACTCGCATATTGAGCTGCGCATTATGGCACACCTGTCCCGCGACAAAGGTTTGCTGACGGCCTTTGCGGAAGGGAAGGATATCCACCGGGCGACCGCGGCGGAAGTTTTCGGTTTGCCGCTGGACAGCGTGACGAACGAACAGCGCCGCAGCGCTAAAGCGATCAACTTCGGTTTAATTTACGGCATGAGCGCGTTTGGTCTTTCGCGCCAGCTCAATATTCCGCGCAAAGAGTCGCAAAAGTATATGGATCTCTACTTCGAACGCTATCCGGGCGTGCTGGAATACATGGAGCGCACCCGCGCGCAGGCGAAGGAGAAAGGTTACGTCGAAACGCTGGATGGCCGCCGTCTCTACTTGCCGGACATCAAATCCAGCAACGCGGCGCGGCGTTCTGGCGCAGAGCGTGCGGCGATCAACGCCCCGATGCAGGGTACCGCGGCGGACATTATCAAGCGCGCCATGATCGCCGTTGATGCCTGGCTGGAAAAAGAGAAGCCTCGCGTGAAAATGATCATGCAGGTACACGATGAACTGGTATTCGAAGTGCATAAAGACGATCTCGACGCCGTATCGAAAAAGATCCACGAACTGATGGAAAGCAGCATGACGCTGGACGTGCCGTTGCTGGTGGAAGTAGGAAGTGGTGAAAACTGGGATCAGGCTCACTAACGCTTCTGCGAATAACGCGCGTTTTATGTAAGTTTGCAACATAACAACGCGCGTTTTGTGACAATCATTAGAATTCCCTATGTAAAGAATGAAAAAAAACTACAAAAAGTGCTTTTTCTGCAGCTTAAAAAGGGGTAGAGTTATCGGCGTAGGGTACAGAGGTAAGATGTTCTATCTTTCAGACCTTTTACTTCACGTAATCGGATTTGGCTGAATATTTTAGCCGCCCCAGTCAGTAATGACTGGGGCGTTTTTTATTGCGGCAAAGAAAAATTCAGGCAAAAAAAAGCGCGGCCATCGCCGCGCTCGGTATTACTCTTCTTCCGCTTCCGTCGCGGGTTCCAGCTCGCTAAACCAGGTATCGAGCTTCTGACGCAGCTTGTCCACGCCCTGCTTTTTAAGCGAGGAGAACGGCTCAACCTGCACATCACCATTGAACGCCAGTACCGCTTCGCGAACCATATTCACCTGCGCTTTACGCGCGCCGCTTGCCAGCTTATCGGCTTTCGTCAGCAGCACCAGCACGGCGATATCGCTTGCTACAGCCCAGTCGATCATCTGCTGATCCAGATCTTTAAGGGGATGGCGAATATCCATCAGCACTACCAGACCTTTCAGGCACAGGCGCTTTTCCAGGTATTCACCCAGCGCACGCTGCCATTTGATTTTCATCTCTTCCGGTACCTGTGCGTAACCGTATCCCGGTAAGTCGACAAGGCGTTTGCCTTCTGCCACTTCAAACAGGTTGATCAGCTGGGTACGGCCAGGTGTTTTTGAGGTACGCGCCAGGCTCTTCTGATTGGTCAGCGTATTCAGGGCGCTGGATTTCCCCGCATTGGAGCGGCCAGCAAATGCCACTTCAATACCGGTGTCAGAAGGAAGGTGGCGAATATCGGGCGCACTGGTGACAAAATGCGTCTGTTGGTAGTTCCAGGTAGTCACGTGGTCGTCTCCAAAATCGTAATCTGAGGGGGATTATACCCGAATGCAGGCAAAAGGCTTTTCTGATTGCATGTGACCTGTAGGTTAAAGCCCCAGACGGTGTGAGAGATCGGCCAGAGATGCTATGGGAGATTTCAGAGAATTCGCAGGCGTTAAAAAATGCAAACTGTTTTAAATCATAAGCTTATTTCTGGGTAATTATCTGAAAATCTCTTTTTGTACCGTTTCGTTGCTTGTTAGTTTATGCGAACAAGGTAAAGTGTGCGTCAGGGCGAGGAAGCCATCAGGAAATCGACTTAAGGATTAGGGTCAGGAGCGCCAGGAGGCGAAGACGCAGGATTGTCAGGATGACCAGCGCCTGGAGGCGTTTTAACAGGAAATGGAACCGTATCATGGACGGTATTTGCCAAGGGATAAACAGGGTTTGTTGTTGGCAAACACGGATTGTCTGACCCGCTAAGGGTTGTGAGTCAGGAAAAAAGGCGACAGATTGCTCTGTCGCCTTTTTTCTTTGCTTGCTTTCTGCTAGATTTCGCCGCAATTCTATACTGAAGAAAACGACTTAAAGATAAAACATCATGAAAAAACCAACCTCCGCTGCGGGTGCGAAACGCCCTGCAAAAGCACGCCGCAAAACGCGCGAAGAACTGAACCAGGAAGCGCGCGATCGTAAACGCGATAAAAAACATCGCGGTCATGCTGCGGGTAGCCGTGCCAGCGGTGTTGGTGCAGCGGGCGCTTCTGCAAAAGGCAAACAGCAGAAAGATCCTCGTATCGGCAGTAAAACTCCCATTCCACTGGGCGTGACAGACACCCCGGTCACTAAGCAGCACAAACCAAAGAGCGAGAAACCTATGCTTTCACCGCAGGCTGAGCTGGATTTGCTGGAGAACGATGAGCGCCTGGACGCGCTGCTGGAACGTCTTGAAGAGGGGGAAACCCTGACCGCCGAAGAGCAGTCATGGGTTGATGCCAAACTGGATCGCATCGATGAACTGATGCAGAAGCTGGGCCTGTCATACGACGATGACGAAGATGAAGAAGAAGACGAAAAGCAGGAAGATATGATGCGTCTTCTGAAGGGTGGAAACTAACATTTGCACCCGGCAGGCACGATAGTCCTGCTTATAACCCTTCCGGTTATATGTTATCTGGTGTGGTTATTCGTTAAACTACGGCGGTTGTCGCGGCGACAGAAGTGGCTGCGCACCCGAGTGATGGCCCGCAATGGGGCCGGAACGGGCCGCCGTATACGAACGCGACACCAACGGAAGGAGTGAGCATGTCTGTACCATCTATCGACTGGGATTTGGCCCTAATCCAGAAATATAACTATTCCGGGCCGCGTTATACGTCATACCCCACTGCGCTGGAGTTCTCCGATGCTTTCGGTGAGGATGATTTTCAGCAGGCTGTCGCGCGCTATCCGGAGCGTCCGCTGTCTCTCTACGTCCATATTCCGTTCTGCCACAAGCTCTGCTACTTCTGCGGCTGCAATAAAATCGTTACCCGTCAGCAGCACAAAGCCGACCAATATCTTGATGCGCTCGAACAAGAAATTCTGCATCGTGCGCCGCTGTTTGCTGGCCGTCACGTCAGCCAACTTCACTGGGGTGGCGGCACGCCAACCTATCTGAATAAAGCGCAAATAAGCCGCCTTATGACCCTGCTGCGCGGCAATTTCAGTTTTAACGACGACGCTGAAATCTCGATCGAAGTCGATCCGCGCGAAATTGAACTGGATGTGCTGGATCATTTACGTGCCGAGGGCTTCAATCGCCTGAGCATGGGCGTGCAGGACTTCAATAAAGAGGTCCAGCGCCTGGTGAACCGCGAGCAGGACGAAGAATTTATCTTTGCCTTACTCAACCATGCGCGTGAAATTGGCTTCACCTCGACCAATATTGACCTGATTTACGGCCTGCCAAAGCAGACGCCGGAAAGCTTCGCCTTCACGCTGAAGCGCGTGGCCGAACTTAACCCTGACCGCCTGAGCGTCTTTAACTATGCGCATCTTCCGACGCTCTTTGCCGCTCAGCGTAAAATCAAAGATGCTGACCTGCCTTCTGCCCAACAGAAGCTGGATATTCTGCAGGAAACCATTACCTCGCTGACCGAGACCGGCTATCAGTTTATCGGTATGGATCATTTTGCCCGTCCGGATGACGAGCTGGCCATCGCCCAGCGTGAAGGGGTACTGCACCGTAACTTCCAGGGCTACACGACCCAGGGTGATACCGATTTACTGGGGATGGGCGTCTCCGCCATCAGCATGATTGGCGACTGTTACGCGCAGAACCAGAAAGAGCTGAAGCTGTACTATCAGCAGGTTGATGAAACGGGCAACGCGCTGTGGCGCGGCATTGCGTTAACGCGCGACGACTGCATCCGTCGGGACGTGATTAAGGCGCTTATCTGCAATTTTCGTCTCGATTTCAGCGACGTTGAGTCGCAGTGGGGTCTGCACTTCAGCGATTATTTTGCAGAAGACCTGAAGCTCCTGGCGCCGCTGGCAAAAGACGGGCTGGTGGATGTATCAGAGAGTGCAATTGAGGTCACGCCGAAAGGGCGTCTGTTGATTCGTAACATCTGCATGTGCTTTGATGCCTACCTGCGGCAGAAAGCGCGTTTGCAGCAGTTCTCGCGGGTGATTTAAGCCGCATTGCTGAAAACGTAGGCCGGGTAAGGCGTAGCCGCCACCCGGCTTTTACGTTTTAACTCGCTAGCTAAACAGCCCAACCAGCGCCGCACACAGCACAGCCGCAACGGCGGTTTGTGGCGTGTGGCTTTCAGCGGCTCCGCTAGAGAGCATATTCACTAATGTTTCCAGCATGATGTTCACCCTCAATTTCCGGGCACGATCTTACAAAACTTAACGGAACAGTAAAGCGCAAAATAACACCACTTTGCGCTCAATTAATAATCTTTACACCGCGGTAAAGATCACTCCATTCCGAGCTCTTTAAGCTTGCGCGTCAGGGTATTACGTCCCCATCCCAGCAGGCGAGCGGCTTCCTGTTTATGACCCTGAGTATGACGAAGCGCGGTGGTTAATAACGTACGCTCCATCTCAGGCTGAGCTTCAGACAGCAGGTTTTGATGACCGGAACGCAGCGCGCGGTCCGCCCACTGCGCCAGCAGCGTCGCCCAGCTGTCCGGCAGCGCGTGCCCGGTACTGCTTTCTGGCGCGGTCGCTTCAAACAGCTCGGCCGGTAAATCCTGAATCAACACTTCCTGTCCGGCGGCCATCACGGTTAACCAGCGACAGGTGTTTTCCAGCTGACGTACGTTGCCCGGCCACGCCAGACGCGTAAGGGCCGCATCGGTTTCCGGGTGAAGCTGTTTGGCTTCCACACCGAGCTCGCGGGCTGCCACCTGCAGGAAATGACGCGCCAGGCGAGGGATATCTTCACGGCGTTCACGCAGCGGCGGCAGATGAACGCGAATAACGTTCAGGCGATGGAATAAATCCTCACGGAATTTTCCCTCCTGCACCCGCAGCTCCAGGTTCTGGTGGGTCGCGGCGATAATGCGCACGTCCACCTTCACTGGCGCATATCCGCCCACGCGATAAAACTGCCCGTCAGCCAGCACGCGCAGCAGGCGGGTCTGGACATCCAGCGGCATATCGCCGATCTCATCCAGGAACAGCGTACCGCCGTCAGCCTGTTCGAACCGCCCCTGGCGAATGGTATTTGCGCCGGTAAACGCCCCTTTTTCATGACCGAACAATTCCGATTCAATCAAATCCTTCGGGATTGCTGCCATATTCAGGGCGATAAACGGCGCTTTTGCTCGCGGACTGTGGCGATGTAATGCATGTGCCACAAGCTCTTTACCGGTTCCCGATTCACCGTTAATCAATACGCTGATGGACGAGCGGGACAAGCGGCCAATAATGCGAAACACATCCTGCATCGCCGGCGCTTCGCCGATGATGTCAGTCGTTGGACCAAAATCGGGTGCGTGGCGCGGCTGTTGCTGCTCCTGATAATGGCTAATCGCGCGCTCAACCAGCGCCACCGCTTCGTCAATATCAAACGGCTTGGGCAGGTAATCGAATGCCCCTTGCTGGTAGGCGCTCACCGCGGCATCCAGATCGGAGTGTGCCGTCATTATGATGACCGGAAGCATAGGGTGGCGTTGTTTGATCTGCTTTAAAAGCGCCAGCCCGTCCATGCCCGGCATGCGAATATCCGAAAGGAGAACATCCGGCGTTTTGGTGGTGAGTGCGTCGAGCACTTCGCTGCCGCTCTCAAACGTCGTGCAGCTTAATCCTGCCCCTGTGAGCGCGCGTTCAAGCACCCAACGGATGGAGCTATCGTCATCGACTACCCAGACTATCCCTCGTTGCATAAACGTCACCTTTATTTTTTAATCGGCAGGAAAACCGAAAACTCGGTATGTCCCGGCCAACTGGTAAATTCAATTTTGCCAGAGTGTTGATCGATCAAACTGCGGGCGATGGATAAGCCCAGGCCGGTCCCGCCTTCGCGACCGCTTACCATCGGATAGAACAGGGTATCCTGCAGATGTGATGGAATACCGGGCCCGTTATCCTCGACGTCGATTCGGGCCGCCAGCCGATAGCGAACGCCATGTAACGTGAGCTGGAAGGCGGTTCGGGTGCGTAAAATGATCTCGCCCCCTTCCGGTCCCAGCGCCTGCAGGGCGTTGCGCACAATATTCAACAGGACCTGCTCAATCTGATCCGGGTCATGCGCCAGTTCCGGCAGGCTTGGGTCGTAATCACGTACCAGCGTGACGTTCTCCGGCAGCTCCATCGAGACGAGCTTCACCACCCGTTCAGCCACTTTATGGATGCTTTCTGTGACATGCATTCCCGGCTGCTGCGGCCCGAGAAGGCGGTCAACCAGATTACGCAGACGGTCTGCCTGCTCAATAATGACGTTGGTGTACTCCGCCAGCGCAGGGTCGGGCAGCGCCTTGGTCAGAAGCTGCGCCGCGCCGCGTAATCCACCCAGCGGGTTTTTAATTTCATGTGCCAGGCCGCGCACCAGGTCTCGGGCAGCAATTTGCTGCGCATGCTGAAGCTGCTCCTGGCTCAGTCGACGCTGATTATCCATCGGCGCCATCTCAAGCAGGATCATGCCTTCGGGAAGACGTTGCGCGGTCAGCGACAGGATATGCGAGCGCCCGTCGATAACCAGCGTCACTTCGTTATCCGTGAACCCTTGACCCGCCTGCAAACTTTCCTGCATCAGGCCAATATTCAGCGAAAAATAGCTCAGGAGTTCCGGAAGCGGGGTGCCAAACAGTTTGCGTGCGCTTTGGGCAAGCAGCTGCTGCGCTGCCGGGTTGGCGTAATGAACCGCCAGCTCGTCATCGACCAGCAAAATGCTGTTAATCAAAGAATTGAGGATCTGCCCAGCATCGGGCAGCGTGCCAGTTGCCATTCAGCAGTCTCCTGGAGTCGTTTGCACTAATTTAGTGCAGTATAGCGTTTTCGGCGTAAAAAGCGCGTGAGATCAGGTTGTTGGTGGAGAAAAAAGCCCATCCGGAGATGGGCTAAAAGTTTCCACGGCAACTACTCCCGGCGCTTGTTACGCCGGGTAAAACAACTTTATTAAACGCTGTAGTACAGCTCGAACTCAACCGGGTGCGGAGTCATACGTACACGGTCGTTCTCTTCAGTACGCAGCGCGATGTAAGCGTCAATCGCTTCATCAGTGAACACGCCACCGGCAGTCAGGAACTCACGGTCTGCGTCCAGCGCCTGCAGGGCTTCTTCCAGAGAGCCAGCAACCTGTGGGATCTCTTTCGCTTCTTCTGGCGGCAGGTCGTACAGGTTTTTGTCCATCGCTTCGCCTGGGTGGATCTTGTTCTTGATACCGTCCAGACCCGCCATCAGCAGTGCTGCGAAGCACAGGTATGGGTTAGCCGCTGGATCCGGGAAGCGCACTTCGATACGACGCGCTTTCGGAGAGGCAACAACCGGGATACGGATAGAAGCAGAACGGTTACGGGCAGAGTAGGCCAGCATCACTGGTGCTTCGTAGCCCGGGACCAGACGCTTGTAGGAGTTAGTGGTTGGGTTCGCCAGGGCGTTGATCGCTTTAGCGTGTTTGATAACACCACCGATGTAGTGCAGCGCCTGCTCAGACAGACCCGCATACTTGTCGCCAGAGAACAGGTTGGTACCGTTCTTGGACAGAGACATGTGGCAGTGCATACCGGAACCGTTGTCGCCGAACATTGGTTTTGGCATGAAGGTCGCGGTTTTACCGAAACGGTGCGCAACGTTGTGCACAACGTATTTGTAGATCTGAATCTCATCCGCTTTCTTGGTCATGGTGTTGAAGCGGGTTGCGATTTCGTTCTGGCCAGCGGTCGCCACTTCGTGGTGGTGAGCTTCAACAACCAGGCCCATCTCTTCCATGATCAGACACATGGTAGAACGGATGTCCTGTGAAGAATCGACCGGAGGAACCGGGAAGTAACCGCCTTTCACGCCAGGACGGTGACCTTTGTTACCACCTTCGTATTTGGTGGAAGAGTTCCATGCGCCTTCGATGTCATCGATAGCCACGTGGGAACCAGAAATTGAAGCGCCGAAACGGATGTCGTCAAACAGGAAGAATTCTGGCTCTGGCCCGAACAGAACGGTATCTGCGATGCCGGTAGAACGCAGGTACTCTTCAGCACGTTTTGCGATAGAACGTGGATCGCGGTCGTAGCCCTGCAGAGTGCCTGGCTCGAGGATGTCGCAACGAATGATCAGAGTCGGTTCTTCAAAGAACGGGTCAATGAGCGCAGTGGTCGCATCTGGCATCAGAACCATGTCGGATTCGTTAATGCCTTTCCAGCCACCAATGGAGGAGCCGTCAAACATTTTGCCTTCTTCAAAGAATTCGGCGTTCACCTGATGAGCAGGGATTGTGACGTGCTGTTCTTTACCTTTGGTATCGGTGAAGCGCAGATCAACAAACTTCACTTCATGTTCGTTCAGCATCGTCAAAACGTGTTCAGCGGACATACTTAACTCTCCAGATTGGTCATTGTCGTCGTGGTAACGAGGTCTTCAATTTCTGTTTGTACTGGCTGTTGCCATGTATTTTTTATAAAGCGAAATCTGTGCCAACTTTTAAAACACCCCAAAAAGGCGTTATCATGCGCACCATAGTGCAAAAGGGCTGCACCACAATGGATTTGTTGCACCAGTATAGTGCCTCAATGTGAACATTGAGCACCATATTGGTGCAATTTACGTTAAAGTGCCCTTTTACCGCTCCGTGAAAGCGATCACAAAGCATCTCTGCAATACTTGTTTGCGGGGGATGTTTGTGATCCTGTTTTGTAGTGCGATTAATCCGTGTACAATAACGCGCTATTTCTAAATGCCTGAGGCAAAGTTGTGATCGAAAATTTGCGTAACATCGCCATCATCGCGCACGTTGACCATGGTAAAACTACCCTGGTTGATAAGCTGCTGCAGCAATCCGGTACGTTTGATGCTCGTGCCGAAACCCAAGAACGCGTGATGGACTCCAACGATTTGGAGAAAGAGCGTGGGATTACTATCCTCGCGAAAAACACCGCGATTAAATGGAATGACTACCGTATCAACATCGTTGATACCCCAGGGCACGCCGACTTCGGTGGTGAAGTTGAACGTGTAATGTCCATGGTAGACTCCGTTCTGCTGGTCGTTGACGCAATGGATGGCCCAATGCCACAGACGCGCTTCGTGACCAAAAAAGCATTTGCCCATGGTCTGAAGCCAATCGTTGTTATCAACAAAGTTGACCGCCCTGGCGCGCGTCCTGACTGGGTTGTTGACCAGGTATTCGACCTGTTCGTTAACCTCGACGCGACCGACGAGCAGCTGGACTTCCCTATCGTTTACGCGTCTGCGCTGAACGGTATCGCGGGTCTGGACCACGAAGACATGGCTGAAGACATGACCCCGCTGTACCAGGCGATTGTTGACCGTGTTCCTGCGCCAAACGTCGATCTCGACGGCACCCTGCAGATGCAGATCTCTCAGCTCGACTACAACAACTACGTTGGTGTAATCGGCATTGGTCGTATCAAGCGCGGTAAAGTGAAGCCTAACCAGCAGGTCACTATCATCGATAGCGAAGGCAAAACCCGTAACGGTAAAGTGGGTAAAGTACTGACTCACCTGGGTCTTGAGCGTATCGAGAGCGATGTTGCTGAAGCGGGCGACATTATCGCTATCACCGGTCTGGGTGAACTGAACATCTCCGACACCATCTGCGATCCGCAGAACGTCGAAGCGCTGCCAGCCCTGTCCGTTGATGAACCAACCGTATCGATGTTCTTCAACGTCAACACCTCTCCGTTCTGTGGTAAAGAAGGTAAGTTCGTTACCTCTCGTCAGATCCTTGACCGCCTGAACAAAGAGCTGGTGCACAACGTTGCGCTGCGCGTTGAAGAAACCCAGGACGCTGATGCGTTCCGCGTTTCTGGTCGTGGTGAGCTGCACCTGTCTGTTCTGATCGAAAACATGCGTCGTGAAGGTTTCGAAATGGCGGTTTCCCGTCCGAAAGTAATCTTCCGCGAAATCGACGGTCGTAAACAAGAGCCGTTCGAGAACGTGACGCTGGACGTTGAAGAGCAGCACCAGGGTTCTGTAATGCAGGCGCTGGGCGAGCGTAAAGGCGACCTGAAAAACATGAATCCAGATGGCAAAGGCCGCGTACGTCTCGACTACGTAATCCCAAGCCGTGGTCTGATCGGCTTCCGTTCAGAGTTCATGACCATGACCTCTGGTACCGGTCTGCTGTACTCCACCTTCAGCCACTACGACGACGTTCGTCCGGGCGAAGTAGGCCAGCGTAACAACGGCGTGCTGATCTCTAACGGTCAGGGTAAAGCGGTTGCGTTTGCGCTGTTCGGTCTGCAGGATCGCGGTAAGCTGTTCCTGGGTCACGGTGCTGAAGTTTATGAAGGCCAGATCATCGGTATTCACAGTCGTTCTAACGACCTGACTGTAAACTGCCTGACCGGTAAGAAACTGACCAACATGCGTGCGTCCGGTACTGACGAAGCAACGGTTCTGGTTCCACCGATCAAGATGACCCTGGAGCAAGCTCTGGAATTCATCGATGACGACGAACTGGTAGAAGTGACTCCTCAGTCAATTCGTATTCGTAAACGTCACCTGACCGAGAACGATCGTAAACGTGCAATGCGCGGTGCGAAAGAAGAGTAATAGACTCATTCTGGTCAACAAAACCCCGTCCTTATGGCGGGGTTTTTCTTTTTCTACCCTGTGCGTACTTCATAGCCAAAGCTTATCTTTCCCGCTACAGTTACTTTTCCACGGCGAGCAGGAGATAAACATGCTTTATATCTTTGATTTAGGAAACGTAATCGTCGATATCGATTTCAATCGGGTGCTGGGCGCATGGAGCGATTTTAGCCGTGTCCCACTGGCGACATTGAAGCAGAGTTTCGCGATGGGCGAGACCTTCCATCAGCATGAGCGCGGCGAGATTAGCGATGAAGAATTCGCTGAACGTTTCTGTCAGGAGATGGATCTCCCGTTAAGCTACGAGCAGTTTTCACACGGCTGGCAGGCGGTATTTGTCGCCATACGGCAGGACGTGATCGACATCATGCATAAACTTCGCGAGCAGGGGCATCGGGTGGTTGTACTTTCGAATACCAACCGCCTGCATACCACGTTCTGGCCTGAGGAGTACCCTGAAGTTAAAGCCGCGGCAGATAAGATCTATCTCTCGCAGGAGATGGGCATGCGTAAGCCTGAAGCGCGAATCTATCAGGCTGTTCTCCAGGCAGAAGGTTTTACCGCAGCCGATGCGGTCTTTTTTGATGACAATGCCGATAATATAGAGGGAGCTAACCAGTTGGGTATCACGTCAATTCTGGTGACCGGGAAAGAGACGATACCAAACTACTTTGCGAAGCAGTTATGCTAAAAACCGTTCATCAAAAAGCCACGCATCATACTCGCCCGCTGAGGGCCTGGCTGAAGCTGCTCTGGCACCGCATTGATGAGGACAACATGACCACGCTGGCGGGTAACCTCGCCTACGTGTCGTTGCTCTCGTTAGTGCCGCTGGTGGCGGTTATCTTTGCCCTGTTTTCCGCTTTTCCGATGTTTGCGGACGTCAGCCTGCAGCTTCGTCATTTTGTCTTTGCAAATTTTATCCCTGCGACCGGGGATGTCATCCAGAACTACATTGAGCAGTTTGTCGCCAACTCCAGCAAGATGACGGCAGTGGGGGCATGCGGTCTTATCGTCACTGCGCTGTTGTTGATGTACGCCATCGATAACGCGCTGAACACCATCTGGCGGAGTAAAAAGGCACGGCCAAAGGTCTATTCCTTTGCCGTATACTGGATGATTCTCACGCTGGGGCCGTTGCTGGCCGGGGCGAGCCTGGCAATCAGTTCTTATCTTCTTTCCCTGCGCTGGGCGAGTGATTTAAACGGCGTTATTGATAACGTACTTCGCATTTTTCCATTGATCCTGTCGTGGCTCTCGTTCTGGCTGCTCTACAGCGTCGTGCCGACCACGCGCGTGCCTAACCGCGATGCGGTCGTGGGGGCGCTGGTGGCGGCGTTGCTCTTTGAACTGGGCAAAAAAGGGTTTGCCCTCTACATCACCATGTTTCCGTCCTATCAGCTGATTTACGGCGTGCTGGCGGTGATCCCCATTTTGTTTGTCTGGGTTTACTGGACCTGGTGTATCGTCTTGCTTGGTGCTGAAATAACTGTCACTCTCGGTGTATACCGCGAACTTAAAAAAGCAGCAGCAGCTGAAAAACAACAAGAAGCAGACCAACCATGATTGCATTGATACAGCGCGTAACCCGTGCCAGCGTCACCGTGGAGGGAGAGGTGACGGGTGAAATTGGCCCAGGACTTTTGGTGTTGTTAGGTGTCGAAAAGGATGATGACGAACAAAAAGCCAACCGCTTGTGTGAGCGCGTGCTGGGCTACCGTATTTTCAGCGATGCGGAAGGTAAAATGAACCTGAACGTCCAGCAGGCGGGCGGCAGCGTGCTGGTGGTTTCCCAGTTTACGCTGGCTGCGGATACCGAGCGCGGCATGCGCCCGAGTTTTTCTAAAGGCGCCGCGCCGGATCGTGCAGAAGAACTTTATGAATACTTTGTTGAGCGTTGTCGCCAGCAGGAAATGAATACGCAAACCGGACGATTCGCTGCAGACATGCAGGTATCGCTGGTGAACGATGGCCCCGTCACATTCTGGCTCCAGGTATGAGCCAACTGGCGGCGTGGCCGCGGGTAACAAGAGAGAGTACAGCTATGTATCACCTTCGAGTACCGCAAACGGAAGAAGAGTTAGACGCTTATTACCAGTTCCGCTGGGAAATGCTACGCAAGCCATTACATCAGCCAAAAGGGTCTGAACGCGACGCCTGGGACGCGATGGCCCACCATCAGATGGTGATGGACGAAGAGGGCAACCTCGTCGCCGTCGGGCGTTTGTATATCAACGCCGATAACGAAGCCTCGATTCGCTTTATGGCGGTTCATCCCTCCGTGCAGGACAAAGGTCTGGGGACGCTTATAGCGATGACCCTGGAATCCGTCGCTCGGCAGGAAGGCGTTAAGCGCGTCACCTGTAGCGCCCGCGAAGATGCCGTCGAGTTCTTTGCCAAGCTCGGTTTTGTGAATCAGGGGGAGATCACGACCCCGCAAACCACCCCGATTCGTCATTTTTTGATGATCAAACCCATCGCCACGCTGGATGATATTCTCCATCGCGCTGACTGGTGCGGACAGCTGCAGCAGGCCTGGTATCAGCACATTCCGCTCAGCGAAAAAATGGGCGTGCGTATTCAGCAGTATACCGGGCAAAAATTTATTACCACCATGCCGGAAACCGGCAATCAGAACCCTCACCATACACTTTTTGCCGGCAGCCTGTTCTCGCTGGCCACGCTTACCGGCTGGGGGCTTATCTGGCTGATGCTTCGCGAGCGCCATCTGGGCGGCACGATCATTCTTGCCGACGCTCATATTCGCTATAGCGCACCGATAAGCGGCAAGCCAAGCGCGGTGGCCGACCTGGGTTCACTGGGTGGCGATCTCGACCGCCTGGCTCGCGGTCGCAAAGCCCGCGTCCAGATGCAGGTTGAACTGTTTGGCGATAAAACGCCAGGTGCGGTGTTTGAAGGCACCTATATCGTTCTTCCGGCGAAGCCCTTTGGCGCGTATGAAGAGGGTGGGAACGAGGAGGAGTAACTTCTCCAGCATTATCGCAGGGCGGAGCTTATCCGCCAGGCGATGTCCCGCATAACGTCTCGCGCTGACTGGCTAATGCCGCCAAGCTGAAAGAAGCCATGAATGACCCCCAGCCACCGTTGAGCGGTGCACCTCACCCCCTGCTCTGCCAGATACTGGTACAACATTTCTCCCTCATCGCATAGCGGATCGTACTCGGCGGTAATAATGTGCACCGGCGGAAGACCGTTAAAATCGTTCCGCCACAGCGGGCTGGCTTCGGGATGTTGACGGTCGGTGTCTGCGAGATACATTTCATATCCGCTGAGCAGAGTATCGCGGGTAATCACGTAATCCTGGCCATTAAGGGTATAGCTTTCAAAACTGGCCGTAGCGTCGAGCATGGGGTAGATAAGAATGAGCTGGGCCGGGTTCCAGAGGCCTTTGGCCTTAATACGCAGAGCCGTCACCAGCGCCAGATGCCCCCCTGCGCTGTCTCCGCAAAGGGTGATGCGGTTTTTGTTCACGCCAAATATTGCTGCATTTTGCCAGACAAGCGCAGCCGCTCGCTCTGCGTCATCATGCGCAGCAGGGAACGTATGCTCGGGTGCCAGTCTGTACTGAACCGCAATGACCCGGCAGTTACCGTAAAACGCCAGCTGGCGGAGCTGGTTATCATGGGTTTCAAACCCTCCGCTGACAAAGCATCCGCCGTGAAAATAGAGGGCACCGGGTAACGTTTCGGTGGCATTGAGAGGCGAATAAATCTGAAAGGTGAGGTCATCAATGAAGCGAGTTTCAACCTGGACGCGAGCTTCTTTTTTCCCGGCAAGTACCGTACTGGCTATATACCCTTTTCTTCGGTCATCAATATTCTGGTCACGCGAAGAAGGCTTTCCTGCATCAATAAAGTCCTTAACTAACTGCGCGATCCCGTTTTCCAGAGCCATATTAACGTTCTTTTAAGCTGTATGAATATACAGTTATAGCCTGGTTTCATGCGGAAGAAAACAACAAATTTTGTGAAGTCAGGAAACTGGAAAGCGGTTCGCAGATACCGGGTAAACGCTTGTCAGCTGCTTTAACCCTACTTAAAAAAAGCGTATGTTGCCTTAAAAATGGTCAATAATGATATACTGAGGTGATATATGAGTTTACTGGCGGAGCTTAACATGGGCAGGATCCTGATCGATTTGTCGGATGACGTTATTCAGCGTCTCGATAACCTCAAGCAGCTGCGTAACCAACCTCGTGCCGAATTACTGCGTGAAGCAATCGAGCAATATCTCGATCAGCAGAGTTCTTCGGTTATTCGCGACGCGCTTGGACTCTGGGGAAACCAGCAGGAAGATGGGCTTGAGTATGAACGTAAGCTGCGTGAGGAGTGGTAGGTATGGAACACATGGCGGTGTTTGATACTAACATTCTGATCGACCTTTTCAATAATCGCGTCGAGGCAGCAAATACAATCGAAAGCGCAGCATCGCACCGAGCTATCAGTCTAATCACATGGATGGAAGTCATGGTGGGGGCACGTAAGCATGGTCATGAAGCGAAAACAGCGGCGGTAATGGGCGCTTTTGAGATTATTGATGTAACCCGAGAGATAGCGGAAATAAGCGTAGTGCTCCGCGAAAAGCATGGCATGAAACTTCCGGACGCCATTATTTTAGCGACTGCCCAAAGCAGAAATTGCCCGTTAATCACCCGGAACACCAAAGACTTTCAGGGCATCGCCGGGGTGGTTTTACCTTATCAACTGTAGGCCGGGCAAGCTTGCGTCGCCCGGCCTGTCACAGAAGACTACTCCCCTTCACCCGGGAACAGGAACGGGTTGATAGAGCTGCGGGCAAAGCCCTCCTGCTCCATTTTCGCGTCCAGGATCAGCGAGGCGAGATCGTCAGCGACCGCTTCAACTTTCGGGTCTTTTTCCTGATAGAGAATCTTCAGGTAGGTACCGCAGTCACCGCAGCTTTCGGCTTTCACCGCTGCTTCTTCGTTTTCCAGCGACCAGTAGTTCAGATCGCGGGTCTGCTCGCAGTTGCTGCACTTGATGCGCACCACGTGCCACTCGGTTTCACACAGGTTGCAGTGCAGGTAGCGTAGCCCCTGAGTGGTGCCGATTTGCACCATGCTGGAGACCGGCATTGAGCCACACACCGGGCAGAACTGACGTGCTTCGCCGTATTCAGCGCGGGCTTTACCTGGGATCAGGCTGGCCATTTGCGCCCAGTAAAGCGACAGCGCAGCCCAGATAAACGGTGCTTTATCGCTGCTGACCAGCGAGAAGTCGGAAGCGAACAGCGCGCTCGCCATCTCCTCCAGCTCCTGCTCGGACGCTTTTTCCAGATTCTCGATAACCGCCAGCGCGGTGCCGCTCATCTCGGGCTTCAGCTCGGCAATCAGCGAATTCAGCAACTTATGCCAGTGTTTGTCGCGCGGCAGGACGTGAATATCCAGCGGCGGCTTGCCCTGTGCGTTGGCTTCTTTGATGCGCGCGGTCAGATCCATTTGCAGCGGGTGGTCGTACAGCACCACTTCCTGCGCATGGGCTACCAGCGCGGCAAAACGCAGAAAATCGCCCAGCGGGTTGTTCTCTGCCAGCTCGCGCAGACGCTCTGCGCGGCGGTTGTAGAGGTTCTTGAGTCTGGGGAATAACAATGGCGGAATATAATCCGCCGTGCGTTTCTCGCTCGACCCCAGCTCATCTTGCGGGATTATGCGAATACTCATTCAGATGACTTTTCCTGTTTCTGGCGGACCTCACGGTACCAGCGCGGGTGATGTTTCTTCGCCCACGTGCTGGTTACCCATCCTTCTACCATCGCGGTAATGGTGCCTTTCACCCAGAGGGCGGCGTAAATATGCACCATGATAACCACAATTAACGCCACTGCGGCAAATGAATGCAGCATCAGCGCGAATCGGATCACCGGGATTGAGAAAGCAGGCGCAAAGTACGGACGCCAGATGATCACGCCGCTGACCAGCAACAGGACCAGGAAGATAATCGCCGCCCAGAATACGCATTTCTGGCCGAAGTTATAGCGTCCGGTATCACCTACTTCCTCGTTGACGACGATCTTACGAATATTCTTCGCCCAAAAGATATCATCCCGATTGATTAGGTTATGGTGCCAGTAGCGGAAAAACATGATGATAAACGAGGCAAACATCATCACACCCACAAACGGGTGAAGGATGCGCGCCAGCTGCGGCGTGCCCAGTACCTGCATCAGCCAGTTGAAGGACGGGAAGAAGAACCCCAGCCCGCTTATCGCCGCCAGCATGAAGCAGAAGGCGGTGACCCAGTGGTTGATGCGTTCCGGCGCGGTATAGCGCACGATGGTGTCACGTTTTCTCATTTGCGCACCTCGTCTTTCTCTTCATGCAGGTTGTCGTCTTCCTCTTCCGCACGGTTCGGACCAACGCCGACGTAGTGGAAGATGCTCGCTGCGAAGGTGGCAGCAAAACCGACCGCTGCCAGCGGTTTCCAGATGCCTTTCCAGAACTTCACGGTGGCGCTGATTTCCGGGTTCTCCGGCAGCCCGTGATACAGGTTCGGCTTGTCGGCGTGGTGCAGCACGTACATCACGTGCGTACCGCCAACCCCGGCCGGATCGTACAGGCCCGCGTTGTCGTAACCACGGGTTTTCAGCTCGCCCACGCGCTCTGCCGCCAGCGTTTTCATATCCTCTTTGGAGCCAAAGTGGATAGCGCCGGTTGGGCAGGTCTTCACGCACGCGGGCTCCTGGCCGACGGTGACGCGGTCAACGCACAGCGTGCATTTGTAGACGCGGTTGTCTTCCGGGTTCAGGCGCGGTACGTCGAACGGACAGCCCGCGATGCAGTAGCCGCAGCCGATGCACTGCTCGGACTGGAAGTCGACGATGCCGTTAGCATACTGAATGATAGCCCCTTCTGACGGACATGCCTTCAGGCAGCCCGGATCCGCACAGTGCATACAACCGTCTTTGCGGATAAGCCATTCCAGCTTGTCGTTCTGCTCCACTTCCGAGAAACGCATCACCGTCCAGGACTTGGCGGTCAGGTCCCCCGGGTTGTCGTACACCCCGACGTTGTGACCCACTTCGTCACGCAGATCGTTCCACTCTGAACAGGCCACCTGACAGGCTTTACAGCCGATACAGGTGGTCACGTCGATGAGCTTCGCCACTTCCTGCTGGTGGTCCCGCGCCTGAGGCGCGGGCGTGAAACTGTTTGTCGCGGAACGACGGATAATGTCCTGAGATTGATAAGCCATAAGTCGTCTCCGTTACACCTTTTCCACGTTCACGAGGAAGGCCTTAAACTCCGGCGTCTGCGTGTTCGCATCGCCGACGAACGGCGTCAGGGTGTTCGCAATGAACCCTTTCTTCGCCACGCCCTCATAGCCCCAGTGGATCGGAATACCGATGGTATCTACCTGCTGACCGTGAACGTTCAGCGTGCGAATACGCTTGGTCACCACCGCCTTGGCTTTGATATAGCCGCGGTTAGAGGAGACCTTCACGGTATCGCCATGGGCGATGCCGAGCTTGCCCGCCAGCTTCTCGCCGATCTCCACAAACTGTTCCGGCTGCGCGATGGCGTTAAGCAGCGCGTGCTTGGTCCAGTAGTGGAAGTGCTCGGTCAGACGGTAGGTGGTGCCCACGTACGGGAACTTGTCTTTTTTACCCAGCGCGTCGAAATCGCCCTTGAAGATACGGGCTGCCGGGTTAGAGACCACGTTCGGGTGCAGCGGGTTGGTGCCCAGCGGCGTCTCAAACGGCTCGTAGTGTTCCGGGAACGGCCCTTCCGCCATCTTATCGATAGCAAACAGGCGTCCCATCCCTTCTGGCTGCATGATAAACGGCCCAACGTCGCTGCCCGGTGCGGCAGTGCTGTAGTCCGGAATATCCACGCCGCCCCATTTCGCGCCGTCCCACTTCAGAAGCTGACGCTTCGGATCCCACGGGTTGCCCTGCGGGTCAGCGGATGCGCGGTTATAGAGGATGCGGCGGTTGAGCGGCCACGCCCATGCCCAGCCCAGCGTATTGCCGAGGCCCGACGGGTCGGCGTTATCGCGGTTGGCCATCTGGTTGCCTTTCGGCGTCCAGCTACCGGCAAAGATCCAGCAGCCGCTGGAGGTGGTACCGTCATCACGCAGGTGCGCGAAGGTGCTGAGCTGATCGCCTTTCTTCGCCAGCACGGTGCCGGTGGCCGGGTCGATAACGTCCGCCAGCGCCTTACCGTTGCTCTCCATGGCCACTTCTTCCGGCGCTGGATTTTCTGGCGTCGAGTAGTTCCAGGTCATGTTCAGAACCGGTTCCGGGTTCGCGCCGCCTTCAGCCGCGTACATCTTACGCAGGCGTAAGAAGATGCCGGCCAGGATTTCGCCGTCGTTCATGGCGATGCCCGGGGCGTCCGCGCCTTTCCAGTGCCACTGGAGCCAGCGTCCGGAGTTGACGATAGAACCGTTCTCTTCCGCAAAGCAGGTCGATGGCAGACGGAACACTTCGGTCTGAATCTTCGATGGATCGACATCGTTCGATTCACCGTGGTTCTGCCAGAAGGTCGAGGTCTCGGTATTGAGCGGGTCAATCGTCACCAGGAACTTCAGTTTCGACAGCGACTCAACAACCTTGTTCTTGTTCGGGAACGAGGCAACCGGGTTAAAGCCCTGGCACAGATAGCCGTTCACTTTGCCCTGATGCATCATCTCGAAATACTGCAGAACGTCGTAACCTTTGTCCCACTTCGGCAGCCAGTCAAAGCCCCAGCTGTTTTCCGCTGTCGCTTTGTCACCGAAGAAGGCTTTCATCATCGAGACGAAGAACTTCGGATAGTTGCCCCAGTAGTTCACCTGGCCTTCTAGCAGCGGCTTAGGCGTGCTGGCCGTCAGGTAGGTTTGCAGGTCGGTCTGTTTCTCGCTCGGCAGGTTCATGTAGCCCGGCAGGCTTTGAGACAGCAGGCCGAGGTCGGTAAGACCCTGAATGTTGGAGTGACCGCGCAGGGCGTTCACGCCGCCGCCTGCCATCCCCATGTTGCCGAGCAGGAGCTGAACCATCGCCATGGTACGGATGTTCTGCGCGCCGATGGAGTGCTGCGTCCAGCCGAGGGCATACAGGAACGACGCGGTTTTGTCTTTCGCGCTGGTTTCGGCGATAAGCTCGCACACCTTCAGGAAGTCCGCCTTCGGCGTACCGCAGATGTTTTCAACAACTTCCGGCGTGTAACGGGAAACGTGCTCTTTCAGCAGGTTCCACACGCAGCGCGGGTGTTGCAGGGTGGTGTCGCGCTTCGCAAAGCCTTTCTCATCCAGCTCGTAGTTCCAGCTGGTTTTATCGTATTTGCGTTTTTCAGCGTCGTAACCGCTGAACAGGCCATCTTCGAAGTGGTAATCCTCACGCACGATCAGGCTGGCGTTGGTATAGGCTTCGGTGTATTCGCGGTTATATTTTTCGTTGGTCATCAGGTACAGCAATACGCCTGACAGGAAAGTGATGTCAGTACCTGAACGAATAGGAGTGTAGAAATCCGCCACTGACGCAGTACGCGTAAAGCGGGGATCGATCACAATCAGTTTCGCACCGTTGTGGATTTTGGCTTCCATCGCCCAGCGGAACCCGACAGGGTGCGCTTCAGCGGCGTTACCGCCCATCACCACAATGAGGTTGGCGTTCTTGATGTCGACCCAGTGGTTGGTCATCGCACCGCGACCAAATGTTGGAGCAAGACTTGCTACCGTTGGTCCGTGTCAGACACGCGCCTGGTTGTCGACCGCGAGCATACCGAGTGCGCGCGTAAATTTCTGGGTTAAATAACCGGTTTCGTTGCTGGAAGCAGAGGCACACAGCATCCCGGTGGAGAGCCAGCGGTTGACCGTGACGCCATCGGCGTTCTTCTCAACAAAGTTGGCATCGCGGTCTTCTTTAATATGTTTTGCGATGCGGTCAAATGCCTCTTCCCAGCTGATTTGCTGCCATTTGTCGGAGCCAGGCGCGCGATATTCAGGGAATTTGAGGCGGCTTTCGGAGTGGATAAAGTCCACCAGACCAGCCCCTTTTGGGCACAATGCGCCGCGGTTGACCGGATGATCCGGGTCGCCTTCGATATGGAAAATAGACGCTTTGGCGTTTTTAGCACCGTCGCCGAGGCTATACATCAACAGCCCGCAACCGACAGAGCAGTACGTACAGGTATTACGGGTTTCACGGGTGCGCAGCAGTTTATACTGCCGCGTTTCCGCCAGCGCTACGCCGGGCGCAAAGCCCAGTGCCGCTGCCGTGGTGCCTGCCATACCGCCAGCGCAGATCTTAAAGAACTGCCTTCTGCTGACCTGCATGGGTCACTCCTTGTTTCGACATTGCTTACATATGTAGTTTTGACTTCACGGTTGAAAAATGACCGCAAAGGAAAAAATTTGCGTTAATCCCTCAATTCCACGAGGGATATCATCAGAATACCACAATGTCGGTACAGCTGTTCTAATGGCGTTAATACAAAGTGAACGTATTATCACCATGTTGATTATAAAGTGTGATATCGATCACATTAATAGCTCAGCATGTTAAAGCGGTGTAGCGGGCGTCAGGTTGCACCCCTTCTAAATGAGTAGGAGAATGGTTGTCGAAAAGTTGATCCATACTATGCGTAACGCCTGTGGTTTGTGCTGCAATAGCAGGCTCGCTTCCGTGGTTGTTCAGGAATACCGCTGTGTCTAAACAAAACCGTGCTCCCCATCCGTCACCCCTGCCTGTCGGCATTGTGGAACTGTCTGTACACAGACCGCCCCACATTACCCATGCCACGCCCGATTATCTGGCGGAAGAAGTACCCGTTGCGCTCGTTTACAACGGCATCTCGCATGTGGTGATGATGGCTTCGCCGAAAGATCTTGAACTGTTCGCGATAGGGTTCTCCCTTTCGGAAGGCATCATCGAGCAGCCACAGGAGATCTACGGCATGGACGTGGTGCAGGCATGCAACGGCCTTGAAGTGCAAATCGAACTCTCCAGCCGCCGCTTTATGGGATTAAAAGCGCGCCGCCGGGCGCTGGCCGGACGCACCGGCTGCGGCGTCTGCGGCGTTGAGCAGCTCAACGATATTGGTAAGCCTCTTGTACCTCTGCCGTTTACTCAGACCTTCAATCTGGCGCACCTCAACCATGCGCTTGAGCACCTCAACGACGTACAGCCCATCGGCCAACTGAGCGGCTGCACGCACGCGGCAGCGTGGGTGTTGCCGTCGGGCGATATCGCCGGGGGACATGAGGACGTTGGCCGCCACGTGGCGCTCGATAAGCTGCTCGGTCGTCGTGCGCGTGAAAGTGAGGTCTGGCAGCAGGGTGCGGCACTCGTTTCCAGCCGGGCCAGCTATGAGATGGTGCAAAAATCGGCGATGTGCGGGGTAGAGATCCTGTTTGCCGTGTCGGCGGCAACCACGCTGGCGGTGGAGGTGGCGGAGCGCTGCAACCTGACGCTGGTGGGCTTCTGCAAGCCGGGAAGGGCGACAATTTATACCCATCCGCAGCGATTAATAGTTAATCAGTAATTTTGAATGATAATAGCAAATCCTTCCGCTTTTAGTTGTTCACGATGAGGTCTAGTATTTATCTCATCAAGGCACGGCGCCTTACCTAAACAACTTAATGAAAGGGTTTAAATCATGAAAAGCATCAAAACTTTTGTCGCTGTAATCGCTCTGGCTACTTCTTTCGGTTCTTTCGCTGCGCAGACCGTGACCGCAACCGCATCCACCATTGACGGTGCAGAAGCGAAAATCGCGGCCCAGGCTCAGGAAGCGGGTGCGTCATCGTACAAAATTACCCAGGCGTTCTCAGGTAACCGCGTACACATGACCGCTGAACTGACTAAATAAGCGAGTCACACCGTCGAAAGAGCGCCCCCGGGGCGCTTTTTTAGTTTATGCCCGCCAGACGCAGCAGCGCCGTCACTACCGCCGCCGCAACGATCACCACAATTAACGGCATCTTCCGCCAGGCCAAAAACACCGCAAACGCCACACCCAGCACCCGCGCCATCCCGGCGAAGTGTTCCCCTTCATAAAACGTGGTCGCCAGCGCCACCGAAAACAGCAATACCGTTGCCGCATCTGACAGCAGCGCCTGTGAACGCTCTGACAATGCCAGCCTGCTGCCCAGTTTTGCCCCGCCGAGGCGCATCAAATACGTTCCCGCAGACAGGATCGCGATGCCGAGAATAAAGACCGTCATGTTTTCCATTATTTTTTCCTCGCAGCGAGACCCAGTAAAGAGAGCAGCACCGGTAATCCTACCGGGGCAAACGGCACGGCGGCCAGCGACAATACGGCACCGCTGCAGGCGCGGATTAGCGTGGTGCGGTTTTTAAACGCGGGCACCACTAACGCCAGCAATATGGCCGGGAACACAGCATCCAGGCCAATGGTTTCCGGATCCGGCAGCAATTTGCCGACCATGGCACCCAGCAGGGTCCCCAGCGGCCAGATAATCGCCACGCCTAAACCGCATAACCAGTACGCCGCCTTCCGCTGTTCGGGCGTTTTTTGCGACAGGCCAAAGACCACGCTTTCGTCGTTCATGATGTGACAACCCAACAGGCTCAGGCCCCGTTTGCCCACCAGTTCACGCACCGTTACGCCGAACGGCACATGGCGCGCGTTGACCAGCAACCCCGCCGCCGCTGCCGCCAGCGGGTTACCGCCGCTCGCCACAATGCCGATGAACATAAATTCGGACGCGCCCGCAAGCACGGTAATGGAAAGTACAAACGGTACCCAGACCGGAAAACCGTAGGCCATCGCCAGGGAGCCGTAGGACATCCCAACCACGCCGACCGCGAGGCAAACCAGGATGATTGCTTTTATGGTGTCGCCTTTCAGGCAGGAGAGATGATGCTTCATACAATTTTAGCCATATCGAACGAATATCCATTATAATGAACGCAACAGAACTGTTTTTCAAGATGAACGATTCGTTCGATTTATAGAACAAGAGGCCGTTATATGACGCAGCCAATCAGCGTGATCGCCAAAAGTCTGGTGCGAGAACGCCTGCGAACCGGACTTTCACTGGCGGAAATTGCCCGCCGTGCCGGGATCGCCAAATCCACGCTTTCCCAACTGGAGTCCGGTAACGGTAACCCGAGCCTGGAGACGCTGTGGTCGCTTTGCGTGGCGCTGGATATTCCTTTCGCCCGCCTGCTGGAACCACAGCAGACGACAACACAGGTCATCCGCCGTGGAGAGGGAACGAAGGTCGTTGCGGGGCAGGCGAACTACGAAGCTGTTTTGCTGGCGGCGTGTCCGCCGGGCGCGCGGCGCGACATCTATCTGCTGCTCACCCAGCCGGGCGCAGACCGTATATCCCAGCCACATCCCCCGGGGTCAGTCGAGCACATCATTGTGACGCAGGGTAAAGCGCTGGTAGGCCTGATAGACGCGGCGGAAGAGTTGGGGCCGGGGGATTACATCTGTTATCCCGCCGACCTGCCGCATATCTTTAAGGCGCTGGAGCCGGATACGCACGCGCTGCTGGTGGCGGAACAGAACTAACAGAGGTACGGAAACTCATGTCGCTTAAAGCCATTGCCAAAGAACTGGGGCTGTCAGTCACCACCGTCAGCCGCGCCCTCAACGGATATGACGACGTCTCTGCCGAGACGCGCGCTCGCGTGGAAGCAGAGGCTCAGCGCCGTGGCTACCGACCTAACACCTTCGCCCGCCGCCTCAAGATGGGCAAAATCGATGCCGTCGGGCTGGTGTTCCCCGTGCATCCCGTTCCGCTCAATAATAGCGTTTTTATGGACATGGTCGGCGAAATTAGCCACGAACTGGCGCGACATGAGATCGATTTACTGCTGATTGCCGATGATGATTTGGCCGATAAGCACAGCTACATGCGCATGGTGCAGAGCCGCCGCGTGGATGCGCTGATCGTCGCGCACACGCTGGACCACGATCCGCGTCTTGAGCAGCTTCAGGCCGCCGGTTTTCCTTTCCTGGCGCTTGGGCGCAGCCACCTACCGCAGCCGTACGCGTGGTTTGACTTCGACAACTACGCCGGTACGCATCAGGCTACCCGCTGGCTGATCGAGAAAGGCCATCAGCGCATCGCGCTGCTGGGTGAAAGCAACAATCAGGCGTTTATTACCCAGCGTCGTCAGGGCTTTCTCGATGCCCTGCGAGAAGCCGGGCTTTCCAGCGAATGGCTGCGCGCCATGCCGCCGTCGCGCCGCGTGGGGTATGCCACCACTAAAGAGCTTCTCGCGCTGCCGCAGCCGCCCACGGCCATCATTACCGACTGCAATACCCACGGCGACGGCGCGGCGATGGCGCTGGCGCAGATGGGGCGCTTATCCGGCGACAACGCCGTCTCGCTGGTTGTCTACGACGGCCTGCCGCAGGACAGCATTGTCGATATCGACGTAGCGTCAGTCATTCAGTCCACCCGTCAGGGCGTCGGAAAACAGATTGCCGATATGGTGCGCCAGCTGATTAACGGCGACGATATCGAGCAGCTTCAGGTGCTCTGGCAGCCTGAATTCTCTCCGGGCCAAACGGCCTAAACCCACTAAAATTCCAAACCCGATCACAGAACCGAAACGTTTTGGTTTGTATCCGAAACGTTTCGGATCAACACTCAGGACATCCCGACGACAGGAGATGTCTGATGCAAGATTCCATTTTTCGACTCGAAAGCAATACGGTAGACGTGGTGGTTAAAACCCACCCGTTCGCCGAAATTCTCTACTGGGGGCCGCACCTTCAGCACTTTTCGCCACGCGATGTGCTGAGCATTGCGCGCCCGGTGGCGAACGGCAGGCTGGACGTAGACTCCCCGGTCACGCTGATGGCGGAGCTGGGGCACGGCCTGTTTGGCTCGCCGGGCATTGAAGGGCATCGCCAGGGACTGGACGGTTCCCCGGTGTTCAAAACCACACAGGTGCAGCAGGAATTAAACACCCTGACGGTTACCGCTGAGGATGAGCTTGCGGGGCTGCGCCTGACCAGCGAGCTGGTGCTGGATGCCAGCGGCGTGCTGGTCGTGCGTCACGGCCTGACCAATCTGAAAGCGCTGCCGTGGCAGGTGGACCGTTTCGCCGTCACGCTGCCGGTGGCCGAGCGCGCGCAGGAGGTGATGGCCTTCCACGGACGCTGGATCAGAGAATTTCAGCCGCACCGCGTCAGGCTTGAACACGACAGCTTCGTGATTGAAAACCGCCGGGGTAAAACCTCCCACGAGCACTTCCCGGCGCTGATTGCCGGTACGTCGTCGTTTAGCGAAATGCAGGGCGACGTCTGGGGCGTGCATCTGGGCTGGAGCGGCAACCATCGCCTGCGCGCGGAAGCGAAAACCGATGGTCGTCGCTACCTGCAGGCCGAAGCGCTCTACCTGCCGGGAGAGATGGCGGTTGAAGAGGGAGGCACGCTTTGGACGCCGCGCCTGTATGCCAGCTACTCCACGCGGGGCCTGAACGGCATGAGCCAGCAGTTCCACCGCTACCTGCGCGACAACGTTATCCGCTTCCCGGACGACAAACCGCGCCCGGTGCACCTCAATACCTGGGAAGGGATCTACTTCAATCACGACCCGGACTACATCACGCGCATGGCCGACGAGGCCGCGGCGCTTGGGGTGGAACGCTTCATTATCGACGACGGCTGGTTCAAAGGCCGCAACGACGATCATGCCGCGCTGGGCGACTGGTATCTGGACGAAAAAAAATACCCGAACGGCCTGACGCCGGTGATCGACCACGTCAAACGGCTCGGCATGGAGTTTGGCATCTGGGTTGAGCCGGAGATGATCAACCCGGATTCCGAGCTGTACCGCGCGCACCCTGACTGGGTGCTGGCGCTGCCGGGCTACGCCCGGGCGACCGGGCGTCATCAGCTGGTTCTCAACCTGAACATCCCGGAAGCCTTTGACTACCTCGTGGAGCGCATGAGCTGGCTGCTGGGCGAGCACGCGGTCGACTACGTGAAGTGGGACATGAACCGCGAGCTGGTGCAGCCGGGACACAAGGGTAAAGCCGCCGCCGACGCGCAGACCCGCCAGTTTTACCGCCTGCTGGACGTGCTGGGCGAGCGCTTCCCGCACATTGAGTTTGAATCCTGCTCGTCGGGCGGCGGGCGTATTGATTACGAAGTGCTGACCCGCAGCCACCGCTTCTGGGCGTCCGACAACAACGACGCGCTGGAGCGGAACACCATCCAGCGCGGCATGAGCTACTTCTTCCCGCCGGAGGTGATGGGCGCGCATATCGGTCATCATAAATGCCACGCCACCTTCCGCCAGCACAGCATCCAGTTTCGCGGGCTGACGGCCCTGTTTGGCCATATGGGGCTGGAGCTGGATCCGCTTACCGTCGATGAAGATGAACGCGAAGGCTATCGGCACTATGCTGCGCTGCACAAGCAGTGGCGCAAGGTGATCCACCATGGTACCCAGTGGCGTATTGATATGCCGGACGCTACCACCGTGGCACAGGGGATTGTGAGCAAAGACAAAGCGCAGGGGCTGTTTATGGTCAGCCAGCTTGCGATGCCGGATTACACCCTGATGATGCCGCTGCGCATGCCGGGGTTAGACGCCAGCGCGCAGTACCGCATCACGCTGCTCGATCACCCGAACATCCAGATTACGGGTGAGGGTGGACACACCATGCGCAAGCTGCCTTCGTGGATGGAAGCGCCGCAAACGGTGAGCGGCGAGTGGCTGAGTCAGGCGGGTATTGCGCTGCCGATTCTGGACCCGGAGACCGCCATTTTGATTGGCGTCGAACGCGTGTAAGGTTGAAGGGCCGGGCAGCCGGCCCTCCGTTGAGGATAAAAATAATGAACACAACAACCTGTACCCACAAAGACAACCCTAACTTCTGGATCTTCGGGCTGTTCTTCTTTCTCTACTTCTTCATTATGGCCACCTGCTTTCCGTTCCTGCCGATCTGGCTGTCGGACATCATCGGCCTGAATAAAACCCATACCGGAATTGTCTTCTCCTGCATCTCGCTGTCGGCCATCGCCTTCCAGCCGGTGCTGGGGGTGATTTCGGACAAGCTTGGGCTGAAAAAACACCTGCTGTGGATCATCGCGGTGCTGCTGTTCCTGTTCGCGCCGTTCTTCCTGTACGTCTTCGCGCCGCTGCTGAAAACCAATATCTGGCTGGGCGCGCTGAGCGGCGGGCTGTATATCGGCTTTGTCTTCTCGGCGGGATCGGGGGCAATTGAGGCCTACATCGAGCGCGTGAGCCGCAACAGCTTCTTCGAATACGGCAAGGCGCGCATGTTCGGCTGTCTCGGCTGGGGGCTGTGCGCCTCAACGGGCGGCATCCTTTTTGGCATCGATCCGTCATACGTTTTCTGGATGGGCTCGGGAGCAGCGCTGTTGCTGATGCTGCTGCTGGTCGTTGAGAAGCCGAAGCCCAACCAGACGGCGCAGGTAATGAACGCCCTGGGCGCAAACCAGCCGCAGATCACTGCCAAAACCGTGTTCAACCTGTTCCGCCAGCGCAGAATGTGGATGTTCATTCTGTACGTGATTGGCGTGGCCTGCGTGTATGACGTTTTCGACCAGCAGTTTGCCACCTTCTTTAAAACCTTCTTCGCCACGCCGCAGGAAGGCACCCGCGCCTTTGGCTTTGCCACCACGGCGGGGGAAATCTGTAACGCCATCATCATGTTCTGCTCGCCGTGGATCATTAACCGCATCGGCGCGAAAAACACCCTGCTGATCGCCGGGGTGATTATGGCGACGCGCATTATCGGCTCGTCGTTCGCCACCACCGCCGTGGAGGTGATCGCCCTCAAGATGCTGCACGCGCTGGAGGTCCCGTTCCTGCTGGTGGGCGCATTCAAGTACATTACGGGCGTGTTTGATACGCGGCTTTCGGCCACCATCTACCTGATTGGCTTCCAGTTTGCCAAACAGTCGGCGGCGATTTTCCTCTCCGCCTTTGCCGGGAATATGTATGACCGGATCGGCTTCCAGGAGACGTACCTGATGCTGGGCTGCTTCGTGCTGGCGATTACGGTGGTGTCGGCGTTTACGCTGAGTGGCAGGCGGGAGATTGCTGCCGCCTCGGGGGCAGCAGCGTTAACACATCAGTCCAGGTAAAACACCTCTTCCAGCCCGGCACTCACCGGGCTATTGTCCGGGTTCGACGGCATTACATCACGCATGTGTTTCCACCAGCGCTGGCAGACGTCGGTATTCGCGACCGCGTTCCAGCGCTCCTCCGATTCAATCTCCACGGTTGCAAACAGCAGGTTGCGGGCTTTGTCGAGATAAATGGCGTAGTGGTGCGCACCATGATCTTTCAGCACCGCTTCCAGCTCTGGCCAAATCGGATTGTGGCGCCGCGCGTACTCCTCGTGCGCATTCGGGTTCACCTGCATCACAAACGCTTTGCGGATCATAGGGCCTCCAGATAGAGCTCGCGAACTTCCTCACGGCTGGCGGGGCGCGGATTGCATGGGGCACAGGGATCGGCGAGGGCTTTATCCAGCCAGCCTTCAATATCGGCTTTGGTCACGCCGAGCTGGCTGAAGCCCACAGGGATACCGACGCGAGCGCTCAGGTCGCGAATTGCCTGAATGGCGGACATGCTGGCGGCGTCATCACTCATGCCGCGAGTATCGACGCCCATCGCCTGCGCTACGCGGGCGAAGCGGACGACCGCGTTCGGGCGGTTAAAGTTTTCGACGATAGGCAACAGGATGGCGTTGCACACGCCGTGCGGCAGGTTGTGCGTCGCGCCCGGCTGGTGCGCCAAAGCATGCACAAGGCCAAGGCCCGCGCTGTTAAACGCCATGCCCGCCAGATACTGACCAAACGCCATTTGCTCGCGCGCTTCAAGGTGATGACCGTTGTTGACCGCTTCCGGCAGCCACAGGTTGATCAGGCGAATCGCTTCCAGCGCGTTGGCATCAGTCAGCGGGTGCGCGCCAACGGACACGTAGGCTTCAATGGCGTGGGTCAAGGCATCCATACCGGTTGCGGCGGTCACGGAGGCAGGAATATCCAGCATGACGCTGGCATCGTCCACGGCGATATCCGGGATGATGTTCGGGTCAATAATCACCTCTTTCACCTGACGCGCGGAGTCGATGATCACCGCGTTGCTGGTCATCTCCGCCGCCGTGCCTGCGGTGGTGTTGATCGCCACCAGCGGCACGCCCGCGTTTTTCACCTTGCCGACGCCGGAATAATCGGTTGACGGG
This sequence comes from Enterobacter sp. AC1, assembly GCF_050434705.1. NCBI lineage: Bacteria > Pseudomonadati > Pseudomonadota > Gammaproteobacteria > Enterobacterales > Enterobacteriaceae > Enterobacter > Enterobacter sp. AC1. The sequence goes on along the minus strand of NZ_JBNDIZ010000012.1, from coordinate 67,259 downwards.
CCGGGGTTGGCGGTGAGGATTTTAATCGCCTTGGCGGTATCAATTGGGCTGCCGCCGCCGAAGGCGATGAGGTAATCACACGCGGCTTCCCGGTATGCCGCGAAACCCTTCTGTACCAGCGCCTCCGTTGGGTTGGGAAAGACCGCGTCAAACAGCTGATATGACATCTGGTGCGCATCCAGCGCGGTAAACAAACCGTCCAGCAGGCCCAGCTTTACCAGCTGACCGTCGGTGACAATTAACGCTTTGCCCCACCGTTTGTTCGCCACCAGGTTGACCATGTCACCAATAGCGCCCGCGCCGTGCAGGCTGATTTTTGGAAGTGCCAACATAAAGCTCATGATAATTCTCCTTAACTATCGCCCGTACCGTCCGGTCAGCGAGGGTTTATGCGTATATTTCCAGCGCTGAACGTAGCGGGGTCACACCGAAGCGCTTGCCGAGCGCAATAAGCTCTTCGCGGGTAATGGTTTGCTTCATGCCGCCCATGGAGTACACCTTCACCAGCACTTCCGCTGATTTCTCGGCGGTGTCGATCAGGCCGAAGGTTTCATCAAGCGTAGGGCCGCTGCCGAACACGCCGTGGAACGGCCACAGCACCAGCGAATGTTTTTGCATATCCCGGGCGGTTGCCTGGCCGATTTCGTCGGTACCCGGTACCATCCAGGGCAGAATGCCTACGCCGTCCGGGAACACCACCAGACACTCGGTACTGCCTTCCCATAGCTTGCGGGTGATGAAATCGGAGCTGTTTTCCAGCACGTAGGTCAGGGCGATCAGGTTGGTGGCGTGGCAGTGCATAATCACGCGGTCTTTGCCGTTAGTTGCCTTGATGCGCTCGCAGTGGGAGAGGAAGTGCGCCGGCAGTTCGGAGGTGGGCACCGCCTCGTCGGTCAGGCCCCACAGGATGTGATAGCCCGCGCCGTCGCTGTCCACCTTCACCACGCCGAGGTTGGCCGCTGGATCGAGCTGGACGTTACGGAAGAACTTACCGGAACCGGTGACGATAAACGGCGTGTTGGCGAGCAGCGGCATCGGCTGGCTCAGCGCGATATAGCGCGGCTTCTGGTGGAAATCGGCCGCGAACGGTTCGATATCCGCGTCGTCCAGGCGCAGCGTCAGGTTGCCGCCGTTGCGCTCGTCCCAGCCCTTCAGCCAGGCGTCTGAGGTGGCTTTGATCATGCCCTGGACGAACCAGGAATGGGTGATGGTCTGCATAGTTATTTTTCCAGTTATCGCGGTGAGGTTGAACCCCTCACCCTAACCCTCTCCCCAAAGGGGAGAGGGGATGGTTTGCTCCCTCTCCCCTTTGGGGAGAGGGCAGGGGTGAGGGGGCAGTTACCCGCGCTTACTCAACACGTCTTTCTCATACGCCCGCACGTTGTCCAGCCACTGGCTGCCTGCCGGCGCGTCGTGACGCTGGCAGTACATCTCCCACACCGCCTGCCACGGCAGGGATTTTTGCTCTTCCAGCAGCGCCAGGCGCGCGGTGTAGTCGCCGTTTGCTTCCAGCTGTTTCAGCGCCGCGACAGGCTCCAGCAGCGCGCGCAGCAGGGCTTTTTTCATGTTGCGGGTGCCGATCGTCCATGCCGCGATGCGGTTAATGGAGGCATCGAAGAAGTCGAGGCCAATGTGGACGCGGTCAAAGAGGTCGTGACGGATGATCTCGCTGGCAATCGCCTGGGTTTCGTCATCCAGCAGCACCACGTGGTCGCTGTCCCAGCGCACCGGACGGCTGACGTGCAGCAGCAGACGCGGTACGAAGAGCATGGCGGCGGAGATTTTGTCGGAGATCACCTCAGTCGGATGGAAGTGGCCGGCATCCAGGCACAGCGCGGTCTGGCGGCTGGTGGCGTAACCCATATAGAACTCGTTTGAGCCGACGGTGTAGCTCTCCGCGCCGATGCCGAACAGCTTGCTCTCCACCGCGTCGATGTGGTGCGCCGGATCCAGTTTTTCGCTGATGGCCTCATCCAGCGCGGCCAGCAGGCGCTGACGCGGGGCCAGGCGGTCGACGGTGATGTCCTTCATGCCGTCCGGGATCCAGATGTTCATTACCGACGGCGTGCCAAGCTGCTCGCCAAACCAGGCCGAGACGCGGCGGCTGGCTTTTACGTGATCGATCCAGAACTGGCGGATTTCGTCGTTGGCATGCGCGAGGGTAAAACCGTCCGCGCTCAGCGGGTGCGAGAAGCAGGAGGGGTTAAAGTCCAGGCCCAGCTTGTTGGCTTTCGCCCATTCCACCCAGTTTTTGAAGTGTTCCGGTTTGATCTCGTTACGCGCCACCGGTTCGTCGGACTCCAGATAGATCGCGTGCAGGTTCAGGCGTTTTGGCCCCGGAATCAGGCTCAGCACCAGTTCCAGGTCGGCACGCAGTTCGGTAGCGTTGCGCGCTTTGCCCGGGTAGTTACCCGTCGCCTGAATGCCGCCCGTCAGAGAGCCGCCTGGGTTCTCGAAACCGGCGACGTCATCGCCCTGCCAGCAGTGCATGGAGACCGGCAAACGGTCGAGCTGGCGCAGCGCCGCTTCGACATCTACGCCGACGGCGGCGAAACGCTGTTTAGCCAGTTCCCAGGCTTGTTGAAGTTGAGTGGTCATGCGCAAAGCTCCTTAGTCAGTCGTTTTTGCTGAAACTGCGCCCGGTAGCGGGCAATTTCATGGCAGGGATTAGGGATGAAGGTGGTCAGGCGGGTATTCGCGGTGACCACCGAACGGAATTCGTCGACGTCTGCAAGTTCGTCCAGGGTCATTAGCTGAATACCGATGTTGCCGAGCGTCGAGGCCTCCACCGGACCCGCCACCACGGTGATACCGCAGGCATCGGCGCAGAGCTGGTTCAGCAGATGGTTCTGGCAGCCGCCGCCCACGATATGCAGCTGGCTGAACGGTTTGCCGCGAAGGCTCGCCAGCTCGCTCAGGACATCCGCGTAGAGCAGGGCGAGGCTGTCAAAAATGCAGCGCGCCAGCTCGGCAGGACTGGAGGGCACCGGCTGCCCGGCTTCGAAACAGGCGGCCTGGATTTCGGCGCTCATATGCACCGGGTTAATAAAGCGGTCGTCGTTCGGGTTGATCAGGAACGTACAGGCCTTCAGCTTTTCGGTTTCTGCGATAAGCGCAGGCAGGTCGGAAATGTGCTGCTCTTTCAGTATCCGCTGGAGCAGCCAGAGACCCATGATGTTCTTCAGCACACGGTAGCGTCCTTCGGCACCGCCTTCGTTAGTGATGTTCGCCGCCAGCGCGGCGTCGCTGGTGTACGGCGTTTTGCTCTCAAAGCCCATCAGCGACCAGGTGCCGGAAGAGAGGTAGGCCGCGTCTTTACTGGCCAGCGGGGATGCAATCACCGCGCTGGCGGTATCGTGACTGGCGACGGCAACCACCGGGATTTCATTCCCCTGCGGGCAAATCCAGTAACCGATCACATTACCCGGATGGGTCGGCGCGCCGAACCAGGAAGGCGAGGCGCCCGTCCAGGCCAGCAGGTGTTCATCCCAGCTATCGGTGTTGATGTTGACCAGCTGCGTGGTGGTGGCGTTGGTGTATTCCCAGTTCATGTTGCCGGTCAACCTATAGCTTAAGTAGTCCGGGATAAGCAGGGCATGCGCCACCTTTTTGACCAGCTCCGGCTGCTGCTTAACCAGCGCACGCAGCTGATACAGCGTGTTAAACGGCAGAAACTGTATGCCGCTGCGGCCATAGATGTTGTCCTTGCCAAGCTGTGTGATGGCGTGCGCCATCAGCCCATCGGTGCGGCTGTCGCGATACGAGACGGGCAGGCCAATTCGTTCACCGTGGCTGTCGAGCAGAACGTAGTCCACGCCCCAGGTATCAATACCGATGCTGTCGATGCGTATGCCGTTATTGCAGACGTTGTTCAGCCCGGTGCGGATCTCCGCTTCCAGGGCATCAATATCCCAGGTATCAAAACCGTCCTGTTTTTGCAGGCAATTGGCGAAACGGTGCATTTCGCGAAGCGTAAATGTGCGCTCGCTGCAGTCCCAGGTGGCGAGCATTACGCGGCCGCTGGAAGCGCCTAAATCGACAGCCACACAATGGCGAAAAGTCATGGTCAGGTCCCTTCTTAAGTCATTGGTGCTGAGTGTAAAAAAGGGAAGAAAAGACCACCTTCTCATCACTGACAGCACGAATCTCGCGCTGGCAAGAAAGCAAAGATGAACGTGAGGGAGTTCACAATTTCCAGTCATGGTGGGGTGTTAGGGCAATGTGACGCTGACCGCATTTCCCGTTTTTTTCGTCTGTTTCTTGAAAAACGGACAGCTTTTGCGACGTTTGCCGTCAAAAATTTAAGGTGAGTGCGGAAGGCCTTAATTACTATTTTGAGAACTTTTCTCATTGGTGGGAGCCGTTATGACCGTACTGCACAGCGTCGATTTTTTCCCGTCGGGAACGTCTCCGGTTGCGATTGAGCCGCGGCTCCCGCAGGCTGCGTTTCCTGAACATCATCATGATTTTCATGAAATTGTGATTGTCGAGCATGGGACGGGCATTCATGTCTTCAACGGCCAGCCGTACACCATCAGCGGCGGTATGGTGTGCTTCGTGCGTGACCACGACAGGCATTTGTATGAACATACCGATAACCTGTGCCTGACCAACGTACTCTATCGTTCGCCGGACGCGTTCCAGTTTCTGTCGGGGTTGCACAAGCTACTGCCCCAGGAGCAGGATGGACACTACCCGTCTCACTGGCGGGTGAATCAGTCCACGTTGCAGCAGGTGCGCCAGCTGGTGAATCAAATGGAGCAGAGCGAGGACGGGCAGGAGACCCATGCCATTGCCACCCGCGAGCTGCTGTTTATGCAGCTGCTGGTTCTGCTGCGTCGCAGCAGCCTGGTGGAAGGGCTGGCAAATAACGACGCGCGGCTGAACCAGCTGTTGGCCTGGCTGGAGGACCATTTCGCTGATGACGTATGCTGGGAAGCGCTGGCGGATGATTTTTCGCTGTCGTTACGCACGCTCCATCGTCAGCTGAAGCAGTACACGGGGCTCACCCCTCAGCGCTACCTCAACCGCCTGCGCCTGATCAAAGCGCGTCACCTTTTACGTCACACCGACGAAAGCGTCACGGATATCGCCTATCGCTGCGGTTTCGGCGACAGTAATCACTTTTCGACTCTTTTTCGCCGCGAGTTTAGCTGGTCGCCGCGCGATATCCGTCAGGGGAAGGATGCTTCGCTCCAGTAACGCGAAGGCAATCACCGTTTTATTGCCGTAAAAAGGCTAATAATGTCCGGTTATTCACCGTAGAGGTTGTGGTGTGGCCGCTCAGTTAATTCTTCGCAAAGATGACTTTTTTGCCTCCGCGAGCCAGGCCGTCGCGGTGGCCGACCGCTATCCGCAAAATGTCTTTGCCGAGCATACGCACGAGTTTTGCGAGCTGGTGCTGGTGTGGCGCGGCAACGGCTTACACATCCTTAACGGCCGGCCCTACCGCATCACGCGTGGCGATCTGTTTTACATCCGCGCCGAAGACAAACACGCTTACGCCTCGGTTAACGATCTGGTGTTGCAGAACGTTATCTACTGCCCGGACAGGCTCAAACTGAATGTCGACTGGGCGGCCTATATCCCCGGTTTTCTCAATGCCAGAGGCGAACCCCACTGGCGCTTAAGCAGCAACGGCATGGCTCAGGTGCGCCAGACGATCTCCCAGATGGAGCAGGAGAGCCAAAAGCACGATCCGGTGGCAAACCCGATGGCGGAGCTGCTGTTCGCCCAGCTGGTGATGACTCTCAAGCGCCATCGTTACGCTACCGATAACCCCTCCGCAACCGTCCAGGAAGCGCTGCTGGACAAGCTGATCGCCCGGCTTGCGGGCAGCCTGAACAAAAGTTTTGTGCTGGAAAAGTTCTGCGAACAGGAGCAGTGCAGCGAGCGCGCGCTGCGCCAGCAGTTCCGCACCCAGACGGGGATGACGGTGAACCACTACCTGCGCCAGCTGCGCATCTGCCACGCCCAGTACCTGTTGCAGCATACTGAGCTGATGGTGAGCGAAGTGGCGATGCGCTGCGGATTTGAGGACAGTAATTACTTTTCGGTGGTGTTTAACCGCGAGGTGGGGATGACGCCGGTTCAGTGGCGTCATCGCAGTCGAAAGGCGGCGTAGTCAGTTCGCCATGCCGAGGCCGACAATATTCGCGGCAATGATGATCACCACGCAGCCCAGGCTTAGAACGCCCACCGGACGACGCCCGGCGTTATTCCACTCCTTCAGTACCAGCCCAACCAGTCCGCCACACAGCACGTAGAAGCTCATGTGCAGCATCCAGCTTATGTAGTCGTACTGCGGTGGAATGCTGGCGTGGCCCCAGGCGTAGAAAAAGAACTGCAGATACCACATGAGGCCGCCCAGCATCGACAGCAGCACATTGGTGATGATTAAGGATTTTGCCAGTGAGAAATCGGCTTTTACCGACAAATCCTTCACTTTTGCCAGACGAATGAAGCAGAAGCCGAGGTTGACCAGCGCGCCGCCGCCCATGATGACAACGTAGCTTGGCAGTGCCACGTACAGCGGGTCGACGCCCAGCGCGGCGGCCGCTTCGTGCATGGGCTTCGCGGCGTTCATGGCGAACGACATGCCCGCCGAGAAGATGCCGCACATCACTGCCAGCAGCAGCCCTTTCTTCAGATTAAAGTCTTCGGCTTTGATGCCCATCTTGCGCTCTTTCAGCTGACCCGCGCGGGTGACGATACCCACGCCGATCACCGCGACGAGCACGCCCAGCAGCGTCATCTGCCCGCCTTTGGTGTTGAGCAATACGTCAACATTGCCGTTAAGAATGGGCGTCATCAGCGTGCCAACGATCAGCGTAATGCCAATCGCGATGCCGATACCCATCGACATCCCGAGGTAGCGCATGGTCAGGCCGTAGTTGATGTTGCCGATGCCCCACATCGCACCGAACAGAAACACCGGCAGCAAGGTGGAGGCATTGAAGGAGGTGAAGTAGCCCCAGAAATCCGGGAGCAGCATGGCGCTAATGGTCCACGGCAAAATCAGCCAGGACACGGTACCGCCAACCGACCACATGGTTTCCCACGACCACCCTTTCACCTTTTTGAACGGGGCATAGAAACAGGCTGCACTGGCCGCGCCTATTAAATGCCAGAAGATACCCATCGTAATCGCATGATTCATTTTTACGTCCTCATCGTTTTTATAGTCGGTGGCGTCCCTCCGACTTGATGAGTGTAAAAATTAGGCGGTTCAGGAACCTTCAGAAGGTTGCCGCACTTTTGTTCTGGATGGCAATCAGCACGTTAACCGGGTGAGCAGACTCACAATTTTGTGTTTAGGCAAAACCTGAATAACCTTATAAAAACTACGGCATTGATAATCATTTTCAATATCATTTAATTAACTATAATGAACCAACTGCTTACGCGGCATTAACAGCTGTGCCGCCCGACAATAATGGAGAGGATTATGAGTTATACACTGCCATCCCTGCCGTATGCCTACGACGCACTGGAACCGCATTTCGACAAGCAGACGATGGAAATCCATCACACTAAACACCACCAGACCTATGTGAACAACGCGAACGCCGCGCTGGAAAGCCTGCCAGAGTTCGCTAACCTGTCTGCTGAAGAGCTGATCACCAAACTGGACCAGCTGCCAGCGGACAAGAAAACCGTTCTGCGCAACAACGCTGGCGGTCACGCTAACCACAGCCTGTTCTGGAAAGGCCTGAAAACCGGTACCACCCTGCAGGGTGACCTGAAAGCGGCTATCGAGCGCGACTTCGGTTCCGTAGACAACTTCAAAGCGGAATTCGAAAAAGCCGCTGCAACCCGTTTCGGCTCTGGCTGGGCGTGGCTGGTACTGAAAGGTGACAAACTGGCGGTGGTTTCTACCGCTAACCAGGACTCCCCGCTGATGGGTGAAGCGATCTCTGGCGCATCCGGTTTCCCAATCCTGGGTCTGGACGTGTGGGAACACGCTTACTACCTGAAATTCCAGAACCGTCGCCCGGACTACATCAAAGCCTTCTGGGACGTGGTCAACTGGGACGAAGCAGCAGCGCGTTTCGCCGCTAAAAAATAAGGTTGCATTGACGCCTGCGAGAAGCGAGTCTGATGACTCGCTTTTTTTGTATCTGCAGAAAGGAGCAGCGATGCATTATCCGGTGAATGTATTTACAGGCAAGGTAAGGGAATACGACGGCAGCCGCCCGAGCGCCATCGCCAAAATTCAGGTCGACGGTGAGCTGACGCTAACCGACCTCGGGCTTGCGGGCGACGAGCAGGCCGAAAAGAAAATCCACGGCGGGCCGGAGCGCGCGCTGTGCCACTATCCGCGCGAACACTATCAGCACTGGAAAACCGAGTTCCCCGAGCTGGCGGATCTCTTCGTCGCCCCCGCGTTTGGCGAGAACCTCTCCACCGAAGGGCTGACCGAAAAGAACGTGTTTATTGGCGATATCTACCGCTGGGGCGATGCCCTGATTCAGGTGACGCAGCCGCGCTCGCCGTGCTTCAAGCTCAACTTCCATTTCGGCATCCAGGATATGTCAGCCCAGCTGCAAAGCGCGGGTAAAACAGGCTGGCTGTACCGCGTGGTGCTGGCAGGGCAGGTATCAGCGGATGCACCGCTGGTGCTGGCGTCGCGCCTGAGCGATGTCTCCGTGTATGAGGCCTGCGCGATTGCCTGGCATATGCCGTTCGACGACGAGCAGTATCACCGCCTGCTGGCGGCGCCAGGTTTATCCACCAGCTGGACGAGAACGATGCAGAAGCGGCGCTTAAGCGGCAAGATTGAGGATAATTCGCGGAGATTGTGGGGGAAATAATTGCCCCTCACCCCGGCCTCTCCCCAAAGGGGCGAGGGTGAAAAGACCGCACCGAGCCGTCCCCTCTCCCCTATGGGGAGAGGGTTAGGATGAGGGGATTACGAACGCTTATACAGCGGCAGCCACAGCGTTAACCGCAATCCGCCCAGCGGGCTGTCGTCGGCTTTGACCCAGCCGCGGTGCTGCTGCATGGCGGTTTCAACAATCGCCAGACCCAGTCCCGTACCGCCAGACTCGCGGTCGCGCGCCTCGTCGGTGCGGTAGAACGGACGGAAAATCTGCTCGCGATCTTCCGGGCTCACGCCAGGACCGTCGTCATCGACAATCACCGTAATCCCGTCTTTATCCACCGAGAACGCCACCTCAATCTTCGTATGCGAGTAGCGCAGGGCGTTACGCACGATATTCTCCAGCGCGCTTTCCAGCGTGTTGGGGTTACCGTACAGCGGCCATGGCCCCGGCGGGAAGTTGACGGTGAACGATTTGCCCATCTGTTCCGCTTCGAACGCCGCGTTATCCAGCACTTCATGCCACAGATGATTGGCTTTGACCGTTTCGCTGACCAGCGCGTTTTTCTGCTGGTTGCGCGACATGACGAGCAGGTCGTTGATCATACTGTCCAGGCGGTGAGCTTCCGTTTCAATACGCTCCAGCTCCTTGCTCTCACCGCTGCGGCGACGCAGCAGCGCGGTGCCAAGCTGCAGGCGCGTGAGCGGGGTGCGCAGTTCGTGCGAGATATCCGACAGCAGGCGCTGCTGTGCCGTCATCATGCGATCGAGCGCGCTCACCATCTGGTTAAAACTGGTCCCGGCGGCAAGGAACTCCTGCGGTCCGGCTTCCAGTTCAGGATGCTGTCGCAGGTTGCCCTGAGCCACCTCATCGGCGGCATTTTTCAGCTTACGTGCCGGTTTTGCCAGGCTCCACGCCAGCCATAACAGCAGCGGCGAGCTGACCAGCATGGTAACAATCAGCAGCAGAAGCGGACGGTCAAACAGCAGGTTAATAAAATCGGACTGGGAGTTGCTCGCCGGGCGGATCAGGTAGAGCTGATAATTATCCTCCCCGTCCCTGACGGAGAAAGGCCCCACCATCTCTACGCGGCCATATTTCTTCTTCTGGGGGTGATCGGCGTTATCCGCCTGGCCAATGAAGTTGCGGATGATCTGCATCTCGTTGCGATCGGCCCCAATCACGCGGCCTTCGCTGGTGACCAGCAAAAGACGCTGCCCGGGCGGCGCCCATTTGTCGATAGCGCGAAACAGCCTGCGCCACCACATCAAATCGTTCGGCGGATCGTTTGCCAGCTCGGCTTCCACGTGCTGCTCGATCATCACGCCCTGACGTTGCTCGCTGTCGAGAAGCTCCGTCATCTGGCGTGAGTCGAGTTTTGGCAACATCAGTACGAGCATTAAAACCAGTGCCAGCGTCAGCCAGAAGATGGCGAAGATGCGGGCGGTTAAGCTTCCTATCATGAAGCGGAAACCATCAGATAACCGCGACCACGCAGGGTTTTAAACCATGGGTGACCGTCCTTACGCTCCGGCAGCTTACGGCGCAGGTTAGAGATGTGCATGTCGATGGCGCGGTCAAACGGGGTGAGGCGTTTGCCCAGCACTTCCTGACTTAAATGTTCACGCGATACCACCTGGCCGAGATGCTGCGCCAGCAAATAAAGCAGGGTGAACTCCGTGCCGGTGAGTTCCAGCGTCTGGCCATCGAAGCTCGCTTCCTGGCGGCCCGGGTTCAGGCTCAGGGAATCGACTTCAAGGGTGGGTGAGCTGTTGTCGGTATTCTGCTGCTGCTCGCTCCAGTGGGAACGTCGCAGGATAGCGCGAATACGGGCAACCAGTTCACGGTCGTTAAATGGCTTGGGTAAATAGTCATCCGCGCCCAGCTCAAGGCCGAGTACGCGATCAAGTTCGCTGCCGCGTGCGGTCAGCATGATAACGGGAGTCTGGTGTGTCTGGCGAAGCTCTTTCAACGTATCGATACCGTTCTTCTTTGGCATCATCACGTCGAGCAAAAGTAAATCGATGCTGTCGTCAAGGAGACTCAGCGCCTGCTCGCCATCATGGGCAACCAGGACGTTGAAACCTTCCATGTCGAGCAACTCCTTTAAAAGGGATGTGAGCTCTCGGTCATCATCAACTAACAGGATTTTATTCATTGTTTAAATACCTCCGAGGCAGAAATTACGACATCAAGGCTGTCTAATCCATGACTTTACGTTGTTTTACACCCCCTGACGCATGTTTGCAGCCTGAATCGTAGACTGTCTCTCGTTGAATCGCGACACGAAAGATTTTGGGAGCAAGTGATGCGCAAAGTTACCGCTGCCGTCATGGCCTCAACGCTGGCGTTCAGTGCGTTTAGCCAGGCTGCTGTAGCTATCATCAGCGATAACGGTTCCTCAAAAGAGGACACAACGCAGCACAGTAGCCAAAGCCATATGTTTGACGGCATAAGTTTAACCGAACATCAGCGTCAACAGATGCGAGATCTGATGCAGAGGGCAAGACATGACCAGCCCCCTGTTAATGTTAGCGAAATGGAGACAATGCATCGCCTTGTCACCGCAGAAAATTTTGACGAAAGCGCGGTTCGCGCTCAGGCCGAAAAAATGGCACAGGAACAGATTGCTCGCCAGGTAGAGATGGCGAAGGTCCGCAACCAGATGTTCCACCTGCTAACGCCCGAGCAGCAAGCGGTTTTGAATACCAAACATCAGCAGCGAATGGACCAGCTGCGCGAGGTTGCACGGATGCAGCGAAGCTCAGAAACGACGTTTTTCAGTAGCAATAGCAGTACCCGTAGTAACCAGTAAACCCTGTTTTCCTTGCCATAGACACCATCCCTGTCTTCCCCCACATGATGTGGGGGTTTTTTTTGCCCCGCATTCTGATTCGTTAACCGTTTATTCATCCTAAGACTCCTCATGCTTCCGTTATACTAGCGGCATGACATGACAGGAGCGTTTATGAATCAATCCTATGGAAGACTGGTAAGCCGGGCCGCCATGGCCGCGACGGTAATGGCGTCGTGTTTGCTGGTCATCAAGGTTTTCGCGTGGTGGTATACCGGCTCGGTCAGTATTCTGGCGGCGCTGGTGGACTCGCTGGTGGACATTGCCGCCTCGTTGACCAACCTGCTGGTGGTGCGTTACTCGCTGCAGCCGGCAGATGAAGAGCACACGTTTGGGCACGGCAAAGCGGAGTCGCTGGCCGCGCTGGCGCAAAGTATGTTCATTTCCGGTTCTGCGCTGTTCCTGTTTTTAACCGGCATTCAGCATCTCGTCTCGCCGACTCCGATGAAGGATCCCGGTGTAGGCGTGATTGTGACCATCGTTGCACTTATATGCACAATTGTTCTGGTAACGTTCCAGCGCTGGGTTGTTCGCAAAACGCAAAGTCAGGCTGTACGGGCGGATATGCTTCATTATCAATCTGATGTTATGATGAATGGGGCTATTCTTATTGCGCTCGGTCTGGCCTGGTATGGCTGGCATCGGGCCGATGCGTTGTTTGCGTTAGGGATTGGTATCTATATTTTATATAGCGCCCTGCGGATGGGGTACGAAGCGGTGCAATCACTGCTTGACCGCGCCCTCCCTGACTCGGAACGCAATGAAATTTTTTCTATCGTGACCTCCTGGCCCGGCGTCAGCGGTGCACACGATCTTCGAACGCGGCAGTCAGGGCCGACCCGCTTTATTCAGATTCATATTGAAATGGAAGACAACCTGCCACTGGTTCAGGCTCACGTTATTGCTGAGCAGGTCGAGCAGGCGATTTTGCAGCGTTTTCCTGGTTCAGACGTCATCATTCACCAGGATCCCTGCTCGGTTGTACCCGGACATGTTGGGCTTTCGTAATTCGTTGTAAAAAAGTGAGCCAGGCCAGCATTTTGTGTATAAATTACCGCCATTTGGTCTGACCTGAATCAATTCAGCTGGAAGGGATTGATATACTATTTGCAGTATTCGTTGGTCGATAAATTTCTTCCGGCAACAGATTTCAATTTTGCATTCCTAAGTTCAGAGGTAGTCATGATTAAGAAAATCGGTGTGTTGACAAGCGGCGGTGATGCGCCGGGCATGAACGCGGCAATTCGTGGTGTTGTCCGTGCAGCGCTGACGGAAGGCCTGGAAGTTTTTGGCGTTTATGACGGTTATCTGGGCCTGTATGAAGATCGTATGGTTCAGCTTGACCGCTACAGCGTGTCTGACATGATCAACCGTGGCGGTACTTTCCTCGGTTCTGCGCGCTTCCCGGAATTCCGTGATGAACACGTGCGTGAAGTGGCTATCGAAAACATGAAAAAACGCGGCCTGGATGCTCTGGTGGTTATCGGTGGTGACGGCTCCTATATGGGCGCAAAACGTCTGACCGAAATGGGCTTCCCGTGCATCGGCCTGCCAGGCACTATCGACAACGACATCAAAGGCACTGACTACACGATCGGCTTCTTCACTGCGCTGGGTACCGTTGTTGAAGCGATTGACCGTCTGCGTGACACCTCGTCTTCTCACCAGCGTATCTCCATCGTAGAAGTGATGGGCCGTTACTGTGGCGACCTGACTCTGGCGGCAGCCATTGCGGGCGGCTGTGAGTTTATCGTCGTGCCAGAAGTCGAATTTAGCCGTGAAGATCTGGTGGCTGAAATCAAAGCGGGCATCGCGAAAGGTAAAAAACACGCGATCGTGGCTATCACCGAGCACATCTGTGACGTTGACGAACTGGCGAAGTACATCGAAGCGGAAACCAAGCGCGAAACCCGCGCAACCGTTCTGGGTCACATCCAGCGTGGCGGTTCCCCTGGCCCTTATGACCGTATCCTGGCATCCCGTATGGGCGCGTACGCTATCGATCTGCTGCTGCAGGGCCACGGTGGCCGCTGCGTCGGTATTCAAAACGAAAAACTGGTTCACCATGACATCATCGACGCCATTGAAAACATGAAGCGTCCGTTTAAAGGTGACTGGCTGGACTGCGCGAAAAAACTGTATTGATCGGCATCCAGCGTAAATGCAAAACGGTAACCCCTGGGTTACCGTTTTTTTATGTTTGCTCCCTCTCCCGTGGGTGAGGGCATCAGGCCACTCATTCACTTGTTTATTCCACTACGTTATAGCCAATCTTTTTTTATTCTTTAATCCTCGATTCGCTTTCTGGCACGCTGCATTCATCAAAACACTACATAAGAGAGCTGGGCGATGAATAAATGGGGCGTGGGTTTTACATTATTGCTGGCATCGACCAGCGTTCTGGCTAAGGACATCCAGTTACTGAACGTGTCATACGACCCGACGCGTGAACTGTACGAGCAATACAACAAAGCGTTTGCGGCACACTGGAAGCAGGAAACCGGCGACAATGTGGTGGTTCGCCAGTCTCACGGTGGTTCTGGCAAGCAGGCAACCTCCGTCATCAACGGCATTGAAGCCGACGTGGTAACCCTGGCGCTGGCCTACGATGTTGATGCTATCGCCGAGCGTGGCCGTATCGACAAAAACTGGATCAAACGCCTGCCGGATAACTCCGCGCCATACACCTCGACCATCGTTTTCCTGGTGCGTAAAGGCAACCCGAAACAGATCCATGACTGGAATGACCTGGTTAAACCAGGCGTGTCAGTCATCACACCAAACCCGAAAAGCTCGGGTGGCGCTCGCTGGAACTACCTGGGCGCGTGGGGCTACGCGCTGCATCACAACAATGGCGACCAGGCCAAAGCGCAGGAATTCGTGAAAGCGCTGTATAAAAACGTTGAGGTGCTGGACTCCGGCGCGCGTGGCGCCACCAACACCTTCGTCGAGCGCGGGATTGGCGACGTGCTGATCGCATGGGAAAACGAAGCCCTGCTGGCCACCAACGAGCTGGGTAAAGACAAGTTTGAGATCGTGACCCCAAGCGAATCGATTCTGGCTGAGCCGACCGTCTCTGTAGTTGATAAAGTGGTTGAGAAGAAAGACACCAAAGCGGTAGCTGAAGCGTACCTGAAGTATCTCTACTCGCCAGAAGGTCAGGAAATTGCGGCGAAAAACTTCTATCGTCCACGCGATCCGGCGGTTGCGAAGAAATACGAAAGCGTCTTCCCTAAACTGAAGCTCTTCACCATTGATGACGAGTTCGGCGGCTGGACGAAAGCGCAGAAAGAGCACTTCTCTAACGGCGGCACTTTCGACCAGATTAGCCAGCGCTAACCATTAGCCAATGACACGGTAACCCGGCGTGAGAAATCCGCCGGGTTTTTTATTTGGTCATCATTTTGCGTTACTCTTTTGCCTCTATTGAAAACAGGGAACGCGTTGTGAAAAAAATTATCGTATTGATCCTGATTGTCATCGCCCTTGCCGCTGGCGGCGCGTACTGGATGAAGGCGGGTAATCCGAATGCGTTGCGACATATCGTTCTCGACCAGTGTGTGCCGAATCAAATCCAGAACCGTAACCCGGCGCCGTGTGCGCAGGTGAAAACGGATGCAGGCTACGTGGTGTTTAAAGACCGCAACGGGCCGCTGCAGTATCTGCTGATGCCAACCTACCGCATCAACGGCACCGAAAGCCCGCTTTTGACCGAATCACATACGCCGAATTTTTTCTGGCTGGCCTGGCAGTCGCGAAGCTTTATGACGTTGAAGCGTGGCTCCGAGGTCCCTGACAGCGCTATTTCGCTGACGATCAACTCCCCGACGGGCCGTACGCAAAATCATTTTCATATTCATATCTCCTGCCTGCGCCCGGACGTGCGTGAGAAGCTCAATGCGGCTCAGGGAGAAATCACCACCCAGTGGCTACCGTTCCCGGGCGGGCTGGAAGGGCATGAATATCTTGCCCGTCGAGTGACGGAGAATGAGCTGGTCCAGCGCAGCCCGTTTATGATGCTGGCAGAAGAGCTGCCGGAAGCGCGCGACCATATGGGGCGCTTCGCGCTGGCAATGGCGCAGCAGTCGGACGGCTCGTTTGTGTTGCTGGCGACCGAGCGCAACCTGCTGATGCTGAACCGCGCATCGGCTGAGGAATTGCAGGATCATCAATGCGATATCCTGAAGTGACCCCACTATAAATAGCGTTTACTCGTCCTGCCTGTCGCCGTAGACTTGCTGAAAAATTCTACAGGAGACAGGTATGTCGCTCTGGTTAACGTATCCTCTGCTGCTGCCCTCGCTGATCGTTGGCGTCACCATCGTGCTCTGGGCGACGTCGCTTTTGCCGGAGTTTATCACCGCGCTGCTGTTCTTCACGGCGGCGATGACCGCGAAAATTGCCCCGCCGGAGACGGTCTTCGGCGGTTTTGCCTCGTCGGCTTTCTGGCTGGTCTTCAGCGGCTTTGTGCTCGGCGTGGCGATACGTAAAACCGGACTGGCGGACAGGGCCGCCCGGGCGTTGTCTGCAAAGCTCACCGACTCCTGGGTATTGATGGTGGCGAGCGTGGTGCTGCTGAGCTACGCGCTGGCGTTTGTGATGCCGTCGAATATGGGACGTATTGCGCTGCTGATGCCGATTGTCGCCGCGATGGCTAAACGTGCTGGTATCCCTGACGGCTCCCGCGCCTGGTTTGGTCTGGCGCTGGCGGTTGGGTTCGGGACTTTCCAGCTCTCGGCGACGATTCTGCCTGCTAACGTTCCTAACCTGGTCATGAGCGGTGCGGCGGAAGGCTCGTACGGCATCCATCTGAACTATGTCCCGTATCTGCTGCTGCACACGCCGGTGCTGGGCATTCTCAAAGGCCTGATCCTGATCGGCCTGATCTGCTGGCTTTTTCCCGGCAGCCCAAAGCCACCGAAGGAACTAGCACCGTCTGAACCCATGGGGCGCGATGAAAAGCGTCTTGCCTGGCTGCTGGCGGTGGTGCTGGGGATGTGGGTGACGGAAAGCTGGCACGGCATTGGGCCCGCGTGGACGGGGCTGGCGGCATCGGTCATCGTTATGCTGCCGCGCGTTGGCTTTATCACCGGAGAGGAGTTTTCTGCGGGGGTGAATATGCGTACCTGTATCTATGTTGCAGGTATTCTTGGGCTGGCGACTGTCGTGACGCAAACCGGTATCGGAACGGCGGTGGGAGAGGCGTTGCTCCGCATTATGCCGCTGGATGCAGATAAACCGTTCACCAGTTTCCTGGCGCTGACCGGTATTACCACAGCGCTCAACTTCATTATGACCGCCAACGGCGTTCCGGCGCTGTACACTACCCTGGCACAGAGCTTTTCGGATGCGACCGGCTTCCCGCTGCTGTCGGTGATCATGATTCAGGTGCTGGGCTATTCCACGCCGCTGCTGCCGTATCAGGCGTCACCGATTGTCGTGGCGATGGGCTTAGGGAAGGTGCCTGCAAAGGCGGGGATGCTGCTCTGTCTGGCGCTGGCGATTGCCACGTATCTGGTGCTGCTGCCGCTGGATTATTTGTGGTTTAGCGTCTTAGGTCGTTTGTAGCGATCTTGTCGGGCGGGTAAGCGCAAGCGCCACCCGCCACAACAGCATTACGCCTGTTTAGCCGCTTCTGCTGCTTTCACGATCACCGCGAAAGCGTCAGCTTTCAGGGATGCACCGCCAACCAGCGCGCCATCGATGTCTGGCTGGGTGAACAGCTCAGCAGCGTTGGATGCATTAACGGAACCGCCGTACTGGATGATGACCTGCTCAGCCACTTTCGCGTCTGCTTTAGCAATGTGATCGCGGATGAATTTGTGAACCGCCTGCGCCTGTGCAGGGGTTGCAGATTTGCCGGTACCGATCGCCCAAACTGGCTCGTATGCGATAACCGCGCCTTCGAACGCTGCCGCGCCCTGGGTTTTCAGCACCGCGTCGATCTGACGTGCGCACACTTCTTCGGTTTTGCCTGCTTCGTTTTCTGCTTCGGTTTCACCGATGCACAGAACCGGGATCAGACCCTGCTCTTTCAGCACGGCGAATTTCTTCGCGATGAACTCGTCGGATTCTTTGTGGTAGGTGCGACGCTCGGAGTGGCCGATGATGATGTATTTCGCGCCGATATCTTTCAGCATTTCAGCGGAGGTTTCACCGGTGAACGCGCCAGACAGGTTAACGTCAACGTTCTGCGCGCCCAGAATGATGTGGCTGCCGTCAGCGGCGCGTTTAGCCAGATCCAGGTACATATCCGGCGGAGCGATAGCAACCGCGCAGCCGGTCACGCCAGCCAGCTCTTTACGCAGGTTCGCAACCAGTTCGTTTACCATGTGGCGGCTGCCGTTCAGTTTCCAGTTACCCATCACTAAAGGATGTCGCATTTCAATTCTCCACGCTAAATAAGCGAATTAAGGAATATGGCCACCCTGACGGGCAGCATGGTCTGTGAATCAGTATAGAGATTTTCCCTCGAAAGGCTTTGCTTTTTGTCATTAATTCGCCCCGCCAAGGGTGTCAGATAGTGCCAGCTTAATCGGTTCAACTGCGAAGGTCAGTCCTTTTTCGCCGTTGTCTGCCACAACATAGCGGATCGCGCCTTCGGTATCGGCGTAGTAACGCTTATTTTTACCGGCGGTCAGGAGTTTTTGCAGCTTTTGCTGGCTTTGTTTTTTCGTTAGCGCAGGGGTAAAAGCCTGCAATACTGCGCTCATGTACTCCATCGCCTTCGCCTTAGCGGCTTTCTGCTCAGGCCCCTGTATCGGCAGCCAGGTGATTTGCATGCTTTTGATTTTTAACGTACCGCGCTCCAGCGCCGTGGAAGCATACAAATTCTCGTTAATCTTGCTTGCCGCACGGGTCAGGGTAGGGGTATCGCGGGAGCCATCAATGGCGCGAAATTCATCCAGCGGCAGCGTTGGATTGACCTGATTAAAGGTTTCACGAAACTGGCTGATGGACTGATCGAACGACGGCGCGCCCGCCAGCAGATACGGCGCGGTGGCCGGGGCAGTGGTTTCGGCGGCGTGCAGGGGAATACCCGCGCCGAGTAGCGCTAAACACAGGTAAAGAGAACGTGCCGAACTTTTCATCAACATTGCCCCTGGCCGTAAGTGCTCATGATTAAAACGATATCTGGTCGGCTTGTCAAAAGGTCACAACTCCAGGGTAAAATGCGCGCTATACGATAATAAGGAACCTTACATGACCATACAGCAGTGGCTGTTTTCATTCAAAGGGCGTATTGGACGCCGTGATTTCTGGATCTGGATGGTGACGTGGGTTGTCGCCATGCTGCTTCTGTTTTTCGTTGCTTACAATGCCTGGCTGAGCACGCAAACGGCGGCCTTCGCGCTGGTCTGCCTGCTATGGCCAACGGCCGCCGTCGTGGTGAAACGTCTGCACGATCGCGGTCGTTCCGGCGCGTGGGCATTTCTGATTATTCTGGCGTGGATGCTGGTGGCAGGAAACTGGGCGATGCTTCCGTCCATTCTGCCGTGGGTCGTGGGCAGGCTCCTGCCGTCGGTCATCTTCGTGATGATGATTGTCGATCTGGGCGCGTTTATCGGCACCCAGAGCGAAAACAAATACGGTAAAGATACCGTTGAGGTGAAGTACCGCTGATCACCAGTAGTGTTCGGCGGTCATATGGCCCGGCCGGCGGCGAAGATGTTTCGTCATCTGCCGGGTATCCTTCAGAAGCTGCTGCGTGTCCCGCACCATCTGAGGGTTACCACACAGCATGACGTGGCTGGTTTCAGCGTTTAACGGCAATCCAACAGCCTCTTCCAGGGCGCCGCTCTCAATAAGCGCCGGCACGCGACCGGTAAGCGTGCCTGCTACGGTTTCACGGCTGACCACCGTCTGAATCTTTAACTTTCTGCCGTACTGCTGTGCCAGCGCCTGCATCTGCGGCAGGTAGCTCAGGTCTGCGGCGTAGCGCGCAGCGTGAACCAGCACGATGTTTTTAAAACGCTCAAGATCTTTTCCGTACTGCAAAATAGAGAGATAAGGGCCGATGGCCGTACCGGTTGCCAGCATCCAGAGCGTGTCACAATCTGGGATCTCTTCGAGCACAAAGAAGCCTGCCGCTTCACTCACAATTTGCACCTCGTCGCCGGGTTTAAGCGCGGCAAGGCGCGGGCTGAGTTTGCCGTCCGGAACGGTGACAAGATAGAACTCGAGGTCCGGGTTATCAGGTGCGTTAACGTAAGAGTAGGCGCGCTGCACGCGCTCGCCGTCGACATCCAGCCCCAGCTTCGCAAATTGCCCGGCTTTAAACGGGTGGACGGGAGCATGTACGGTGAGACTAAATAGCGCATCGGTCCAGAACTGTATCTTTGTGACTTTACCTGTTACCCAGTCCGCCATGATCTTCTCCTGTGCTGTTTCTCTGTTCTATCTTCCGTACTTATGGTGACAATTTCCAGCCCGTCAGGGCCGGAAAGCTCTATCGATCAAACGGCTTTACAGAATGTGCGTCTGCACGTCCGGGTCTTTACGGTCGAGATAGTGAATAGACTGGATGCGGCGAATAGTGCGCGATTTACCGCGGATCAGCAGCGTTTCAGTGGTGGCCATATTGCCCTTACGGCTAATACCGTCCAGCAGATCGCCTTTAGTGATGCCGGTTGCCGAGAAGACGACGTTATCGCTACGGGCCATCTCGTCCAGCGCGAGAACTTTATTGGCCTCGATACCCATCGCTTCGCAGCGTGCCAGCTCATTTTCCCCGATGCGGCGGTTCTCTTCGCTGTCGCCTTTCACCTCATGGCGGGGCAGCAGACGGGCCTGCATATCGCCATCCAGCGCGCGGATCACGGCTGCTGATACCACACCTTCCGGCGCACCGCCGATGCCGTACAGCACGTCCACTTCGCTGTCCGGCATGCAGGTCAGAATAGAGGCAGCAACGTCACCATCAGGAATGGCAAACACCCGCACGCCGAGCTTTTGCATCTGCGCGATGGTGGCGTCGTGGCGCGGTTTGGCCAGAATAGTCACGGTAAGTTCGCTAAGGGGTTTGCCCAGGGCTTTTGCGACGTTGCGCAGGTTCTCTTCCAGCGGCAGGCTGAGGTCGATTGCGCCCTTCGCGCCAGGTCCGACAATCAGCTTTTCCATATACATATCCGGCGCGTTGAGGAAGCAGCCTTTATCGCCTACCGCCAGCACAGCCAGGGCATTGGCCTGACCCATTGCCGTCATGCGGGTGCCTTCGATCGGGTCGACGGCAATATCCACGGCATCGCCGTTGCCGGTACCGACTTTTTCACCGATATAGAGCATCGGCGCTTCGTCGATTTCGCCTTCACCGATCACGATAGTGCCGTCGATGTTGACCTGGTTAAGCACAATGCGCATGGCATGGACGGCGGCGCCGTCTGCGGTATTTTTGTCACCACGACCCAGCCATTTATAGCCTGCGAGGGCAGCTGCTTCGGTGACGCGGGAAAACTCGATAGCAAGTTCACGTTTCATGAGGTACTCGTGCAATCAAAAGGAATTGCACGAAGTTTATCACAGAGTGGGTAAGGTGCGGCCTGTACTCCCCTCACCCTAACCCTCTCCCCAAAGGGGCGAGGGGACTTAAAACACCCTCTCCCCTTTGGGGAGAGGGTCGGGGTGAGGGGGATTACTCGTCGTGCTCTTCCCACGCCAGAGCGCGTTTCACCGCTTTTTTCCAGCCGCTGTAGCGGAAGTTACGCTCGGTGGTTTCGATGCCAGGGCGGAATTCGCGTTCGATCACCGCTTTTTCCTGCAGCTCGTCCAGGTTCTGCCAGAAGCCTACCGCCAGACCGGCAAGGTACGCCGCGCCCAGCGCCGTCACTTCACGCACTTCCGGGCGCTCCACGCGGGTGCCCAGAATGTCGGACTGGAACTGCATCAGGAAGTTGTTCGCAACCGCACCGCCGTCCACGCGCAGGGCATGCAGACGAATGCCGGAGTCAGCCTGCATCGCTTCCAGCACGTCGCGCGTCTGATAGGCGATAGATTCCAGAGTGGCGCGAATAATGTGGTTAGCGTTCACACCACGCGTCAGGCCGAAAATTGCGCCGCGTGCATACGGATCCCAGTACGGTGCGCCCAGACCGGTGAACGCAGGCACCACGTACACGCCGTTGGTGTCTTTCACTTTGGTCGCGAAGTATTCGGAGTCGAACGCATCGCTGATCAGCTTCATCTCATCACGCAGCCACTGGATAGACGCACCGGCCATGAACACCGCACCTTCCAGGGCATAGTTCACTTCGCCGCGCGGGCCGCAGGCGATGGTGGTCAGCAGGCCGTTTTCTGATTTCACCGCTTTCTCGCCGGTGTTCATCAGCATAAAGCAGCCGGTGCCGTAGGTATTCTTCGCCATCCCTTCTTTAACGCAAAGCTGGCCGAACAGCGCCGCCTGCTGGTCACCGGCGATACCGGCGATAGGAATACGCGTACCGCCTTTACCCCCGATGTTGGTCTGGCCGTATACTTCAGAAGACTTGCGCACTTCAGGCAGCATCGCGCGCGGGATATCCAGCGCGTCCAGCATCTTGTCATCCCACTCCAGGGTGTTGATGTTGAACAGCATAGTACGCGAGGCGTTGGTGTAGTCGGTGACGTGGACGCGTCCCTGAGTCATCTTCCAGATAAGCCAGGTGTCAACGGTGCCGAACAGCAGCTCGCCGCGCTTAGCACGCTCACGTGAACCTTCCACGTGGTCGAGGATCCACTTCACTTTGGTGCCGGAGAAATACGGGTCAATCACCAGGCCTGTTGCGCTACGGATGTAATCTTCCATGCCCTCGCGCTTCAGTTTTTCGCAAATTTCTGAGGTACGGCGGCACTGCCAGACGATGGCGTTGTAAATAGGCTTACCGGTTTCGCGCTCCCAGACGACGGTGGTCTCACGCTGGTTGGTAATACCAATGGCGGCAATCTCGTCGGAACTGATATCTGCCTTCGCCAGCACTTCGACCAGCGTGGAGCTTTGTGACGCCCAGATCTCCATCGGGTCGTGTTCTACCCAGCCTGGACGAGGATAAATTTGTTCAAATTCGCGCTGTGACACGCTGACGATGTTCGCGTCATGATCCATTACGACAGCGCGGGAGCTGGTAGTGCCCTGGTCGAGCGCAACGATATATTTTTTTTCGGTCATGGTATGTGTCCCGTAGTCAGATTACAGCGAAGCTTTTTGTTGTGCGGTAGAAGTCGTTTCCTTCTCCTCTTCCACACAGGTGTCGCACGGTAAGTGGCGACCAATTAATTTGCGATAGCCAAATGCGCCGAGTGCCGCCCCTACGATTGGCCCGAACAGCGGTACCAGGAAGTAAGGAATATCTTTGCCACCGGTGAAGGCCACGTCGCCCCATCCTGCAAAGAAGGCGAAGGTTTTTGGACCCAGGTCACGCGCCGGGTTCATCGCAAACCCTGTTAATGGGCCCATGGACGCACCGATAACGGCGATCAGCAGGCCAATCAGTAATGGCGCCAGAGGGCCACGCGGAATGCCGTTGCCATCATCGCCCAGCGCCATAATGACGCCCATCAGAATAGCGGTAATCACCATTTCAACTGCGAACGCCTGCACAAAATTGATATGCGGGTTTGGATAGGTTGAGAAGATACCTGCCAGATCCAGACTTTCGACGCTGCCGCGCACCATATGATGCGTCTGTTCGAAGTCGATGAAAAGATTGTAATAAAGCCCGTAAACTAACGCCGCTGCGCAAAACGCGCCGGCAAACTGAGAAATAATGAAAGGAACAACTTTGCGTCCGTCGAAGCACGCAAACAGCCACAGTGCGATAGTCACCGCCGGGTTAAGATGTGCACCGGAAACCCCTGCAGTCAGGTAGATGGCCATCGCCACGCCCAGACCCCAGATGATACTGATTTCCCACTGACCAAAACTGGCACCCGCCACTTTCAGTGCAGCGACACAGCCCACTCCGAAGAATATCAGCAACCCGGTACCAAGGAACTCGGCAATGCACTGGCCTTTTAAGGTTGATGTCTGACTCATAATCGGAATCCTGAAGAGATTGATGTTTATTGTTAGCATGGCCGCCCGTGACAGCCACGATGTCCTGTAGACATAGTGTTAATTTATCGTTAACGAGCAAAAACGAGAAATATCGAAATCAAAATGTGTGGTCTGTGTCAATAAAATGAGCGTTTTCGCGCCATAAAGCACATTTTTGCATCAGCGTCGGAATGTGAGCTGAATCATTTCATTAACGAATGAGTTAACAATTTAGGGGTATATGACGCGAACGCACCAGGACCAGACCTAAAAGTGTTGCAAACCGCGATCTGCGCGGTGTGTCGCTGGACACAGAGCGCCGCGCTCCATACAATCGACGGTATATGTCGTGCGCGTTTATGTTAAAGCGTCGCCTTGCAATTCAGGAGAGGTAGCATCATGTCTTTAGAAGTGTTTGAGAAACTGGAATCGAAAGTACAGCAGGCGATTGACACCATCACCCTGCTGCAGATGGAAATTGAAGAGCTGAAAGAGAAGAACAACAGCCTGGCGCAGGAAGTTCAGAACGCTCAGCACGGCCGCGAAGAACTGGAGCGCGAAAACAACCAGCTGCGTGAACAGCAGAACGGCTGGCAGGATCGCCTGCAGGCGCTGCTGGGACGTATGGAAGAAGTCTGATCCCCTTAAGGATTACTGACCAGGCCGGGTAAGGCGAAGCCGCCACCCGGCTTTTTTATGGTTATCGCTCGCGGATTTCAACCATAAAAAAGGCCGCCCGAGGCGGCCTTAACGCTACTTGTCCTGCGCTGTCATAGCATAAGCAACAAACCCACTCGGTTCATCACTCTTTACCACGAGTACGCTGGCGACAATGAACGCGATACATAAATAGCGTTTCATTATGCGGTCCCTGCAGCTAACCGCTCCACCGTTCACCACCGGTGATAAGTCGGTGGACTCAAGCCCGGTTAAAGGTTGCTTTACGGTTGTGAATACACCTTTCCCTGGACCGATGCCCATGTGCGAGATGGCGGAAAGGGACGATGCATCATAATGAGCAACAGTAGCGTAGTTAAGGCCTTCAGAGGAAATTAGGAATTTATAAAGGGTCGACGGGGATTACCAGAGGGATGAACCAAGGTAAGATAAAAATCCTGGTTAAAGGTTGCAAGATAACCCAACGGACCGCGAATCCCGAGGGACAAAAAAACCGCCACATTGCTGTTGGCGGTTTTTTTATGGTTCACGCTGACTGTTCTACTACTCGATATCCAGCGGATCTTCGGAAAGGATAATGCCGGTATTATCGGCGTAGAGATGGTCCCCGGAGAAGAAAGTCACGCCGCCGAAATTAACGCGCACGTCGCTTTCGCCGATGCCGTCACCCGCCGCCCCTACCGGTATGGCCGCGATGGCCTGAATCCCGATATCCAGCTCTTCCAGATCGTCCACCTGGCGCACGGAACCGTACACTACAAGGCCTTCCCACTCATTCTGAACGGCAATGCCGGCCAGTTCAGCATCAATTAATGCGCGGCGCACGGAACCGCCGCCGTCGACCACAAGAACGCGGCCGCGACCGTTCTGCTCGAGCAGATCGTACAGCAACCCGTTGTCCTCGAAACATTTCACCGTGACGATTTGACCGCCAAATGACGACCGTCCACCAAAGTTGGAGAACAGCGGTTCAACGACGTTGACATCTTCCTGGTAGATGTCACAGAGCTCGGAGGTATCGTATTTCATAGGTTTAACGCTCGGTTGCTGCGAATGTGTTCAGTATATCGTGCGAAATGCGTTGTTGGCAAAATCATCAATTGTTAATTGATATTTGTCAGCTAACTGAGCGTCTGGCTTAACACAATCCCGATGACGAACAACAGGTTAGTCAGCAGGGCGCCTTTTACCGTTCGCTCCAGCATCGGCGGCATGGCTGCCGGGCTGAGTTCACGCATCACAAAGCGGGCCTGCTTAATCAGCAGCGGTGCGGCAAGCACAAACAGCCACCCCCACAAACTCTGCAGGGAAATCAGATTAAACAGCGCCAGGCAGACCAGCGCGCCAATGAGCAGACAGGCATGATAGCGGCGCGCATTCACCGGACCCAGACGCACCGCCAGGGTGTTTTTGCCGTTCTCGCGATCGCTGTCGATATCGCGCAGGTTGTTGATATTGAGCACCGCTGTCGCCAGCAGACCGCAGGCGGTTGCGGGCAGGAACAGGGCAGGGATGACCGTATGCGCCTGTAAGTACCAGCTGCCCATCACGCTCAGCCAGCCGAAGAACACCAGTACGGAAATATCCCCGAGTCCAATATAACCGTAGGGGCGCGTACCAACCGTGTAAGTGATGGCCGCGATAATGGCCAATAAACCCAACACCAGGAAGCCAATAAAATCGCTGGTGGTCTTAGACGCAACCGTCACCAGCGCCAGGCCGGACACGCAGATCAGCACCACGGTGATAATCAGCGCGCGTTTCATCTGCGCCTGGGTAATTACCCCTTTCTGCATCCCGCGCAGCGGCCCTATACGGTCAGGCTTGTCGCTGCCTTTCACCGCGTCGCCGTAGTCGTTGGCGAGATTGGAGAGGATTTGCAGCAGGCCTGCGGTAATCAATGCCAGCGCGGCGACCAGCGGATCAAAATAACCCTGCCACCAGGCAAGCGCCGTGCCGACGATAATCGCGGCAAAGGCCAGAGGAAGTGTTTTAGGGCGCAGACTTTCGAGCCACGCCTGAGTACGGCTGATGTCAGTCATAAGTATTTAGCCAATAAAAATGGGGGCATTAGCCCCCATTAAACGTGATGAGAATCCAGTAACCGCGATTATAGGATAAAACGGCTCAGATCTTCATCTGCCACTAACGCATCCAGATGTTTACTCACATATTCTGCGTCAATGGTAACGGTTTGGCCGTTCAGGTCGCTCGCATCATAAGAGATATCTTCCACCAGGCGTTCCAGCACGGTGTGCAGACGACGCGCACCGATGTTCTCGGTGGTTTCGTTCACCTGCCATGCGGCCTGGGCGATACGTTTGATACCGTCTTCGGTAAACTCAAGGTTCACACCTTCGGTTGCCATCAGCGCTTTGTACTGCACGGTGGCAGAGGCGTTAGGCTCGGTCAGGATACGTTCGAAATCTTCGGTGGTCAGCGCCTGAAGCTCAACGCGGATTGGCAGACGCCCCTGCAGCTCAGGGATCAGATCTGACGGGCTGGCAACCTGGAACGCGCCTGAAGCGATAAACAGGATGTGGTCCGTTTTCACCATGCCGTGCTTGGTAGAGACGGTGCAGCCTTCAACCAGCGGCAGCAGGTCGCGCTGAACGCCTTCACGGGACACATCCGGGCCGGAGCTGTTGCCGCCGCGCTTACAAATTTTATCGATTTCGTCGATAAACACAATTCCGTGCTGCTCAACCGCGTCGATAGCGTCCTGCTTCAGCTCTTCCGGGTTCACCAGCTTCGCCGCTTCTTCTTCAATCAGCAGCTTCATCGCGTCTTTGATTTTCAGCTTACGCGCTTTCTGCTTCTGGCCGCCCAGGTTCTGGAACATGGACTGCAGCTGGCTGGTCATCTCTTCCATTCCCGGAGGCGCCATGATTTCCACTCCCATTGGCGCGGCAGCGAGATCGATCTCAATCTCTTTATCATCCAGCTGGCCTTCACGCAGCTTTTTGCGGAACGCCTGACGTGCGGCAGACGGTTCCGCCTGCTGCTCAGCCTGACCCCAGTTGTTTTTTGCCGGTGGGATCAGCACGTCGAGAATGCGCTCTTCGGCCATCTCTTCCGCGCGATAGCGGTTTTTCTCAATCGCCTGGACGCGCACCATTTTGATCGCCGAGTCGGTCAGATCGCGGATGATGGAGTCCACTTCTTTACCCACATAGCCCACTTCGGTGAACTTGGTGGCTTCAACTTTGATGAACGGTGCGTTAGCCAGCTTGGCGAGACGACGGGCAATTTCGGTTTTACCGACGCCGGTCGGGCCGATCATCAGAATGTTTTTCGGCGTGACTTCGTGGCGCAGCTCTTCGTCAAGCTGCATACGGCGCCAGCGGTTACGCAGAGCGATAGCCACGGAACGCTTCGCGTTATCCTGGCCGATAATGTGTTTGTTCAGTTCGCTGACAATTTCGCGTGGGGTCATTTCAGACATGGGAGATCCTTACGCTTTGGAGGTCAATTCTTCGATGGTGTGGTTGTGGTTGGTATAAATGCAGATATCACCTGCAATATCCAACGCCTTCACCGCGATATCACGCGCGTTCATGTCGGTATTTTCCAACAGGGCGCGGGCTGCAGCCTGGGCATAAGGGCCGCCAGAGCCGATGGCAATCAGGTCATTTTCCGGCTGAATCACGTCACCGTTGCCGGTGATGATCAGCGATGCCGTTTCATCGGCTACCGCCAGCAGCGCTTCGAGTTTGCGCAGCATGCGGTCGGTACGCCAGTCTTTTGCCAGCTCAACGGCGGCTTTCACCAGATGACCCTGGTGCATTTCCAGTTTGCGTTCAAACAGTTCAAACAGCGTGAAGGCATCAGCCGTGCCGCCCGCAAAACCGGCGATCACTTTGTCGTTGTAGAGACGACGCACTTTCTTCACGTTGCCTTTCATGACGGTATTACCCAGCGTGGCCTGGCCATCACCGGCGATTACCACATGGCCGTTACGGCGTACACTTACTATTGTTGTCACGAGCAGACCCCCTGGTTACAGAATCGGGAAACAGAAGCCCTGAGCCTGTGCTCAGGGCTGAATTAAATGATAGATGGGGGGGAATTTGGGGGTTTCAACCCCCGGAGGCGAGTCGAATACAGTTTGTGTGACCGGCAATTTTCAAACGAGAAATGGTGCCATCGGCATTTTCTTTGCCTTTGACTGGACCAATCACCACGCGATTCCAGCCGTTATTGGTGGTAATACGCGAATCAAACCCTTCAAAGGCCAGCTGTGCACGCACCGTTTCCGCCTGCTCGGCGCCTTTGAACGAACCGCACTGCACCATCCAGCGGCGTTCGTCTTTTTTCTCTGCCGTCTGCTTCGGCGCCTCGGTCTCTTTAGTGACCGGGGCGGCCTGCTGCGTTTTTGGCTGCTGCGCGGTAGTATGCGCTGGCGTCTGCAGCAGATCCTGATACGGCTGAGCCGCTTGTTTCTGCGGCTGCGCTTTTGGCTGCTGCTGAACAGGCTGGGACTGCGCCGTTCGCGTCTGCTGCTGGTATGGCTGTTCCGTTACCCGCGGCTGTGCTTTTGGCTGCTGCACCGGCTGTGTTTGCGCCCACTGTTGTTGCTTCTGTTGCTGCTGAATTTGCTGTTGCGCCTGACGTCGCTGCAGCGTTTGCTGGCGCTGTTCCGGCGTCTGCTCATTCCACGGCACTTCGTTCAGCTGCGTAGGCTGCTGGCGCATATCGGCCTGCATTTGTGCCAGCAGTTGACGCTGTTCATCCGTCAGCTGATTTGCATTCTGCACTTCACCACCCGCAGAAGGTTCGGTTGGCGCACGTACACCAGGCTGACGGCTTTCCAGCTCTTTGATATAGCGCCAGCGCTCTTCAGGCTTCGGAGGTAGGCCATTCCCGGCCACTTTGCTGGCCTGAAGCGCCTCAGACTCTTCTTTTTTATGGTGCGTGATAAAGTACAGGCCACCAATAAAGGCGACGACTACAGCCGCAGCAATAGCGACCATTGCTGGCGAGACAGCAGGCAGGTTACGTTGCTTTTTCCTTGAGCTACTCTTTTTGCGTCGCGAAGGTGCCGGCTGGCCGCGACGTACATAATCTCGTTGTGCCACTATCGTTTCGCTGTATTTATTCGTTCGTCAGTCCGCCATGTTACTTAAGCGGCGGGGCTTTGACCAGATAAGGGTGTCCTAAAGACGTTTACTTTAAGTCAATGCCTGGGTAGAGCCGCGGACAATCAGTTCGCAGTCCAGCAACCGCGAACCGCTGCTAACTGTTTGACCGTGAAGCTGATCCAGCAAAAGCAGCATCGCTTCACGACCGATTTGATAGCGCGGCTGAGAGACCGTTGAGAGCGGCGGATCGCAAAATTCTGAAAGCGAAATATTATCGAATCCGATGATCGATAAATCTTTTGGGATCCGCAGGCCGCGGCGTTTGGCATATGATAATGCGCCCAGCGCCATCACGTCGCTGTGACAAAATACGGCGGTTGGCGGTTCAGGCAGGTCCAGAAGCTTTTCCAGCGCCTGTCCACCGGCTGCGAAGGTAAAGTCTCCGCGCGCAATGTAATGCGGATCGACGGTAGCGCCGGTACGGCGCAGCGCCTGAACGTATCCCTGCAGGCGGTAGTGGCACAGCGGCATCTCTTCCGGCCCGGCAATGCAGCCTATACGCTTGTGCCCCAGCTCCTGGAGATAATTGACGGCGTTGAACGCGGCGGTGAGGTTATCAATATGGACGGTCGGCAGTTCCAGCTCTGGCGCGAACTCGTTGGCCATTACCATAGGCGGTAGATTGCGCTGCTCTTCAATGCTGGCATCAAACGGCAGGCGCGAGCCAAGCAGCAGCATGCCGTCAATCTGCTTGGTAATAATGAGGTCGATAAAGGTTTTTTCCTGCTGGTTCTGATGAGCACAATCGCCAATCAGCACCAGGTAACCCTGTTCCGCGGCCGTGACTTCAATACCGCGGATAATCTCGCTGAAGAAGGGATCGCAGATGTCCGGCACAATCACCAGGATAGTGCGTGACTCATTGCGCTTCACGTTACGCCCCATCGCCTGCGGGAAATAACCCACTTCCAGCGCTGCCTGCTCAACCTTGTTACGGGTCGCCTGGGAGACTTTGTCCGGGTTCATTAATGCGCGGGACACGGTTGCCGTTGAGACTTGTGCTTTCTCGGCAACGTCTTTCATGGTCGCTGTGGCAACCTCTTTCCTGGACTTCAACGTCTTCTCCTCGCCTGAACACCGAACTTCTGCCATCACCATTTTTACAGATAGTTAATGGAATCGGTTACAGAATTTTCATAAAAAGTGTGAGGAGCGTTAAATTTTTCGATCCGTCTTCAACCTTCGATGGGATCGACGTCAAGCACCCACTTCACTTTTCGCGCTTCGGGCAGGGTGTTAATCAGTACCAGCGCGCCGCTGACGATGTGCTGAAGGCGAACCCGCGAGGGGTGCTGGAGCAAAATTTGCCAGCGAAAGCGTCCGCCGCGTTTTGGTGCCAGCGCCGGCACCGGGCCCAAGATCCACAGCTGGTTATCCACCAGCGGGCTGGCCTGCAGGAGGTTTCGCAGCTGCTGCAGGAAAAGCGGTGCCTGCTGGTTGTTATGATCTTCCGCGCGGATGATAACGTGGCTGGTCCAGGGAGGAAGCTGCATGGTCTGGCGCTCGGCCAGCGCCTGCTCGGCAAAGGCGTCATAGCCTTTATGCAGCAGGGTTTGCAGCAGCGGGTGTTCCGGGTGATGCGTTTGCAGCACCACTTCGCCCTGTTTGCCGGCGCGTCCAGCACGTCCCGCCACTTGAGTATAAAGCTGGGCGAAGCGTTCGGCTGAGCGGAAATCCGCAGAAAACAGCGCGCCATCCACGTCCAGCAGGGCGACCAGCGTTACGTCCGGAAAGTGGTGCCCTTTGGCCAGCATCTGGGTGCCAATCAAAATGCGCGCCCCGCCGCGATGCACTTCCGCCAGCTGCTGTTCCAGCGCCCCTTTGCGGCTGGTGGTGTCCCGGTCGATTCGGGACAGGGGCACGCCGGGGAAGAAGGGCGCAAGGGCCTGTTCCAGCTGCTCCGTTCCCAGACCGACCGGCACAATATGCGTTGAACCACATGACGGGCACTGGCGCGGCACCGGGCGCTGGCTGTCGCAGTGGTGGCAGCGCAGATGACGCTGGGCCTGGTGGAAGGTGTAGTAATGGTCACAGCGCGGGCACTCGGCAATCCAGCCGCAGTCGTGGCACAGCAGGGCGGGCGCAAATCCGCGGCGGTTAAGGAACAAAATGACCTGGTTCCCCGCCTGCAAATGCTGGCGCATGCGGGAAATAAGCGCGGGCGCTAGTCCCGCCTGAACCTGCTGACCTTTCAGATCCAGCACGTGCTGAATGGCCGGACGGGCATTCCCCGCCCGACGCGTCAGGCGCAGCATATGGTATTTACGCTGGCGCACGTTGTGCAGCGTTTCGAGCGCAGGCGTGGCGGAGCCGAGAATAATAGGAATTTGCTCGCTGTGGGCGCGATAAACAGCCAGATCGCGGGCGTGATAGCGCCAGCCTTCCTGCTGTTTATAGGAGCTGTCGTGCTCTTCGTCGATCACGATAACGCCAAGGTTTTTAAACGGCGTAAACAGCGACGAGCGGGTGCCGATCACAATCGCTGCCTCGCCGTTTTTCGCTTTCAGCCAGGCGCTGAGGCGTTCGCTGTCGTTCAGGCCGGAATGCAGCACCTCAACGGGCGCATTAAAGCGTTCGCGAAAGCGGGCGATGGTTTGCGGCGTCAGGCCAATTTCCGGCACCATCACCAGCGCCTGTTTACCCTGTGCGAGCACGTTTTCCAGTACGCTCAGGTAGACTTCGGTCTTGCCGGAACCGGTGACCCCCGCCAGCAGCCAGGCAGAGAAATGATCGGAGGCGCTATGAATCGCGCCGACGGCGGTGGCCTGCTCGGTATTCAGACGCAGGCGATCCCCCGAAACGGAGAAATTCTCCCGCCAGTCGTAAAGGGCAGGTGCTTCGCTTGCCAGTTCGCTCAGCCCTTTCTTTCTTAAGGCCTGGAGCGCCGTTTCGCTGACCTCGAGCTCATCAACCTGATGACGCCAGATTTTCCCCTGACGCAGCGCCGCCAGCGCCTGCTGCTGTTTCTGGGAGCGCTTCAGGCTGTTGATGTCGACCGCCTGACCCTGCTCGGTCGCAAACCAGTACCACATTGGCGCATGGCTGGCGCTCTTGCCCTGGCGCAGCATGATCGGCAGGGCGTGGAACAAGACGTCGCCGATGGGGTGATGATAATAATCCGCCGCCCACAGCAGCAGTCGCCAGGTGCTGGTGGAGTAAACCGGCTCGCTGTCCAGCACCTCAACGACCGACTTGAGTTCGTTAAGCGGCAGTTCGCTCTTATCGCTGACGGAGACAACTATCCCCACGCGCTGCTGTTTGCCAAACGGCACGGTCACGCGACAGCCCGCTTTGGCGCTCATGCTGTCAGGCAGCAGATAGTCAAAGGTGCGGGGAAGCGGAACGGGCAGGGCAACGTGAGCGACGGGCATCGAATCTTCCTGACTTGAAAAGTGGCGCGTTAGTATACACATTAGTGAAAGCGGCGTGCGGATCAGTTTGCATACGTTGGTCAAATTCTGTATGATTCGCCGCCTTTGGTGTACTTTACGCCAAAGAACTTACAATCAACATCGCGTGGTGTCTGGCGTTAGGGCTGGAAGAGCGACGCGGCCTTAACTGAGGTTCTCCCATGAAAAAAGATATTCACCCGAAATACGAAATGATTACTGCAAACTGTTCTTGCGGTAACTCTATCCAGATCCGCTCTACCGTGGGTCACGATCTGAACCTGGACGTGTGCGGCAAATGCCACCCGTTCTACACTGGTAAGCAGCGTGATGTTGCAACCGGTGGCCGTGTTGACCGCTTCAACAAGCGTTTCAGCATCCCGGGCGCTAAATAAGTTTCCCGAAAAAAAGGCACCGCAAGGTGCCTTTTTTGTATCCGCTTATCAGTATTCCCACGTCTCCGGGTCAATACCCAGTTCACGCATGATCACCTTCGCCTCTTCCGGGATTTCGTCACTACGCTCTTTGCGCAGATCGTCATCGTTTGGCAACGGTTGACCGGTAAACGCATGCAGAAACGCTTCGCACAGCAGTTCGCTGTTGGTTGCGTGGCGCAGGTTGTTCACCTGACGACGCGTACGTTCATCGGTGAGGATCTTCAACACCTTCAGAGGAATGGAAACCGTAATTTTCTTTACTTGCTCACTCTTCTTACCGTGCTCAGCGTATGGGCTGATATATTCGCCGCTCCATTCAGCCATGAGATACCTTTAATCCTCTCAGTCATTTATCTAAAGGTGCAAAACCTGTAACCACCCGTTTTGAACCGCAATCTTGCCTAGTTTACCGTAGAGACGATACCGTGGCACGGATATTGCCGCTGCAGCGTGCACTAAAGCATATAATTTCAACGGCTATTTGCGCATTGCTCAATCTATACGCAAAGAAGTTTAGATGTCCAGATGTATTGACGTCCATACTTTCAGTGTTTACTCTGGTGCCTGACTTTTCACCTCATTCGCCAGGAAGCCCTCACCATGACGCGTAAACAGGCCACTATTGCAGTGCGTAGCGGATTAAATGATGACGAGCAGTACGGCTGCGTTGTCCCGCCGATTCATCTTTCCAGTACCTATAATTTCACCGGATTTAATGAACCCCGCGCGCATGATTACTCGCGTCGTGGCAACCCTACGCGTGATGTGACCCAGCGCACGCTGGCGGAGCTGGAAGGTGGCGCAGGTGCAGTATTAACCAATACGGGAATGTCCGCCATTCACCTGGTGACCACGGTGTTCCTTAAACCGGGTGACCTGCTGGTTGCGCCGCACGATTGCTACGGCGGCAGCTATCGTCTGTTTGATAGTCTGGCGAAACGCGGCTGCTATCGCGTGCTGTTTGTCGATCAAAATGACGAACAGGCGCTGAAACAGGCGCTGGCAGAGAAGCCGAAGCTGGTGCTGGTGGAAAGTCCAAGCAATCCATTGTTGCGCGTTGTCGATATTGCGAAAATTTGTCAGCTCGCAAGGGATGCGGGAGCGATAAGTGTAGTGGATAATACGTTCCTCAGTCCGGCCCTTCAGAACCCACTCGCACTGGGTGCCGATCTGGTATTGCATTCATGCACAAAATATCTGAACGGCCATTCTGACGTGGTCGCGGGCGTGGTGATTGCCAAAGATCCTGACGTTGTCACCGAACTGGCATGGTGGGCGAATAACATTGGCGTCACCGCCGGGGCCTTCGATAGCTATCTGCTGTTACGCGGCATTCGCACGCTGTCGCCGCGTATGGAAGTGGCGCAGCGCAATGCCCAGGCGATTGTCGATTTCCTGAAAAAACAGCCGCTGGTGAAGAAGCTTTATCACCCGTCGCTGCCTGAAAACCAGGGACATGAAATTGCCGCGCGCCAGCAGAAGGGATTTGGCGCGATGTTAAGTTTTGAACTGGACGGTGACGAGCAAACGCTGCGTCGCTTCCTGAGTGGGCTGTCATTGTTTACGCTGGCGGAATCCTTAGGTGGGGTTGAAAGCTTGATCTCCCACGCCGCGACCATGACGCACGCAGGTATGGCACCCGAAGCACGTGCCGCCGCCGGTATTTCTGAGACGCTGCTGCGAATCTCAACCGGTATTGAAGATTCTGAAGATTTAATTGCCGATCTGGAAAATGGCTTCCGGGTCGCAGCCAAGGGGTAATCATGAGTGTGATAGCGCAGGCAGGGGCGAAGGGTCGTCAGCTGCACAAGTTTGGTGGTAGTAGTCTTGCCGATGTGAAATGTTACCTGCGCGTCGCAGGGATCATGACGGAGTATTCGCAGCCGGGGGACATGATGGTTGTCTCTGCGGCAGGCAGCACCACCAACCAGTTGATTAGCTGGCTCAAACTGAGCCAGACCGATCGCCTTTCTGCGCATCAGGTGCAACAGTCCTTACGTCGTTACCAGAGCGAGCTGATTGCCGGCCTGCTGCCTGCGGACGTGGCGGACGGGCTGATCAGCGCCTTTACCCATGACCTTGAGCGTCTGGCGGCTCTGCTGGACAGCGGAATTACCGATGCGGTGTATGCCGAAGTGGTGGGCCACGGTGAAGTGTGGTCCGCGCGCCTGATGGCCGCCGTTCTGCAACACCTGGGTGTCGACGCAGCCTGGCTCGACGCGCGCGATTTCCTGCGCGCCGAACGCGCCGCGCAGCCGCAGGTGGATGAAGGCTTGTCCTACCCGCTGCTGCAACAGCTGCTGGTGCAGCACCCGGGCAAACGCATTGTGGTGACCGGCTTTATCAGCCGCAGCAACGCGGGCGAAACCGTGCTGCTGGGGCGTAACGGCTCCGATTACTCGGCGACGCAAATTGGTGCCCTGGCGGGCGTGTCCCGCGTCACCATCTGGAGCGACGTGGCCGGTGTTTACAGCGCGGACCCGCGTAAAGTGAAGGATGCCTGCCTGCTGCCGCTGCTGCGCCTGGATGAAGCCAGCGAGCTGGCGCGTCTGGCCGCGCCGGTACTGCACGCCCGTACGCTGCAGCCGGTTTCCGGTAGCGATATCGACCTGCAGCTGCGCTGCAGCTATACCCCGGATCAGGGCTCCACGCGCATTGAGCGCGTGCTGGCGTCCGGTACCGGGGCGCGTATTGTCACCAGCCACGACGACATCTGCCTGATTGAGTTCCAGGTTCCTGCGGGCCAGGACTTTAAGCTGGCGCATAAAGATATCGACCTGGTGTTAAAGCGTGCCCAGGTGCGTCCGCTGGCGGTTGGCGTGCATAACGATCGCCAGCTGCTGCAGTTCTGCTATACCGCTGAAGTGGCGGACAGCGCGCTGAAAATCCTGGATGAAGCGGGCCTGCCGGGCGAGCTTCGCCTGCGTCAGGGGCTGGCGCTGGTAGCGATGGTGGGCGCGGGCGTCACCCGTAACCCGCTACACTGCCACCGCTTCTGGCAGCAGCTCAAAGGCCAGCCGGTGGAGTTTACCTGGCAGTCGGAAGAGGGTATCAGCCTGGTCGCCGTCCTGCGCAAAGGGCCAACCGAAAGCCTGATTCAGGGTTTGCATACCTCTCTGTTCCGCGCGGAAAAACGCATCGGCCTGGTGCTGTTTGGTAAAGGCAACATCGGTTCCCGCTGGCTGGAGCTGTTTGCCCGCGAACAGGTTACCCTCTCGGCGCGTACCGGATTTGAATTCATTCTCGCGGGCGTCGTGGATAGCCGCCGCAGTCTGCTGAACTACGAAGGGCTGGACGCGAGCCGGGCGCTTGCCTTCTTTAATGATGAAGCCGTCGAGCAGGATGAAGAGTCGCTGTTCCTGTGGATGCGCGCGCACCCGTATGACGATCTGGTGGTGCTGGACGTCACCGCCAGTGAACAGCTTGCCGATCAGTACCTTGATTTCGCGAGCCACGGTTTCCACGTCATCAGTGCGAATAAGCTGGCGGGTGCCAGCAGCACCGATAAATACCGTCAGATCCACGATGCGTTTGAAAAAACAGGGCGCCACTGGCTCTACAACGCCACCGTTGGGGCTGGTCTGCCGGTTAACCATACGGTGCGCGACCTGATTGAGAGCGGCGACAGCATTCTGGCGCTGAGCGGTATTTTCTCCGGCACGCTCTCCTGGCTGTTCCTGCAGTTTGACGGCACCGTACCGTTCACCGACCTGGTGGATCAGGCATGGCAGCAGGGCTTAACGGAACCCGATCCGCGCGTTGACCTCTCAGGTAAAGACGTCATGCGTAAGCTGGTTATTCTGGCGCGTGAAGCCGGTTATGACATCGAACCGGATGCCGTCCGCGTCGAATCCCTGGTGCCTGCCGGCTGTGAAGAAGGTTCTGTGGACCATTTCTTTGAAAACGGTGAAGAGCTTAACGAGCAGATGGTGCAGCGTCTGGAAGCGGCGAACGAGATGGGGCTGGTACTGCGCTACGTTGCGCGTTTCGAGGCGAACGGAAAAGCGCGAGTCGGCGTCGAGGCGGTGCGTCCTGAGCATCCGCTGGCGGCACTGCTGCCGTGCGATAACGTCTTCGCCATCGAAAGCCGCTGGTACCGCGATAACCCGCTGGTGATCCGCGGTCCTGGCGCGGGACGCGATGTCACCGCAGGAGCGATCCAGTCCGATATCAACCGTCTGGCTAAGCTGCTGTAACCCCCTCACCCTAACCCTCTCCCCAAAGGGGAGAGGGGACTGCTCGGTGCGGTCTTTCCCCCTCGCCCCTTTGGGGGGAGGGCCGGGGTGAGAGGTCTTCTCACCCGCATCATGAATTTCCCTCACATTCCCTGAACAAACCTCACCGTTATTGTTGATTATTTATGTTGACGTCCCTCCGCTTTTCCGTCATTTTTACATCTGGACGTCTAAACGTATAGAAGTTCACAACACAACAAACAACGACACGCGATTGATAGAGGTAAGGTATGAGCTTTTTTCACGCCAACCAGCGGGAAGCACTGAATCAGAGCCTGGCTGAGGTAAACGGCCAGATTAACGTCTCTTTTGAATTTTTCCCGCCGCGCACCAGTGAAATGGAGCAAACCCTGTGGAGCTCTATCGATCGTCTCAGCAGCCTGAAACCGAAGTTTGTCTCGGTGACCTACGGGGCTAACTCCGGCGAGCGCGACCGTACGCACAGCATCATTAAGGGTATTAAAGATCGTACCGGTCTGGAAGCGGCGCCGCACCTCACCTGTATCGACGCCACTCGCGACGAGCTGCGCGCCATTGCCCAGGATTACTGGAACAACGGTATCCGCCATATCGTTGCGCTGCGCGGTGACCTGCCGCCGGGTAGCGGCAAGCCGGATATGTATGCAACCGATCTGGTCGCGCTGCTGAAAGATGTGGCCGACTTTGATATCTCCGTTGCCGCTTATCCTGAAGTTCATCCGGAAGCGAAAAGTGCCCAGGCCGATCTGCTTAACCTGAAGCGTAAAGTGGACGCCGGCGCGAACCGTGCCATTACCCAGTTCTTCTTTGATGTGGAAAGCTACCTGCGCTTTCGTGACCGCTGCGTCTCCGCGGGCATCGACGTCGAAATCATCCCGGGGATCCTGCCGGTCTCTAACTTCAAACAGGCAAAGAAATTTGCCGATATGACCAACGTGCGCATTCCGCTGTGGATGTCCAAAATGTACGAAGGTCTGGACGATGACCCGGAAACCCGCAAGCTGGTGGGGGCCAATATCGCGATGGACATGGTGAAGATCTTAAGCCGTGAAGGCGTGAAAGATTTCCACTTCTATACGCTGAACCGCGCGGAGATGAGTTACGCCATTTGTCATACCCTCGGCGTGCGCCCGGCGTAATGAGCATAAAGCCCTCAAAAATATGAGGGTTTTTTAGTCAGATAATAAGTTAAAAGGTATTAGCTATCGAATCTGTGGATTAATTCAACTATATCTTATTGCTAGTGGTGTATATCGTAACGGTAACACTGTAAAAGGGAGCATAGCGATGAGCACGTCAGACGAGACCAATAAAGCGGCATCAGTCGGCAAATGCCCGTTCCACCAGGGCGGCGTCGATCACAGCGCGGGTGCAGGTACAGGCAGCCGTGACTGGTGGCCAAAACAACTCCGCATCGATCTTCTTAGCCAACATTCCAACCGTTCTAACCCTCTGGGTGAAGACTTCGACTACCGCAAAGAATTTAGTAAACTCGATTACTCTGCCCTTAAGGGCGACCTCAAAGCACTTTTAACCGACTCTCAACCGTGGTGGCCTGCCGACTGGGGCAGCTATGCGGGCCTATTTATCCGTATGGCCTGGCACGGTGCGGGTACCTATCGCTCCGTTGACGGGCGCGGCGGGGCAGGACGCGGTCAACAGCGCTTTGCGCCGCTGAACTCCTGGCCGGATAACGTTAGCCTCGATAAAGCGCGTCGTCTGCTGTGGCCCATCAAGAAAAAATACGGACAAAAAATCTCCTGGGCTGACCTGTTTATCCTCGCGGGTAACGTGGCGCTAGAGAACTCTGGCTTCCGCACCTTTGGTTTTGGTGCCGGGCGTGAAGACGTCTGGGAACCGGATCTCGACGTAAACTGGGGCGATGAAAAAGCCTGGCTGACCCATCGTGACCCGGAAGCGCTGGCGAAGCGCCCTCTGGCAGCGACCGAAATGGGGCTGATTTACGTTAACCCGGAAGGGCCAAACGCCAGCGGTGAACCGCTGTCAGCGGCAGCGGCGATTCGCGCCACCTTCGGCAACATGGGCATGAACGACGAAGAGACCGTGGCGCTGATTGCCGGCGGCCACACCCTCGGCAAAACTCACGGCGCGGGTGAAGCCACCCACGTGGGCACCGACCCGGAAGCCTCACCGATTGAAGCGCAGGGCCTGGGCTGGGCCAGCACGCACGGCACGGGGGTTGGCGCTGACGCTATTACCTCTGGTCTGGAAGTTATCTGGTCCCAAACCCCGACCCAGTGGAGCAATTACTTCTTCGAGAACCTCTTCAAATTCGAATGGGTGCAGACCCGCAGCCCGGCAGGCGCAATTCAGTTTGAAGCCGTGGATGCGCCGGAAATCATGCCTGACCCGTTCGACCCGTCGAAAAAACGTAAGCCAACGATGTTGGTTACCGACCTGACGCTGCGTTTTGACCCGGAATTCGAAAAGATTTCCCGCCGTTTCCTGAACGACCCGCAGGCCTTCAACGAAGCCTTCGCGCGCGCGTGGTTCAAACTGACCCACCGCGATATGGGACCCAAATCGCGTTATCTTGGACCGGAAGTGCCGAAAGAAGATCTGATCTGGCAGGATCCGCTGCCGGAGGCGGTATTCAATCCGACCAAAGAGGACATTGAAAGCCTGAAGGCGGAAATTGCGGCATCTGGGCTGTCCGTCAGTGAACTGGTTTCCGTTGCCTGGGCGTCAGCGTCAACTTTCCGCGGTGGCGATAAGCGTGGCGGTGCCAACGGTGCGCGTCTGGCGCTGGCCCCTCAGCGTGACTGGGACGTGAACGCCGCAGCGGTTCGCGCACTGCCGGCTCTGGAAGCTATCCAGCGCACCACCAACAAAGCCTCCCTGGCCGATATCATCGTGCTGGCGGGTGTGGTAGGCGTAGAGCAAGCCGCGAAAGCTGCAGGCGTGTATGTCACCGTACCGTTCACGCCGGGCCGCGTGGATGCGCGTCAGGATCAAACGGATATCGAGATGTTTAACCTGCTCGAGCCGGTTGCCGATGGCTTCCGCAACTACCGCGCGCAGGTGGATGTATCCACGACGGAATCTCTGCTGATTGATAAAGCCCAGCAGCTGACGCTGACCGCACCGGAGCTGACGGTGCTGATCGGTGGCCTGCGCGTGTTGGGCGCTAACTTCGACGGCAGTAAGAACGGTGTATTCACTGACCGCGAAGGCGTGCTGAGCAATGATTTCTTCGTGAACCTGCTGGACATGAATACCCAGTGGAAGGCGACCGATGAATCAAATGAACTGTTTGCCGGAAGCGATCGTGCCAGCGGTGAAGTGAAATATACCGCCACCCGCGCCGATCTGGTCTTCGGTTCTAACGCCGTCCTGCGCGCGCTGGCAGAGGTTTATGCCAGTGATGATGCGCACGAGAAGTTTGTCCGCGACTTCGTTGCAGCATGGGCGAGGGTGATGGATCTGGACCGGTTTGACGTGAAGTAACCATTGTGCCGGGTGGCGGTTACGCCTTACCCGGCCTACGGGCAAAAAAATCCCCGCCGATGCGGGGATTTTTATTCATGCTATTTACTCCCACTCCTGCAAAAACCGCTGTCCATACTGGTCGGCCACAAGAAGCGCTGCATAGACCTGATCCGGCGTGACGCCGCCAGGCATATTGTGGATGGTTTCTCCTTGCGCACAGGACGCTTCGGCAATCAGACGCATTTTGGCCGGAATGTCTTCTTTGATATTCAGCTGCGCCAGCGTAATGGGCAGCCCAACGCTGTGGCAAAGCGCCGCGACGGTCTCTATTTCTTCTACTGGCGCATTTTCCAGCACCAGCTGCGTCAGTGTACCAAACGCCACTTTTTCGCCGTGATAGAAATGATGCGCGTCCGGCACGGCCGTCATACCGTTATGAATAGCGTGTGCAGCCGCCAGCCCGCCGCTCTCAAAGCCTACACCGCTGAGATAGGTGTTGGCTTCGATAATGCGTTCCAGCGCCGGCGTTACCACGTGCTGTTCCGCCGCCAGCATCGCTTTTTCACCCTCTTCAACCAGCGTGTTGTAGCACAGCTCGGCGAGCGCTAATGCCGCCTGGGTGCATTTACCGCCGGCCATGGTGGTCGCGCCGCTGCGAGAGCAGGCGCGTGCTTCAAACCAGGTCGCCAGCGCATCACCAATTCCGGCGGCAAGCAGACGCGCAGGCGCACCCGCCACCACTTTCGTATCCACAATGACCATGTTCGGGTTGTGCGGCAGCAGCAGGTAGCGTTCGAACTCGCCGCTGTCGGTATAAATGACGGAAAGGGCGCTGCACGGCGCATCGGTGGACGCGATCGTCGGCGCAATCGCGACGGGCACGTCCATAAAGTGGGCCAGCGCTTTGGCGGTATCCAGCGTTTTACCGCCCCCGATGCCCAGCACCGCCATGCAGTCGGCGCCGTCAGCGAGTTTTTTCAGTCGATCGATTTCATTTTGTGAACATTCGCCGCCAAACGGCGCGATTTCGGCATGCAGCTCTGCTTTTTTAAAGCTTTGTCGCAAGGTTTCTTCGGCAAAACCCAGTACAAATTTATCGCCGACAACCAGCCAGCGCTGTGCCAGGGGTTTCAGATA
Source organism: Enterobacter sp. AC1 (assembly GCF_050434705.1). Classification (NCBI taxonomy): domain Bacteria; kingdom Pseudomonadati; phylum Pseudomonadota; class Gammaproteobacteria; order Enterobacterales; family Enterobacteriaceae; genus Enterobacter; species Enterobacter sp. AC1. The sequence continues at coordinate 25,130 of NZ_JBNDIZ010000012.1, read as the reverse complement.
GTCGCCGAGACGGGTAAGCACATCAGCGCCCTGGATATATTTCCCCGGCGATTGAATGATACGGTCCATAACAGTTCTCCCTTACAGGTTGAGGTTACCAAACGCGTTTTTCCAGTCCTGCTCGAACTTCTCTATGGCTGACTCTACCGCCGGGGTGCCGAGCATTTGTTGCGCTACGTCTAAAGGAAGCGTGATTGCCTCACATCCCGCGAGCAGACAGTCCAGCGCCTGACGCGGCGTTTTGAAGCTGGCGGCCAGCACTTTGCTGTCCGGTGCGTGCAGCTCCAGCAGGGACTGCAGCTCCTGGACCATGCGAATGCCGTCACCGCCCTGAGCGTCGACGCGGTTGACATACGGCGCGACATATTTCGTCCCCGCCAGTGCGGCGAGTAAGCCCTGCGCAGCGCTGTAAACGGCGGTCCCCAGCGTGGTTATCCCCTCTTTTTTCAACTCTTTAATCGCGATAAGCCCCTGCGCGGTAACCGGGATTTTGACCACGATATCCGGTACGGCGTTACTCAGGCGTTTGGCTTCCGCCACCATGCCTTCTGCATCACGGCTCAGGGTTTGCGCAAACAGCGTGCCTTCCGGCCCGATGGCTTTTTGCAGGCGTGGCAGCACGTCCCAGATGGATTCGCGGCTGGCAGCGACGATGCTTGGGTTGGTGGTGACACCCGCAATAGGGAAGATGCGGGCCAGACGTTCTACTTCTGCCACGTTGGCGGTATCCAGATACAGTTCCATTACTCTTCCTCGTTTCAGAGTTCTAATTCGTGTTGCAGCAGGGAGGCGATGGCCTCCCCGGAGCTGGCGTTGACCAGCGCACTGCGGAAATCGTCATGCATGATGCGGCGGGCCAGGCGGGAGAAAATACGCATATGCTGGTCGCCCGCGGCGTGTTTGTTCAGCGTCAGCATGATGATGAATTGTGCTTTTTCATCTCCCCACATGACGGGGGATTTCAGGCGCGCAACGCTGATGGTGGATTGCTCAATATGCTCCGATTTGCTGTGCGGAATGGCGAAGCTGAAGCCAAGCCCGGTGGAGAAGACGGCCTCGCGCGCCCACAGATCGGCCTCCAGCTTGCGGGGGTAGCGGCAACGTCCTGCAAGCAGCAGGTTATCGGTCATCCCTTTCATGACCTCTTCTTTGCTGTTCCAGTCATTGTTCAGTGAAATGCAGCGAGGTGTGACCAGCGGCGTGTCCTGCTGATTCATGCGGAACTGCGCAAGCAGGTGTTCCACTTCAAGCGAAGTGCGGCACGCCATGGCCTGATTCAGCAACTGGCGGCAGGCGCGGCTATCAAGCTGTGCCAGGCGCGCTTTGGTGGCCGGAATAGCGGGCGACCCCATGCTCAGCTCATCCAGGCCCAGACCCACCAGCAACGGCAGTACTGAACCTTTTGCGCCCAGCTCGCCGCACAGGCCAATCCATTTCCCCTGGCGATGAACAGCCTGTACCGCATAATCCAGCGCCCTCAGGAAGGCCGGATTCAGGCTGTTGTAGTGGCGTGTGACTTTGGCGTTGTCGCGGTCGACGGCCAGCAGATACTGCGTCAGGTCATTGCTGCCAATGCTAAAGAAATCAATCTCTTCACAGCACTGATCGATGATGAACATCACCGAAGGCACTTCCAGCATGATGCCGAGCGGGATTTTTTCTTCAAACGGAATATGTTCAGCTCGGAGCTGCTGTTTCGCTTCGGCAAGTTTCTCTTTGACCCACATGATCTCTTCCATAGAAGAGATCATCGGGATCATGATCTTCAGATTACCGTGAGCAGAGGCGCGCAGGATCGCCCGAAGCTGGGTAGTGAAAAGCGCTGCATACTCTTCGTAAATACGTACGGCGCGGTAGCCCAGGAACGGGTTGTTTTCGGCCGGGATATTCAGGTACGCCACCGGTTTATCGCCGCCGATATCCATGGTGCGCACGATAATGCTGCGCTCGTTCGCGCTTTCCAGTGCCTGACAGAAAATGTTGTACAGCTCGTTTTCACCAGGCGCGCTGCTGCGGTCCATATACAACATTTCGGTGCGAAACAGGCCAACGCCCTCGGCGCCGTTCCCGAATGCTGCCTGCGCTTCCACCGCATGAGCGATGTTAGCGGCAATCTCAATGCGCAGGCCATCCGCGGTTCTGGATTCACGATCGAGCCAGATGCGCTGCTGCTCGCGTAGTGCCTGTTGTACCCGTGCTTCCTGGCGATAGTAGCGCGCTACCGCATCGCTGGCGTTGACCACGACCGCACCGGCATTGCCATCAATGAATACGGGGTTATTGCGCCACGGCAGCAGGCTTTCACTGTCGACGCCCACCAGCGTCGGAATATTAAAGGAACGTGCAAGAATAACGGTGTGAGAGGTTGTTCCGCCGCTTTTTAACAGCAGCCCCTTAAGCAAGGTTTTATCGAGTTCCAGGAACTGGCCGGGCGTAAGATCATCCGCAAGGCAGACGCTCGGTTGCGTCAACTGGCCGGGGGCCGGGAAATGCGCTTCCCCGTAGATATGTTGTAAAAGCTGGTAGCAGACGTCGCGCACGTCCAGCACACGCTCCTGCAAATAGGCGCTGCTGGAACGGGAGAACGTGTCGCAAAAATGGTTCGCTGTGGCAATGATGGCCTGGGCGCAGCTTAAGCCCTGGTTGACGCCTGACAAGAGGTGCTGACGCAGTGAGGTATCTGTAGCCAGCGAGCGGTGGGCGTCAAAAATAGCGCTGGCGGTGCTGTCGCTGTCCAGCGCGAGCAGCTCAATGTGTCTGACCAGCAGCATCAGGCCCCTATCCAGCGCCGACTGCTCAGCTTCTACACTTTGCACGTCGGGCAATTCGGTCAGGGCGTTGAGATCCAGCGAGGTCAGTAACGTCAAGATGCCTTGTGCACTGCCGCTACATACCGGAGTGGCGCGAAAAAGAGTCGGGTTCAGGCGTGTCAGTGACTCCGGCAACGGATCCAGCTCCGTGCTGATTACCCCTTCAAGCGGCGCGTCGCAATGCGGGAACTCCTCTCTTAGCCACAGCTCCAGCCGCTGCCGGGCATGCTGCTCATCTTCACCGCTGATCACCAGGCGGCAGGCATCGCCTGCCAGCGTATCGGTACCAATAAGTGCCAGTGCGCTCTTGGCATTTCCTTTGCGGTCAGTGCGCAGGTTATGCCACTCGATTTGTGAGATAAACGTATTGCACAGCGTTTCCACGTGACTTGCCGGACGCGCGTGAACCCCGTTGGGTAATTCACAGGTAAATTCCACTACCAGAGCCATACACACTCCTGAAATCAATCCTCATTCATTGGGGAACAGCATACGAGTGTGTTGATGACGCGCGCCATGTGACAAATCTGCCAAAAGCTGGACAAATGTAATGTCACGTGAAAAGTGAGATTTGACTCACAGGTTGTGGTTTTTTGTCTTATGTGTACCGTTTATCCGAAATGTCGAGGCGGATCGCATTTTCATTTTGACATTACAAAAATCCAGTAAATGGCCTTTTTGTCTCCTGTCCGCCGTCTTCCTGATTGCCTATTGTTTGCCACAACATCTTTATGGTTTTAGGCCAGGAGCGACATATGAAAGAGTTGGTGCATATTCTCAAGAACACGCGGCAGCATCTGATGACCGGGGTGTCGCACATGATCCCGTTCGTGGTCGCGGGCGGTATCTTGCTGGCGGTTTCGGTCATGCTGTACGGCAAGGGCGCGGTACCGGATGCCGCAACCGATCCCAACCTCAAAAAGCTATTCGATATCGGCGTAGCGGGGTTAACGCTGATGGTGCCCTTCCTGGCCGCCTATATTGGCTATTCCATCGCCGAGCGCGCCGCGCTTGCTCCCTGCGCTATTGCCGCGTGGGTTGGCAACAGCTTCGGCGCGGGTTTCTTCGGTGCCATTATTGCCGGGATCCTCGGCGGGATTGTGGTCTGGTATCTGAAAAAACTGCCGGTTCCGAAAGTGCTGCGATCCGTCATGCCTATCTTCATCATCCCTATCATCGGCACCTTTGTTACTGCAGGCATCATGATGTGGGGTCTGGGCGAACCGGTTGGTGCGTTGACGACGGGCTTAACCCAGTGGCTACAAGGGATGCAGCAGGGCAGCATCGTCGTGTTGGCCATCATTATGGGGTTGATGCTGGCCTTCGACATGGGTGGCCCGATTAATAAAGTCGCCTATGCCTTCATGCTGATCTGCGTTGCTCAGGGCGTCTACACCGTGGTGGCGATTGCGGCGGTAGGCATCTGCGTGCCTCCTCTGGGCTTAGGTCTGGCGACGCTGATTAACCGCAAAAACTTTACCGCTGAAGAACGCGAAGCGGGCAAGGCGGCGCTGGTAATGGGCTGTGTGGGGGTCACCGAAGGGGCCATTCCGTTCGCCGCAGCCGATCCTCTGCGTGTCATACCCTCCATCATGCTCGGCTCCGCGTGCGGTGCGGTGACGGCCGCCGTGATGGGCGCGCAGTGCTACGCCGGATGGGGCGGGCTCATCGTTCTGCCGGTAGTCGAAGGCAAGCTGGGCTACATCGCGGCGGTCGCTGTCGGGTCTGTGGTGACGGCCATTAGCGTCAACGTGCTGAAGAGTATTGCCCGTAAGAATGCAAAACAGGTCGAGGAAAATGAGGATGACCTGGATCTGGATTTCGAAATTAACTGAGTGAGGAAGAGAACATGGCCCGAATTATCGCAGTAACAGCATGCCCGTCAGGCGTTGCCCATACCTACATGGCGGCCGAAGCGCTGGAAAGCGCCGCTAAAGCCAAAGGCTGGGAAGTGAAGGTTGAAACGCAGGGGTCGATTGGTCTGGAGAACGAACTGACGGCAGAAGACGTTGCCGCCGCAGATATGGTGATTCTGACCAAAGATATCGGCATTAAGTTCGAAGAACGTTTTACCGGGAAAACTATCGTGCGCGTCAACATCAGCGACGCGGTAAAACGCGCTGACACCATCATGAACAAAATTGATGCCCACCTGGCGCAAACCGCCTGACGCTCTCCCGCCCTTCGGGGCGGGCTCGTTTTCCGTTACAGGAGTTCCCTCATGACGAATCGCACCCAGCGTTTGAAAGACGCACTTTTTGCCAATCCGCGTGAAATCTCGCTTGAGCGTGCTTTGCTCTACACCGCCAGCCATCAGCAGACGGAGGGCGAGCCGGTTATCCTCAGGCGCGCAAAAGCCACGGCGTACATTCTTGACCATGTGAATATCGCGATTCGTGATGAGGAACTGATTGCCGGAAACCGGACCGTTAAACCGCGTGCGGGCATCATGTCTCCTGAGATGGATCCGTACTGGCTGCTTAAGGAGCTGGACCAGTTTTCCACGCGTCCGCAGGACCGCTTCGAGATCGGCGAAGAGGATAAACAGATCTACCGTGACGTGCTGTATCCCTATTGGGAAAAACGGTCGATGAAGGATTTCATCAACAGCCAGATGACGGATGAGGTGAAAGCCGCTGTGGGGACGCAAATTTTCAGCGTCAACCAGACGGACAAAGGACAGGGGCATATCATTATTGATTATCCGCGCCTGCTCAATAACGGCCTGGGTACGCTGGTGGAGGAATTGCGCGAACACTGCGCCCGCGATGCGCAGAACGCGTTCTATGCCGCCGCGCTGATTCTGCTTGAAGCGTCCCAGCGTCATATTCTGCGCTATGCGGCATTGGCCGACGAGCTGGCCGAACACAGCAATACGTCACGGCGTGAAGAATTACGGAAGATGGCAGAAATCTCGCGCCACAACGCGCAGCATAAGCCACAAACGTTCTGGCAGGCGTCTCAGCTTTTCTGGTATATGAACGTCATTTTGCAATACGAATCCAACGCCAGCTCGCTCTCCATCGGGCGCTTTGACCAGTACATGCTGCCCTTTTATCAGGCCTCGCTCACACAGGGCGACGAGCCCGCGTTCCTGAAAGAGATTCTGGAATCGCTGTGGGTGAAGTGCAATGACGTGGTGCTTTTACGCTCGACCAGCAGCGCCCGCTATTTTGCCGGGTTCCCGACCGGGTATACCGCACTATTGGGCGGTCTGACGGAGAGCGGGCGTAGCGCGGTGAACGTGCTTTCCTTCCTGTGTCTGGATACCTACCAAAGCGTTCAGCTTCCTCAGCCGAACCTCGGCGTGCGGGTTAACGAACTTATCGACCGGCCCTTCCTGCTTAAAACGGCGGAGACAATCCGCCTGGGCACCGGCATCCCGCAGATCTTCAATGATGAAGTGGTGGTGCCTGCTTTCCTCAATCGGGGGGTGTCGCTGGAAGATGCACGTGATTACGCGGTGGTTGGCTGTGTAGAACTGTCAATTCCGGGGAAAACCTACGGTCTGCACGATATCGCGATGTTTAACCTGCTGAAAGTGATGGAAATCGCGATGCAGGAGAACGAAGGCAATGCAGCGCTGAGTTATGAAGGCTTGCTGGAGCACATTCGGGCCAAAATTAATCACTACATTGCGCTGATGGTTGAGGGGAGCAATATCTGCGATATCGGCCATCGTGACTGGGCTCCGGTGCCGTTGCTCTCTTCTTTTATCAGCGATTGTCTGGATGCGGGAAAAGACATTACCGACGGTGGCGCGCGCTATAACTTCTCCGGCGTGCAGGGGATCGGGATAGCCAATCTGAGCGACTCGTTGCACGCCCTGAAAGGGCTGGTCTTTGAACAGCAGCGCTTAAGTTTTGACGAGCTGTTAGGCGTGTTAAGCGCTAACTTTGCCACGCCTGAGGGCAAAAAAATCCGGGCCCGGTTGATCAATCGCTTCGAAAAATACGGTAATGATATTGATGATGTCGACAACATCAGCGCTGAACTGCTGCGTCATTACTGTAAAGAGGTCGAAAAATACCGGAACCCGCGCGGCGGGCAGTTCACTCCGGGCTCTTATACCGTATCGGCACACGTGCCGCTCGGGGCGGTGGTGGGGGCAACACCCGATGGCCGCTTTGCCGGAGAGCAACTGGCAGACGGTGGGCTTTCGCCGATGCTTGGGCAAGATATGCAGGGCCCGACGGCGGTACTTAAATCGGTAAGTAAGCTGGATAACTATCTGTTATCTAACGGTACGCTGCTAAACGTTAAATTTACTCCTGCGACGCTGGAAGGCGATACCGGGCTGCAAAAGCTGGCGGATTTCCTTCGCGCCTTCACCCAGCTTAAGTTGCAGCATATCCAGTTCAACGTGGTGAACGCGGAGACACTGCGTGAAGCGCAGAAGCGTCCGCAGGACTTTGCCGGGCTGGTGGTGCGCGTTGCCGGATATAGCGCCTTCTTTGTTGAGTTATCGAAGGAGATCCAGGATGACATTATCCGCCGCACAGCGCATCAGCTGTGACGTGGTTGAAACGCGCGTCGACGTGGCGCGTATTTTCAACATCCAGCGCTACTCATTGAACGACGGACGCGGCATCCGCACGGTGGTTTTTTTTAAAGGCTGCCCTCACCGCTGTCCGTGGTGCGCGAATCCAGAGTCGATTTCGCCGAAAATCGAGACGGTGCGACGGGAGAGTAAATGCCTGCGCTGTGCTCCCTGCCTGCGGGATGCTGAGGAGTGCCCTTCCGGCGCGTTCGAGCACATTGGGCGCGATGTGACGCTGGATGCGCTGGAAAACGAGGTAATGAAAGACGATATCTTCTTTCGTTCCTCGGGAGGCGGGGTGACGCTTTCCGGCGGGGAAGTGTTGCTGCAGGCACCTTTTGCGACACGGTTTTTACAGAGGCTGCGTCGTTACGGCGTGCATACGGCCATCGAAACGGCGGGGGATGCGCCTTTGTCCCGATTAATGCCGCTGGCTCGCCAGTGCGATGAAGTGCTGTTTGATTTGAAGATCATGGACGCGGAGCAGGCGCACTCGCGGGTGGCAATGAACCTGCCCAGAGTGTTGCATAATTTTATACAGCTGGTGGCAGAGGGGATAAACGTGATCCCTCGCGTGCCGCTTATTCCGGGCTATACGCTCAACGAAGCGAACATGGCGCGCGTGCTGGCGTTTCTGCTACCTTCGGGAATACGGCAGCTGCATTTACTGCCGTTCCATCAGTTTGGAGAGCCGAAATACCGCCTGCTGGGGCAGAAGTGGGATATGCGGCAGGTGGCTCCGCCGACGGAAGAAGAGGTGTCAGCTATTCGTCTGATGGCGGAACGTGAAGGATTTCAGGTCACCGTAGGAGGTTGAGAATGACAGTGCTAACGGGGCGTCATCTGGTGGCGGTGACCGCGTGCGTCAGCGGCGTCGCACATACCTATATGGCCGCCGAACGGCTGGAGAAAATTTGCCAGCAGGAGAAATGCAGTGTTCTCATTGAAACGCAGGGCGCACTGGGCGTTGAGAATGCGCTAACGGATGACGATATTCGCCGCGCCGATGTGGTATTGCTGATCGCGGATATCGAACTGGCGGAAAGCGAACGCTTTGAAAACGCACGCTACGTGAAGTGCGGAATTAATGCTTTTTTACGCGATCCGCAGAAGGTGATGGGCGCAGTACGAAAATTGCTATCCGCTCCGCAGCATACTCAGGTCATTCTGGATTAGCGGTCTTCCCGGTGAGCTGGCTGTGATACTGGCGACGGTATTCTGAAGGCGAACGCTCCGTGTTCTTGCGAAATAACCGGCAGAAATAGTTGCTATCGACAAATCCGCAGGCATGCGCCACTTCTTTCACTTTTAAATCATACCCTTTCAACAGCTGGCGCGCGTGTTCCAGCCGGGTATGCGTCAGATACTCATTGAAACCCACTGCGCCCGTTTTCTGAAACAGATGCGACAGGTAGTTTGGGGAGATATAAAACGCCTGCGCGACGGATTCCCGGGTAAGCGGAGTGGCGTAGTGTTCATCGATGTAAACCCTGATGGCTTCGAACAGGGCCTGACTGCGGGTGGCGGTCTGGATCTGACTGCCCAGCAGGTCAACACAGTGGCTAAGCAGGCTGGCGACAATCAGCCGTGCGGTTTGCTGCTCGTGCGGTTGCATCTGCATTTCATGCAGCGTCTGTAAAAGAAGCGATCCAATGCGCGGTCCGCGGCGGGCAACGTGCTGCTTCGCCAGATTTCGGACTTCTACACCGTCCCAGTGCAAAAGGCTAAACCCAAGCTGCTGTTTGCCAAACAGGATGCTCAACGTCGTCGCGGGCGTTTGCCATTGCGGATCGTTCCATCCGCCAGCCGGAACGTATAAAACGTCACCCTGCTGTAAAACACTCGCAGCCTGGTCTTTCACCGAGCCTTCGAGCACGATTTCCAGACGTGGGAAATCGACCTGCAGGGCAAGGTTGGGTGCGGAGGTGGCTGGGTTTGCAAAATGCACCTGACGCAGCGGCAAGGTGCCGTTGATCAGGTCATTCAGGATGTGGGGGATATCGTGGTGCATGGTGTGGATACCAGGGTATTGCCCGGCGGCGCTGGCGCTTGCCGGGCATAAAGCATTAACCGGTGTTACGCATACCCGCCGCAACGCCCGCAATCGTCACCATCAGCGCCTGTTCAACGCGTGGATCCGGCTCTTTCCCTTCTTCTTCCGCCAGGCGCGAACGGTGCAGCAGCTCTGCCTGCAGAACGTTCAGCGGGTCGGTATAGATGTTACGCAGCTGGATAGACTCGGCAATCCACGGCAGGTCTTCCATCAGGTGGGAATCGTTGGCGATATCCAGCACCACCTTGATGTCGCCTTGCAGCAGCTCGCGCAGCTCTTTGCCCAGCGCCCACAGCTCAGGCTTCACCAGACGCTGATCGTAGTATTCCGCCAGCCACAGGTCGGCTTTTGAGAAGACCATTTCCAGCATACCCAGGCGGGTAGAGAAGAACGGCCAGTCGCGACACATGGTTTCCAGCTCGCTCTGTTTACCGTCTTCCACCACTTTTTGCAGCGCGGCGCCGGCACCCAGCCAGGCGGGCAGCATCAGGCGGTTCTGCGTCCAGGCGAAGATCCATGGAATAGCGCGCAGAGACTCGACGCCACCGGTCGGGCGGCGCTTAGCAGGGCGCGAGCCCAGAGGCAGTTTACCCAGCTCCTGCTCAGGCGTTGCCGAGCGGAAGTAAGGGACGAAATCTTTGTTCTCACGCACGTAGCCGCGGTACAGATCGCAGGAGATATCCGACAGCTCGTCCATGATGCGGCACCAGGAGTCTTTCGGCTCCGGCGGCGGCAGCAGGTTCGCCTCCAGAATGGCGCTGGTATAAAGCGACAGGCTGCTGATGGTCACTTCAGGCAGGCCATACTTGAAGCGGATCATCTCGCCCTGTTCGGTGACGCGCAGGCCGCCTTTCAGGCTTCCCGGCGGCTGCGACAGCAGAGCCGCGTGAGCCGGCGCGCCGCCACGGCCAATTGAGCCACCGCGTCCGTGGAACAGCGTCAGCTCAATGCCGGCTTTCTCACAGGTTTTGATCAGCGCGTCCTGCGCCTGATACTGCGCCCAGGATGCCGCCATTACGCCCGCATCTTTTGCGGAGTCGGAATAGCCAATCATTACCATCTGTTTGCCCTGAATAAAGCCGCGATACCAGTCGATGTTCAGCAGCTGGGTCATGACGTCGTTGGCATTGTTCAGGTCGTCGAGGGTTTCAAACAGCGGTGCGACCGGCAGAGCATAGTCGATACCGGCTTCTTTCAGCAGAAGGTGAACGCCCAGCACATCGGACGGAGTTTTCGCCATGGAGATCACATAGGCAGCCACCGATCCTTTCGGCGCGTCGACGATCGCTTTACAGGTGTTGAGCACCTCGCGGGTGTCGTTGCTTGGCTCCCAGTTGCGCGGCAGAAGAGGGCGCTTCGAGTTCAGTTCGCGGATCAGGAAGGCCTGTTTATCGGCTTCGGACCAGCTTTCATAATCGCCAATGCCGAGATAGCGGGTCAGCTCGCCCAGGGCTTCGGTATGGCGGGTACTTTCCTGACGCACGTCGATGCGCACCAGCGGCACGCCAAAACACTTCACGCGACGCAGGGTGTCGAGCAGTTCGCCGTTGGCGATGATGCCCATCCCGCAGGCCTGCAGCGATTTATAACAAGCGTAGAGCGGCTCCCAGAGCTGTTCGTTCTGGCTGAGCAGGCCTTCTGGTTTTGGCAGGCGCTGGCCTTTCAGACGCGCTTCCAGCCAGGCCTGAGTGGCCATCAGCTGACCGCGCAGTTTTTTCATAAGGAAACGGTACGGCTCGCTGGCGCCTTCTTCTCCGGCCAGCGCGCGCAGTTCCGGCGTCGCTTCAACCATCGACAGCTCGGAGATCAGAACCTGAATGTCCTTCAGGAACAGATCGGTCGCTTTCCAGCGGCTCAGCAGCAGGACGTGACGGGTGATTTCCGCGGTCACGTTCGGGTTGCCGTCGCGGTCGCCGCCCATCCAGGAGGTGAAACGGACCGGAACAAAGTCGACCGGCAGGCGGTAGCCCAGGTTCTCTTCCAGCTGCTCGTTCAGCTCGCGCAGGTAGTTAGGTACCCCTTCCCACAGGCTGTTTTCCACCACCGCAAAGCCCCATTTGGCTTCGTCGACCGGGCTTGGGCGATGCTTACGAATTTCATCGGTGTGCCAGGACTGGGCAATCAGCTGGCGCAGACGGCGCATCAGCTGGTTGCGTTCGTAGTCGGCAATGTCTTTATTATCCAACTGCTTGAGGCAGTTGTTCACTTCCACCATTTTGTGGATCAGGGTGCGACGGGTGATCTCGGTTGGGTGAGCGGTCAGCACCAGCTCCAGCGAAAGTGACTCCACCGCTTTTTTGATGGTGGCTTCGTTGAGATTGGGCTGGTCTTTCAGTTTACGAAGGGTGCGGGCAATGACTTCCGGGTTGCTGGCCGCTTCGCCGTTTGGCGAAATGCTGTGGTATTGCTCAGCGGTATTTGCCAGGTTCAGGAACTGGCTGAAGGCGCGTGCAACGGGCAGCAGCTCGTCGTTAGAGAGGTTCTGCAACGTTGTAAGCAGCTCCTGACGACTGGCCTCGTTACCTGAACGGGAAGATTTAGACAGCTTGCGGATGGTTTCAACGCGGTCGAGGATGTTCTCCCCCAACGCATCTTTGATGGTATCTCCAAGCACTTTGCCGAGCATACTGACATTACTACGCAACGCGGAATATTGTTCGTTCATAAAAACCCAGTCACCCCATCATTTTTGTTTATGCCCAATCGAAAATCTTTTGGACATTATTTTGTCATCTCCCTTTATAAAGCCACGTAAAACCCCCGTCGTCAATTGCTGCGAAAACGGTTCAGCAAACGAATAAATGTGGGCAATTTACGAAATTTAATTCGCTTCGCGTCAGATAAGAGATGCTTATGGGAATGTGACGGAGATCATGCGATTTACTCCCCTCACCCTAACCCTCTCCCCAAAGGGGAGAGGGTGTTCAAGTTCCCTCTCCCCTTTGGGGAGAGGGTTAGGGTGAGGGGCAGTTTTTAATGCCAGCAGAAGTGGTGCACAACCTGAGTAATCAGTTCGCGGGTAGGCTTGATGAAGCGGGTTTCCAGATATTCGTCCGGCTGGTGCGCCTGGTTGATCGAACCGGGGCCAAGGACCAGCGTCGGGCAAAGGGTCTGAATAAACGGCGCTTCGGTACAGTAGTTCACCACGTCGGTTTTTTCGCCGAGCAGCTTTTCCACCACTTCGACCAGCTGATGATCCGGCGGGCACTCATAGCCCGGGATCGGCGGATGCAGCTCAGAGACCGTCAGACGGCCCGGCCAGCGCTCGCTGACTGGGGCCAGCGCTTCATTCAGCAGGCCGTCGAGATCGCTCAGCGTCATGCCCGGCAGCGGGCGGATATCCATGTGCAGTTCGCAGCAGGCGCAAATACGATTGGAGGCATCGCCGCCGTGCAGGCTGCCGAGGTTCAGAGTCGGATACGGCACGGTGAACGCGTCGTAGTGGTAACGCTCTTTCAGGTCGTCGCGCAGGGTCATGATGCGGCCGATGGCGTCATGCATCAGCTCAATGGCGTTAACGCCGCGCGCCGGATCGCTGGAGTGGCCGGACTGGCCCAGCACGCGCACGGCGGTAGAGATATGGCCTTTATGCGCACGGATTGGCTGCAGAGACGTTGGCTCGCCGATGATGGCGCAATCCGGGCGAATTGACGTGTTTTCAGAGAAGTAGCGCGCGCCTGCCATGCTGGTCTCTTCATCGGCGGTCGCCAGGATGTAGAGCGGTTTTTTCAGCTTCGTCACGTCCACGTCACGCAGCGCGTCGAGGATAAAGGCGAAGAAGCCTTTCATGTCGGCGGTGCCCAGGCCGTAGAGCTTGTTGTCGTGCTCGGTCAGCGTGAACGGGTCGCGCGTCCAGCGGCCATCGTCAAACGGTACGGTGTCGGTATGACCGGCCAGCAGCAGGCCGCCCGCACCGGTACCGGTGCTGGCGAGCAGGTTGAATTTGTGGCGTGTTCCGGGGACGGGCTGAACCTCAACGTTAAACCCAAGATCGCTAAACCAACCCGCCAGCAGATTGATTAAAGACTCATTGCTCTGATCCAGCGCTTCTTCCGTTGCGCTGATGGACGGAGTGGCAATCAGGGCGCGGTAGATCTCGATAAATGGCGGTAAGTTCATTTTCATTGTTGACACACCTTAGGTCGTGATAGTATCAATATTCATGCAATAAATGTGAATAAAAATACATTAACGTTGAGCATAAAGGAACCCGATGTTGAATACGCTGATTGTAGGCGCTAGCGGTTATGCGGGCGCAGAGCTTGTAAGCTACGTGAATCGCCATCCACATATGACCATAACCGCTTTGACCGTGTCAGCGCAAAGCAATGATGCAGGAAAGTTAATTTCCGATTTGCATCCGCAGCTTAGGGGCATTGTCGATCTGCCGCTGCAGCCCATGTCTGACATCAGCGAGTTTACCGACGGCGTCGACGTGGTGTTTTTAGCCACCGCGCACGAGGTCAGCCACGACCTGGCGCCGCAGTTTCTGGCGGCTGGCTGCGTAGTCTTCGATCTCTCCGGCGCGTTCCGCGTTAACGACGGCGCGTTTTACGAAAAATATTATGGTTTCACCCATCAGCACCCGGATCTGCTTGAAAAAGCGGTGTACGGCCTGGCGGAGTGGAGCGCAGAGAAACTGAAAGAAGCGAACCTGATTGCCGTGCCGGGCTGTTACCCGACGGCGGCGCAGCTTTCCCTGAAGCCGCTGATCGACGCGGGCCTGCTGGATCTCAACCAGTGGCCGGTGATCAACGCCACCAGCGGCGTGAGCGGAGCAGGGCGCAAGGCCGCTATCTCCAACAGCTTCTGCGAAGTGAGCCTTCAGCCCTATGGCGTGTTTAATCACCGCCATCACCCTGAAATCACCACCCATCTGGGCGCGGACGTTATTTTCACGCCGCATCTGGGCAGCTTCCCGCGCGGGATCCTCGAAACCATTACCTGCCGACTGAAGCCTGGCGTAACCAAAGAGCAGGTGAGCGAGGCCTTCACGCAGGCGTACGCGGATAAACCGCTGGTACGTCTGTACGACAAAGGCGTGCCGGCGCTGAAAAACGTGGTTGGCCTGCCATTCTGCGATATCGGCTTTGCCGTGCAGGGCGAGCACCTGATTGTGGTGGCCGCAGAAGATAACTTACTCAAAGGCGCTGCCGCACAGGCAATGCAGTGTGCAAATATTCGTTTCGGTTTCCCGGAAACGCAGGCTCTTATTTAAGGTGTGATGATGAACCCATTAATTATCAAACTCGGTGGTGTACTGCTGGACAGCGAAGAAGCGCTGGAGCGTCTGTTTACCGCGCTGGTGAACTATCGCGAATCACATCAGCGTCCGCTGGTGATTGTCCACGGCGGCGGCTGCGTGGTGGACGAGCTGATGAAAGGGCTCAACCTGCCGGTGAAAAAGAAGAACGGCCTGCGCGTCACGCCTGCCGATCAGATCGACATCATTACCGGTGCGCTGGCGGGTACGGCGAACAAAACGCTGCTGGCGTGGGCGAAGAAACACCACATTGCCTCCGTTGGCCTCTATCTGGGCGATGGCGACAGCGTAAAAGTGACCCAGCTCGACGAAGCGCTCGGCCACGTTGGACTGGCACAGCCGGGTTCGCCTAAGCTGATTAACACGCTGCTGGAAGGCGGTTTCCTGCCGGTAGTGAGCTCTATCGGTGTGACCGAAGAGGGCGAGCTGATGAACGTCAACGCGGACCAGGCGGCGACTGCCCTGGCGGCAACGTTGGGTGCGGACCTGATCCTGCTCTCCGACGTGAGCGGCATTCTGGACGGTAAAGGCCAGCGCATTGCGGAAATGACCGCCGCCAAAGCCGAGCAGCTGATCGAACAGGGCATTATTACCGACGGCATGATTGTTAAAGTGAACGCCGCGCTGGATGCGGCGCGTACGCTGGGCCGCCCGGTGGATATCGCCTCATGGCGTCACGCGGAGCAGCTTCCGGCGCTGTTTAACGGCACGCCGATTGGCACGCGTATTTTAGCCTAAGTTTTTATTGAATGACCGTAGGCCGGGTAAGCGTAGCGCCACCCGGCGGAACTAACGAATAAAGGAAGCATGTTATGGCACTTTGGGGTGGGCGTTTTACACAGGCAGCGGATCAGCGGTTCAAGCAGTTCAACGACTCTTTGCGCTTCGACTACCGCCTGGCCGAACAGGATATCGTCGGCTCTGTGGCCTGGTCCAAAGCGCTGGTGACGGTGGGCGTGCTGACCGCAGAGGAACAGCTGCAGCTGGAAGAGGCGCTCAATAATCTGCTGGAAGAAGTGCGTCTGGATCCGCAGCAAATCCTGCAGAGCGATGCCGAAGATATTCACAGCTGGGTGGAAAGCAAACTGATCGACAAAGTCGGTCAGTTGGGTAAAAAGCTGCACACCGGCCGTAGCCGTAACGACCAGGTCGCCACCGACCTGAAGCTGTGGTGTAAAGATACCGTTGGCGAACTGCTGGCGGCCAACCGTCAGCTGCAGAGTGCGCTGGTGGAGACCGCGCAGAACAACCAGGACGCGGTGATGCCGGGTTATACCCACCTGCAGCGCGCCCAGCCGGTGACCTTTGCGCACTGGTGTCTGGCCTACGTTGAGATGCTGGCGCGTGACGAAAGCCGTCTGCAGGATACCATGAAGCGCCTGGACGTCAGCCCGCTGGGCAGCGGCGCGCTGGCCGGTACGGCGTATGAAATTGATCGTGAACAGCTGGCAGGCTGGCTGGGCTTTGCCTCCGCCACCCGTAACAGCCTGGACAGCGTTTCTGACCGCGACCACGTGCTGGAGCTGCTCTCCAATGCCTCTATCGGGATGGTGCACCTGTCGCGCTTTGCCGAAGACCTGATCTTCTTTAACTCTGGCGAAGCGGGCTTTGTCGAGCTGTCCGACCGCGTGACCTCAGGCTCATCCCTGATGCCGCAGAAGAAAAACCCGGACGCACTGGAGCTGATCCGCGGCAAGTGTGGCCGCGTGCAGGGGGCGCTGACCGGCATGATGATGACCCTGAAAGGGCTGCCGCTGGCGTACAACAAAGATATGCAGGAAGATAAAGAAGGGCTGTTCGACGCGCTCGACACCTGGCTGGACTGTCTGCATATGGGCGCGCTGGTGCTGGACGGCATTCAGGTGAAGCGTCCGCGCTGTCAGGAAGCGGCGCAGCAGGGCTATGCGAACTCTACCGAACTGGCGGATTATCTGGTGGCGAAAGGCGTACCGTTCCGTGAAGCGCACCATATTGTGGGTGAAGCGGTGGTTGAAGCCATTCGCCAGGGTAAACCGCTGGAGGATCTGGCGCTTGCCGACCTGCAGAAATTCAGCGCGGTGATTGGAGACGATGTGTATCCGATTCTGGCGCTGCAGTCATGCCTGGACAAGCGTGCGGCGAAAGGCGGCGTGTCGCCGAAGCAGGTGTCGCAGGCGATTGCGGATGCGAAAAACCGGTTGGTTTGATTTGGTTTGAACCGTGCGGGCTGGTGCCCTCACCCCGGCCCTCTCCCACAGGGAGAGGGAGAAAAACGGAGCCCGGCTTAGCGCTGGGTTTTTTTTGCCAAAAAAAAGCGGACCACGGGGTCCGCAAAAGTTCACGTTGGCTTTAGTTGTTCGAGTTTTGAGAGAAACTCGATGACGGTGCGGGGACGTCAAGGGTCAAACACGTGCCGCCTCGTCTATGTGGCGTATTATTCAACAGAATGCTTGATAGGGATAATCGTTCATTGCTATGCTATCTATCGCCATGAACTATCGTGGCGACGGAGGATGAATAATGAATATTCGTGATCTTGAATACCTGGTAGCGCTAGCCGAGCATCGTCACTTTCGCCGCGCGGCAGATTCCTGCCACGTCAGCCAGCCCACGCTGAGCGGTCAGATCCGCAAGCTGGAAGACGAGCTGGGCGTGATGCTGCTGGAGCGCACCAGTCGTAAGGTTCTGTTCACACAGGCAGGTCTGCTGCTGGTGGATCAGGCGCGCACCGTGCTGCGCGAGGTCAAAGTGCTCAAGGAAATGGCAAGCCAGCAGGGGGAGGCGATGTCCGGCCCTCTGCATATCGGCCTGATCCCAACCGTTGGCCCGTACCTGTTGCCGCACATCATCCCGATGCTGCACCAGACGTTCCCGAAACTCGAAATGTACCTGCATGAAGCGCAAACGCATCAGCTGCTGGCGCAGTTAGATAGCGGCAAGCTCGACTGCGCCATTCTGGCGCTGGTGAAAGAGAGCGAAGCCTTTATTGAAGTGCCGCTGTTCGATGAGCCGATGATGCTGGCGATCTATGAAGATCACCCGTGGGCGAACCGCGATCGCGTGCCGATGGCCGATCTGGCCGGTGAAAAGCTGCTAATGCTGGAAGACGGCCACTGTCTGCGCGATCAGGCGATGGGCTTCTGCTTCGAAGCGGGTGCGGATGAGGATACCCATTTCCGCGCAACCAGCCTGGAAACGCTGCGTAATATGGTCGCGGCGGGAAGCGGTATCACGCTGCTGCCCGCGCTGGCGGTACCGCGCGAGCGTAAACGTGATGGCGTGGTCTATCTGCCGTGCATTAAGCCGGAACCGCGTCGTACGATTGGCCTGGTGTATCGCCCAGGTTCACCGCTGCGCAGCCGCTATGAGCAGCTGGCAGAGGCCATCCGTGGTTCGATGGATGGCCATTTTGACAGCGCGTTAAAACAGGCGGTTCAGACCGTTTAGTGCCGCAACCCGATAGGCTTCCGCCATGGTCGGGTAGTTGAAGGTGGTGTTAACGAAGTACTCAATGGTGTTACCACCACCTTTCTGCTCCATGATTGCCTGGCCGATATGAATGATTTCCGCCGCGCGTTCACCGAAGCAGTGAATCCCGAGGATCTCTTTCGTCTCGCGATGGAACAGGATCTTCAGCGTACCCACGCTCATCCCCACGATTTGCGCCCGCGCCAGATGTTTGAACTGCGCACGTCCCACCTCGTAAGGTACCTTCATGGCCGTCAGCTGCTGCTCGGTTTTCCCGACAGAACTGATTTCCGGGATGGTATAGATGCCCGTCGGAATATCTTCGATAAGATGCGCCGTTGCTTCGCCTTTCACCAGCGCCTGAGCCGCAATGCGGCCCTGATCGTAAGCGGCAGAGGCCAGGCTCGGGTAGCCGATCACGTCGCCGACCGCGTAAACGTGCGGCAGCGCGGTCTGGTACATGCTGTTGACCTTCAGCTGACCGCGGCTGTCGGTCTCAAGCCCGATATTTTCCAGCTGCAGCGAATCGGTGTTGCCGGTACGACCGTTGGCATACAGCAGGCAGTCGGCTTTCAGCTTCTTGCCGGACTTCAGGTGCATGATTACACCGTCGTCGCAGCCTTCAATCTTCTCGTACTCTTCGTTGTGGCGAATCACCACGCCGCTGTTCCAGAAGTGGTAGGAGAGAGAGTCTGACATCTCCTGATCGAGGAATGCCAGCAGGCGGTCGCGGGTGTTAATCAGGTCAACTTTGACCTCCATGCCCCGGAAGATTGACGCATATTCACAGCCAATAACGCCGGCGCCATAGATGATCACATGGCGCGGCTCATGGTGCAGGCTGAGGATTGAGTCGCTGTCGTAGATGCGCGGATGCGAGAAGTCCACGTCAGCCGGATGGTACGGGCGTGAACCGCAGGCAATCACGAATTTTTCAGCCGTGAGGGTTTCAACCGAACCGTCGTGGCATTCGAGCGCGAGCGTGTGTTCATCCACAAAATGCGCGTTGCCCTGCAAAATTTCACAATGGTTACGCTCATAAAACCCCTGACGCATGCGTGTCTGCTGGTTAATGACGGTATCCGCGTGATTCAGGATGTCAGCAAAGGATGAACGAAGAAGTCGGGAGTGGTCGCTGTAAAGAGGGTTCTGGTTAAATTCGATAATGCGGCTAACGGCGTGGCGGAGGGCTTTGGAAGGGATGGTGCCCCAGTGGGTGCAACCGCCGCCGACATTATGGTAGCGCTCGATGACCGCTACTCTGGCTCCCTGTTTTACCAGACCCATAGCAGCACCTTCGCCGCCGGGGCCGGAACCAATAACTATTGCGTCGTAATCGTAGGAATGTGGCATGGCAAGGCTTACCTGTTCTTATACATAAAAGCAACAGAATCATAACATCATTGCCGGAGTAACCCAATTATCGTTGTGCTTTTTTCCGGCAGTGGAGCACAAACCGCACGTAAACAATCATTCACAAAGCTGAGCAAACAGATTAATTTTATTCTCTGGTATAGTGCCATCAGGCCTTTGGAAGGATTCAACTATTGTGATGGGCGTTAGAGCACAACAAAAAGAGAAAACCCGGCGTTCGCTGGTGGAAGCCGCATTCAGTCAACTGAGTGCTGAGCGGAGTTTTGCCAGTTTGAGCCTGCGCGAAGTCGCACGCGAGGCCGGGATTGCGCCAACGTCTTTCTATCGTCATTTCCGTGATGTGGATGAACTGGGCCTGACCATGGTCGACGAGAGCGGCCTGATGCTGCGCCAGCTGATGCGCCAGGCGCGTCAGCGGATTGCAAAAGGAGGCAGCGTGATCCGCACCTCCGTCTCGACCTTTATGGAATTTATCGGCAATAACCCCAACGCGTTTCGTCTGCTTCTGCGCGAGCGCTCGGGCACATCGGCGGCGTTTCGTGCCGCCGTCGCGCGTGAAATTCAGCACTTCATCGCGGAACTTGCCGACTATCTGGAACTCGAAAACCATATGCCGCGTGCGTTTACTGAAGCACAGGCGGAGGCGATGGTGACGATTGTTTTCAGCGCGGGTGCCGAAGCGCTGGATGTCAGCATTGAACAACGCAAGCAGCTCGAAGAGCGACTGGTATTGCAGCTCAGGATGATCTCCAAAGGCGCGTACTACTGGTATCGCCGTGAACAAGAGAAACTGGCACATCAAACCGAAGAGTGAAGGTGAGTAATGAAACAGTCAGGTCAGGATAAAGGGACGCTGTTGCTGGCATTGATCGCTGGCTTATCCATTAACGGTACGTTTGCCGCTATTTTTAGCTCAATCGTTCCGTTTTCGATTTTCCCGCTTATTGCGCTGGTGCTGACGGTTTACTGCCTGCATCAACGTTACCTGAACCGCACCATGCCGGTGGGGTTACCGGGTCTGGCCGCCGCCTGCTTTATTCTGGGCGTCTTGCTGTATAGCACGGTGGTGCGCGCGGAGTATCCGGATATCGGCTCTAACTTCCTGCCTGCGGTACTGTCTGTGGCGCTGGTGTTCTGGATTGGCTCGCGCATGCGTAGCCGCAAGAGCCAGTTACCCGAGTAATGAATGATTTGTAGGGCAGGTAAGCGAAGCGCCACCTGCCAAAAACGCCGGATGGCGCTACGCTTATCCGGCCTACCGATCACCGTGCGGTAAGTAAAACACCGCACTCCATATGGTGCGTATACGGGAACTGATCGAACAGCGCCAGGCGTTCAACCTTGTGCGTCTGGCCTAACGTTTCCAGATTCTTGCACAGCGTCTCCGGGTTACAGGAGATGTACAAAATACGCGGATACGCCTGCACCATCTTCTCGGTTTCGCTGTCCAGGCCACTGCGCGGCGGGTCGACAAAAATTGTCTCACACTGGTAGCTTTTCAAATCGATCCCTTCCAGGCGGTTAAACGCCCGCACGCCGTTCATGGCCTGGGTAAACTCTTCAGCGGCCATACGAATGATCTGCACGTTGTCGATATGGTTGGCGGCAATGTTGTACTGCGCGGCGGCCACCGACGGCTTGGCGATTTCCGTGGCCAGGACGCGATCGAAGTTACGCGCCAGCGCCAGGGAGAAGTTGCCGTTACCGCAGTAGAGTTCAAGCAGGTCGCCCGTTGACCCTTCCGTTGCCTTCAGCGCCCACTCAAGCATCTGCACGTTCATTGCGGCGTTCGGCTGGGTGAAGCTGTTCTCGACCTGACGATAAACCATCTCTTTACCCGCCACCGGCAGACGCTCGTCGACGTAATCCTGATCCAGCATGATTTTGGTTTTTGTCGCGCGGCCGATCAGGTGAACGTTGATGTTTTGCGCACGCAGCGCATCGCGCAGCGCTTCTGCCTGCTCGCGCCACTCGTCATTCAGCGCTTTGTGGTACAGCAGGGAGACAATCGCCTGGTTGCTTTGCGTGGTCAGATAGTCAATCTGGAATAGCTTGTGGCGCAGCACCGGGTTATTGCGCACGCCTTCCATCATCAGCGTCATGAGCTGGTTGATTAATTCACTTGCCGCCGGGAAGCTGTCCACGCGAATGCGCGATTTCGTCTGCTGATCGAAAATGATGTGATACAGGTCATCACCGTCATGCCAGATGCGGAATTCGGCACGCATGCGGTAATGGCTGACAGGGGAGCGGAACACCTCGGGAACGGGCGCGTTGAACGGCGTCATCATACTTTGCAGGCGGACAACTTTCTCTGCCAGCTGCGCGTCGTACTGTTCTGTCGGGAGGTGTTCGGGGGTCATGATGCGTCCTGAGTGATAAAGAATTACGCGGGGATTGTAGGCATTGTTCAGGGGATGTCCAGATTTAATGGCTAATAGCTGTCTGGACATCTATACGTGTCTAATTGTAGCATTCTGTTTCCGGTCTCATGAGAGTGAAAAGGGAATCCAGTGTAAATCTGGAGCTGACGCGCAGCGGTAAAGACTGGCGGGATGAGCGTTGTAGACACTGTGAAAATGGGAAGTCTTCATCCTTTTAAAGCCACCTAGCCCGAAGACCTGCCGGGATCACGTCGCATTTGGTTTCATCATCGCGTGCTATCGATGGGGCCTGCGGCATCCTTCTTATATTGTGGATGCTTTAACAATGATTAAAAAAGTATCGCTGTTGACGGCGTTGTCCGTCACGGCATTTTCGGGCTGGGCGCAGGATAGCGCTGACTCGTTGGTGGTGACGGCAAATCGTTTTGAACAACCTGAAAAATCTATTCTGGCGGCAACCTCCGTTGTCACTCGTGCCGATATTGACCGCTGGCAGTCAACCTCGGTTCTGGATGTCATGCGCCGCCTGCCGGGTGTGGATACCGCGCAAAACGGCGGAATGGGACAGTCTTCTTCACTCTTTATTCGTGGCACAAACTCCAGCCATGTGCTTATCCTCGTCGACGGGATCCGCCTTAATCAGGCGGGTGTTACGGGGTCGTCCGATCTCAGCCAGTTCCCTATCGCGCTGGTGCAGCGAATCGAATACATTCGTGGCCCGCGTTCGGCGGTGTATGGCTCGGATGCGATTGGTGGCGTAGTGAACATCATTACCACCCGCGCCAAGGACGGTACGACTCTGAATGCAGGCGTAGGCTCGCACGGTTACCAAAATTACGGTGGCAGTACACAGCAGACGCTGGGTGACGCCACGCGCGTGACGCTGGCAGGGGATTACACGTATACCAAAGGCTTTGACGTGGTGGCGGACGGTAACAACGGCGGCGTTCCCCAAACCGATCGTGACGGCTACATGAATAAAACGATCTACGGTGCGCTGGAGCATGCGTTCTCCGATCAATGGAGCGGCTTCGTTCGCGGGTATGGCTACAGCAACCGTACTGCCTATGACGCTTATTACAGTCCAAACGCGCTGGTTGATACCCGGCAGCTATATAGCCAGACCTGGGATGCTGGACTGCGCTTCAACGAAGATATCTTCCATTCGCAATTGCTTTCCAGTTACAGCCACAGTAAGGATTTTAACTACGATCCGCATCTGGGTCGTTATGACTCCACGGCGACGCTGGATGAAATCAAACAGTACAACGTTCAGTGGACCAACTCCGTTGACGTCGGACACGGCAACATTGGCGCGGGTGTCGACTGGCAGAAGCAGAGTACAGAACCTAACACCAACTATGTGTCGAATGCCTACGACATTCGCAACACGGGCGTCTACCTGACCGGGTTGCAGCAGTTTGGTGACGTCACTCTGGAAGGGGCGGTTCGCAGCGACGACAACTCTCAGTTTGGTCGTCATGGCACCTGGCAGAGCAGTGCGAGCTGGGAGTTTATTGACGGCTATCGTTTCATTGCTTCTTATGGCACGGCTTATAAAGCGCCGAATCAGGGGCAACTCTACGGAATTTACGGCAATGACCGTCTTGATCCTGAAGAGAGCAAGCAGTGGGAAGGCGCGTTTGAAGGTCTGACGGCAGGCGTTAGCTGGCGGATATCCGGCTATCGTAATGACGTTGATAACCTCATCGACTTCAACAATAACCTCCTGGAGTATTACAACGTCGGCAAAGCGCGTATCAAAGGTATCGAAGCTACTGCGTCGTTTGATACGGGCCCGGTCATTCATACTGTGGGTTATGACTATGTCGATGCACGCAATGCGGCAACCAACCAGCTACTGGATCGTCGCGCTAAGCAGCAGGTGAAGTATCAGCTTGATACGCAAATTTATGATTTTGACTGGAGCCTGACTTATCACTATCTGGGAACGCGGTACGATACCGACTTCGGTACCTGGCCGAGTCAGAAGGTGAAAATGGGCGGCGTTAGCCTGTGGGATGTCGCAGTTTCGTATCCTGTCACCTCACACCTCACAGTTCGTGGTAAAATAGCCAACCTGTTCGATAAAGATTACGAGACAGTTTATGGCTACCAAACTGCAGGACGGGAATACACCTTGTCTGGCAGCTACACCTTCTAATCCGCTTCCCACCGTGCTGGTGTTTGATTCCGGCGTCGGTGGGCTTTCGGTCTATGATGAGATTCGGCATCTCCTGCCGGATCTCCATTACATCTACGCCTTCGATAACGTCGCGTTCCCGTATGGGGAAAAGAGCGAAGACTTTATTGTTGAGCGTGTGGTTGAAATCGTGACTGCGGTACAACAGCGCTATCCCCTGGCGCTGGTGGTTATTGCCTGCAATACGGCGAGCACGGTCTCCCTTCCTGCCCTGCGTGAAAAATTCCCGTTCCCGGTTGTGGGCGTTGTTCCGGCAATAAAGCCTGCTGCCCGCCTGACGGCGAACGGTATTGTGGGTTTGCTGGCAACGCGGGGTACGGTGAAGCGTCCTTATACCCGCGAGCTGATCGACCGTTTTGCTAACGAATGCCAGATTGCGATGCTCGGCTCGGCCGAGCTGGTAGAGATGGCCGAAGCGAAGCTGCATGGAAAGGCGGTATCACTCGAAGAGTTGCGTCGTATTCTTCGTCCATGGCTGCGGATGCCTGAACCACCGGATACCGTTGTGCTGGGCTGCACCCACTTCCCGCTATTACAGGAAGAGCTGTTAGAGGTACTCCCGGAGGGAACGCGCCTGGTGGATTCGGGGGCGGCTATCGCCCGTCGTACAGCCTGGCTGCTGGAACACGAAGCGCCGGATGCAAAATCTGCCGATGCGAATATCGCTTTTTGTATGGCAATCACCAAAGAGACCGAGCAACTTTTACCCGTTTTACGCCGTTATGGCTTTGAAACGCTCGAAAAACTGGCGCTGTAGCACGGTTTTGAGCAAAAAAGAGACGGTTGAACGTTTTTTTTAAAAGAGGGGTTGTCAACGTCTGAGAACTCCCTATAATGCGCCTCCACTGACACGGAACAACGGCTTACAGGCCGCCGGGTTAGCGGGGTTCAGAGATGAACGCCAACAGAGAAAAGCGAAAATAATCACTTGACTCTGAATGAGGAAAACGTAATATACGGGACCTCGCAACGGTGAGCTGAAAGCCGCGTTGCAACTGCTCTTTAACAATTTATCAGACAATCTGTGTGGGCACTCAAAGTGACATGGATTCTTAA
>NZ_JBNDIZ010000011.1:0-133603 GCF_050434705.1 Enterobacter sp. AC1 | reverse complement strand
AGTCAAGCGTTTATTTTCGCTTTTCTCTGCTGACCCGGCGGCGTGTGTGCCGTTGTTCCGTGTCAGTGGAGGCGCATTATAGGGAGTTATTCCGAACCTGCAAGGGTAAAGTGAAAATTATTTACTGACTGCTCACTTTCCAGGCAACTCATACTCCAGACCTCAATTTTCGCCTGGTTTTTAAACAAAAACGAGCCGCAAGCGGCTCGTTTTTGCGTTTTGTGACTTACTGCACTGCCACAATGCGATCGTCGTTGGCTTCCAGACGGATAACTTTGCCTGGAATCAACTCTCCGGAGAGGATCTGCTGCGCCAGCGGGTTTTCGATCTGCTGCTGGATAGCGCGTTTTAATGGACGCGCACCGTACACCGGGTCGTAACCATTCTCGCTCAGCAGCTTCAGCGCATCGTCGGAGATGTGAATTTCATATCCACGCTCTTCCAGACGTTTATACAGACGCTGCAGCTGGATCTGCGCAATCGACGCAATGTGTTTCTCACCCAGAGGATGAAAGACCACCACTTCATCAATACGGTTGATGAACTCCGGACGGAAGTTTTGGCTGACCACACCGAGCACCAGATCCTTCATATGGCTATAGTCCAGTTCGCCGAAACGTTCCTGAATCAAATCGGAACCCAGGTTCGAGGTCATAATGACAACCGTGTTACGGAAGTCGACCGTTCTCCCCTGCCCGTCGGTCAGGCGGCCATCATCCAGGACCTGAAGCAGAATGTTGAACACATCCGGATGCGCTTTTTCCACCTCATCCAGCAGGATGACGGAATAAGGACGACGGCGCACCGCTTCAGTCAGATAACCCCCTTCCTCATAACCGACGTATCCCGGAGGCGCACCGACCAGACGCGAGACGGAGTGTTTCTCCATAAACTCGGACATGTCGATACGCACCATCGCATCGTCGCTGTCGAACATAAAGTTAGCCAGCGCTTTGCACAGCTCGGTTTTACCAACACCGGTCGGCCCCAGGAACAGGAACGAACCAATCGGACGATTCGGATCGGACAACCCCGCGCGGCTACGACGAATGGCGTTGGATACGGCCTCAACCGCTTCGTTCTGACCAATTACGCGATTGTGGAGGTCCTGCTCCATACGCAGCAGTTTTTCACGCTCGCCTTCCAGCATGCGCGCCACGGGAATACCGGTCCAGCGAGCAAGCACTTCGGCGATTTCGGCATCCGTCACTTTATTACGTAACAGACGCATCGTTTTACCTTCCGATTGCGTCGCAATCTCAAGCTGTTTTTCCAGCTCCGGTATTTTGCCGTACTGCAGCTCAGACATTCGCGCCAGATCGCCCACGCGTCGAGCCTGCTCAATGGCAATTTTTGCCTGTTCGAGTTCTGCCTTAATGGTCTGGGTGCCAGAAAGGGACGCCTTCTCGGCTTTCCACTCTTCTTCTAACTCAGAATACTGGCGCTCTTTATCGTCCAGCTCTTCATTGAGCATATCCAGCCGTTTCTTACTGGCTTCATCAGACTCTTTCTTCAGGGCCTGTTGCTCCAGCTTGAGCTGGATAATGCGTCGGTCGAGCCTGTCCAGCTCTTCCGGCTTCGAGTCAATTTGCATACGAATGCTCGATGCCGCCTCATCGATCAGGTCGATGGCTTTATCTGGCAGCTGACGGTCCGCGATATAACGATGCGAAAGCGTCGCGGCCGCAACGATGGCCGGGTCAGTGATCTGCACATGGTGGTGCAGTTCATAGCGCTCTTTCAGGCCACGCAAAATCGCGATGGTATCTTCAACGCTTGGTTCAGCAACAAACACTTTCTGGAAACGACGTTCCAGCGCAGCATCTTTCTCAATGTACTGACGGTACTCGTCCAGCGTAGTGGCACCGACGCAGTGAAGCTCGCCACGCGCCAGAGCAGGTTTCAGCATGTTCCCGGCATCCATCGCGCCGTCCGCTTTACCGGCACCGACCATGGTGTGCAGTTCGTCGATGAACAGGATAACGTTGCCTTCCTGCTTCGCCAGGTCGTTAAGCACGCCTTTCAGACGCTCTTCGAACTCACCGCGGTATTTCGCACCGGCCACCAGCGCGCCCATATCCAGCGCCAGTACGCGGCGTCCTTTCAGACCTTCCGGCACTTCACCGTTCACGATACGCTGCGCCAGACCTTCAACAATGGCGGTTTTACCGACACCCGGCTCACCAATCAGTACCGGGTTGTTCTTGGTACGACGTTGCAGTACCTGAATAGTACGGCGAATCTCTTCGTCACGGCCGATCACCGGGTCAAGTTTGCCCTGTTCAGCTCGTTCGGTCAGATCGACCGTAAATTTCTTCAAAGCCTGACGTTGGTCTTCGGCTCCCTGATCGTTCACGCTTTCACCTCCGCGCATTTTCTCAATCGCCTGAGTCACATTGGCGGTGGTTGCACCGGCAGATTTCAGCAGGTCGGTCAAGGTACCGCGTGATTCAAGCGCCGCCAGAACAAACAGCTCTGACGAAATAAAGTTGTCCCCACGTTTTTGCGCCAGCTTGTCGCAAAGGTTAAGCACACGCACCAGATCCTGCGACGGCTGAACGTCGCCGCCGGTCCCTTCGACCTGCGGTAAACGGCTCAGCGCCTGATCGATAGCGGTGCGTAACTGGCCAGCATTAATGCCAGCAGACGTTAATAAAGGACGTACCGATCCCCCTTCCTGATTCAGTAAGGCGCTCATTAAATGAAGAGGTTCGATAAATTGGTTGTCGTGCCCCAGTGCGAGGGACTGGGCATCGGCGAGAGCAAGCTGGAATTTATTAGTAAGACGATCCAGACGCATAACTCCTCCCATAACAGGTCAAATTTGCTACTGGAGATTAAATGAGGTCATCCCTCAATTATTCAAGGTTAATGACCTGAATTATGTGAAAAGAAAACGGCACGTGCCGGATCGTCTTGATTCTTTAGGTTATATCAGCCAAATAAAACTTGCCATACGACCCGTCGTCTTGTCGCGGCGATAGGAGAAAAAATCACCCTTTTCGGTGAAGGTACAGCGATCGCCGCCGGAGATCTGCGTTACGCCCACGTTATTCAGGCGCTGGCGAGCGAGCTGGTAGATATCGGCCAGATATTTATCCCCGGAAGGCAGGAAGGCTTCCACTGCTTGCGGATCTTTTTCCATAAAGGCTTCGCGAACCTCTGGACCCACTTCAAAAGCACGAGGACCAATAGCCGGGCCAAGCCAGGCCATGATATTAGCGGGCGCATCATTAAAGCAGGCGATTGTCTCTTCCAGCACGCCTGCACACAGACCACGCCAGCCCGCGTGGGCTGCTGCAACCTCGGTACCTGCACGGTTACAAAACAGAACCGGCAGACAATCGGCGGTCATTACGGCACAAACCGTTCCCGGAGTATTACTGTAAGAGGCATCGGCGCGTTTAGAAGCGTAGGGTTCTCCCGTCAACTTCAGCACCGCGTTACCGTGAACCTGTTCCAGCCAGACCGGCTTCGACGGCAAGTTCCCCGCAGCAAACAGACGCCTGCGGTTCTCTTCAACGTGTTCCAGGTTGTCGCCACAGTGTGCGCCGAGGTTCAAAGACTCCCACGCCCCCTGGCTCACGCCGCCAATACGGGTTGAACTACAGGCAGCCACGCCTTCAGGCAATGGCCACTCCGGGACAATCAGTTTGGTCATAACCAGTCCACTTGATCCTTATGTTCTTCGAAATCAGCACGCATCGCGTCAATAAGGTCCACCATATCCTGTGGGATAGGCGCGTGCCACTCCATCTGAATACCGGTAATAGGATGGTAAAGGCGCAGCATAGTCGCGTGCAGTGCCTGACGATCGAATTTACGCAATACGCTGATGAACTCATCCGATGCGCCTTTCGGCGGACGTGGACGACCACCGTAGACCTGATCCCCCACCAGCGGATGGGTAATGTGTGCCATATGCACACGGATCTGGTGAGTACGCCCGGTTTCCAGACGCAGGCGCAGACGCGTATGAATGCGGAAGTGTTCCATAATGCGATAGTGCGTCACCGCCGGTTTACCCATCGGATGCACCGACATATGGGTACGTTTGGTTGGGTGACGGCTGATTGGCTCTTCCACCGTACCGCCAGAGGTCATATGGCCAATGGCTACCGCTTCATACTCACGGGTAATTTCGCGCAGCTGCAGCGATTCCACCAGACGGGTCTGGGCGGGTACGGTCTTCGCGACCACCATCAGACCGGTAGTGTCTTTATCCAGACGGTGCACGATGCCCGCGCGCGGGACATCCGCGATAGGCGGATAATAATGGAGAAGTGCGTTAAGTACCGTACCGTCAGGGTTCCCCGCGCCCGGATGAACAACCAGGTCGCGCGGCTTGTTGATCACCAGAATGTCATCATCTTCATAGACGATGTCCAGTGGGATATCCTGCGGCTCGAAGCGGATTTCCTCTTCGATTTCAGCATTGATGGCGACAGCTTCCCCACCTAACACTTTCTCTTTTGGTTTGTCCCAGATCTTGCCGTTTACCAGCACGCGCTGGTCAAGGATCCATTCTTTTATGCGTGAACGCGAATAATCAGGGAACAATTCGGCCAAAGCCTGATCTAAGCGTTGACCGAGCTGATTTTCGGAGACTGTTGCGGTGAGTTCTACTCGTTGTGCCATAAACTGCTTCTTCGTTTAACGTTGGGTTTTACGGCTTTGCCGTTTAATATAGTGTGCTATTGTAGCTGGTCTTAATCGGGAGCAGGAACAGAGTTTCTCCCGGACAAACATTTGAGGAAAGTCAAAACGTCATGACGCGCATGAAATATCTGGTGGCAGCGGCCACGTTGAGCCTGGCTTTGGTGGGCTGCTCCGGTTCAAATGAACAGGTCCCTGACAATCCGCCGAATGAAATCTATGCGACTGCACAACAAAAGTTGCAGGACGGTAACTGGAAACAGGCGATAACGCAACTGGAAGCGTTGGATAATCGCTATCCATTTGGTCCGTATTCGCAGCAGGTACAGTTAGATCTTATCTACGCATACTATAAAAATGCCGATCTGCCGCTGGCTCAGGCAACCATCGATCGTTTCATGCGTCTGAACCCGACTCATCCTAACATCGACTATGTGATGTACATGCGCGGCCTCACCAACATGGCGCTGGACGACAGTGCTCTGCAGGGCTTCTTCGGCGTGGATCGTTCCGACCGTGACCCGCAGCACGCGCGTGATGCCTTCAATGACTTCTCCAAACTGGTGCGCGGCTATCCGAACAGTCAGTACGTGACCGACGCGACCAAACGTCTGGTGTTCCTGAAAGATCGTCTGGCGAAATATGAATACTCCGTGGCGGAATACTATACCCGCCGTGGTGCATGGGTTGCCGTGGTTAACCGCGTAGAGGGTATGCTGCGTGATTATCCGGATACCCAGGCAACGCGCGACGGCCTGAAGCTGATGGAAAATGCTTACCGTCAGATGCAGATGACCGCTCAGGCTGAAAAAGTGGCGAAAATCATCGCTGCTAACAGCAGCAACACCTGATATTGCCTCAATGCAAAACGGCAGCCGGAAGGCTGCCGTTTTTTTATTCGTTTCAGAGCGTCGCTGAAGCGCATTAGCCCCAACACATCCCGTCAACTATGGCTCCAATTTTTGCCTTCCACAAGGTAAATCTCACCTCTTCCTGCCCTGCCTCACAAAAAAGATTCCCTGACAAAAACCGACAAAATAACGTGATCTAAATCACACATTTTGACATTAGGTCGGGTATGCTGGAATCACCAAGACGGAAAGACAAGAGGTAAAATTTATGACAATGAACATTACCAGTAAACAAATGGAAATTACTCCGGCAATTCGCCAGCACGTCGCAGACCGTCTCGCCAAACTGGATAAATGGCAAACTCATTTGATTAATCCACATATCATCCTGTCCAAGGAGCCGCAGGGTTTCATCGCTGACGCAACTATCAATACTCCAAACGGCCATCTGGTCGCCAGCGCAAAACATGAGGATATGTACACCGCAATTAACGATTTGATCAACAAGCTGGAACGGCAGCTCAATAAAGTGCAACACAAAGGTGAAGCCCGTCGCGCCACAACATCGGTGAAAGACGCCAGCTTCGCGGAAGAAGTTGAAGAAGAGTAATCCTTTAAATTGAGTGTACCGCCAACGCGCCTTCGGGCGCGTTTTTTGTTTTTTATTGACAGGGCGAAAACAGTACAGGTACTTTAACGGTATCACTCACAGGATGACTTTATGAAACTTACGCCGTTCTTCTTCGCATTCTTTTTTACCTTCCCCTGAACGGGAGGCGTTTCGTCGTGTGATAAAGAATGCGAAGACGAACAACAAGGCCTCCCACACCGGGGGGCCTTTTTTATTGATAACGATAAAATGAGACAGACAACACTATGACACCGGAAAACCCGTTACTGGATCTGCGAGTAAAAATCAGCGCGCTGGATGAGAAGCTGCTGGCGCTGCTGGCCGAACGCCGCGCACTTGCCGTTGAAGTGGGCAAAGCCAAGCTGGACTCCCATCGCCCGGTCCGCGATATTGACCGCGAGCGCGATCTGCTGGAACGTCTCATTCAGCTCGGCAAAGCGCATCACCTTGATGCCCACTACATCACCCGGCTGTTCCAGCTCATCATTGAAGACTCCGTTCTGACCCAGCAAGCGCTGCTCCAGCAGCATCTGAACAAAACCAATCCACACTCTGCACGAATCGCGTTCCTCGGGCCAAAGGGCTCTTATTCTCACCTGGCCGCACGTCAGTACGCCGCACGCCATTTCGAAGAATTTATTGAGAGCGGCTGTGCAAAATTCGCCGATATTTTCAACCAGGTCGAGACCGGCCAGGCGGATTACGCCGTGGTGCCGATTGAAAACACCAGCTCCGGCGCCATCAACGACGTCTACGATTTGCTGCAGCACACCACTCTTTCGCTGGTTGGTGAGCTGACAATCCCTATCGATCACTGCGTGCTGGTCTCCGGATCAACGGACCTGAGCAAGATCGAAACGGTTTACAGTCATCCACAGCCGTTCCAGCAGTGCAGCCAGTTCCTGAACCGCTATCCGAACTGGAAAATTGAGTACACTGAAAGCACTTCGGCGGCGATGGAAAGAGTGGCGCAGGCTAATTCCCCAACTGTCGCAGCGCTCGGCAGCGAAGCGGGCGGCGCGCTGTATGGTTTACAGGTGCTGGAGCGCAACCTGGCAAACCAGACGCAAAACATCACCCGCTTCGTGGTGCTGGCCCGCAAGGCAATCAACGTCTCAGACCAGGTACCGGCCAAAACCACGCTGCTGATGGCGACCGGGCAGCAGGCCGGCGCGCTGGTTGAAGCCCTGCTGGTGCTGCGTAACCATAACCTGATCATGACCAGGCTGGAATCACGTCCGATCCACGGTAATCCGTGGGAAGAGATGTTTTATCTTGATATCCAGGCCAACCTGGAATCTGCTTCCATGCAGAAAGCCCTGCGCGAGCTCGGCGAAATCACCCGCTCCATGAAAGTGCTGGGCTGCTATCCGAGCGAAAACGTCGTGCCGGTCGATCCAAGCTAACGTTCGATAAAGCGACTTTTCTTCATCCCTGCCACGTTAACGGGCAGGGTGAAGATGGCGCCGGAGAGCGGATACTTCGCCACCTCCTCCGCATCCATATTTTCCCGCGTGGTCGTAATGAACAACGTTTTCATATCATCACCGCCAAAACAGACCATCGTCGGGCAACGTACCGGCATTTCATACTCTTCCAGCTGTTCCCCTTCAGGGGAAAAACGCGCGATACGCCAGCCGTCAAACAGCGCGCTCCAGTAACAGCCCTCCACGTCCATTGCCGCGCCGTCCGGTATCCCCTCGCCCTCTTTAAACTGACGAAACACCTCGCGCCTGCCCGGTTCAGCCTGCTCATCAAGCGGGGTACGGTAAATCACGCCGTTTGGCGTGTCGGAGGTAAACATCCACTGGTTATCCGGGCTAAACGCTAAGCCATTATGCCCGTGAATATCGCACTGGATCACTTTCGGCGTCAGATCGTTATCGATACGCATCAGCAGCGCGCCGTTGTAATCCCCCGGCCCCCAGAAGGTTCCCGCATAGAAGCGCCCCAGACTGTCGGTTCCCCCATCGTTAAAACGCGCCAGCTGCGGGTTAGAGGGGTTATCGCACACCTTGCGCTGCAGGAGGCCATGCTTATCGGCAAGCCAGATGCCGCTGCGCATGGCGACGATAAACCCGCCGCGCTCGCGCAGCGCGAAACAACCCACCTCCTCATGGAAAGAGAGCACGGTGTGTTCCGCCGTCGGCAGATGGTATCGGTGGATTTCCCCTTCCAGAATATCGGCCCAGTAGAGTGCGCGCTCTTCTGCGCTCCACGTCGGGCATTCAGGCAGATGCCCGGTGTAATTCA
This sequence comes from Enterobacter sp. AC1, assembly GCF_050434705.1. Taxonomy (NCBI): domain Bacteria; kingdom Pseudomonadati; phylum Pseudomonadota; class Gammaproteobacteria; order Enterobacterales; family Enterobacteriaceae; genus Enterobacter; species Enterobacter sp. AC1. The sequence continues at coordinate 125,212 of NZ_JBNDIZ010000011.1, read as the reverse complement.
ACAGCAGCTGCGGTTCAGCCATGACAGTTCCCCAAAATGAAAAAAGCCAGCAATGCTGGCTTTCAGTATATACATCATCGCATTACTGGCGACTGTCATTTGCCTGGCGCAACAGCGTGCGGCTCTCACTCTGGAAACGCTGCGCGTAATCGCCAAACCAGTGTTCAACCTTGCGGAAGCTGTCGATAAACGCCTGCTTGTCTCCGTGCTCCAGCAGCGTAATGGCTTCACCAAACCGCTGATAGTAGCGCTTGATGAGCGCCAGGTTGTTTTCGGACGACATAATAATATCCGCGTAAAGCTGCGGATCCTGCGCAAACAGACGCCCAACCATCGCCAGCTCCAGACGATAAATAGGTGAAGAGAGCGCCAGCAGCTGTTCAAGCTGCACGTTCTCTTCCGCCAGATGCAGACCGTAGGCAAACGTGGCGAAGTGCCGCAGCGCCTGAATGAAGGCCATGTTCTGATCGTGCTCGACCGCGCTGATCCGATGCAGTCGGGCGCCCCAGACCTGAATCTGCTCCAGGAACCACTGATAGGCTTCCGGCTGACGACCGTCGCAGTAAACCACCACCTGCTTCGCCAGGCTGCCGCTGTCCGGGCCGAACATCGGGTGCAGACCCAGTACCGGGCCGGTATGCGCCGCCAGCATCGCCTGCAGCGGACCATTTTTGACGGAGGCCAGGTCGATCAGGATGCAATCTTTCGGTAAAGGAGGAAGCTTCCCGATGATCTGCTCCGTCACGTGGATCGGCACGCTGACGATAACCATCCCGGCATCTTTCATCAGTTCCGGTGCCTGCGCCCAGTCTTCTTTTTCCAGAATGCGTACCTGATAGCCAGAAAGCGTCAGCATTTTTTCAAACAGACGCCCCATCTGCCCTGCCCCGCCGACAATCACCACCGGACGCAGGGACGGACAGAGGGTTTTGAAGCCCTTGTCGTTTTCGCTGGAATAGGATTCCCGCATTACGCGACGCAGGACATCTTCAATCAAATCCGGCGAAACACCCAGAGCCTGCGCCTCTTTACGACGGGAGGCCAGCATTGAGGCTTCGCGCTCCGGGACGTAAATCGGCAGGCCGTACTTGCTTTTCACCTCACCGACTTCGGCAACCAGCGCCATACGGCGCGCCAGCAGGTCCAGCAGCGCCTTATCCACTTCATCAATTTGATCGCGTAACGCGGTCAATTCAGCAACCATAACTAACCTCTTAAGCCAGACGCGTCGCCAGCTGGCCGTTTAAATCTTTATGGATCTCACGCAGCAGGGCATCGGTGGTTTCCCAGCTGATGCAGGCATCCGTCACGGATACGCCATGCTTCATTGCACTGCGCGGTTGTTCAGATGATTGATTGCCTTCATGAATATTGCTCTCAATCATCAGACCGATAATCGAACGGTTGCCATCTTTGATCTGGGCGACTACGGATTCCGCAACCGCAGGCTGGCGACGGTAATCTTTATTCGAATTACCATGACTGCAATCTACCATCAGAGCCGGGCGCAGTCCCGCCTGCTCCATCTCTTTTTCGCACTGGGCTACATCCGCCGGGCTGTAGTTGGGGGCTTTACCGCCGCGCAGAATCACATGACCGTCCGGGTTGCCCTGCGTTTGCAGGAGGCACACCTGGCCTGCCTGATTAATACCGACAAAACGGTGCGGCATTGCGGCAGCGCGCATGGCGTTGATCGCCGTCGCCAGACTACCATCGGTACCGTTTTTAAAGCCAACCGGCATCGACAGGCCAGACGCCATCTCGCGGTGAGTTTGTGATTCCGTGGTACGCGCGCCAATTGCGGACCAGCTGAACAGATCGCCCAGATACTGCGGACTGTTCGGATCCAGCGCTTCGGTTGCCAACGGCAGCCCCATGCTGACCAGTTCCACCAGCAGTCGACGCGCAATCTTCAGCCCTGCTTCCACATCAAACGAGCCATCCATGTGCGGATCGTTAATCAACCCTTTCCAGCCAACGGTCGTACGTGGCTTCTCAAAATAGACGCGCATCACCAGATAGAGGCTATCGCTGACCTCCTCCGCTAATGCTTTAAATCGACGAGCGTACTCAATGGCGGTTTCAGGATCGTGAATCGAGCAAGGACCACATACCACCAGCAGACGCGGATCGCGGCCGGCGATGATGTCAGAAATGGTCTGGCGCGAATGCTCGATCTGAGCTTCTTGCGCGACGCTCAGCGGAAATTCCGCTTTCAGCTGATCCGGAGTGATTAAAACCTGTTCGTCAGTGATATGTACGTTGTTCAGCGCGTCTTTTTGCATGATGGCGATCCTGTAAAGCTCGTTTGCGATAGTTGTTTTCCTCAAAGAGGTGACACCACGATACCATAAAAAGTAAACATTTCAATCCAAAATACGTAAACATTACGTTACAGACGCCAGTTTATTGCAAAAATCAGCCAATAAAAACGTAAACTTTAAATTACACACACCTTTTCTTTAGCCAGGCTATGCTGAAGAAAAAAGGAGAATGGCTATGCGTCCAATTACTCTCGCGCTGTTGTCGCTGTTTTTATCGGGCTGCCAGATCAATCCTTATACCTTCCAGCCCGACTGGACCAGTCCCTCCTGGTTTGACGCAGGTAAAGAAGACGCCATGAATGGCCTGCCGGTTAAAGATAACCAGACCCTGTCCGATAGTTTTAATGACCCACACGTTGATCGTAGTGAATATCTTCGAGGCTATGCCGATGGTCAGAAGAAAGTCTGCGAAGAAGGCTTTATTCACGCCTGGGGGTTAGCGGGAAAATCTTTTCCTGCCAGTTGCGATACTGCTGAAAATGCAGCAAAACTGCATGCGTCATGGCAAGAAGGAATGGATGAAAGTATGCGTTCCAGCAGACTAAATTAAGTCTGTTTTTATCCCCCGGAAAATAAGCAACAGTAGGATTTAGCTTAGGTCGACCTGATGCTATTTCTGACATAATGACGGCTCTGATAAACAATGGTATTCTGCCCGCAACTCTTAAGGACATCTATTTCCGGAGCGATGTGGCGGATTCTGGTGAGAAATTTATTCTTGATCTCTTTGTTCCGACTCACTCTGGTGCTAATGCTGTTTCTTATGGTGGGCCCAGCGACGGCAGGCACACTTACGGATACGGATAAATCGGTACGCTCGATTGTCTCAGGCATTGTGAGCTATACGCGATGGCCGTCGCTTTCCGGGCAGCCTAAACTCTGCATCTATGCCACTTCTCACTATACGCACGCCCTCAGCGGCGATGAAGGACATAGCGAGTTACCTTATACTCCCGTTATTGTACGTAACGATCGGGAAGCCCTGGCCGCGACGTGCGATGCGATATATTTCGGGTCTGAATCACCGGCAAAACAACTTGAATTAATAAGCCAATATCAGGGCAGAGCATTGCTATTAATCTCAGAGCAAAATCCGGAATGTGTAATTGGCAGCGCCTTTTGCCTGATAATCGATCGCGGCCAGGTACGGTTCTCCGTTAACCTGGATGCATTGACGCGCAGTGGCGTAAGAGTCAATCCGGATGTATTAATGCTTGCACGGAATAAGCAGCATGGATAAAGATTTCACTTCAACGCCACGTCCGACGTTTAAAAGAACGTTGAGGCGAAACAGTATGATAAGCGTCATCATCACCATGACGTTAATATGGCTATTGCTCTGTTTTGCCTCCGTCGTGACGTTAAAACAATACGCGCAAAAGAATCTTGAATTAACCGGCGCAACAATGAGCCACAGCCTGGAAGCCTCGCTGGTTTTCAACGATTCGCTGGCGGCCAATGAAACGCTTGCGGCCCTTGGCAAACAGGGCCAGTTTGCCGCGGCTGAGGTTATCAACGCCCATAAAAAGCGGTTTGCCTACTGGTCCTGGAACCCTGAGGATAACAACGACACGCTGGGCGCGCTGGTCAGCCGCTGGCTTTTCCCCGTACCTATTGCGCAGCCCATCATGCATAACGGCGCAATGATCGGCGAAATCCGCCTTACCGCACGCGACAGTCTCATCAGTCATTTCATCTGGATGTCGTTTGCCGTGCTTACCGGCTGCATTCTTTTTGCGACCGTCGTCGCGCTCACCATTACCCAGTCTCTACATCGCGGCATGGTAACGGCTCTGCAAAACATTACCGACGTCGTGCATGACGTACGCACTAACCGCAACTTCTCCCGCCGGGTGAAAGACGGCCGTATCGAAGAGTTTCACCAGTTTGGTGAAGACTTCAACAGCCTTCTGGATGAGATGGAAGAGTGGCAGCTGAAACTCCAGGCGAAAAACGCCCAACTGTTGCGAACCGCCATGCACGACCCGCTCACCGGTCTTGCCAACCGCGCTGCGTTTCGTAACAGCATTGCGGCCTTAATGAACGACCCTTCTGCAAAAACAAACTCGGCCCTGCTCTTCCTCGACGGTGATAACTTTAAGTTTATCAATGACACCTGGGGACACGCTGCAGGTGACTGCGTACTGATTGAAGTCGCCAGCAGGATGATGGAGTTTGGCGACAAACGTCATCAGTCTTATCGCCTTGGCGGTGATGAATTTGCCATGGTGCTCTACGGCGTGCACTCTGAGCTTGAGGTTCAACACATTTGTGCTGCGCTTTCGCAGCAATTTATCCGTCCGTTTGATCTTCATAACGGACAAAAAGCATCGATGTCACTCAGCATTGGCTTTGCTCTGGCGTGGGAAAATGCTTCCGTGGAAGCATTACTGGAGAGGGCCGACCGTAATATGTACCAGGTTAAAAACCAGCGTACGAAAACAATAAGTTAGAAAGGATACACTATGTTAAAACGATACTTCGCGCCGTTAGTACTGGCTTCACTGGTCCTGGCAGGCTGTCAGTCTCCGCCTGAAGGCAAATTCACTCCAGAGCAAATTGCGGCGATGAAGTCTTACGGTTTTAACGAACTGAACGGTGACTGGTCGCTTGGTATGTCGGATACCATCCTCTTTGATAAAAATGACGCCAGACTGCGCCCGGAAAGTGAAACGCAGATCCAGTCCATGGCCTCGCGCCTGGCGGAAACCGGCCTGAACCACGCGCGAATGGACGGTCACACGGATAATTATGGTCAAGAAAGCTACAACGAAGCGCTGTCGTTAAAACGCGCCAATGCCGTGGCCGATGCCTGGGCGAAGGGAGCGAATATCCCGCGCAGCAATCTCACCACGCGGGGATTAGGTCAAAAATACCCGGTTGCAAGCAACGGTACCCCGCAAGGGCGCGCTGAAAACCGCCGCGTCGCAGTGGTTATCAGCACGCCATAGGGTTATTTAGCGGATGATTCGGCGAGCGCCACCCTTGTTGTCGCTCGCCAGCGCAGCCAGTCCACCAGAACAAACAGCGCCAGACTCACGCCCATAACGGGCAAGGCCAGCCCCAGCAGCAGGCTTACCATCGCCGTCACGCCTCTTCCCCATCCCGACAGCGCCAGCCAGCTCTGGCAAAGCGTCTGCACCGGATCCGCTGCCGATTGTGCCGGCCGACGCATCCACCATATCCGGTAGCCCCAGACGATGAGCACGCACAGGGCAAGGCCGAAGGCCACAAGCAGAAGCTGATTCACCATCCCGAATAAGATCCCCATATGGAAATCCACGCCCCAGCGGGTCAGTTTTGCCATTAGCGGGAAATCCTCGAACCGGGTTCTGTCCAGAACCTGCATCGTCGTGGGATCAACCGCAACCGCATCCACCTGAGTCGGCCAGCTGCGATCGATTTCCGTCACGGTCCAGGCGCGATCCGCCGTTGTCGCCGGGCGAATCTCCAGCTTGCTGGCATCAATCCCCGCTTTACGCGCAGCGCTTAACACCCCATCAAACTGCGTCAGATCCATCGCCATTTCCGGCATCATCATTCCACCGTGATGGCCACGGTGCCCGGCATGTTCATCCACGCTCTCCGGTACATCGGATAGCGCCGTGTTAACCTGCGGGGTTAGCCAGTTCATCCCGGCCCGCAGCTTATCAACGTTACCCCCAGCCCACTGGGACCAGGTCAGGCCGGTTGCTGAGAACAACAGCATTCCGCCCAGCAAAGTCCAGCCCAGCGACACGTGCACGCGACGCCGGTTCTGGAAGCGATTGTTGATCCGCCGTTTTGGTCGGGTATAAAACCACAGGGCAATTCCCCCCAGCGCGGCAACCCACATCCAGGAGGCAGCCAGTTCGCTATACAGTCGACCAACGTCGCCCAGCATCAGGGACGTATGCAGGTAATCAATGGTCTGACGCAGCGGTAAAATCCCGCTGGTGCCGTATACCGTCATATCCCCCAGCACCGCCAGGCTTACCGGATCCACAAAGATAGCCCGGCTTTCCGAAGGCCCAAGCGCCGGGTCAGCGAACATCACGCGGGTGGTTTCGCCTTCAGCCAGTCCCGGACGAACGGCGTGCAAACGCAAATCTGGTCCAACGGCTTTTTCCGCCACGGCAATTTGCTCCGCCAGAGGCTGCGGCTCGCCCACGGAGTCCGCGTGGAGCGCATGTCGGTAGAGCGTATTCTCCAGCTGCGGGGTCGCCACATACAGCGTACCGGTCAGCGCGGCGAAGAAGATAAACGGGCCGACAAACAGCCCAATGTAGAAATGGAGGCGACGCAGCAGGTTTCCCCATGCCGCGCGCGGAGTGCAGGTAGTCATACTTTTCCTTTTTAAGGCAAAAAGTTATCGATATGTTTTAAAGGGAAAAAGCAGACTGCCGCGGCGGCGCGCGGGTATCAGGGTAAAGCCAGGGGAAAAAGTGCCAGTGGCTGACCGCCTGACGCGGCGGCTTAACGCGAAGCCTCTGCAGAACCGCGCTGAGCAGGACGATCAGCGCCAGCATCACGCCAGGAACATGTGCTAACAGCACGCAGTAGCCGCACGCTTCCGCATGGTCGACGGGCATCGGGTGAGGCATATCGCCATGATGCTCATCCATCGACATCATGCTCATGTCATGGTGCATGCCCGGCATGGCGCTCATAGGATCTTTCTGCAGCGAGACGGAGATAAGCGGCGCCACCACGATCAGCAGGATCGCAAACAGCGCGGTCAAGGCCGCTGTGCGTTTCCGGTTATGCTGGTGCAGTACGTTATCCACTTCCCCTCCACTCAAGAGGCAAGCATTGTAAATGATTTATGACAAAAGGGTTAACGCGAGAGGTGCGATGGGATAAAAAAAGGGCCAGCCTTTCGGCCAGCCCTTTCTAACAGGATGTCGCTTAAGCGAATCTTAGTTCAGACGCTCTTTAATACGAGCAGACTTACCAGTACGCTCACGCAGGTAGTACAGTTTAGCTTTACGTACAGCACCACGACGTTTAACAGCAATGCTGTCAACTACCGGAGAGTGAGTCTGGAAGACACGCTCAACGCCTTCGCCGTTGGAAATTTTACGAACAGTGAATGCAGAGTGCAGACCGCGGTTACGAATAGCGATAACCACGCCCTCGAATGCCTGCAGACGTTTTTTGGAACCTTCAACAACCCATACTTTCACTTCCACGGTGTCACCTGGACGGAAGGAAGGTACGTCCTGCTTCATCTGCTCTTGTTCAAGTTGCTTAATAATGTTGCTCATAATTTAATCTCTTATCCTGGGTAAACTGATATTCGGGAGCGTATTACGCATTCCCATCATGTTCATGCTGCTGGTGCGCGTGTTCAGTTTTGAACTCGGCCAGCAACTTTGCTTGCTCTTCAGTCAGAGCCAGGTTTTCCAGAAGTTCAGGTCTTCTAAGCCAGGTTCGGCCCAGCGACTGCTTCAAACGCCAGCGACGTATCTCGGCATGGTTTCCAGACAGTAACACTGCCGGTACTTCCATCCCTTCTAACACTTCAGGACGAGTATAGTGTGGACAGTCCAGCAATCCATCGGCAAAGGAATCTTCCGTTGCCGAAGCTTCATGGCCCAGTACCCCCGGAATAAACCGGGCGACGGAGTCAATCAGCGTCATTGCGGGTAACTCACCACCGCTGAGAACGTAATCGCCGATAGACCATTCTTCGTCAATCTCGGTTTGAATTACGCGCTCATCTATCCCTTCGTAGCGACCACAGACCAGAATCAGCTTTTGATTCGTCGCCAGTTCGCTCACGCCCGCTTGATCAAGCTTGCGTCCCTGAGGTGACAGATAAATCACCTTTGCGCCTTCACCTGCCGCGGCTTTTGCTGTGTGAATGGCGTCCCGTAAGGGTTGCACCATCATTAACATCCCCGGTCCGCCGCCGTAAGGACGATCGTCCACGGTACGGTGCCGGTCATGCGTGAAGTCACGAGGACTCCAGCTCTGGATGCTCAGCAGGCCATTCTTTACTGCCCGGCCAGTTACCCCGTAATCGGTAATCGCGCGGAACATTTCAGGAAACAGGCTAATTATGCCAATCCACATAGCGCCGTCTTTTACCGTTTATCCGGAGAATTTAAAAACCAGGATCCCAATCTACTTCAATGGTTTGAGTAGCGAGATCGACTTTCTTGATAACCTGTCCATCGAGGAACGGAACCAACCGCTCCTTGATGCCAAATGCATCTTTCAGGTTTGCCTTAATGACGAGAACGTCATTTGACCCGGTTTCCATCATATCGATGACTTTCCCCAGGCTGTAGCCTTCGGTAGTGACTACCTGGCAACCCATAAGGTCTTTCCAGTAGTAGTCGCCCTCTTCCAGCTGTGGCAACTGCGACGAATCCACGACAATTTCACAATTAGTCAGGGCATTCGCGGCATCACGATCGTCAACGCCTTTCAGCTTGATGATGATGTCCTGATTGTGGTGACGCCAGCTTTCCAGCTCGACCTCTTCCCACTTACCGCCTTTCTGGATAAACCAGGGCTGGTAATTAAAAATGCTATCAGCGTCTTCAGTGGAGGAAAACACTCTGAGCCAACCACGGATACCGTAGCAAGAACCCATTTTTCCCAATACGATCGGTTCAACAGGTGCTTTATTGCTCATCATGACCACCGTGACAGATTAAGCTGCTTTGTTTGCTGCTTTGATCAGCGTAGCAACGCGATCGGAAACAGTAGCGCCCTGGCCAACCCAGTGAGCGATACGATCCAGATCCAGACGAGTTTCTTCTTCTGCGCCAGCGGCCAGTGGGTTGAAGAAACCAACGCGCTCGATGAAGCGACCGTTGCGTGCATTACGGCTGTCAGTCACAACAACCTGGTAGAACGGACGCTTTTTAGCGCCGTGACGAGCTAAACGAATAGTTACCATAACATCCTCTTGTGTGAATAAAACAACCGGGCCCCATCGAGGAACGGAGCCCGGGTGTCATATTAAAAGCCCGAAAATTTTACTGATTTCTGGGGAAAATGCAATCAGCATCTTGATGCTGAGCATTAAACACGATTTATCTGCCAGGGAATCCTGGCGGCATCATGCCTTTCATGCCGCGCATCATCTTCGCCATGCCGCCTTTCTTCATTTTCTTCATCATGCGCTGCATGTCGTCGAACTGTTTCAGAAGGCGGTTAACGTCCTGCACCTGCATGCCGCAACCGGCTGCGATACGGCGTTTACGGGAGCCTTTGATGATGTCCGGGTTAGCGCGCTCTTTGAGGGTCATCGAGTTGATGATCGCCTCCATACGCACCAGCACCTTGTCATCCATTTGCGCTTTCACGTTGTCAGGGATCTGGCCCATGCCCGGCAGTTTGCCCATCAGGCTTGCCATGCCGCCCATGTTTTTCATCTGGCGCAGCTGCTCAAGGAAGTCGGTGAGATCGAAACCGTCACCTTTTTTCAGCTTGCTGGCCAGCTTCTCGGCCTGTGCGCGGTCAACCTTGCTCTCAATATCTTCGATCAGCGACAGCACGTCGCCCATCCCAAGGATACGGGAAGCAATACGATCCGGGTGGAATGGCTCCAGCGCCTCAGTTTTCTCGCCTACGCCGAGGAATTTGATTGGCTTACCGGTGATGTGACGAATGGAGAGCGCCGCACCGCCGCGGGCATCACCGTCCACTTTGGTCAGCACCACGCCGGTTAACGGCAGGGCTTCGTTAAACGCTTTCGCGGTATTCGCCGCATCCTGACCGGTCATGGCGTCAACAACGAACAGGGTCTCTACCGGGTTGATAGAGGCATGCACCTGCTTGATCTCGTCCATCATCGCTTCGTCAACGTGCAGACGACCGGCGGTATCCACCAGCAGCACGTCGTAGAACTTCAGCTTCGCCTCTTTCAGCGCCGCGTTAACGATGTCGACAGGCTTCTGGGCCACGTCTGACGGGAAGAAATCCACGCCGACCTGCTCGGCCAGGGTTTCCAGCTGCTTGATCGCCGCCGGGCGATAGACGTCCGCAGACACCACCAGCACTTTCTTCTTGTGCTTTTCACGCAGGAATTTACCCAGCTTACCGACGCTGGTTGTTTTACCCGCACCCTGCAGGCCAGCCATCAGCACTACGGCCGGAGGCTGAGCCGCCAGGTTAAGCACCTGGTTCTCTTCGCCCATCGCCGAAACCAGTTCGTTACGAACGATTTTGACGAACTCCTGACCCGGGGTCAGGCTCTTGTTAACTTCATGACCAACCGCCTTCTCTTTTACGCGGTTGATAAAATCACGAACAACCGGCAACGCCACGTCTGCTTCCAGCAGCGCCATGCGCACTTCGCGCAGCGTTTCCTTGATGTTCTCTTCAGTAAGGCGTCCGCGGCCGCTGATGTTGCGCAGCGTGCGCGACAAACGATCGGTTAAATTATCAAACATTGTCTCTCGCCTGGGTAGAAACGTTGGGCCGCCATGAGCGACACATACACAGAATTTTGCCGGAGTATAACATGAAGGCGCCTTTGTTGTTATGCAACGGTTGGAGCAGGCGTCACGTAACGTTATACTGCTTCTCTTTCTTATTAAGACAACTGTCGATGCCTATATGCCTGTTTTCGCACTGATCGCCCTTGTTGCCTACTCTGTCAGCCTCGCGCTGATCGTTCCCGGACTGCTGCAAAAAAACAGCGGCTGGCGGCGCATGGCTATTCTTTCCGCGGTGATCGCACTGATTAGCCACGCGTTTGCGCTGGAATCACGCATCATCCCCGGCGACGGCAGCGTGCAAAACCTGAGCGTCCTCAACGTCGGCTCGCTGGTCAGCCTGATGATCTGCACGGTGATGACCATCGTGGCCTCAAAAAATCGCGGCTGGCTGCTGCTGCCGATTGTGTACGCCTTCGCGCTGATCAATCTGGCCTTAGCCACCTTTATGCCCAATGAATTCATTACGCATCTGGAGGCCACCCCGGGGATGCTGGTGCATATCGGCCTGTCGCTCTTTGCCTACGCGACGCTGATCATCGCCGCGCTTTACGCCATGCAGCTCGCCTGGATTGACTACCAGTTGAAAAACAAAAAGCTGGCGTTTAACCATGAGATGCCGCCGCTGATGGTCATTGAGCGTAAGATGTTCCACATCACCCAGGTGGGCGTGGTGCTGCTGACGCTCACGCTCTGCACCGGCCTGTTTTACATGAAGAACCTGTTCAGCGTGGAGAATATCGATAAAGCGGTGCTCTCTATCATCGCGTGGTTTGTCTATATTGTCCTGTTGTGGGGCCACTATCATGAAGGCTGGCGCGGTCGCCGCGTGGTCTGGTTCAACGTCGCGGGTGCGGGCATTCTCACCCTTGCCTATTTTGGCAGCCGCTTCATACAGCAATTTGCTGGCTAAGAAACAAAGGAGTTCCCCCTGGAACACATCTCTACCACCACGCTGATCGTTACGCTGATCGTCATGGTGGTCATCTCCGCCTATTTCTCCGGCTCGGAAACCGGCATGATGACCTTAAACCGCTACCGGTTACGTCATCGTGCTAAACAGGGTAACCGTGCCGCACGTCGCGTTGAAAAACTGCTCCGCAAACCGGATCGCCTGATAAGCCTGGTGCTCATCGGCAACAACCTCGTCAACATACTGGCCTCTGCCCTTGGTACCATCGTCGGGATGCGCCTGTACGGCAATGCCGGGGTCGCGATTGCCACCGGCGTGCTGACGTTCGTGGTGCTGGTGTTTGCCGAAGTGCTGCCGAAAACCATCGCTGCGCTTTACCCTGAGAAGGTCGCCTACCCGAGCAGCTTCCTGCTGGCGCCGCTGCAGATCCTGATGATGCCGCTGGTCTGGTTGCTGAACATGGTGACGCGCCTGCTGATGCGGATGGTGGGAATCAAAGCCGACGTCACCATCAGCAGCGCGCTCAGCAAAGACGAGCTTCGTACCATCGTGAACGAATCCCGCTCCCAGATCTCCCGACGTAATCAGGACATGCTCCTGTCGGTGCTGGATCTGGAAAAGGTAAGCGTGAACGACATCATGGTGCCGCGTAACGAAATCGTGGGTATCGACATCAATGACGACTGGAAAGCCATCGTCCGCCAGCTGACGCACTCCCCGCACGGGCGCATTGTGCTGTACCGCGACTCGCTGGATGACGCCATCAGCATGCTGCGCGTGCGCGAAGCGTACCGTCTGATGACCGAGAAAAAAGAGTTCACCAAAGAGGTGATGCTGCGCGCCGCTGACGAGATTTACTACGTGCCGGAAGGCACCCCGCTCAGCACGCAGCTGGTGAAATTCCAGCGCAACAAGAAGAAAGTCGGCCTGGTGGTTAACGAGTACGGCGATATTCAGGGGCTGGTGACGGTCGAAGATATTCTGGAAGAGATTGTCGGGGACTTTACTACCTCAATGTCTCCTTCCCTCGCGGAAGAGGTCACCCCGCAAAACGACGGTTCGGTGCTGATTGACGGTAGCGCGAACATTCGCGAACTCAACAAAGCGTTTAACTGGCATTTGCCGGAAGATGAGGCTCGCACGATTAACGGGATGATTCTGGAAGCGCTGGAAGAGATCCCGGCGGCGGGCACGCGGGTGCGCATTGAGCAGTACGATATTGATATCCTGGACGTGCAGGACAATATGATTAAGCAGGTTAAAGTCCTGCCCGTGAAACCGCTGCGCGAAAGTATCGCGGAGTAAGGCTGTAGACCGGGTGAGGCGAACGCCGCCACCCGGTACTACGAATGTGGCAAATTACGCTTTCGCTTTCGCCACGGTCACCATCGCAGCGCGAATGGTACGGCCGTTCAGGGTGTAACCTTTCTGCATCACGCCCAGCACTTTACCGGCTTCCACCTCTTCAGACTCCACCATCGCAATCGCCTGATGAACGTTTGGATCCAGCGGAACGTTGGTATCGGCAATCACTTCCACGCCAAACTTGCGCACCACGTCGAGCATAGACTTCAGCGTCAGTTCGATACCTTCGATCATCGCCGCGTTGTCAGGATTTGCTTTGTCAGCCACTTCCAGCGCGCGATCGAGGCTATCAATCACCGGCAGAAGTTCGTTGACGAACTTCTCCAGCGCAAATTTATGCGCCTTCTCAACGTCCTGCTCGGTACGACGACGCAGGTTTTCCATTTCCGCCTTGATGCGCAGAACACCGTCGCGTTCGCGATTCTGTGCTTCTACCAGTTGAGCTTCCAGATTCGCAATTTTTTCATCGCGCGGGTCCACCTGCTCAGCAGATGCGTCTGGCTCTACAGCCTCAACTTCATCATGCTGTTCCGTGATAATTTCTTCAGGGGCTTGCCCCTCAGGCGTTTTCTGTTCTTTACTACTCATGAATTTCTCCGCGTTTTTCTGCATTCATCTCGCTAACTTCGCTTATTATGGGGATCAGTTTCCGGGATTCAAGGGAACAAGACAGATTGTCATCATTCATCAGGCACAAGGACCTCCAGAAAATGAATAATCATTTCAGGTGTATTGGGATCGTCGGGCATCCGCGTCATCCTACCGCATTGACGACACATGAAATGTTGTATCGCTGGTTGTGTAGCAAAGGCTATGAAGTGATGGTTGAGCAGCAGATTGCGCAGGAGCTGCAGCTGAAGAGCGTCAAAACCGGCACGCTGGCGGAAATAGGCCAACAGGCCGACCTCGCCGTGGTGGTGGGCGGCGACGGCAACATGCTCGGCGCGGCCCGCACGCTGGCGCGCTATGACATCAAGGTCATCGGCATCAACCGTGGCAACCTCGGCTTTTTAACCGACCTCGACCCGGACAATGCGCAGCAGCAGCTGGCCGACGTGCTGGAAGGTCACTATATCAGTGAAAAACGCTTTTTACTGGAAGCGCAGGTGTGCCAGCAGGACTGCCAGAAACGCATCAGCACCGCGATCAACGAGGTGGTGCTTCACCCCGGTAAAGTGGCGCACATGATCGAGTTCGAAGTCTATATCGACGAAATCTTTGCCTTCTCCCAGCGTTCTGACGGGCTGATTATCTCCACTCCAACCGGCTCAACCGCCTACTCGCTTTCGGCCGGCGGCCCGATCCTGACGCCTTCTCTGGACGCCATTACCCTGGTGCCGATGTTCCCGCACACGCTCTCTGCCCGCCCGCTGGTCATCAACGGCGACAGTACGATACGCCTGCGGTTCTCGCACCGCCGTAACGACCTGGAGATCAGCTGCGACAGCCAGATAGCGCTGCCGATCCAGGAAGGTGAAGATGTCCTGATTCGCCGGTGTGATTACCATCTGAACCTTATTCACCCGAAAGATTACAGCTATTTCAACACATTAAGCTCGAAGCTTGGCTGGTCAAAAAAATTGTTCTGATTTTGCATCCAGGACTTTACTGTATATAAAACCAGTTTATACTGCATGAAAACACAGTTATGGTTTTTCATACAGGAAAACAATTATGCTGGCACAACTGACCATCAGCAACTTTGCCATTGTTCGTGAGCTTGAGATCGATTTCCACAGCGGCATGACGGCGATCACCGGGGAAACCGGTGCAGGTAAATCCATTGCCATTGATGCCCTCGGCTTGTGCCTTGGCGGCCGTGCAGAGGGCGATATGGTGCGCATGGGCGCAAACCGTGCCGACCTGTGCGCCCGCTTCTCCCTGAAAGACACCCCTGCAGCCCAGCGCTGGCTGGAACAGAACCAGCTCGAAGATGGACGTGAGTGTTTACTTCGCCGCGTGATCAGCAGCGACGGTCGTTCACGTGGCTTCATCAACGGCACGGCGGTCCCGCTCTCCCAGCTGCGCGAACTCGGCCAGCTGCTTATTCAGATCCACGGTCAGCATGCTCATCAGCAACTCGTCAAACCAGAACAGCAGAAAGCGCTGCTTGATGGTTATGCGGGTGAGTATGCGCTTACTCAGCTTATGGCGGAGCACTATCGCCAGTGGCATCAAAGCTGCCGCGAGCTCGCCCAGCACCAGCAGCAGAGCCAGGAGCGCGCCGCACGCGCGGAGCTGCTGGAATACCAGCTTAAAGAGCTGAACGAATTTAACCCGCAGGCGGGTGAGTTTGAGCAAATCGACGAAGAGTACAAACGCCTGGCGAACAGCGGCCACCTGCTCTCAACCAGCCAGAATGCGCTCAACCTGCTGGCGGATGGCGAAGACGTGAACCTCCAGAGCCAGCTGTATAACGTTCGTCAGCTGATTACCGAGCTGGTCGGCATGGACAGCAAACTCTCTGGCGTTCTGGATATGCTGGAAGAAGCGGCCATTCAGATCTCCGAAGCCGGCGACGAGCTGCGCCACTACTGCGAACGTCTCGATCTCGACCCAAACCGTCTGTTTGAGCTGGAACAGCGCATCTCCCGTCAGATTTCGCTGGCGCGCAAGCACCACGTTACGCCGGAAGAGCTGCCGGGCTACTATCAGTCTCTGCTGGAAGAACAGCAGCAGCTTGACGATCAGGCTGACTCGCTGGAAACCCTCTCTCTGGCGGTGAACCTGCACCATGAACAGGCGCTGGCGACAGCGCAAAAGCTGCATGAAATCCGTCAGCATTACGCCCTGGAGTTAAGCCAGCACATCACCGACAGCATGCATACGCTGGCGATGCCGCACGGCGTATTCACTATTGATGTTCGCTTTGAAGAAAACCACCTCACGGCAGAAGGTGCAGACCGCATAGAATTCCGCGTCACCACCAACCCGGGTCAGCCACTTCAGGCGATTTCTAAAGTGGCATCCGGCGGTGAGCTGTCGCGCATTGCGCTGGCGATTCAGGTGATTACCGCGCGTAAAATGGAAACCCCGGCGCTGATTTTCGATGAAGTGGATGTGGGGATCAGCGGACCAACGGCGGCGGTGGTAGGTAAACTGCTGCGCCAGCTAGGCGAATCAACGCAGGTAATGTGTGTAACCCACCTGCCGCAGGTCGCGGGCTGTGGCCATCATCACTTTATCGTCAGCAAAGAAACCGACGGTGAAATGACCGAAACGCACATGAAGCCGCTGGATAAACGCGCGCGTCTACAGGAGCTGGCACGCCTGCTCGGCGGCAGCGAAGTCACGCGTAATACACTCGCGAACGCGAAAGAACTGCTGGCGGCATAAACTTTTTCGGGATCTCAGGGTCATACAGAACAACAAAAACGCCGCCAGACCGGTTTCAAAGTGGGGCAAGGTCTATTATCATCGGCATATTACATATGAGCCGCGTTCTGCTCGGGCCCGAAAAGGAATCAAATCACTATGCGTTGTAAAATGCTGACCGCTGCCGCAGCGGTTCTTCTGATGTTGACCGCAGGCTGTTCCACTCTGGAGAAAGTGGTTTACCGTCCTGACATCAACCAGGGGAACTACCTTACCCCTAACGATGTGTCCAAAATCCGTGTGGGGATGACACAACAGCAGGTCGCTTATGCACTGGGAACCCCGATGATGTCCGATCCGTTCGGCACTAACACCTGGTTCTATGTATTCCGTCAGAAGCCGGGCCATGAAGATGCGACCCAGCAGACCCTGACGCTGACCTTCAGCAGCGCCGGTGTGTTGACCAACATCGACAACAAGCCTGCCCTGACCAAATAATCAGGCGCCAGGAATGCAAAAAGGTGCTCATTGAGCACCTTTTTTGTTTTGTGTTGATCCCCTCGCCCCTTTGGGGAGAGGGTCAGGGTGAGGGGAAAGAAACCGCTACTTACCAGATTTCTCTGCACGCTGGCGACGCAGCTCTTTCGGGTCAGCAATCAGCGGACGATAAATCTCCACCCGGTCGCCCTCTTTCAGCACATCACCCAGCTTCACCGGACGGCTGTAAATCCCGACCTTATTTTTCGCCAGGTCAATATCGCTTCGGAGCTCAAGGATACCGGAAGCACGGATAGCCGCCTCAACGGTCGCGCCCTCTTCCAGCGTTACACGCTGCAGGTACTGCTTCTCCGGCAACGCATACACCACTTCTACAGCTATCTTATGCGACACTGTAAACCTCTTTGGCGCGGGTGGTGAACGCCTGAACCATGTTCGAGGCCAGCTCTTTAAAGATGCGCCCAAACGCCAGCTCAATCAGCTTATTGGTGAATTCAAAGTCCAGCTGGAACTCAATGCGACAGGC
This sequence comes from Enterobacter sp. AC1, assembly GCF_050434705.1. Taxonomy (NCBI): domain Bacteria; kingdom Pseudomonadati; phylum Pseudomonadota; class Gammaproteobacteria; order Enterobacterales; family Enterobacteriaceae; genus Enterobacter; species Enterobacter sp. AC1. The sequence goes on along the minus strand of NZ_JBNDIZ010000011.1, from coordinate 107,836 downwards.
GTCTGCGCTCAGCGGCGTAAACTTCCAGCCCCCCATCAGGGTTTTAAACGGACCATCCACCAGATGCATCAAAATACTCTGATTGCTGGTCAGCGTATTGCGGGTGGTGAACGTCTTGCTGATCCCCGCTTTGGAGACATCCACCGCCGCGGTCATCTGCGTCGGGCCGGACTCCAGAACGCGGCTCCCGGTGCATCCCGGAATAAATTCTGGATAAGACTGAACATCGTTCACTAACTGATACATTTGTTCCGCGCTGTAAGGCACAAGCGCAGTACGGCTAATCTGAGGCATAGCATTTCCCATGGTCACACAACGGACAAATAATAACATTTATCACCTGTTAAAAAAACGCTAAGCCTCATCTCGTGCTAAGATAGCGCGTTAGACCTCACAGGACGCAATGAGGTGACTTTTTGAAATCAGATTACCGACGGCTTTACGACACTTATGACGAAGAAAAAAGCACATAAACCAGGCTCGGCGACCATTGCGCTCAACAAGCGTGCTCGCCACGAGTATTTCATTGAAGAAGAATTCGAAGCTGGCCTTGCGTTGCAGGGCTGGGAAGTAAAATCGCTGCGCGCCGGGAAAGCCAACATCGGCGATAGTTACGTGATCCTGAAAGATGGCGAAGCCTTTCTGTTCGGCGCGAACTTTACGCCGCTGACCGTCGCCTCTTCACACTACGTGTGTGACCCAACGCGCACCCGCAAGCTGCTGCTGAACAAGCGTGAGCTGGAATCCCTCTACGGACGCATTAACCGTGAAGGTTTCACCGTGGTCGCCCTGTCGCTGTACTGGAAAAACGCCTGGTGCAAAGTGAAAGTTGGCGTCGCGAAGGGTAAAAAACAGCACGACAAACGTACTGACCTGAAAGAGCGCGAGTGGCAGCTGGACAAAGCGCGCATTATGAAAAACGCAGGACGTTGATTCTGCACACTTATTGTACTATTCAATAAGTTAGGTTCCGGGCTGGTATCCAGGAAGTGAAATCTGGTATACTCAGTTCAACACTATTGGGGCTGATTCTGGATTCGACGGGATTTGCGAAACCCAAGGTGCATGCCGAGGGGCGGTTTGCCTCGTTAAAAGCCGCAAAAAAATAGTCGCAAACGACGAAAACTACGCTTTAGCAGCTTAATAACCTGCTCTGAGCCCTCTCTCCCTAGCTTCCGCTCTTAAGACGGGGATCAAAGAGAGGTCAAACCCAAAAGAGATCGCGTGGAAGCCCTGCCTGGGGTTGAAGCGTTAAAACTAATCAGGCTAGTTCGTTAGTGGCGTGTCTGTCCGCAGCTGGCGTGCGAATGTAAAGACAAACTAAGCATGTAGTACCGAGGATGTAGAAATTTCGGACGCGGGTTCAACTCCCGCCAGCTCCACCAAATAAAACAAGGGGTTACGTGAAAGCGTAACCCCTTTTTAATGTCTATTGTCCACTTTGCGTCCACTCATATTCACTAATGTTGCGAGGGATAGGGAATGCTTCCGGCCGATTTCTTGATCAAGCTTGCCAACCTACTGACATCATCAAAGATGGCAGTAAGAGTCAGCTTTATGATTATGGGTGCTATCATCTCTATGATGATTTTCTTCCCATATTTGCAGGGTCGCCTACCTCAGCCAACGAAAGCTGCTAGCGATTTCACATCTGAGTTATGCCTTTTACTAGCTATGGTGCTCGGAGCATGCATGGGCGTAGTGATTTTAGCCATGATTAGTTGGTGCTTAAATTTAGCTCATAAATGCTTCACAGCAGCGGTAACTTGGAAAAATAAAAAAAGCATGGTTAAGCGCCAAGAACTGGCACGACAATTTGAAGATCAAGCGTTTATGAATGAGTTCAAAACTGTTTATCCTCAACTTGATCAGGCTAGTCGGTTGGTTTTGCACTCATTAAATCGAAAACAAGAGAGTTATTATGTGAGAGCTGATGGAATTCATTATTTAACATCTAAACGTTGGATAATCCCCAAAAGTGACCTTCCAAACAATTACTTTATCTACGAAATCGATAGCAGGATATCCGTGGCACTTAAAGAGATTGAAATGGAAAAAACTCACAATAATTCAATGCATTTTATCGAGTCAGAAAAGAAGGGCTGCAAAGCTGTATTGGCCTACTTTCTTTCCAGCCCCAACCCCCAACAACCATACCCAATTAACAAGCGTGATTTCCTTCAAGCTCGCTTAGATTACAATTGCTGCTTCAATGTTCAGTCAGCCAACGGGCAGCCTACCCTTTCTTTTTTACCTGGGTATCACAGTTTTTTTGAAGCACATTTTCAAATGCAGATGCCGTCAAAGATAATTCTCACTCTGACTGATGAAGGTGAGCCGATTCATTAATTTTTCGGCTCAATCATTTAGCTAAATAAATTTTAGACTTCCGGCAGAGCGTATTGCCCGAACTGTTGGAGTGTTCGATCGCGTCAACCAGTACAAGCTGTACCGTCTTGTATGTCTTGTATGCTTCGCCGCACTGCTTGTAGCATGGCTCGTAGAATTTGATAGCGGCGTGCCAATCTTCGGCAGATACTTATATGGTTTTTTTGTTGCCTGCTATTTTACCCTCTCAATATCAATGAGTTACCCTGTACATTACTTGCCAGTGGCGGCAAAGTGGCGACAGAGAAAGCTCATCTACTATGGAAGGCTACAACAATGGCATTGCATCGAAAATCCTAGTTCGATTCTTTCGACCTCTACGTTCCTCAGGATTAAAGCGGGCATTAATAGATGGTTTTGTAGACGTTGAAATTTCGGATGCTAACTCATCAACCGTCGCCAGCCATATTAAATAAAAGAAGGGGTTACGTTTTAACGTAACCCCTTCTTTTATTTAAAGCCCACTTCGTACCCACATAGCTCAATAGTAAAGAATTGCTGCAACAAAACTTGAAACAGTGCCGCCAAGACAAGTTTTGTTGAGTATTCTTCGCATACTGAGTCTCTATTTAAATTTTATGGTCACAACTACTTTCGTACTTTTAGCCTCAGTGGGCGTAGGCGTAGCTATGGCCAAAGTAGGAGTAAAGGGCATATTGTACGGTAATGGCATGGCACCATTTCCCTGTTCACGCTCTCGCCTTATCATCCAATTTTCAGCTAACCAACAGAAATTACTATAAAATTTTATATTAACACTGCGTCGTGCAGCTAGATATGGCTCAAATTCCTTAGCCAGAAAGATCACTGTAGATCCAAAAACTTTGTACAAAAACAGCTCATCGTACAATCCGTTCCGGATTGCATTCGCGCATCTTTCCCATTCGTTAAAAACTGTCATCAAAGCACGGGCTTCTTTTGTTTGCCGAACCTCATCACGCCCCCACATTTCTAGCGGGATTATTTTTCTGAGCTTAAGAATATTCAGCATTGTCTGCCAAGCACTCTCAACCTTATCACTACGCTTGTATGATGATTCGAAATCCAGAGAGTTTTTCTCGCGGGATGTCTGCCGCTGCGTTCTTATGCTAATGATGGCAATCGCTGCTGCTATTAGTGCGGCAATGATAGTGCTGTAGAAGGTTGGATTGTCCTTCCATAGTCTCTTCAGAGTTCTAAGGACAACATCCAGAATCTCGTGATCCATTTCGCTTAGTCCATACGCAAAAGAGGTGGGCATAAGCCCACCTCCGAGAATCTATAAAATGAGTAACTATTTATTTAGAGCTGAAAACACCCCAATCTTCTTCACGATAGATTTTTTTCATAGTTCATACCTCTTAAGTTGGCTCATCTTCTGGTTTACAACCTTGGACGTACTTTATACACATCGAATCAAAAAACCACAAGCATGTTCATTGGATTTCAGTTCTAACATGGTAAGCACAGTAACAATTAAGTAACGTGTTCAACCTCTTATGTGGTACCTACATAATAGCAAAGCAAGGTCAGATAGTATAACTTACTCATGTAAAATCACGTAAACCATTAACTTTCAATGATATACAAGCATCTTCAGTATACAGTGAGATCAATAAAACTGAAAAACACTGAAATTCTTTTCAATCTTTTCAGTTCTGGTTTTCCGCAAGGCCGCCAGCACTGGCGCGTTCTGGCGGCGCGGTTTGAAGAAAACTAAAACTGAAAAATTTTTATGATCCAAAAACCGCAGGCGGGTGCGGTGTAGTGCGATTTTGGTCTGCGAAAGATTTTTTTGGCCGTGCTGTGACGCGCCAGCGCCCCGCTGTGGACACGATCTGTTTTAAGGGTGGCTCTGAGTGTGCGAAAAGGCTGAACGCGCCAGAGCGCAGCTGACAGCGCGTAGCGATAGCCGCTTAAGAGGTAAGAAAAGAGATATCCCCGCCTGGGGATGAAGGGCATAAAAAAACCCGCTTTCGCGGGTTATGTTCTGGACAGGTTTACTTGCCAATCACCGGGGAGTATTTGCCGTTCAGCGTGTCCGCTTTCGTTCCGGTGTTCCGGATGGCTCCCGCGTTGGTCGGTGTCCCTGTATTGCTGTGCGTGTGGCTTGCCGTTTGCTCTGCCAGCTCCTTAACCACGTCGAGCGTGTCCAGCATCAGCTGTGCCACGTTGATAGTTCCAGAGCCAATCCACACCACCGGGGCAATAATCTGCTGTTGCACGGCCGCCACGCTTTTACGTATCTTGCCAATTTTCTCGATCAGGTCTTTACCCGTTGTGACTGTCTGGTTCCCGGCTATGTCTGTTTCATCATTTCCGCCGATACTCGCCACGCGGTTATTGACCGCCTGGCTGTAATCCCCCGTACACACCTGCTGAATGGCTCCGGCCAGCAATGTGGATGTGCCCAGCACGGTAATTTTATCCGTGGCCTTAACTGTCGTTTCTCTGCTAACCAGCTCGCGCTGTTCTGTATCGGCCTTAACCACCCGCGCCATTGAGGTTTCACTGATCGTCTGGTCTGTCTGCCTCACCCAGTCCCCCGCCTGGGTGACGCGCTGCGACACTTCCGCGCGCTGCTGTTGCAGCTGTTCGCCAGGCTGGATATCCGGGAGGCTGGTTCCGTCCGGCACGGTCTGCCGCACAAAAGGCTTATCCGGCCGTCCGCCAGTAAAAGCGATTTCGACCAGCGTTCCTTCAGGCGGAAACTGGAACATCCCCGAATCATTACCCGCCATAGGAACCGGTAGCGGAACGGCCGAATAAACAGGCGTGTCTTTTTCCGGGTTGCCGTCCGCGTCCAGCAGCTGCACGTCAACCGCATAGCGGGGACGGAACGGATCGGAGAAATTGCCGCTTTTCACTGCCTCAACGGGATTCATCACACGGCCAAACTTTGGCAAATGCATCCCGGATGCCAGCTCCGGATAATGGCTTTCAATCTGGCGCTGAACGGGTGTTTTTTGCAGTGGCTTACCCGTCGCACGGTTGCGGGGTGTCCAGGTGACAGCCATCGTGTCATTTTGCAGGTGGACTTTTGTCACCCGTTCCCCGTTCAGCTCCACGCCGGGCCGCAGACTCTGCACCAGGGGAAGCGTCATTGAATTCCCCCCGGCCGCCCCCTGATTAAATTCATGCGGGATCTCAATCGAGCGACCAGCAAACAGGGCTTTTTCCGCACCGCCAACATATACCGCGCCGTCCGGCAGCTGATACCAGACGTAATCCGTAATGCCGAAAGCCTTTCCGAGATTATCCAGCAGCTGATACCCCGTCCCGCTGTGGGTGAAATGTGGGATCGGACGGTCTGAATAATCTGCATCCGGCACGCTGAAGGTCAGGCCGCTATGCTCTGTAAGCCAGCTGGCCACATCACGCAGTGTGGGGTGCTGAAACGAACATGGCCAGAGGCGTTCAAATACGCCGACCAGCTCACGAACAAAGAGTCGCTGAAAGCCGTTTTCAGCAGGTTGCGAGCGTTCCACGTACCCGGTAAACCAGCGCAACACCAGATCGGTGTAACCCACATCGAGACGCACCAGCTTCCCCGTATAGTCCTGCGTTGTTCCGGCCGTAATAAACCCCCGGCCGCAGCTGTTCAGCTCCAGCACCAGGCTGGCATCAGCCAGGTGAATTTCATCCGTTGAAAGATATAAACGTTTAATCGGTTTCATGTTTATGCCAGTGCGTCATTTACGGGCTTGAGTACGTTGCTTTCAAACCACGTCAGTTTTTCTTCATCCTCGCCAGCGGCCTGGCCACCGTTCTGGCCTCCGCTGCTTCCCGCCGTTTGCTTCACGGCTTTGGTTTTGCCGCTTGCCCTGGCCTCGCGTTTTTCCTGCACGCTGACATGTTCGGTCAGGGTGAACGTAACCAGCCAGGACATGCGCCCGTCCTGCGGCGGCGCGTCCAGTGTTCCGGTAAAAATCGCCTCACGGAAATTCACCGCCCGCGCCGCCTCATGTGCAACGCGGTATTTCTGGCGCTGGCCGCTGGCCTCCGTCGCGCTGGCCAGCTCAAAGATACGGCGCAGGATCTCCGGATTTTTATACGGAATTTCGCCGGACACGCGCAGCTCCTTGCCTTTGATGCCCTGCTCGGATTTCGTGGTTGCACTCGTCTGGCCGGACTGGTCTTTGTCCTGGAATTGCTGCGATACGGTCACGCGCATGTTCTTCAGCAGAATGGCTTCACCGTTAAGCGCCAGTGTCGGGTTCGAGGTCATGTATCATTCCTTTTATGCCGTCGAGATTGTCGCCAACCAGCATCATGGCGGCGGTGTACACAGAGGACTGAAGTGGAATCCCTTTTACCAGCTCCAGAAGCGTGGACGGCAGATCGCCGCTGGCAGTAAACACCCATGCCCTGGCGCTTTTTCCCTGCAAATCCGCTAATCCGCTGGCAATGCCAGAAATCAGGCTTTCGCGCTGCTGTTTAAAATCCCCCATCAGCTTTTTTACGCCCGTCAAATCCGCGACGGCTGCGGCCTCCTGCTGGGCTTTCTTCACCGCTGCGGCCGCCAGAGCAGTGCGGCTTGTAGGCACAGAAAGCGGGATCGCCGCGGGCAAACTCTGACTGTATTTCGCCGGAATTTGCATCTTTTCCGCAGCCAGCTGCGCGGCTGACTGCGCCAGCCTCCGCACCTGGGTAAATGCCGGGCTGGGGAATACATCCACAAGTTTGTTCAGGCTGGCCATAAAGCTGTCATGCGTCTGGCCAGAAACCATCATGATCACGATATCCGCCGCCCCGCCCGTTCCGGCCAGCTTGTCAGCCAGGTAGTTGATCGCGTTTACCGGGCTGAGATACGCGCCGTTTTCTGTCTGCTGACCAACTCCGTACACCCAGGGATGCACCGGGATAACGGAACAATTCAGCGCCCCTACTGAATCACTGAAAGCAATTCGCGCTTCACGCCACATTGTCAGGCACCTCTGGCCACTCAATTTCCGGCGCTTTGCTGGTATCTACACGGTTAAGCAGCACCCTATACTTTTGCCACTTTGTTAAAAAAATGGATTCCTCTTCAGTGGCAATCCCCAGAACGGAAGCATCTTCCAGCGGGGCAATAATGGCCGTTGCGGCACTCATTAAATTCTGTTTTCTAAATTCAGCCTGGGCGACATAATCAACGGGGACAGGAATGATTTTTTTCCCGTCGAACATCCATTCACCATTCTCATTAAGCCCTTCCGGCACATATTTCTTTCCGATTTCGGCTACAGATTTATCTACTGGCCACAGCATAGAAACATCGTAAGAAAACCGTGTAATCACCCCGTTTTCATCAAACTCAAACTTTAATTTATCCGCATTAAATAAAGCCTGTGACTCATACCAGTCTTTACCATCTTCAGAAACCAAATTCGCAATACTGAAACCTTCAATGACTTCAGTACCAGCCAGACGAAATTTTTTGATAATCATAAATTCCCTTTATGCCGTGATTGTTTTCCAGGTGCCGTTTACGTTTATTTGTAAGGCGCGGGTGTACCACACCGAATAACGCACGTCCCCATTACTGCCCGTTCGGCCAGTGATAAAACTGCCAACCGGGGAATCAACATCGCTAGCTCCGCCAGTTGATCCAATGCTCCCTCTGGCGCTCACCCTGACCCCGATCACCGTAGCGGTTTTTAGCGGGTAGCGTCCGTCTGACTCCGCTTTGGTATATGCCTGACCTGCGGGGGTGTAACTGCCTTTAGGCTGGAAACGTCCGTCAGACTCTGCTTTGGTGTAAGCCTGTCCTGCCGGGGTATAACTCCCTTTTGGCTGGAAACGCCCGTCACTTTCGGCTTTTGTGTATGCGCCCGTTTTCGGCATGTACCCGGCATCGGACTGGGTTTTGGTGTAATAGCGTCCATCGAAGTTTGAATAATTTCCCGGAGTAATTTGCCCTGGAGCGCTAAAGTTGCCGTTAACATCCCATTTATAGTTAACATCACCGTTGGCGCTCCCCTTCATATGTAAGTGCCACGAAAGCACATTGTCAGCCACGAGGGAACCCATCGAAAAAGCCCATGCGTTTTTCCCGGTAATGGTCGCCTGCTGTTTAATCACCGGATGGTATTCACTCGCTCCGGTTGTCGAATATGAATTAAAAAATGGGGCTTTCGTAGAATACTGATTAGCCCAGCCAAATATACCGCTGTAACCCGCCGTAATTTCTTTTGAGGCATAAATCGTGTTACCTACAGTCAACGGCGTTTCTGATTGCAGCGCACCAGTTTCAAGACTTACACGTAATGGCCGCAAGGCGTTATAGGCTCCGTAAGCATCCCCTTTATTAGTCAGCATCAAATAAAGGTTACTGCCGTCATTACGCCAGAACGTACCGTAATCACCATATGCAATGCGGAACCCATTTGCGGACGCCGCCTGGACTTCGGCATTAACTTTTAATGTCCCGGTCATGGTGTCACCGCTTTTATTCACGGCATTAATATCAGCCGGAGACGGTTTGTTTAACGTGTCATACTGTTTAGCCCACCCTGACCACGCCCCGCTGTACATCGTGCGAATATATGACCGCGAATTGTTGTAAACACGGTAAACCTGCGTAATTCCCGCGTGTTTATAAACCTCTAAAGACCCGGCAACAGCCTCCGGATAATTTTTGCCAGTTTGTGCCTGGGCATTCGCGGGCTGATAATACAAACCGGGTGTCGTATAGGTATTCAGATCAGCAGCGTCGCCAATCCCGACAGCCTGACCGTTAAAAATATCCTGCGCCGTGATGTTGATATCTGTACTCAGTGCCCGTCCATTTATCTTACGGCCTGACGGTACGCGCCCGTTTGCATTATCATTTGCAGCCTTTACCGCTTTTGGTGTGGCTGCTAATGATTCTGAAACGCTGTCCAGGGCGCTGCTGAGCTGCGTGAACCCTTTGGCCGCCGTTGTTGCATCCGGGTGATTGCGTGACTGTTCATGTTTTTTCAGCGCATCACTGGCGGACTGATCGTTTAGTGAGCCTTTCGGGCGCAAATCGGTGATATTGCCGCTGGCATCAATACTGGCCACTGCAAACACATAGTGCTGCACACCATTTTGAACGTAATCTGCCAGTGTAGCCGCCACGGTGATTTTGCTGGCCACGCCCCAGGCACTCGTCAGCGTTCCCGTCCATGCAACATCCAGCCAGACTTTTACGGGTGTGGTTGCCACCGTAATGTTCTGGTTAGCAGCCAGCTGCGCGCGCAAGCCGCGCACATATCCCGCCCCGGCCGTCACAAAATATTGCGAACCACTTTTTGCGACAAGGTAGCCATTACCCAGGAAAGCCGCTGCGCCGTACAGGTCTATATTTTCCAGGCGCTGACGTTCATCCATTGCGGCCATACGGGCGGTGAAGTCAATCTGCCAGGTTTCCGCTGGCGTGTTGATTCCGGTTTCAGCCTGTGCCCCGTTGTACTCCATCAAAAACGAACGGGTGAGCACGTTACCCTGCTGGCCATCTTTCGTTTTCAGCTTCTGCTGTATCACGTGCGCCGAACTGCTGCGCCATTCCAGCCGTATATTTATCCAGTAAATCCCGCCCACGGTTATTAAGGTGCATAAAACTCCCTCGCATTTACGCGATTATTTAACTTGTTTTTACTTTTTTGCTTTTATGTAAATTACAGGAAATTGAATTTCCCGGATTTGGACGGAACCTGACGCTGCTTGCGCTGACCGCCTTTACTACCCAGATCGTTAAAGCGGTTAACGATTTCTTTTGCGTTGGAACGCAATTCTGCAAACTCTTCCGTGTCTACAACTTCTGCAATGGTATCAACATCACCCTGCATTTCCTGTAGCGTATTTTCAATCGTGGCCAGGCGGCCTTCAATTTCATTCACCGCATTTGCAAGAGCCTGTAATTTATCGTCTCCCTGCGGCGCTTCCTCTGACGGGGACTCTTCTTCAAACTTCGGCTTAATACCAAAATACGACTGCCATTTTTTCTTTGACATTTTTTCTCCCTGCTTAATTTTGCCTTCTGTGGTCAATACACAACGGTAATAACCTTGTTTAGATAATCTGCGCTCACTGAAACGCATTCGTGTAGTGCCAACACTGGCCGGACGGTTCGTTACTGCCAGCCCTTTAAGGTAAAAACGACCAGTCCCCCGCCAGTCCTCTTCTGGCTCAATAGAAAAGAACAGTAACTGCCCCTCTTCATTTGCATACAGCAGACGTATGTTCGGGCATAGGCTGACATATAAACGGGCAAGACCATCATCACCATCGCGCCAGGTAGCTTCAAGCACCTCCCCGAAACTGGCTCCAGAATGATCGTGTTCAGGCCAGAGCAATGCTACGTAATGATTAAAGTCATAGGTTTCCCCCATATCGATAATCCATTGCCGTTCAATGACTCTTCCGTCTACCGTATCCCCTTCGGTGGCAACACACAGCCAGTCAGTTTTTAAATGCGACACATATTTCCCCCTCAGTCGATTTACTGTTTACCGTGCTGTGGATTTGATTATTGCTAATTAAACACATCCCCGCATTACGCTTTATTCTGAACAGTTCGGTTATAAGTCATTACCGAACAGCCCCGAATTAACCCCGCCGTTTTTTCATCAGCACCACGGCATAATTAAATCTATGGCTAAATACTCAGACGAATTAAGAGGCGTTGTCCGCGCACTTTACCTGCGCCGATACACGCCTAAAGAAATTGCATCAGAATTAAATCTGCCGAATGCGCGGATCGTTTACTACTGGGCGGAGAAATATAAATGGGCTGACCTGCTCAGTTTCGAAAGCACAGAGGAGGCAATTGAGCGCCGTTACCAGTTGTTAGCATCCCGCGACAATAAAACGGACCTGGATTTAAAAGAAATGGATTTGCTTATTGCTCACGCCACAAAGCTGCGCGCCCAGAGCAACAAGCATAAAGAAAAACTGGCCTCCAGCCAGGGGGAACGGCAGACAGCTGCGCGAGGGGATAGCGAGGATGAACCGCGCGGCAAACGCAAGTACAAGAAAAACGATATTTCGTCTCTGACCCAGGAGGATTTTGACACCTGGGCGGACGAACATCTTTTCGAATATCAGAAACACCTGCGCCACAACATTGGCCAGCTGGTCAGGAACATCCTGAAAAGTCGCCAGATCGGTGCAACCTGGTACTTTGCGTTTGAGGCGTTCGAAAACGCGGTAATGACGGGCGATCCGCAAATCTTCCTGTCCGCGTCCAAAGCCCAGGCGGAGGTGTTCAGGTCTTACATCGTCAACATTGCCGAACAGTATTTCGGTATCACGCTGACCGGGAACCCGATCCGCCTAAGCAACGGTGCAGAGCTGCGTTTTCTGTCTACCAACAAAAACACCGCCCAGTCATACAGTGGCCATCTTTACTGTGATGAATATTTTTGGGTGTCCCACCATTCGGCGGCGTCGCTTTTCTCACTCCAGTACTTACGGCGGATGTTGCCCAGCCATTTGAGGCCAATTTCCTGCTGCTTTTCGCTAATGGCCATGACGCCCCCTGATAATCCTGAACAAACCAAACCACCATGGACGACGAGACGAACGGGCATTGAATTTGTACTGGTGACCAGGGTTCCAGCGTTGGCCGTTTGGCAGTTCAAGCCAACCAGTTGATCCGCTGGCCAGCTGCATGGCCGGAGATTCTTTTTTCAGGTAGGTAACGAAAGCTTTCATGGTTATCCCTCACATCATGCCGCTGGCGCTGGTAGTCACGATATCAACGGCAGCAGCAAGAACCGGCGCAGACTGGAGGCGGCTTTCAACGGTGTAAGCCAGAACGGAAAGGGAACGGATGGCATCACGGGCACGATCAAGAATTTGTGTGCGGCGTGCTGCTGTCATGTGTTCAGTTGATACAGCTTCCCCAGCGATCGCGCCCACATTTGCAGTGGCGCTCAACGCGCAAAATTGCATGTTGGCTTCAATGGCGTTATTGACCGGAACTGACGGAAGGCAGTTAATCTGCCCCAGCATCCCATCCAGCAAACGGGCATCTTCCGTGTAATCGGTGATAGCCAGCAGCTCGTCACAGGTCAGGCGATGTGGTTGAACCGGGTTCAACTTATTGCGCAGGATCTGCGGACGCATACCAACGGCAGCGGCTACGTCTTCCAGATTGTGGGACAGCGCAAACGCTCGGCAAGCTGCATCAAAATGTGCATGTTTGGAAGTTTGGTAATCAAACATTGTTCCTACCCCATTCCATATACAGAATGATCATGATGAATGGACAATACGAACTACTAACGGTCTGCATTCCATGCGTACCAATCTACATATACGTGTTCTTTTGGTTTTTCCTTCGGCTTGATTTTTACTTTTCCCGAATGAACCCAGTAACGCGCAGTACGTAATTTGATACCAACACGTTCACTGAAAGTTTTAATAGGTATCCAGCGGTTCTCTGTATAGGTTGCGGAGGTAGTTTTCATAAGGCAAAATCTCACTTTGAAGTAACCACCATTTGCAGATGGTGGCAGTGGTTAACAACGAACTACTATCATTCACAGACATGAACTACAAACGAACACCTTGAATCCTATGTAGCCGTTTGTAGTTTGTCAACCATTAAGAACTACAAAGATGCAAAAATATAATATCAAAACAGGCGCTAGAGAGGCTGTTGCAAGGATCTGCGAGGTGTACGGTTTCACTTCCAGGCTTCAATTGGCTCAATACTTGGAAATGTCCCCAAGTGCTTTGGGTACAAGAATCATGCGGGACAACTTCCCAGCAGACCTTGTGTTGAGATGTGCTTTAGAAACCGGAGCATCAATCTATTGGTTAACTACTGGGGAGGGAGCTACATTTGACCATCTCGCCAGCGATACCCTGAGAATCCCTGCCTACAAAATTTCGAACAATGAGTTAATGCGACAGGCATCCTTCATCTACGACAAAGCCCTGCTGCCGAACTACTCCGGAGAACTACAAATAATCAAAGATGATAATGTAACCTACTTTGTAGATATCTATTCTCACCAAGCAACTGATGGTAAGTATTTGATTGAGTATTCAGGTACGAAAAGTATTAAAGAATTAACCCTGCTTCCAGGTAACAAGCTTCGAATTGATTGGGGAAAATATCCTGTAGATTGCAATATTTCTGATGTAACGCTAGTCGGTAAAGTGGTTGCAACATATTTGGTTAATGAATAATGACAGTAAGAAAAACTAAGGAAGGAGAATGGATCTGCGATTTGCGCCCGAACGGTGCAAAAGGGAAACGCATACGGAAAAAATTTGCAACCAAAGGAGAAGCTTTAGCCTATGAGAAATTCATAACAAATGAACTTGCAGATAAACCATGGCTAGGAGAAAAGGAAGATACAAGGAGGCTGTCAGACCTTATAGAGCAATGGTTTGCGTTATATGGACGAACTCTATCTGATTCCGATCGAATGATGTCTAAATTAAAGGGAATTTGTGCTGGTATGGGTAATCCAATAGCATCACACATAACTGCTAGTGATTTCAGCGCCTACCGTGAAGGCAGGCTCAAAGGAGAGATACCAGATATTAATGGGCGTTGCATGCCAATCCAGCCGCAAACTGTAAATCATGAACAGCGAAACTTATCAGCCGTTTTTGGCACTTTGAAAAAACTTGGGCACTGGTCTCTACCAAACCCAGTAGCCGGAATCCCGACATTCAAAGTTGATGAAAAAATGGTTTCGTTTCTCTACCCTCATGAGATCAAAGTCCTTTTGGATCATTTAGCTGAGTCTAATAGCCTTAGTGTTCTAATCATCACGAAAATCTGTCTAGCAACAGGGGCAAGATGGAGTGAGGCCGAAAATCTTGAAGGGGTACAGGTTACGCCTTACCGCATAACTTATAAAAATACAAAAAGCGGAAAAGTTCGCTCAGTTCCAATCTCAAAAGAACTCTATGATGAAATACCTAAAAAACGTGGACGTCTATTTACACCATGTAGAAAAACGTTTGAAAGGATTATAGAAAAAGCAAGTATAGAACTTCCTGAAGGGCAGTGCACGCATGTTCTGCGCCATACCTTTGCAAGCCATTTCATGATGAATGGTGGGAACATACTTGTTTTAAAAGAAATATTGGGTCATTCGGATATAAAAATGACGATGATATATGCGCATTTTGCCCCAACACATCTTGAAGATGCCGTAACCAAAAACCCATTAAACTTTTTAAAACAAGCCACTGAGGTTTGAAATGGAAATAAGTAACTTACTAATCATTGCATTGTATTTGATAGTTATTTTTATTTACTTAATATATTTAGTAAAAATTAATGCATTCAAAATGAATGCTGAACCTATAACACACCAACCCCTTTTTACGGCGGCAATAGCATTACCGCTTATATCATTCTTTTCGTTTGGTATAATATCTTGGTCATCGCATTCATTACAATTAGATTCCGATGGATTTAATAATTTTTTAAATATAAGTAAGCTACCACTAGCTTTGCTTTCTCTTTCTTTACCATTTGGCGTTGTTGTTAATAACATACACAGAACCATACAAACAGACAAACAGATAAAAGAGGCTGAAAAGAAAAACAAAATAGATTCCTTTTACGCGCATAGAAAAAACACAATTGAAGTATTCCAAAACATGGATTTTCTTACACTCTACTTACCAAATACAGAGCTTAAATTAGAATTTGATAATCACTATTCTTTATATAGAAAATGTTTCCCTTACGCTTCCACTTCAAATAACGAATTTTCATATTGCAAGTCGTTTGTAGCAAAATCAGAGGAGTTATGGCTTGATTTAGCCATGAAATTAAAAATTAAAGAGCCCAACAATTATACTGATTTATACTATCATATTTTTCAAATAGAAAATTTATTCAAAGAATTACATAAACACTACCAATTTAAAGAATATAACCATAGTCAATTGTATCAAGCATCTTACAAATCAGACGAGGGAAATTGGTTTTATATGAGTTCAAAAATAGCGAATGAGAATACTTTAAAAGGATTCTTGACTGCGTATTGGCATGCGCATCTTTTGATTATGGAGACGTTAGAGCATCGTGAAAGTAGACATTTTACGTACCAAACTATACGTATGCTCATGTACTCGGTAAGTGAAGACATGCAATACTCTTCTTATCGCTGCAACTCGCTTGTAGGAGCCAAACAGCCACGTTTTGAGCTGAACAAGAAGAATTAAGATCCATAAAATGTCCATTTAGCTCATTTACCATTGAACACAACTGTCAATCGATGTTAATTATCAAATTGATTTATATGGTAATTTATTGTTTTTCTTAGCTTAACGAAAGAATGTAGAAATTTCGGACGCGGGTTCAACTCCCGCCAGCCCACCAAAATCCTCCATCGGTGATTACCAGAGTCATCCGATGAAGTTCTGAGAGCCCGCACGGCGCAAGCCCTGCGGGCTTTTTTGTGCCCTCAACATGTTCCGAGAAGCCCATAAAATTTCCCGGCGGCACTGGAGCGTCACGCCATTAAACATTCTTCCTCTCATGCTCAATAAGCCATTCTTTTCGAGAAATCCCCCCTCCGTAACCCGTCATCGCGCCATCTTTTCCAATTATCCTGTGACAGGGGATCACAATCGCAATTCGGTTTGAACCATTAGCAGCAGCCACGGCGCGCACGGCATTTGGCTTATTAAGCCGTAGCGAAATGGCCTGGTAGTGGGAAGTCTGTCCATAGGGAACGGCGCGCAGCGCGTGCCAGACGGATTGTTGAAAATCACTGCCCGGAACATCTACAGAGAGATCAAACTGTCGGCGGGTTCCGGCAAAATACTCGCTGATTTCTTTTACCGTCTGCCGGGTATGGCTGTTTTCTCCGGTAACAATTCTGGCGTTAAATAAACGCTGAATATCGCGAAATTCTGTTTCTAACATCCGGCGATCGGTAAACTCCAGCAGGCAGACTCCCCGCTCTGTTGCGCAGACAAACATCGGCCCAAGCGTGGTGGTAAACCGGTGAATAACAATCACCTGGGTTGTCTGAGTCGGCGCTGCGCCAGTAAGCCGCTTGTAGGTATAACCAAACCCGCTCAGGGATTCATAGCCATTGTCCAGCGCAACGTCAGTCGCCGCTCGTCCGCTTTTCAGCTCCTGCAGGGCAACGTTCACCCGCTGCATTCGCTGGAAGGCCTGAAAAGTGATGCCGTGATGTTGCAGAAACCAGCGTCTTACCCGCTCCGGACCGATCCCATGCTGACGAAGCTCCGCGTCCGTTACGCGGGATTTAATATCGCGCCTGACAAGCGCAAGCGCCTGTTCAACAAATAATGGTGCGCTGTGCGCATTTTCAGCGGGCCTGCAAACCTTACAGGGACGAAAGCCGGCCGCAAGGGCAGATTTGGCATCTTTATAAAATTCGACATTTTCACGTTTGGGCTTTCGCGCCCTACATACCGAAATGCAGAACACGCCAGTGGTTTTGACGCCGACAAAAAACACGCCAGTATATTCGGAAGCACGTTCAAGTAATGCCTGATACCAGATATCACACAAATTCTTATCGGTTATTTTCATCACCCAAAAGTCCTTCAAACGTCTGACGAGCTCGGATCGCATGCATGACATCAGTAAACGTTGACTGCATGGCTGAATGAACAAAATTGCCCATTGAAATGCGGCTTACCCCGGCCCGTTTCAGCCTGTCGAACGACGGAAGATCGGGCATACACATGACATTCAGAGGCAGACCCGTTGCCTCTGCAATGACGCTGATGTCTTTCTCTGACGTCAGGCAGGGAACAAAAAGGCCGTCAGCACCAGCAGCTTTATAGCGCTGTCCCCGTAATATTGTCTCCTGCAACGCGTCTTCATGCCCGAGCAGGTAAGTATCAGTCCGAATGTTCAGAAACAGGCTGTAATTTTCGCTTCTCAGCACATCGCATACTGTTTTCAGGGTACAGGAAAAATCAAGGGCATCGTCAAGCTGACGTATCCCGTTAATGACTCTGCTGTCTTCAAGGTTAACGCCTGCTACGCCTGTCTGAGCAAGGCGCCTGAGATTGGCTGTTATCGCTTCGGCTGAATCACCATACCCAGCTTCCATGTCAACGCTCAATGGCAGGTTGCTGACAGCCCGGATGCGGGTGAGCATATAAAATAATTCATCAAACGGCATTCCCTGCCCGTCTTCATATCCCAGCCTGGACGCCATTGCTGCGCTAGACGTTCCCAGTGCCTGATAACCAGCCTCTTGCGCTGCGACAGCACTGGCGGCATCCCAGACGTTGGCGATAAGAAGAGGGTCATGCTGGTTGTGGAGGTCTGCAAAGTTCATATCCATATCCTCTCGATAGATTGAAAATGAATCTAAGCATTCCGTAAAACCGCCACAACCGAAATTCAGACGACCATTTTTTAGTAAACGTCGTCTGAACTTGGGAGCGAACCAGACCGAAACCCTTCAGGTGTCACGCTCTGGCTTTCAGCATGGCAAGAATCGCCCAGCGTGCCGCATCGTCTGCGATATTTTCCGGCAGCTCATCAGCCCGCAGATTGATATACGCGTCAACGGCCTTTTCGATGGCCCTGCTGACGGAGTAACGATCGTGCGCTGCCAGCGTGGAAGTCAGCAGGCCATCAGGATCGATGCCATGGAATTCAATGCGGCGAACCCCACGTTGCGGAAGATTTGCACGACGGAACAGCATAGGTCCCAGCACTTGCTCCCGGAAGAATGACAGCATACCAATCGCTTCAAAAAGTTCGCCCCTTCCCAGCTTCACCACCGCATAATGAAGCCAAATCCAGGCTCGGGACTCAAACCACTCTGGCGTCATATCAGGCCAGTGAGGTTTAAATTTAGCCAGTTGACGCTTCAGAGCCTGGTTATCTCGGGTAAACAGCACTGCTGGCTCTTCAACGCGTTGAGTGAGCATGTCCAGGGTGACAAATTTCAGATCGACGTGAAGGAGTTTAGGGGCATACAGGCAGATAAGCAGACGCGGCTCTCCGACATGTTCTCCGGTGAAAGCATGGAGCAGATGGCCCAGCGTTCCGGCGAGCACAATACGCTGCGCCATGATGTCGTCATAGTAGAGAGGATCTACCACAACGACAAAATCGAGATCGGAGTATTTATCGAACCCGCCATGAACAAGCGAGCCGCCAGCGAGAAGAGAGTGAATCCGCGAGTCAGACTGAAACTTAAGCTTGAGTTGCTCTGCAAAACTTCTGTGTAAATCGGGTAACGTACTTAGCATACTTTTTCCTGTTCACAAAAAAGACAAAGCATTACAGAGTATCGAGCAATTTATATTAGGGCCAGGTATTTTTGATGGGCAGTAATATCCCTGGGGGGGTTCTCCCGAAGCGATGAATTTCCCTTTAACCTACTGAATATTATATCTATGCAGGAAATCACCTCAACACATTCCAGGGTACGAAAGGTCGCGGAGCACTCAATATCCACGCGGTGTGGAATAATGTATTTCACGTTCTTTGACAGATAATCACTGATAATAAAGACGTTTAAACTTGTTATGCCGAACTGCAGTAAAACATGAGTTTACCTACACTTTGGACAAGCCTCTTTAGCTAATTTTTGGATACGAGTTGTTCACTGACTGGCTACCAAAGAACGCTGAACCACTAAAGTAATTCCCTTTGACAACTGTTCATTCTTTTTTCTCCACCGATCGTTCATATTGAAAGCCGCTAAGCATCGTTCGTACCATATTGAAAACACACATAAAAATATTAAATTACAAGCTTAACTAATAAATATTAAAAAGACCTTTTGCCGATAATGTGCTAGAAATTTGTTCAACGCATCTCAGAGCCAATGACAGGAACAATGAGAATATGGATACGACGTTGCTGAGCGCATTAGATACCGATGGACGCAATAAATTCGAAAGCGCTATGAATGCCTTGCAGGGCGATGTTTCCGCTGCGGCCGCGAGGTTGTCAGTTGATCCACGCTTACGCCTTGAGTACTCAAAAAGAATCAAAGAAATGTCCGCAGACTTACGCGCAAAGGCCAATGCTGGTGTGATCTCCTGGGACAAGGCTGCACGAGAGGCTCAGGAAACGAGAAATTTAATCATGGAAATGGTGCGATCACGCAGCACTCCACTCGGACGGGCGATGGCCGAACGGATAAAAAGCGAGGGTAAGACGCTTAATGAGTTGGTAGCGAAAAAAGCAAAAGCTTTATTCGGCCCGCAGGCAAATTTTAACAGCCTTTCGGAAGTACAAAAAAATCATATATATGCAGGTATCGTTGAATCCGCAGGCAAGTCTAACCCACAAGTAAACATGAAAATGATGCAGCTCTCGCGCATTGGACGGGGGTTAATAGTCCTTTCGATTGCGATTTCTGTTTACGAAATTTATACCGCTGATGATAAGGTTTCTGAATCAGGCAGGCAGATAGCGATTAATGGTGCAGGTATTGCCGGTGCTGCCGCAGGTGGCGCAATGGCGGGATTAATGTGTGGGCCAGGTGCACCTGTTTGCGTGCTCATCGGTGGCTTCGTCGGCGGCGCTCTTGCCGCATGGGAAATGGGACGTTTGTGGAATTGATTATGCAGCAGGTTAATTCAATAGCATTGGTTAAGGTTCGCGAAGCTACCGATGTATCCCAGGCTCAATCTGATGTTTTGCTCAATGGTAAAAGCACAGGCATTATTGTACCGGGACAAGTGCTTGAAGCCGCGGTCCAGGTTAATGAGCAGCGTTACATCCTGTTTCTGACTGATGACATTATTTTCGAGGAATCCCTGACGATTGCCCTTATTGACGTTCATGAAGGGCTAAAAGAAATTGTTCGTTTAGGAAATGAGTACTCGACCGGGGGTTTTGCGGATCTCAAGGTCACTGACAATAGCGTGGATTTCAGGTTTATTGGGGATTATATCTGGACATTGAAAGTGTCCGATTCACCTCGCCTGCGGCTTCCTTTTGCTTCCGATCCAAAAGGGGTTAAACGGGAGTCTGGTCTGAAAAAGTACATAACGATATCTGCCACACCGGCGTCGGAAAACGTAAGCTGAAGGCATTATTAACAGAATAAAAAGGCTTTCCCCGGAGCTGGATAAATGCTCCTGAGAATTATGCAGACCCAGATAGCCAACCAGAATCTTCATCGGCAATATCCCTGTTCATCTGATGAAATCCTGAAAGCCCATACGGTACAACCCCTGCGGGCTTTTCAGTACCATCACCCCATCGTTCCCCCATCCCTTTGACAAACATCAACACCCTTCCCTCTCTCCTGTGGAAAATAATCCACACCACCCAGCGCTACGGATTAGCCGCCCAACCCGGAAGGAACCCCAATATGTACAAACCCATAACCGTCATAATCTTCATTCTCCTGACCCTTGCCGCCCTCGCTGAAACAGGCTTTTTATCCTTTGGATAATCCTCAGGCGAAATTCTCCTCATCAGGGCACATTGATCTCATTACAGTTTTTTCCTAAAGCCACCCCGCTTCGTCTGTGCCATGCTGAATCACGCTCATAACCGATAACGTTAAATGAGGACATTATGAAAAAAACAATTATCGCATTATCTGCCGTTCTGCTGGCTTCCCCAGTATTTGCTGCGACCACACATGCAACTGACGATACCGTCGCTGCGGCGAACGCAAACGCCAACGAGGCGAAGCAAAAACTGCATGAAGAGCAGAATAAAGGTGAAGAGCTGAAGCTGAAACAGAAGCACGCTGCGGAAGGTAAAAGCGAAAGCTTTGGCAGCAAGGTCAGCGAAGATTCCCAGAAAGCCTGGCATAAAACCAAGCAAGGCACCGAGAAAGGGTGGGATGCCACCAAAGAAGGCGCTGAGAAAGGCTGGAACAAAACCAAAGAAGGTGCCAGCGAGCTGGAAAAGAAAGTCACTGAGTAATCCCTTCGAAAGGCCGCCCGCGCGGCCTTTTTTATTCCCCACCGCTTTGCTTTATGCCGTCTACACTTCTCACCAGGCTCACCCGATGCGGCTCCGACGTCGCGATTGAAAAGATGTCAAATCCTGTCGCAGAAAAGCCGAATAGATCCCGGGGATGACGCGTTTACTCCCTGCCCCCCTAAAAGAGATCCTGAGATGCTACGACGCCTGGTGATATTGCTGATTTTGGTTTGTCCGTGGGCGCTGGCCGCCCCGAAAAGCTACCTTATCGACACCGATAACACCGCCATTCGGCTATCGTGGCATGCCTTCGGCGGCATCCTTTCCTGGGCGACGTTCAGCGGCGTGACGGGGGCCGTGACGCTCAACCCGAATAACGACGTTGACGACCACATCCACGTCACCATTCCTGTGGCAACCCTGGTGGCCTCAAACAAGCTGCTCACCTGGCAGCTGAAAAGCGACATGTTTTTTGAATCTGAGCGCTACCCGACTATCGAGTTCATCAGCTCGCGCGTGGTCGACGTGGGCGCCGGGCGGTTCAGGGTGTTCGGCACGCTGACCGTGCGCAACATTTCCCGCCCGGTGATCCTGGAGGCCGTCGTGAAAGACCCGCAGGCGCAGGCCCTCACGCTTGATGCCAACACGGCGATATCACGCGCGGCCTACGGGATGGATAAGTTTGCGCTGGTTGTTGACGATCGTATTGCCATCGCCATTGCGATTCAGGCTCACGGCGTACCCTCATCCTGATATCAGGCGCTGCAGCTGCTCCGCGTTTCCCCGCAGGTGGGGCTGCGGGTTGCGGCCAATCAGCACAAACTGATAGCCCGCATCCTGCCACCACGCCAGGTTCATGCCGTGCCGCTGCTCCTGGCGCAGAGAGGCCGTCGTCTTCTCATCAACGGGAGAGATACAGAGCGCCATCGGGCCGTAGTCGGCACCGATCCACGCGATTTGCGCGATCGAGGTGGTTTCATAGCGCAGCATGCGCACCATTTTTAGCTCCGCCCCCTGCAGGACCAACTGCGATATGTTCAGCTTCACGCCGATGTCCTGCGCAGCCCGTTCCAGCCCGCGCTGCAGGACAGGTGCCGCGCTGTCCATATCCAGCAGCGTCTCGACGCTGTAAAGGGACATGTATTGCGCTTCAAGGTCGCGAATATGGGCGTTCTCATCGTCAGGTGCGGAGGCGGGCCGCAGCAGATACCCCAGCCCGGAACCGACCAGTAAAAAACTGACCGAGGCTGCAATCAGCGACCGTCTGCTCACGCCAGCCGGCGCGGAGGCCTGCGGATCGGGAAGCGCCGCCAGACGCGCCTGCATCGCCCCGAGGGGAGCGTCATCCAGCAGGGAGGCAAACGCCCCGGCGTAATCCTGGCTGCTTTTCATCAGCTCGTCGGTTCGCCCGGCGAGGCGTTCATCGCGTTTCAACTGTTCTTCAAACTGCTGCGCGTCGGCGCGGCACATCTCGCCATCTATCCATGCCACGATAGCATCGTCGTTATAGGGCGGTGTAAAACGGTGCGAGTTCAAGAGCGTTTCTCCTTTACCGGAGGCAGTGCGTCGACGGACCGGGCAAGCGTTGCTCGCGCCGTTGCCAGTCGGCTCATCACGGTACCAATGGGCACCGCCAGGGTCTCCGCCGCCTCCTGGTAGGTAAAGCCTTCGACGTAAACCAAAAATACCGCGTTGCGCTGGGCTTCAGGAAGCGCGCTGACGCGCTGCATCACCCTCAGGTAATGCAGGCGCGTCTCATCCTGTTCACGGGTGTCCGGCGCCAGTAGCTCGTCGCTTGCCACAAACCCCTGCCCCTGACGCACGTGCCGTGCCCGAAGCTCAGAGATCCAGATGGAGTGCAGGATCGCGAACAGCCACCTGTCGATGCGCGTGCCCGGCGCATACTGGCCGCTTCTTTCAAGCGCACGCACGCAGGTGGACTGAACCAGCTCTTCGGCGATATCCCTGTTTCGCGACAGCACCAGCCCATAGCGCCAGAGACGCGGCAGGTGTTCGGCTAGCTGCTGACGAACCTCACGGGTAGCGATGTGTTTTCCCTCCACGAGAAAATCAGGATTCCGGATGTCCGTTGATGGCGGCCTGAAGGTCACGGTACTCCTCGCAGGACTGGCCACAAATACCGGCAATCACCTTCAGCTGTTCTTTCGCGAGATCGGGCCGTCCTTTCACCATCCACGCTTCACCGAGATATTCCCGGGCTTTGGCATAATCCGGGGCGATAGCCAGCGCGCGCTGGTAGTAACCAATGCCTTCGTCCGTGCGGCCAAGCTTGCGGGTGGCGAACCCGCGATAGTTCCACGCTTCAGCCGTATTGCCATTTTTCAGCGAATCAAGCAGGTTCAGCGCCGCCTGGTACTCTCCTTTTTTCGCGAGATGGTACGCATAGTTGGTTTTGTCCTGATCGCTGAGGCTGCTGCTCTTGTCCGGCACGCATTTCTGGGTTGCGCTGTCATATACCTGTCCGGAAGGACAGTCGGGCGTTTTGCTCTCGGTACTATTATCGCCCATGGCCAGCGCCAGCGGAGACAGCAGGAAAAAAATCAGCATCGCGATCAAACGAAGCGAGGTCGTGCTCATATAAAGCTCCAGGGTAAAAGGAAGTGACGTCAGTAAACGCCCGACTGATGATTTTTATTCGTTCTTCGGTGAAGTTTTTGCGGGGCCAAAATCATGCTTATGTCGTAACCGCATTGAAAATAAAACAGGTTATTTTATCCTTGCCCTCCGGCGTTATTATTTCCCGCACATTAGCAGAGTTTGAATCCTGCATAAGAATATATTTTCATTTAACAAATGACATAATATATCTTACATCAAAAATGTTACCCTAACTTAAATGCGCATTAAGCAGACATAAACAATAGCCTTTTAACTTATATTCAAAGAGGCGCCTACCAATTATCACACCACATCAACAGTATTAATTAATAGCGCCAGCACATAAAATAAATTCAATACAAAACAACAAGATAAGAAAATAAAATTATAAACACCATCAACACATTAATGCCAACATCATTGTTTACCTCTCTATTTACGAAAGCTTAAGTTGCACAACCAGCATTTTCTGTCTATATCATTTTTATATCCTCAAAAACAAATCCTCTATTAATTACAGGGTTTTATAAGGCAAAAAAAACGAATAACAACTGTTCTCTTTGATACGTAATTAGATTCGCTCTGATGTTGCCACTCTAAATCCTGGCGGGCATCGTGCGCGCTAAAAATAACGGTCAGTGCTGCGTTATAACAGCAACTGCGCCGGGGGCGCCCTTTACCTTCAGCAGAGATGGCTCGTCTTGCTCGCCGTTCACGACACTTCTGCTGGAGTAATATTTAAATGAGCCAAATCTCTGTTATATCGAAACTTACTGGCGTGGAAACGACCACGGAAGGCACCCAGGTTACGCTGAGCCATTCCTCTATCGTTGAGCTTCATATCGAGCGGGCCAGTATCGCCGATTTCGCCCGCAGCGGTAACGATCTGGTGATCACACTCCACTCCGGCGAGGTGATTACCCTTAAAAACTTCTACGTCACTGATGCTCAGGGGGCGAGCCAGCTGGTTCTGCAGGACAGCGAAGGCGCATTATGGTGGATTGAAGATCCTACCGGGGCCGCCACGTATGAATCTATCGCCTCAACGGACGTGCTGCTTGCCTCGTCCGGGAGTGATGCCGGTGGCGCAGCCATCTGGCCCTGGGCACTGGGCGGCATTGTCGCTGCGGGCGGCATCGCGGCGGCGGCAAGTGGTGGCGGCGGCGGCGGTGGTGATGACGATAATGACAACGGCACGAACCCCGGCACGCCGACAAACCCTTCCGATCCGGATACGACACCGCCGAATGCCCCAACCGGTCTTCAGTTCTCTGCGGATGGTAAAACCGTCTCCGGTACCGCGGAACCGGGCAGTACCATCACGCTGAAAGACGCCGACGGTAATGTGATTGGCACGGGTAAAACCGGCAGCGACGGTAAATTCACCATCGACCTGGGAACGCCGCTGACCAACGGCGAGCATATTACCGCCACCGCGACCGATCCATCAGGGAATACCAGCCCGGGCACGACGGTGACCGCCCCGGACACCACCGCGCCGGATGCTCCGGATATCCTGATAGTCAATGACGATGTCGGCGACAAGGCTGGCCCGCTGGAAAACGGCCAGCGTACTGATGACGCCCGCCCGACCTTAAGCGGTATCGGCGAGCCCGGCAGCACCATCACCCTTTACGATAACGGCCAGAAGATTGGCACCGCGCAGGTGGATGAGAAAGGTAGCTGGAGCTTTACCCCGACTACCGATCTCGCTAACGGCAGCCACACGATTACCACGACCGCCACCGATGCGGCCGGCAATACCAGCCCGGCATCGGGTGCCTTTAACTTTATTGTCGATACAGCCGCGCCAGTTGCTCCCGTCATCACCAGCGCAGCGGACGATGTCGGCCCGGTGACCGGAACAATCAGTAACGGCGGCAGCACCAACGATCAGCGGCCGCAAATCAGCGGCACCGCAGAGGCGGGTTCCACCATTACCATTTATGACGGTTCTATCGCTATTGGCACCGCAGTGGCCGGCAGCAACGGCACCTGGACCTTCACCCCGTCGGTAAATCTCAGTGGAGGTAATCACTCGATTACCGTCACGGCCACCGATGCGGCCGGCAATACCAGCCCGGCATCGGGTGCCTTTAACTTTATTGTCGATACAGCCGCGCCAGGCGCTCCCGTCATCACCAACGCAGCGGACGATGTCGACCCGGTGACCGGAACAATCAGTAACGGCGGCAGCACCAACGATCAGCGGCCGCAAATCAGCGGCACCGCAGAGGCGGGCTCCACCATTACCATTTATGACGGTTCTGTCGCTATTGGCACCGCAGTGGCCGGCAGCAACGGCACCTGGACCTTCACCCCGTCGGTAAATCTCAGTGAAGGTAACCACTCGATAACCGTCACGGCAACGGATGTGGCAGGTAATACCAGCCCCCCATCGCCCGCATTCACCCTTAACGTGGATCTCACTCCCCCGGTCACACCCAGCGCCATCGTGATTAACGATGATACCGGCTCGCTGAAAGGCGCCCTCGCCGTGGGCCAGATTACCGACTCCACTCAGCCGCGCCTGACGGGCCGGGGAGAACCCGGAAGCACTATTTCCATCTATGATAATGGCAAGCTCGTCGGGGAGGCGATCGTTAAGCCAGACGGCACCTGGACCATTACGCCAGCCAGCCCGCTTGCGGAAGGTTCTCACTCCATTACCGTCCAGAGCACCGATGGCGCCGGAAACCAGAGCGCCATGTCGCAGCCGATCGCCTTCATCGTGGATACCACACCGCCGGACGCCCCCGTCATTACCCTTAACCCGGCAGGTACGCAGATTACCGGTACCGCCGAGCCTAACAGCAGCATCGTGATTACCAACAATAACGGGGAGATCGTTGGCCGCACAACAACCGACGGCAATGGTAATTTTGTCGCCACGCTCTCCCCTGCGCAAACCAACGGTCAGATCATTTCGGTCGTGGCCTCTGACGCCGCAGGCAACCAGAGCCCGGCAGCGACCGTCACCGCCGCAGACATCACGCCACCTCAGGCACCCGGCAACCTTCAGGTCGCTGATGATGGACAAAGCATCAGCGGCACGGCGGAACCAGGCAGCACGGTCACCATTAAAGGAGCCGATGGCACGGTTATCGGTGAAACCACAGCCAACGGCGACGGCACCTTCAGTACGCCGATAAGCCCCGCCCAGACCAACGGCGAAGTACTGACCGTCATCGCCACCGATGGCTCCGGTAACGTCAGCCTGCCGGGTACGGCCACGTCACCGGACAGCACTGCGCCGCTTGCGCCGGACAATGTGGTCGTTTCCGGGGATGGCACCACCGTCACCGGCACCGCAGAAGCGGGAAGCACCGTAACCATCCGCGAAGGCGGCGTCACCGTAGGTCAGGCAGTCACCGATGACCAGGGCAACTTTAGCGTGACGCTGAATCCGCCAAAAGCCAACGGCGAAGCCCTGACGGCAGATGCGACCGACCCCGCAGGGAATACCGGGCCAACCACGCCGGCGCTCGCGCCGGACATTACTCCGGCGCAAACGCCGGTGATTCTCTCGGTGGTCGATGACTTCCCGGCCACCACGGGTCCTGTCGGCCAGGGCGGGCTCACCAACGATGCAACGCCGACCATCAGCGGTACCGGTGAAGCAGGCACAACGCTCTATATCTACAGCGGCAGCGATCAAATCGGCACGCTGGTTATCCCCTCTTCCGGTCAGTGGAGCTTTACCCCAAGCGTAAATCTGCATGAAGGCGGACATGTGCTGAGCGCGAAAGCCATCGACGCCGCAGGCAACGCCAGTGCAACCTCTAACACCTGGAGCATTACGGTCGACAGCGTCGCCCCCGGCACGCCGGTCATTACGCAGGTAGTGGATAATGTTGAAGGCCGCACCGGCGCGCTCGACGTCGGTGAAACCACCAACGACCCGACCCCGACGCTTAACGGCACCGCAGAGCCGGGCGCGACGGTCACCATTCGTCTGGACGGTACCGGCATTGGCACGGCGGTGGCAGACAGCAACGGCGCGTGGACCTTCACCCCCACCACGCCGATTGGCAATGGGCAACATACCGTGACCGTCGTCGCGACCGATGCAGCAGGTAACAGCAGTTCCCCTTCAGGCGGCTTTACCTTTACGGTCGATATCACGCCGCCGCCTGCCGCGACCATCGCCACCGTGACCGATGACGCTGGCGACGTGCAGGGCCCGCTCAACAGTGGCGATACCACGGACGACACCCAGCCTCTGCTGCAAGGCAGCGCGCCGGCGGACACCGTAATCACCCTCTATGACGGCGATACCCTGCTCGGCACCGCAACCCTCGACGGCAGCGGAGGCTGGAGCTTTACGCCAACCACTCCGCTCACCAACGGCCCGCATTCGATCACCGTTCATGCCACGGATGACGCCGGGAACACCACCGTCTCCGATCCGTTCAACCTGGTGGTGGATACCGTCGCGCCTGCCACGCCGGACACCCCGGCCGTCACCGTCAATCCGGATGGCGGTACAACCGAGGTCGCGCTGAACCCGGGAGAAGTCACCCGCGATACCACCCCAACGCTGAGCGGCACCGGGGAGGCGGGCGATACCGTCACGATTTATATCGGCGGCGTTAAAGTTGACGAGGTCCCGGTAGGCAGCGACGGCAACTGGAGCTGGACGCCAGCGACGCCGCTGAACAATGGCACCTATGACATCACCCTCACCGTCACCAACAAGGATGGCGCGGGCAACGAAAGCGCCCCGTCCCAGCCGGTGACCATCACCATTGATACCGACCCACCGGCCACGCCTGCGGCCCCAACCGTGACCGACAGCGTGAGCCAGATAACCGGTCCGGTTGCCGATGGCGGAACCACTAACGATCCGCGCCCGGTACTCAGCGGCACCGGTACGGCGAACGACGTGATTATTATTTATGACAGCGTGAACAATCAGCCTGCCACCGAAGTGGGTCGCGTCACCGTTGACAGCAACGGCAACTGGAGCTGGCGTCCTGACAGCAGCATTGATGAGGGAAGCCACGAATTTACTGCCACTGCGACAGATGAGGCGGGCAACGTTTCAGATCCTTCGGCTGGAATTACCATTACTGTTGATACCGAGGCACCGGATATCCCCGTCATTAGTGCCGTCGGCGGCGAGCCGAATGGAGGTATTATCACGGATACCACGCCGACCGTCGGCGGAACCGGCGTCAACGGCGAGACGGTAATCGTCTATAACAACGGCGTCGAGGTTGGACGCGTCGTCGTGGCGAATGGTGAGTGGTCTATTGATCTGCCGTCCCAGAGTGACGGCCAGCTGAATATCACCGTTGCGGGAGTAGACGCCGCGGGTAACGTCAGCGATCTCAGCCAGGTCTTTACCGTCACGCTCGATAGCGTTGCACCTGAAATACCGCAGATTAACGCGGTCTCTGACAGCCAGGTCACGAATAGCATACTTTACACCCGCGACGGTACGCCAACCCTCACCGGCACTGGCGAACCGGGCAGTACGGTGATCGTTTCCGTGGACGGCGTCCCGTCACCCATAACGGTGACGGTGCAGCCGAACGGTACATGGAGCTGGACCGCAGGCAGTACGCTGTCGGATACCTCCCATACCTTTACCGTTTCTGCGTTTGATACGGCGGGTAATACCTCCCTCAGTTCTGCCCCGCTTAGCGTGACGGTGGATACCGACGATCCGGATGCACCTGTCGTTTCCGGTATAGCGATTGAAGGTACACCGTTGACCGGCACTGCCGAAGCGGGCGCAACCGTCACCGTAACCGACAGCAATGGCAACGTTCTCGGAACGGGGGTGGCTACCGGCGGCAACTTCTCCATTGCGCTGAGCCCGGCTCAGCAGGATGGCGCTGTCCTGACCGTGACCGCAACCGATGCCTCAGGGCGTACAAGCCCGGAGGCCGACTTTACCGTCAGCGGTACGGTATCCAATCTGCCAGAGGTTCCGATCATCACCGCCATCACTGACGATGTCGGGACCGTAACGGGCAACGTGCTGGGTAAAACCTCGGACGATACCGCCCCGGTCATCAGCGGAACGGCCCCCGCGGGCAGTACCGTCACGCTCTACCAGGACGGCAGCCTGATTCCGCTGGCGATTATCCCGGTAGGGTCAGGTGGCACATGGAGCTATACGATTTCGACACTGTTACCGTTAACCGCCGGAGATCACTTCTTTGAAGCCACCACCACGGTCGGCCTCTTTACCAGCGGCCGTTCCCCGGCCGCCACGGTGACCATCGACCTCACCGCTCCCGGTACCCCAACCATTGGCGCGGTGGTTGATGACGTCGGTCCTGGCACCGGCCCATTGACCAACGGCCAGGCCACCAACGACAACCAGCCGACGCTTACCGGCACCGGTGCGGTGGGCGATACCATCTCCGTTTACAGCAACGGCGTGCTGCTTGGGACTACGCAGGTCGGCAGCACGGGCACCTGGAGTTACACGACGCCCGTGCTGGCGGAGGGTAATAACGTTCTGACCATCCGCGAAACCGATCCGGCCGGAAACCAGAGTGGACCTTCAGCGGGCTTTACCGTCGTGGTGGATACGATCTCCACCACGCCGGCGATTACCAACGTCACCGATAACGTCGGCAACGCGGCCACCACCGTGGTCAGCGGCGATCCGACTAACGACGCGACGCCAACGATTACCGGTACGGCAGATGCGAACAGCGTCGTAACGATCTTCGACGGCGGCACGCAGATTGCCGTGGTCACTGCGGATGGCACCGGCGCATGGACGTTTACCCCTGACACCGCCCTTGGTGAAGGGCTGCACAGCTTTACCGTCATCGCCACCGATCCGCAGGGTAACGTCAGCCAGGTCTCCAACACCTGGGGCGTGGTAGTCGACCTGACGCCCCCCGCGGTCCCTATGCTGGATACCGTCAGCGACAACGCGGCGGGCGGGATTGTCGGGAATCTCACGACCGGCCAGGTCACCAATGACGACACGCCAACCCTCACCGGGAGAGGTACCGCGGGCAGTACCATCCACATTCTGAACAACGGCGTGGAAATTGGCATCGCCCCGGTAGACGTTAACGGCAACTGGAGCTTTACCCCTAACCCAGCGCTGGGGGATGGCAGCTATAACATTCGCATCAACGCCAGCGATGCCGCCGGTAACGTCTCCGCCAACTCGCCGGTCTTCGTCTTCACGGTCGATACCACGGGCCCTTCCGCGCCGGGGATCGTTAGCGTAATTGACGATGTCGGCCCGGTGACCGGTACGCTCAGCACGGGCAACAGCACCAACGACGCGCGTCCAACCTTCAACGGCACGGGCGAAATCGGTGCCACGGTGCACATCATTGTTGATGGCAGCGAGATTGGCACCGCGGTGGTCAACGCTCAGGGGAACTGGACCTTCACCCCGGACACCGCACTCGCAGAGGGGGCGCACGCCATCACCTTTAACGCCACCGACGCGGCAGGCAACACGGGCGCCACCACGGCACCGTTTAACCTGACGGTGGACACTATCGCGCCGTCAGCGCCGGTTATCTCGACCGCGGCGGACAATGCCGGCAGCGTACAGGCCCCGCTCACCTCCGGGCAGAGTACCGACGACACCACGCCAACGCTGACGGGCACGGCTGCGGCCAATGCCACCATTACGATTTACGAGAATGGTCAGCAGGTCGGCACCGCCACGGCGAACGGCAGCGGCGCATGGAGCTTTACGCCGTCCACGCCGCTGGCGAACGGCAGCCACACCTGGACCGCCACGGCCACCGATGCGGCGGGCAACGTCAGCCCGGCCTCGCCTGGCTTTACGCTGGTGGTGGATACCACCCCTCCCAACGCGCCGGTTATCAGCCAGGCGATTGACGATGTGGGCACCATTACCGGAGCGCTCAGCTCCGGGCAGACCACCGACGACACAATTCCACGTCTCGTCGGGACCAGCGAGCCGTTTGCCACCGTCAATATTTTTGAAGGCACAACGCTTGTGGGAACAGGCACTGCGGATGCCAGCGGAAGCTGGAGCATTCTGCTTAACACCACGCTGACGACGGGCACGCACAGCTTCACGGCCTATGCGACGGATGCGGCTGGCAACGCCAGCGATCCGTCAGCAACCTTCAGCCTGACTATCGACACCACACCGCCTGCGCAGCCGGTGCTGAGCAGCATTGTGGATGACGTCGGTAATGCCGCCACGCCGATCGCCAACGGCGGGTTAACCAACGACGCGCAGCCAACCCTGACCGGTTCGGCGGAAGCGGGCGCGACGGTGAAAATCTTCGATAACGGCGTACAGATTGGCAGCGTGACCGCCACCGGCGGAGCGTGGAGCTTTACGCCGACCACGCCGCTCGCTAACGGGCAGCACACTCTGACCTTCACCGCGACGGATGCGGCCGGCAACGCCAGCGCGCCTACCACCGGGTATGTGATTAACGTGGATGCCACCGCGCCAGCGGCCCCGACCATCAGCTCGGTAGTGGATGATGTGGGCAGCATCACCGGACCGATAACCGGCGGCAACCCGACCAACGACGCGCGCCCAACGCTGAACGGTACCGCCGAAGCCAACGCCACCGTGCGCATCTACGACGGTGGCACACTGGTTGGCACGGTCACTGCCGACGCCAACGGCAACTGGACGCTGCCGCAAACCACCACCGCGCTGGCGGAAGGCTCGCATACCTTCACCGCCACCGCCACGGATGCGGCGGGCAACACCAGCGCGGCATCGGCCCCAACCACCATTACCGTGGATCTGACCGCGCCCGGCGCACCGGGCAGCCTCGCGGTAATCACCAACGGGACGCACGTCACCGGTACCGCCGAAGCGGGCAGTACCGTCACCATCACCACCAGCACCGGAACGGTGCTCGGTACCGCAACGGCGGACGGTAGCGGGAACTTTAACGCGACCATCACTCCGGCACAGACCGACGGTGGTTCCCTGCTGGTCTACGCCACCGACAAGGCCGGTAACGCCGGCGTCAGCGCCTCGGTGATTGCGCCCGTCACGCCGATCCCGAACGCGCCGGTTATCGCCACCATCAACGATAACGTGGGCACCGTGACCGGCAATCTGACCAACGGCAAAACCACCGACGATACCACCCCAACCCTGAGCGGGACGGCCCTGGCGGGTTCCACCGTCACGCTGTATAACAACGGCGTGTCGATGGGCACCGTGGTCGCGGACGGTTCAGGCAACTGGAGCTTCACCACTCCGGCGTTAGGCGAAGGCGCTCACGCCTTTACCGCCACCGCGAGCAACGGTTCGGGTACCAGCCCGGTATCCGGTGCGACCACCGTGATCGTCGATCTCACCGCGCCAACGGCACCGACCGGCACCATTAACGCCGACGGCAGCGTGTTGACCGGGAATGCAGAGGCCGGCAGCACCGTCTCCATCCGTCTTGCCGACGGCACCACGGTGACGACCACCGCGGGAAGCAACGGGACCTACAGCTACACCTTCCTCAACAAGCAGACCGAAGGCCAGACGCTGCAGATCACCGCCACCGACGCCGCGGGCAATACCTCTCTGCCTGGTTCAGCCCTTGCGCCGGTGGTGCCGCTCTCCGCCAGCAACAACGTCGAAGAGCTGGATCTCAGCACCACCGCCACCGTCACCAACAGCCAGTACAGCGATTATGGCTTCCTGCTGGTGGGGGCGGTGGGCAATGTTCTGACGCTGCTGGGGAATGACACCGCGCAGGTGGACTTCACGGTAGGCAGCGGCGGCAGTGCCGATATCGTGGTGAATGCCAACGCCACCGGCGCCGTGCTCTCCCTGCTCAACACCCTTGAGCTGGTGGTGCAGCGTTTCGACAGCGTCAACGGCACCTGGACCACGGTTATCGATACCGGACAACCGCAGTTTGCCGACCTGCTGACGCTGGGGGCCACCGGCGTATCGCTCAACCTGACCGGGCTGGCGAACGGCGACTATCGCGTGCTCAGCTATAACACCAACCTGCTGGCCACCGGCTCCTACACCAGCCTCGACGTGGCGGTGAAAGAGACAAGCGCGGGCACCGTCACGGGCGACACCAGCCTGAACGGCAACGTGATCCTCGATACCGACCCGACCGCGGGCAGCGACAACGCGCCGGCCGGGACCACCGTTTCAGCCGTCACTAACGGGCTGGGGGTGACCACCAGCGTGAACGCCGACGGCACGGTCGTACAGGGGCAGTACGGTACGCTGACCATTAACCGCGACGGCAGCTACACCTACAACCTCACCGACACCAGCGCCGCGGTGATTGGCCGCACGGAGAGCTTCACCTACACCATCACCCATAACGGCGTGAGCGCGTCGGCGAACCTCGTGCTGTCGCTCGGAGCGGGCAGCGTAACGAACGGCATTGTCGCCGTTGACGACACGGCCTCGCTGACCTTTGATACCACCGTCAGCGAGATTAATAACGGCACCTCGTCTCAGGGCGGCTTTACCCTGGTGGGCATTAATCTCGGCAACACGCTGGGGCTGAACCTGCTGGACGACATGACCAACCCTATTATCTATAACGTGGAGGAAGGCACGACGCGCACCATGACCATCCAGGCCTCCGTTGGCGGCGTGGCGCTGGCGTCGGTGTTCGATCTGTACGTCTATAAGTTCAACAACGCGACCCAGACCTTCGAGCAGGTTCGCGTCGAGTCGGGCTGGCTGCGCGCCCCGCTGCTGGGGGGCACCTCGCCTCAGCTGACGCTGAACCTGCCTGCCGGGGAGTACCTGTTCCTGCTGAACACCGCGGCGGGGATCACCGCTCTGACGGCCTACACGCTGAGCGTCCTGCAGGATCACGTCTACAGCGTGGCGAGCATCAGCGAGACAACCACGGGCGACGTGCTGACAAATGACCCTGTTCCGGCGGGTACGGTGGTCTCGGATGTGAACGGCGTGACGGTCAACGGCAGTGGAACAACCACCATTCAGGGTGAATACGGCACGCTGTCCATCGATTCGTCCGGCCAGTATACCTATACCCTGAAGAGCGGCATGGGTGCGGACCATATCAGCACCCCGGATACGTTTGTCTACACCATTACCGCGCCAGACGGGGCGAAAGACACGGCGACGCTCAACATCACCCCAACCGCGCGGGCGATGGATGCGGTTAACGATGTCAGTGCCGTGATGAATGTCACCTCGGTACACCACACGTCGACCTACTCCGATACCACCGTCGGCAGCGCCAGCTGGACGACCGCGCTGCTTTCATCAACCCAGGGCAGCGGAAGCGGAACCTTTGTGGTGGATCCGAACACCGCCCTGCATAACGCGTCGCTGCACTTTAACGTTGCCTCGCTGCTGGCGCTGGGCGGGCTGACGGTGAACTGGACGATTAGCGATGCCAACGGCGCGATCCGCACCGGTTCCTTCAGCGGCGGTTCGCTGCTCGGCGGCAGCATCGACATTCCGCTGACCGGGCTGGACCTCAACGCCGGGACCTATACGCTGAGCTATACCGGCAGCGTACCGGGGCTGAGCGTGGGTAACATTACCATTACCCCAAGCGTGAACGGCACCACCTACTCGCTCAGCCAGTTTGACGCCACCAGCGGGCACTTCGTTAACGGCAATATCTTCGACGGCACGGATTCCGCCGGGGCAATGGATCAGCTGCACTCGGTAGATACCCGCCTGAGCGTTACCGGCTACAACGGCGTGACCACCACGCTGGATCCGTATAACGGCAGCGCAACGGTGAACGTTACCGGCCATTACGGCACGCTGGCGATTGGCGCGGACGGCCACTACACCTACACCCTCAATACCGGGGTGTCGCTCTCAACCATCACCTCGAAGGAGACCTTCAACTACACCCTGACCGATGCCAACGGGAAAACGGACAGCGCCACGCTGACCATCAATATGGCGCCGCAGTTCATCAGTTCCGAGCATAACGACGCCATTACCGGCACGGCCTACGGCGATACGCTGATTTATCAGGTGCTGAACAGCACCGCAGGCAACGCCACGGGGGGTAACGTCAGCAGCGCGACGGGCGATCACTGGACCGGTTTCTCGCTGGCGCAGGGGGACAAGATCGACATCGGCGATCTGCTGGTGGGCTGGAACGGTAGCGCCTCGACGCTCGGAAATTATCTCCATGTCACTAATAGTAATGGCAATACCGTGATCTCCATCGACCGTGACGGTGCAGGAGCCACCTACACTAATACTGCACTCGTTACGCTTGATGGGGTTCAAACCACCTACGACGAGCTTGTAAACCAGCAACACATCATTACCTGATAGCACCTGCAACAGATGACCCGGGCGCACAGCGCCCGGGCATAACAAAAAAGCTGTACTTATTTTATTAGGGACATGACATGGGAATGAAGATGCCTTACTGGTGGCTCTCGTGCTGCCTGATATCTATGCCCGCTCTCTGCGCGAACCCGGCGGCAACGATCAATACCGGACAGCTTCGCGAAACGCAGGAACTCCCCTCGCTCAACGGCCGCGTGGCCCCGGTGGCCGGCAAAGCCGCTCCCGGCTCGTTACAGCTTGGCGACGCCGTCAACCGCGCCGTTACCTGGCACCCGGCCATCAGTGAAGCGGTGGGAAAACTGTACCAGCAGAGCGAAGAGGTTGACGTCGCTAAATCAAAATACTATCCGCAGATTAATGCCGGCGTGGACAACGGTTACTCCCACGACGGCGACCAGAACGGCTTTACGCCGTCGCTGGTGCTTTCTCTCTCGCAAATGCTCTACGACTTCGGCAAGGTGGCAAGCCAGGTGCGCGCCGAGAGCGCCGGCGTGGCCCAGCAGCAGGCCAACGTGCTGGTGAGCATTGACACCATCGCCCACGATACCGCCATCGCCATGGTGCAGGTGCAAACGTGGCAGCAGATGGTCGATACCGCCAAAGAGCAGCTTGAGGCCCTCTCCTCCATCGGCACGCTGACCCGCCAGCGTAATGACGAAGGGGCCACCTCGCTCTCTGACGTGGTGCAGACCGATGCCCGTATCGAAGGCGCGCGCGCCCAGCTGATGCAGTACCAGGCCAGCCTGGACAGCGCCCGCGCCACGCTGATGAGCTTTCTCGGCTGGAACAGCCTGAACGCGATCAGCAATGATTTCCCACAGAAGCTGGGCCGGAGCTGCGACATCGCCGAGCCGGATGACCGTCTGGTTCCCGCGGTACTCGCCGCCTGGGCGCAGGCTAACGTCGCCCAGGCTAACCTCGACTACGCCGACGCGCAGATGACGCCAACCGTCTCGCTGGAGCCGGAGGTGCGCCACTACATGAACGATCGCTATGCGGGCAGCGACACGCGGGATCGCACCCAGTATTCCGCATGGGTAAAAGTGCAGATGCCGCTCTATCAGGGCGGCGGCCTCACCGCCCGGCGTAACGCCGCCGGACACGCGGTGGAAGCGGCGCAGTCCACCATTCAGCGCACGCGTCTTGACGTCCGCCAGAAACTGCTTGAAGCCCGCAGCCAGGTGATGAGCCTGCAAAGCACGCTGCAAATTCAGGGCCGCCAGGAGGCGCTCAGCGCCCGCACCCGCGAACTCTACCAGCAGCAGTATCTCGATCTCGGCTCGCGTCCGCTGCTCGACGTACTCAACGCCGAGCAGGAGGTCTACCAGGCGCGCTTCACCCAGCAGCAGACCCTCGGTCAGCTGCACCAGCTGCAGCTCAACTGCCTTTATAACACCGGGCAACTGCGTCACGCGTTCGACCTTGATAACCGCACCATTCAGACCGTGGAGATCCAGCCATGAAGCAGCGTGATATCCCGCAAGGTGAAAACATGACGGATGAGGCCCTGGTCCAGTGGGCGCAGGCCTTTGGCTTTGTCGCCACGCGTTACCGCGTCTCTTGCTCTCCCGGCGCGCTGCTGGCGGGTGCACCGTGGCTGAAGGGTAAACCGATGGTACCCGCCCTCACCCAGCTGGCACGCGAGGCGGGGCTGTCGTTTCAGCTGCTTACTGCCGGCCAGGAGGCGATCAACAGCTGGCGTCTGCCGGTGGTAGTGGCGATGGACGACGGCAGGATCGGCGTGATCGCACACTTTGACGGCGACGATACCCTTGAGGTCAGCTTCTTTGACGACCAGACCTACACCAACCGCCTGTCGATGACGGCGATGCTGCCCGCCATCCGCCACGTTATTGCCCTGCGTCCACTCGCCGCGCTGAAGGACAGCCGCGTCGACGCCTACATCTCTAAATACCGCCCGGACTGGCTCTACCGGCTGGTGATGCGCGACCTGCGTCCCTACAGCTGGGTGATGCTCGCCGCGCTGTTTATCAACGTGTTGTCGCTCTCCGGGATCGTCTTTTCCATGCAGGTGTACGACCGGGTGATCCCCGCCCAGTCCTACCCGACGCTTTACGTCCTGACCATCGGGGTGCTCATCGCCACCCTGTTTGGCTTCGTGCTGCGCGTGGCGCGCGGGCACATTATGGATCTGCTGGGCAAGCGCTCGGACATGCGCGTTTCGGATCGCGTATTCGGCCACGCGCTGCGGCTGCGCAACAGCGCTATTCCCCGCTCCACCGGCAGCTTTATCTCCCAGCTTCGCGAGCTGGAGCAGATCCGCGAGATGGTGACCTCGTCCACCATCTCGACGATTGTCGACCTGCCCTTCTTTTTACTGTTCGTGGTGGTGCTGGCGATCATCGCTCCGCAGCTGGCGTGGATCGCGCCGGTGGCGGCGGTGATCATGGTTCTGCCCGGCCTGCTGCTGCAGAAAAAGCTGGCGGAACTGGCGAAGCAGTCAGCCCATGAATCAACCCTGCGCAACGCGGTGCTGGTGGAGAGCGTTCAGGGGCTGGAGGACATCAAGCTGATGCAGGCGGAAAACCGCTTTTTGCAGCAGTGGAACAGCTATATCCAGATCACCGCGGAATCCGGCCTGCGCACCCGCGAGCTGACGCAGAACCTGATCAGCTGGGGGATGACCATCCAGAGCCTGGTCTACGCCGCCGTGATCGTGGTCGGCGCGCCGATGGTGATTGACGGCACCCTGACCACCGGTTCGGTGGTTGCCGCGTCGATGCTGGCCTCCCGCATGATCGCCCCGATGGCGACGCTCTGCGGCGTGCTGGCCCGCTGGCAGCAGGTCAAAGCGGCAAAAGAGGGGCTGGACAGCATCATGCAGCTTCCCACCGAGAACCAGCGCGAGGAGACGCCAATTCGCCAGGACGTGCTGCGCGGGCACTATCTCTTTGAACAGGCGCAGTTCCGCTATCACCCGGAGGATCCGCGCATGGCGCTGCGTATTAACCGTCTGGAGATCCGGCCCGGCGAAAAAGTGGCGATCCTCGGGCGCAACGGCGCCGGGAAATCGACCCTGCTGCAGGCCTTGGCGGGCGGAATGGATCTGGCGGCCGGCGAGCTGCGGCTCGACGGCTTCAGCCTGCCGCATCTCGACGTCGCCGACGTCCGGCGCAACGTCGGCTTTATGACCCAGAACGCGCGGCTGTTTTACGGCACCCTGCGCGAAAACATTACCCTCGGCATGCCGCGCGCCACCGACGAAGAGATTTTCGAGACGCTGGAGATGACCGGCGCGGCGGGCTTCGTGCAGAAGCTGCCCAAGGGGCTTGACTACCCGATCATGGAAAACGGCGTGGGGCTTTCCGGCGGGCAGCGCCAGTCGATTCTGCTGGCGCGCATGCTCCTGCGCGATCCGAATATCGTGCTGATGGATGAACCCACCGCCTCGCTGGACGAGCACACCGAGCGGGAGTTCATCCAGCGGCTGGGCGACTGGCTCGGCCATCGCACCCTGATCGTCGCCACCCACCGCGTACCGGTGCTGGAGCTGGTGGAGCGGGTGGTGGTGCTCAAGGAGGGCATGCTGGTGATGGACGCGCCAAAAGCGCAGGCGCTGAACAACAGCCGCATGCAGCAACAGCAGCAGCAGGCAGCAACCGGACGGGAGTGGAAAAATGAAAATCAGTCAGCGTGACGTTGCCGCAATGGACGATCTGGATAACGCCCTCGACTCCGAAAGCGGCTATACCGGCGCGAGACGGATCGTGATCTTCTCGCTGCTGATGTTCGTGGTGCTGGGCGTCTGGGCGTGGTTTGGCGTGCTGGATGAGGTTTCAACCGGCTCAGGTAAGGTGATCCCCAGCTCGCGCGAGCAGGTGTTACAGTCGCTGGACGGCGGGATCCTCACCGAGCTGAACGTCCACGAGGGCGATCAGGTGCAGGCCGGACAGGTGCTGGCGCGGCTCGATCCGACGCGTTCCGAATCGAACGTCGGCGAAAGCGCGGCGCGCTACCGCGCTTCACTGGCCTCCAGCGCCCGCCTGTACGCCGAGGTGAACGATCTGCCGCTGAAGTTCCCCCCTTCGCTGGCAAAATGGCCGGATCTGATTGCCGACGAAACGCGGCTCTACAACTCGCGGCGCGCGCAGCTGGAGGATACCCAGCGGGAGCTGCGCGCCGCGCTCGATCTCGCCAATAAGGAGCTGGCCATCACCCAGCGGCTGGTAAAAACCGGGGCCGCCAGCCACGTGGAGGTCCTGCGCCTGCAGCGGCAGAAAAGCGATCTGGAGCTGAAGCTCACCGACGTGCGCTCGCAGTATTACGTCCAGGCGCGCGAGGCGCTCTCCAAGGCCAACGCGGAAGTCGATATGGTCTCCGCCATCCTCAAAGGCCGCCAGGACTCCGTCACCCGCCTGACGGTGAAATCCCCGGTGCGCGGGATCGTGAAAAACATCAAGGTCACCACCATCGGCGGCGTGATCCCGCCCAACGGCGAACTGATGGAGATTGTGCCGGTGGACGATCATCTGCTGATTGAAACCCGCCTGTCCCCGCGCGACATCGCCTTTATCCACCCGAACCAAGAGGCGCTGGTCAAAATCACCGCCTACGATTACGCCATTTACGGCGGGCTGCACGGGGTGGTCGAGACGATATCTCCGGACACCATCCAGGACGAAGCCAAGCCGGAGGTGTTCTATTATCGGGTGTTTATCCGCACCAGCCAGGACTACCTGGTGAATAAGGCCGGCAGGCACTTCTCAATTGTGCCAGGGATGATTGCGACGGTGGACATTAAGACCGGAGAAAAAACGGTGCTGGATTATATGATTAAGCCGTTTAACCGGGCGAAGGAGGCGCTGAGGGAGCGTTGAGCCTGGAGTGCCGGGTGGCGGCTTCGCCTTACCCGGCCTACGTTCCCGTAGGTACGCGCAAGCGCAGCGCCGCCGGGCATTAAACCGCACGCCAGAAGCGGAATCCACCTCGAAGAATTTACCTTTAGTCATGCATCCCACTTCCCTTCAGCCATCATCAGGGTAATATTACCCGCAGACAAGAATGCACTTGCGCACAGTGCAAGAGTGCACTACTATTCACTCAGCTTCATGGACTGGAGCTCACCAGCATTATGATTAATCATTTTCGGGATCAATGGCTTGAGGATTTTTTTCTTTACGGTAGAACGAGCAATGTTATCCCTTCAAATCTGGAGACAGCGCTTGCGAGAAAGCTCGATATCATCAACGCAGCGACCTCGCACCGGGATTTGCGATCGCCACCGGGCAATAGGTATGAAGCATTGAATCCTCCGCTGAAGGGATATTCCTCAATCCGGGTAAACAGGCAATACAGGCTCGTGTTTCTCTGGACAGAGGGTAAAGCAGACGATCTCTACCTCTCTCCACACAGGTACACGCAACACAAGTGAGGCATCACCTATGGCACTTCAACAGGCACTCCGCAAACCCACCACGCCGGGCGACGTGTTGCAGTACGAGTATCTTGAACCGCTCAATCTGAAAATCAGCGATCTGGCGGAGATGCTTAATGTACACCGCAATACCATCAGCGCGCTGGTCAATAACAATCGCAAACTTACTGCCGATATGGCGATAAAACTGGCAAAAGCCTTTGATACCACTATTGAATTTTGGCTGAACCTACAGCTGAACGTCGATATCTGGGAAGCGCAATCTAACTCCCGGACACAGGAAGAGTTAAGCCGTATAAAGACCGTTGCGGAAGTCATGGCTAAGCGAAAATCTGGCCAGCCGGATGTTGCCTGATTCGGCACAAAATTTACCTACTCAATACTTTTTCAGGAAGAAATCATGCGCCAACGAACCATTGTCTGCCCCATCATCCAGAACGACGGTGCCTACCTGCTGTGTAAAATGGCCGACGATCGCGGCGTGTTCCCCGGCCAGTGGGCTCTCTCCGGCGGCGGAATGGAGCCGGGCGAAACCATGGAACAGGCATTGCGCCGTGAGATCCGCGAAGAGCTTGGCGAAGCGCTGGAGATCGCCTCGGTCACGCCGTGGGCTTTTCGCGATGACATCAGGGTCAAAACCTACGCCGATGGCACCACAGAGGAGATTTACATGATCTATCTGATCTTCGACTGCATCAGCGCCAACCGGGAAGTCACGTTTAATGAAGAGTTTCAGGAGATCGCCTGGGTTAATCCGGAATCGTTAAAAGCGCTGGATCTCAACGAAGCCACGCGCATTACCTTCACGCAAAAAGGGCTGCTGTAAATTCAGGCCTGAACCCGGGCGTTATACACCCCAACATAGCGCGCAAATTTCCCGATAAAGACGCCAGCAAATACGCCGCCGGAGACGATCGCCACCGCGCTCATGGCGGGCTGCTGCATCGTCTGGGGAGAGACCGCGCTCATCACGCCCAGCACATACTTCACCCCGAATGCCAGCATCATAAACGGCAGCGCGGTGTAGTCGGCCTGGCGGTAAAGGCTGCGCGGCGCCTCCGCGCGGGTGATAACCGCCTGCTTGATCAGGAAATACCCCAGCGCTGCGCCGGCGAAGATCCCCGCCGTCCACAATGCGACCATCCCGGGAGTCAGCGTGCGATAGACTACCAGATCGTAGATATCCCAGATAAGAAAGATGCCCGGAATAATGGCAAGCCGCTCCAGCGTAACGGTGGCGGGCCGACGGGCTTTGATGCCGCGGGAGATAAGGAAAATAAACAGCACCCACACCCAGGCGGGCGTGTGCGTAACGACACCGAACAGAAATTCAAACATGGAGATCACCATGAACGATTGCGGCCCGTGCCGCCCTGAACGCGTATTGCGCATAACGGCCGGAACGCCATTATGCGCAGGTCTTTTACAGCGATTTTTTCAGGCGACGAACCGCTTCTTTGAGCTCTTCATCCGTTGGCGTGACAAACGACATGCGCAGCGTCGAATGGTCTGGCTCGTTGCAGTAGAAAAATTCGCCCGGCACAAATACTACGCCGTTACTTAACGTCTTTTCCAGCCAGCGCGTGGTATTACTGCCATTTTTCATCTTCGCCCACAGGAACATGCCGCCCTTCGGCTTGTGGAACGACATCACATCGCCCAGCTCGGCTTCCAGTTCCGTGGCGAACGTCTGGTACTTCTGGCGATAGGCTGCGCGGATCGTTTTGATCTGATCGGCCAGGCGGCCGGTCTTCAGGTATTCGTACGTCATCAGCTGCGACAGCGTGCTGGTGTGCAGATCGGTAGTTTGCTTAAGGTTCACCACCGCGCGCTTCAGCCATTCCGGCACCAGCACCCAGCCTACGCGCGTGCCCGGCGCAAGAATTTTAGAGAAGGTTGAGGTATACACCACGTTCTCTTCGTTGCCGATATCTTTGGCATGGGCAATTAACGGGCGGAAGACTTCATCGGTATAGTTAATTTCACTGTACGGATCGTCTTCGACGATCACGAAGTCATGGCGCTTCGAGAGTTCCACCAGCTGTTTACGACGCGCCTCAGAAAGCGTCACGCCGCCAGGGTTACCAAAGGTTGGAACGATATACACCGCTTTAATGGCTTTTTTGGCCACCAGCGCGTCGAGCTCGTCGACGTTCATTCCGTCGCCATCGGTGCCAACGGATTCAAAATTCGCCTGCGCCAGGCCAAATACCTGCAGCGCGGCAAGATAAGTTGGACGCTCAACGACAACGGTATCGCCCGGGTTAATCAATGCGCGCGCCAGCACGTCGAGCGATTGCTGCGAACCGGAGGTCACGACCACGTCATCCGCCTTGCAGCGGATCCCGCGCCCTTCACAGATGCGCTGAATCTCTTCACGCAGCCCCGGCACACCTTCGGTCAGACCGTACTGAAAGGCCTCTCCAAAATGCTGTGATAATACGGCATCAGCGGCAATTTTCAGGCCTTCGCGATCGAACAAGGCCGGGTTAGGAATGCCCCCACCCAGCGAAATGACGCCGGCCATTTTGCTGTGTTTTAATAATTCACGGATGGCAGATGATTGCAGGCCCTGCGCGCTGCTGGCGAGTTTATTCACAGACATTCTTTGCTTACCTTCTTTTTTTATATTGTGCCCAATCTTAGCAGAAGATGGGCGATAAATTCCGTAAGCTTAGGGAGCTGTCGTAAATCCTGACGCCACAGCAGGTGCACGGGTCTCGGCGCCGGAATGTACTCCTCCAGCACCCGCACCAGCCTGCCGCTTTCCAGATCTTCCGCCACCAGCACTTCCGGCTGCAGCAGCAGCCCCGCCCCGGCTCTTGCGGCCATCCGCAGCCCATAGCCGTCGTTGCATCTTAAGACCGCATCCCGCTTCCAGCGCACCTCGCCTTCGACGCCCGGCAGCCGCCACTCGTTGCGTGCGGTCCACACGCTGTGGGACAGGCAGAGATGATCCACCAGATCGG
This sequence comes from Enterobacter sp. AC1, assembly GCF_050434705.1. Taxonomy (NCBI): domain Bacteria; kingdom Pseudomonadati; phylum Pseudomonadota; class Gammaproteobacteria; order Enterobacterales; family Enterobacteriaceae; genus Enterobacter; species Enterobacter sp. AC1. The sequence continues at coordinate 63,401 of NZ_JBNDIZ010000011.1, read as the reverse complement.
CAGGGGTTCGCGGCGTACCGTAGCGCGCCAGGTAGTCCGGTGCGGCGCAGATCACCATCCGGTAAGGGCAGAGGTATTTCGCCACCAGATCGTCGTTGTGAATGTCGCCAATGCGAATGGCCAGATCGATGCCCTCCTCCACCAGATCCACCATCCGGTTGGTCAGATCCAGCTCAACGCGCACGTCCGGGTAGCGTTGTAAAAACGTGGCGGTGAGCGGCGCGATGGCGCTGCCGCCAAACGAGGTGGGCGCCGTCACCCGCAGGGTACCGGACGGCGCGGCGCGCAGGCGTTCAACTGCGCTTTCGGCAATCGCCACCTGCTCCAGCACCCGCTTCGCCTCGTCGTAATAGACTCGCCCGGCGTCGGTCAGGCTCTGACGACGCGTGTTGCGCTCCAGCAGGCGGGTGCCTAGCTGAGACTCCAGCAGCGCAACGTACTTCCCCACCATCACCGCCGACATCTCCAGCCGCGACGCCGCGCCGGTAAAGCTGCCGCTTTCCACCACGGCAATAAAGGTCTCCATACTGCGAAGCTTATCCATATTCCAAACCTCTGGTTAGCAATCTTCTAACTTTAGCTCAGTTTATCTGCATTTTAATTTACTAAAGAATGAAGGCTCACAACATGAGGAGTCGGCTATGAAAATCGTCATTATTGGTGCCAGCGGTACGGTTGGTCGTGCAGTAGCGGAAGAGTTGGGTCGTCGTCACGAGGTCATCCGCGTCGGCCGCACGCAGGGGGACTATCAGGTGGATATCACCTCGCAGGCGAGCGTCCAGGCGCTGTTTGAGAAAATCGGCCCGGTAGATGCCATTGTCTCCGCCAGCGGCGGCCTTTACTTTGGCCCGCTCGCGACCATGAAGGACAGCGACTTCAATCAGGGCCTGCAGGATAAGCTGCTGGGGCAGGTGCGCCTGGCGCTGACCGGCCAGCATTACCTGAACGAGGGCGGCTCAATCACCCTGATTAGCGGCATCGTGGCGCACGAGCCGATTGCCCAGGGCGTGAATGCCACCACGGTGAATGCCGCGCTGGAAGGGTTTGTTCGCGCCGCGGCCTGTGAACTGCCGCGCGGGATCCGCATCAACCTGATTAGCCCGACGGTGCTCACCGAATCCGTTGAAACCTACGACGGATTCTTCCCGGGGTTTGAAAGCGTTCCTGCGGCAACCGTGGCGAACGCCTATCGCCGCAGCGTGGAGGGCGTGCAGAGCGGGCGGGTGTATAAGGTCGGGTATTAGGCCTTACGGGCGGCGATCAACGCCAGCATCGGGCGTTCCGCCTCTTCGGCCAGCGCGGGCCAGGCGTCAATCTGCGCCTGCGTTGGTCCCCACTCGTTGACTTCACTTATGGTTAACCCGGCCCTGATGAGCGCGTTAAGCGTGGTGCCCAGCGTGCGGTGATACTTGATCACCCCGTCTGCCAGCCAGTTGCTGACGCGCTTGCCTTCGTCCTGATAGTGATTCACCCCCCAAAACCGCTCGCCGTTATCGTCGGTCAGCCAGCCCTGACGCGTGGCGCTGGTGTAAATGGGGTGCTCCATCGAAAAGACCAGGCTGCCGCCGGGCTTGAGCGCGCGCTGAATCCTGGCAAAGAGCGTGTCCAGCTCCGGCAGGTAGTGCAGCGCCAGGGAGCTATAGACCAGATCGAGGCTGTTCTCGTTAAGCGCCAGCGATTCGAGATCGCTACGCTGGTAATGGATCCGGGCGTCATGCGTCAGCTCCGCCGCGCGGGCGAGCATCTTTTCCGAGATGTCCACGCCGGTTACCTCAGACGCGCCCATTTTACGCGCGGCGCGGCAGAACCAGCCGTAGCCGCAGCCGAGATCGACAACCGACTTACCGGTGAGATCGGGCAGCATGTTTTTCAGCGCGGGCCACTCCGGCGCGCCGTCCAGCCCCTGTACCGAGCGCGGAAGCTGGGCGTAGCCTTCGAAAAACGCCGGGTTGTCGTAGATGTTTTGTGCCATGGCAGATCCCTCTTTAAGAATGTGACTCCCAGTATAAAGCATTCCCTGCGGCCTGATGCCCTCACCCCCCCTCTCCCACAGGGAGAGGGAGAAATGCACGTCAACCCACAACGCCCCAGACGAGATTGCCCTTATGGAACGTCGCGGTACGCGGGGAGATGCGCGCCACGGCTTCGGCGGAACAGGAGGCGTCCACCAGCACAAAGCTCGCGTCGTCCTGCGCTTTGGGCCACACGCGTTCGCCCTTGTCGTTCAGCGGCAGCACGTCGCCGGTGGCAATGCCTAATGCGCGGGAAAGGGTCTGCTCGTTCGGGCGGATGTAGAGCTGGGCATAAAGATTGGCTTTTTCCAGCATGTCCCCCAGGCCGTACGGCGACCAGTGGTCGATCACGCTGTCGGTGCCGGTCATCACAAACACGCCCTTATCGCGCAGCTGCTTCAGCGGCATATGCAGCGTGCCAATCGGCACGGTGGAGGCGATGGTCACCTGCTGCGCCGCCATGCGGGTGGCGATCTCATCCACCTGCTGTTCGTTGAGCGTTGCCAGCGCGAAGGCGTGGCTGATGGTCAGCTTGCCCTTCAGCGCCGGCGTTTTCTCCACGGTTTCCACCATGTAGTTCACCGCCGCCACGCCCGCCGGGCTGGTTTCGTGCAGGTGAATGTCCACCCCTTTACCGTAGTCCAGCGCAATCTGGAACATCAGATCGAGGGATTTCTCCATCGCGCCATCGACGTTCGTCGGATCGAGTCCGCCCACGTAGTGCGCCCCGGCCTGCATCGCCTCGCGCATCAGTTTTTCTGAGTTTGAGAGCAGCAGCCCGTGCTGCGGGAAAGCGACGATTTCACAGTCAAAGCCGGGCTTGCGGCGCGATAAAACCGCCTGCAGATTTTCCAGATTCTTCAGGCCGGAGGTCGGCTCGATATTGCAGTGGCTGCGGGCGATGGTGGAACCTTTCGACTGGATCAGGTCGATCAGCTTTTCCGCCCGCTCCTGGGTATACGGCTGCAGCTCCGGCAGCATTTTTTGCTCGAGGCGGATCATGTCCTGAATGGTGGTGCCCGCCGGACGGTTCAGGGAACGCCACGGACCACCGTAAAAGGTTTTATCCAGGTGGATGTGCATATCGCGCATCGCCGGAAGCATCAGCTTGCCGCCCGCGTCATAGTGCGGCAGCGTGGCGTCCGCGTGGTTTTTATTGTCGCGCAGGGCGACGATCTTCCCGTCTTTGATTTCGAGCGTTTTCAGCTCGGTGCGGGTGCTTGTCGCCACGCTGCCCTCAACGTTAAACCCGGCTTCGAGCAGCACGTTGTCCAGATAGTAATGCTTAGCGGTGATGTTCATCGGTTTGCCAGTCTCGCAGGTTGGCTTTGCGGAGCCAGCAGCATACGCGACGGATCCGGTCGCGCCAAACAGCGCGCAGGCGGTGACCATTTTGCCGCTCTGGCTGATGAATTCGCGGCGGCTTTTATTTTCACTCATCTTATCTTCCTTCATTAACGATATGGGTACCGGTTTCCCCGCGCAGCGCCGCGGGCAGGCAGTCCGGCGAGGTGATAATCACGCGCTTGCCGCCGTGGTGTAAAAACGCCAGCGAGGCGACGATTTTGGGCAGCATGCTGCCCGCCGGGAAATGGCCCTCTTCCATGTAGCGCGCCATCTGCGCCACGGTTACGGTGTCAAGCGCCTGCTGGTTCGGCTTGCCGAAGTTGACGCACACCTTCTCCACCCCGGTGGTGATCACCAGCACGTCGGCACGGATCTCGCGCGCCAGCAGCGCGGTGGAGAGATCTTTATCAATCACCGCATCAACGCTCTGGTAATCGCCCTGCGCCGAGCGCACAACGGGGATCCCGCCGCCACCCGCGCCGATCACCACAAAGCCTTTTTGCGTCAGCGTCTTGATGGCGTCGGCCTCAACGATGCGCAGCGGTTGGGGTGAAGCCACCACGCGGCGATAGCCCCGACCGGAGTCTTCTACGAAATGCCAGTCCGGATGGGCGATTTGTAGTTCATCCCGCTGCGCCTCGCTGAAGAACGCGCCGATCGGTTTCGTCGGATGCGTAAAGCCGGGATCGTTTTTATCCACCTCAACCTGCGTGACGACCGTGACCGCTTTTTTCCCGCCGCGCGCGGCCAGGCGGTTGTTCAGCGCCTGCTGGATCAGGTAGCCGATCCCGCCCTGGGTGTCCGCGACGCAGTTTGCCAGCGGCGTCAGCGGGAGCCCTTCCCGTTCGTGGGCGATTTCGGCGCGGCGCAGATCCAGCCCCACCTGGGGGCCGTTGCCGTGGGTGAGCACGATGTCATAGTCAGAGGCCAGCATTTCCAGCACCGACTCTGCCACCGCTTTAACCGCCTGCGCCTGATGCTCTACCGACTGGCTGGCGTTGTCTTTGATAATGCTGTTGCCGCCAATGGCGACGACCATAAGCTCTTTCATACGTTTTCCTTCGCAACAGTACCCGGCTCAGCGCTCGCCACTTCCCGGCTGTCGAGAACATGCTTCACCACAAACATGCTGCCCATCATCAGATACGCGGTCACGAACATCAGCGAGCTGCCTTCGGCAAAGCCCACCACCGGGGCGTGGATCACGCCAAACAGCGCCAGCAGCGCCCCAACGGCGGCGGCAATCGCGCCCCGCAGCGGCTTGTTGATGATGGCAAAGATGGCGATGCAGCCCCACAGCATGCTGGCGAGCGGCGCGCCGTTGCCGAGATGCATCAGCCCTTCGTAGTAGATCCCTTTGCTGTGCAGCACGTCGGTGCCGATTTTCCCCGCGCTGGTGCCTGCGGCGCTCATTACACTGTTCATCATGGTCAGCGCCCAGTTGGCGATCCACGGGAACAGGCAGATGAAGATAACGGGCACCTCCACTTTGGGCGTTTCCCTCACCACCTGGTTGGCCGTCACGACGCCGATAAACACCAGAATCGGCACGATGGCGGTCATCGGTATGATGGCGAGCATAAACGCCCCCAGCCCGAACAGCGGCACGATGAACATGGTGACGCCGGAGGCCAGCGTGTAGCCGATGCTCGCGCCCATCGCTTTCCAGCCTGGGTGGCCGACGTAGACCGTCACCGGGAACGGGTTGCCCATCAGGCAGCCGAGCATGGAGGCCAGACCGTTCGCCAGCATCACCTTGCGCGTCGGGTATTCATCCCCCGCCGCGTGGGCGCTTTCGATGTTCTCCAGGTCAAAGATGTAGTTTGCCAGGCCCAGTGGAACCGCCGAGGCAAGATACGGCAGCGCGTGCGGCAGCCCCTGCAGGAAGCCCTCTACGTGCACCTGCGGCGGGTTAAAGCCGAAGGATGACATGGACGCTTTAATCGCTTCCGGGCTTTGCAGACCAGAGATCCACGCCAGGGCCGTGCCGGCAATCAGCAGCAGCAGACCGGTGGGAATTCTGGCGAAAATCGGCTTTTTGCCGAACCAGTTGATGAAGATCAGCAGCAGGACGATGAACGACACGGTGGGCGCTTCGAACGCCTGCAGCATCGGGTTCATCGCCAGCAGCAGCAGGCCCAGGCCGGAGAGGCACGACAGCAGCACGGTGCGCGGGATCATTTTGCGGATGGTCTCACCCAGGAACGAACCGCCCGCCAGGATCATCGCCTCAACAAAGCACCACACCAGGCCAATCTGAATGGCGAACTCCGCATCGCCCGTTTGCTGATACACCGGCATCAGCACCAGGAAGGTCACGGTAAAAATTGACGGCGCGCTGGGGCCGGACGGCAGCGCGGTGACATCCGTGCGCCCGGTCTGGCGCGCCATCTGCATGCCGAACCAGGCGTAGCAAATACTTGCGGCCAGCACCGCCAGCCCGAAGGCCGGCGCGATGCGTCCATAAACAATCTCCTTCGGGATGCCGACGACAAAAATGAGCAGCCCCATCATGGTCAGCAAATTGGTCAGGTTGTTGGTCATCAACCCGAAATAGGCCGCCCAGTCACCTCTTTTCCACTCCAGTTTCATGTTTTTCATGGATGCTTGCCTTATAAAAAGTAGCGATCGCGGAAGGTCAACAGCGCCTTTTCAAAACAGCCAAACGGCGGGTGAACAATGCCCGCCCCAATCATGCCGATGCCCGCATCTTTATGGGCAATGGCTGTGTTAATCACTGGCAGAATGCCGGTGCCGGCGACTTTAGTAATGTCGATGGCGGTCGGGATCCCCATAAACGAGAGCAGCGGAATGGTGACGTTCGGGTTTTCGCCGAGGGTGATTTCGCGCATCTGGCGGGAGAAGTCGATGGCTTCCTCGACCGTGCCGCCCACCAGGGCGACAATTGCCGGGGCCGTTGCCATCGCAAAGCCGCCGATGCCGTAGGTTTCGGTAATCGCGCTGTCGCCAATGTCCAGCCCGGAATCTTCCGGCTTATAACCCGCGAACATCGGGCCAATCACCTGCTGCGCCGGGCCGGTAAACCACTGCCCCGGCAGGCCGGAGATGCGCAGGCCAAACTCGTAGCCGTTGCGCGCCATGGTGGTGACGACGGTGCTGTACTCAATGCCGTGAGCGGCATCCAGCGCGGCCTTACACATCGCCATCCACGTCGGGCCGGAGAAGTAGTCGCTGCTGGCGACAAACTCAAACACCTCGCGTTGCTGCTCAACCGGATAGCCCGCCTGAATCAGCCCCGGCGTCAGCGCCTGGATCAGCAGCGTGGTGCCCGCGTTGTTGCGGTTGTGGCACTCGTCGCCCATGTGCAGCGCCTGGGCCAGCATCAGGCGCAGGTCGATTTCGCCGATAATCTTCATGGCGTCGCGCAGCATCGGGCCGAGCACGTCGCGCATCCAGTTCAGACGGTCGATAACGCTCTGGTCGTTGGCGCCCATGCGCAGGATCTTCGCCATCTGCTCGCTGAGGTTGGTGAACGCGCGGTTGCCGTAGGTTTTGTTCTCAACGATATGCATGAACATCGACGCGGAGGTGACGCCCGCCATCGAGCCCACGCAGTCATGCTCGTGGCACGGCGAGAACGTAATATCTCCTGAGGCGGCGAGCCTTGTCGCATCGTCCAGATCTTTCGCCAGCCCTTCAAACACCAGCGCCCCGGTGACCGCACCCTTCATTGCCCCGCACATGTTCTCCCAGGAGACGGGCGGACCGGCGTGCAGAATGGTGGTGCGGGTCATCCCCGGCACAACGTTAATCGCCTGGTCATAGCCCACCAGCACCGGATGAGACTGAATAATGCGCTCAAGCGCAAGCTTGTTGGCGGCGGCGATCTTCTCCACCAGCGGTTTTTCGGCCAGCTGGTCGAGCGCCCCGACGACCTGCATATTGCCCTGCCCCGGCGGCGTCCAGTCGAGCTGGGTGACGGGAACGTGCTGTTTTTTGAGATCGTCGCTGAACATCGCAATGCCGACGTTAATCACGTTCAGCGGCTGGTTAAATAAGGTCGTCATTATGCTTTCTCCCCTTTGCAGACAAATTCACGAGCCAGTAATCCGGTGTTGGTGCTGCTGCTGGCCCAAATCACGCCGGCATCGGTGAGCAGCTGGCACTGCTGCGCCAGCGACTGCGGATCCTGGTCGGTGCCGAGCACGTAGCCGAGAATTTCCAGTGGACGGTTATCCGCCTTCGCAATCGCCTGCGCCTCTTTGATGGCGTCGAGCATCACCCCTACAGGGTCCTCGTGCGCGCCGAAGCCCAGCACGAAGTCCATCACAATCACCCCAACTTCCGGGTCGTGCGCCTCCTGCAGCAGGCGGCTGATGCGGTTGGTCGGGTCGATCATCGGGTGCGGCTTGCCGTTGGTGAAATCGTCATCGCCAAAGTCGAGGAAGGTATGGGCCTGGCTGACGCTGATGTCTTTCAGCCGTTTAGTCGGATCCGGCTGGATGTTGCTATAAACGTCGTCGAACTTCGCAAGCGCCGCGAACATCGCCTCGTCGCACAGCGTGCCGCCGCAGAACAGGCCGCGAATGTACTTCTGCTGCGGGGTCAGGCGGGCGCGCACCTCTTCAATCAACGGCCAGTTGAGTGGGTGCAGGTCCAGGGACTCTTTTTTGATGCCGGTAAGCAGGACGGCTTTCAGCGCAGCCTCTTTGGTGCCGCGGGCAAACTGCAGGCCGTCTTCATCCGCCGGCGGTTCGCTGCGGCCGAGGAAGCAGACAACCACGGGCTTGCGACAGGCGCGCGCGCGGGCCAGCACTTTTTCGGCAACGGCGGGCGCAGGCGGCTTGGAGATAAGTGCAATGACCTGGGTCTCCTCGTCGGCTTCGAGCATGTCGATGGCGTCGAGCATCATCAGGCCGCCAATTTTCTCGCTGAGATCGCGCCCGCCGGAGCCAATCAGCTGCGACACGCCGCCGCCGAACTCATGGATGCGCACGCTCAGCTCCTGACTGCCGGTGCCCGATGCGCCGACGATGCCAATCGGCCCGCGGCGCACCGCGTTGGCGAAGCACAGCCCCGCGCCGTTGATAATGGCGGTGCCGCAGTCCGGCCCCATCATCAGCAGCCCTTTCTGGTGCGCGAGCTGCTTCAGCGCCAGCTCGTCGTCGAGCGACACGTTATCGGAAAAGAGCATCACGTTAAGATCGTTTTCCAGCGCCTGACGCGCTTCACGCGCGGCGAAGGTACCGTTCACCGAAATGACCGCGAGGTTGGCGTCAGGACGATGATTTTTGGCGCTGGCAATCGTGGCGTAGCGCGCTTCATGGGATCCGGTGCTCTCTTTACGGGTGAACAGCGCTTCGATGGCCGCCAGCGTTTCATCATTCGCCGCGTCGCCTTTAATCACGATCATCAGGTCGCCGTTTTTGGCTTCGGCTAATTCCGGCGTTAATAGCCCGAGGTTTTTTAAAACGCCTTTATTCATTTCCGTCGCCATCGCCACAAACGCCTGCTCGACGCCCGGTAATTTATTGGCTTTGGTGGAAACGGACATTAATGATACAGAGTCGAAATAGGTATTCTTTTTAATCACAATTTTCGTTGGCATTATTTTCTCCTGAAAGCGGATAAAAGGGGGCCGCCGTCGTGCAAAATGCACGTCGGTAAAAATGCTTTTTAAATTAGCGGCCAGCCGGACGCGGCTGGCCGATTACTTTACGCGCCCGCCGCCAGCAGCAGGTCGGCTATCGCATCGAAGCCTTTTTCCCGCGCCAGCTCGAGCGGGGTTTTGCCGTATTTATCGGTCATGTGCGGGTTCGCACCGTGATCCAGCAGCAGCTTCACGATCGCCTGCTGCTTCGCGCCGCCGTCGTTTAACACGATGGCTTCCAGCAGCGGCGTCCAGCCGACAAAGTTGGTGTGGTTAACGTTAATGTCGGTTTTTTCCAGCAGCTCGCGCACAATCTCCACGTGCCCTTTTTCACTGGCAGGGGTAATGCCCACGCCGCCAAAGCGCGTCAAGCGGTCAAGATCCGGGTTTGCCGGAAGCACGAGGCGCAGCAGGGTAATATCGTTGGTCAGGCAGCTAATCAGGAAGGGGTTAAAGCAGGTCTGGTCCTGTTTATCAATATCCGCACCGGCGGCAATTAATAGCTCCACGCAGGCATAATGCTTTTTCAGGCTGGCAATAATAACCGCCGTTCTTTTCTGGCGGTTGGTGGCGTTAATATCCACGCCTTTCTCCAGACAGGCTTTTAGCGCATCGCTATTGCCCTTTTCTGCCGCCAGCAGAAATTCAGTAACGAGTTCAGTTTCAGACATATTCAGACTCCGATTTTTTTATTTCTGTTGACCTGAGAATAGCAACAGCCTGGTCATAAAAGAATCCGCTTAAAAATGATTCATCGACAGTCAATTCATTGTTGAGTTAAATTCAATAAACCGGTTAAAACGTGCGTCCGTGCAACCTTTTTCTTATGTTTAACCGCGTTTTAGCGCGCGAAGCTGCATTATGCTTATGCCTGACGAAGCCTTACCGAGTGCGGCCTGCAGCAAATAGTCAGAACTGTGACCGGCTTCAAATGCGTTGTAACATCGTTGTTAAAATATGTTCAAAACTGATGGCTCAAGGGAGCAGCGATATGAATTCCATCTTTACCGAAGAGAACCTGCTGGCCTTTACCACCGCCGCACGCTTCGGCAGCTTCAGCAAGGCGGCGACCGAGCTTGGGGTCACTACCTCGGCCATCAGTTACACCATCAAGCGGATGGAAACCGGGCTGGACGTGGTGCTGTTTGTGCGCAACACGCGCAGCATCGAGCTGACCGAGTCCGGCTTTTACTTTTACCGCAAAGCGACCGACCTGCTAAACGACTTCCATGCCATCAAGCGCGGGATTGATACCATTTCGCAGGGCATTGAGGCGCGGGTGCGCATCTGTATCAATCAGCTTTTATACACCCCACGCCATACCGCGCGGCTGCTGCAGGTGTTGAAAAAACAGTTTCCGACCTGCCAGATCACCGTCACTACCGAGGTGTATAACGGCGTCTGGGACTCCATCATTAACAACCAGGCCAATATCGCGATTGGCGCGCCGGACACGCTGCTCGACGGCGGCGGGATTGATTACACCGAGATCGGCGCCATCCGCTGGGTGTTCGCCATCGCGCCGGAACACCCGCTCGCCTTCGTCCCGGAACCGATAGCGGAGAGCCAGCTGCGCCTGTACCCCAACATCATGGTGGAAGATACCGCACACACGATTAATAAGAAGGTCGGCTGGCTGCTGCACGGACAGGAGGCCATTCTGGTGCCGGACTTTAACACCAAATGCCAGTGCCAGATCCTGGGGGAAGGGATAGGTTTTTTACCGGAATATATGACGCGCGAGGCAGTGGAAGACGGGCTACTGGTAACGCGGCGGATTAATAACCCGCGTCAGGATTCGCGCATGCTGCTCGCCACGCAGCATGCCGCGACCGGTCAGGTCACGCGGTGGATCAAACAGCAGTTTGGCCCAGCGGGCGTGCTGACCGATATCTATAGCGATTTACTGTGGCGCGCTTAGCTTTTGCTCTGTACCCAAAACGCGTGAATGAGGCCGGGGAAGTAGCCCAGCAGCGTCAGAAGAATGTTGATAATAAACGCCCAGCCAAGCCCTTTGCCCAACAGCACGCCCAGCGGCGGTATGAGGATCGTAAAAACAATGCGCCAAAATCCCATATAAAAACTCCGTGCAAGCTAATCCATTGAAAATCATCAAGAGAACTCTCTAAGCATAGCCCGTTTACCCGTCTGTACCAGTCCCGAACCTCGCGTTTACCCTCTTTTACGCTTTTGACGCTGGTTTAAAGCGATAGATTAGTTTAGAATTTGCTTAATTAAGGAAACACTAAACTACCATGACTGAACTTGAACAACTCCAGGCCAGCGCCGAGCAGGCCGCCGCACTCTTAAAAGCAATGAGCAACCCGCGTCGGCTGCTGATCCTCTGCACGCTGTGCGGTGCCCCCGGCACCAGCGCGGGGGACCTGGCGCGTGCGACGGGGCTTAGCGCGTCCGCTACGTCGCAGCACCTGGCGCGCATGCGTGAGGAAGGCCTTATCGACAGCACCCGCGACGCGCAGCGCATTCTTTATTTCATTAAAAACGATGCGGTGCATCAGCTTATCAGCACCCTGAAAACCCTTTATTGTCCGTAAGGAGCCGCCATGTCACTTCCTCTTCTTTCCCCGCGCCAGGCCAGCGCCCGCGTCGCTGAAGGCGCCAGACTGATTGATATCCGCGATGCCGACGAGTACGCCCGCGAGCATATTCCCGTCGCGCAGTCCGTGCCGCTGGATACTCTGCCCGGGGGGCTTAAAACGCACGCAGGTGAAACGGTGATTTTTCACTGCCAGTCCGGCGCCCGGACCTCGGGGAATGCCGATCGCCTTGCACAGGCTGCCGCGCCCGCTCAGGCTTTTGTGGTCGAGGGTGGCATTCAGGGCTGGAAGCAAGCCGGGCTACAGATCGTCGAAGATAAATCCCAGCCGCTGCCGCTGATGCGTCAGGTGCAAATTGCCGCCGGGATGCTCATTCTCTGCGGCGTGGTACTGGGCTATAGCGTCTCCAGCGGCTTTTTCCTGCTCAGCGGTTTCGTGGGGGCCGGACTGCTGCTCGCGGGTGTGACGGGTTTTTGCGGTATGGCGCGGCTGCTCAAGGTGATGCCCTGGAACCGGCGTACCTCATAAGCAGTAAACGGTGAATTACGCTGTACCCGCCGTCGTACGTGGGCTAAGGTGAAGATCGCTAAAACGAAGAGGAGGTAATATGTTTTCTGTCGGTGATTATGTACAACCGCGCAAAGGCGGCCCAAAGCTGAAGGTGCTCGAAGTGAATGGTGACAGCATTGTGGCGGTACAGGCCAGCAATGAGCAAGGCGAGAAATATACTCTGAAAGCTGCCGATCTGGCACCGTATACCGAAGACGGTGATTTCGGCGTCTGCTGAACAGACAGCCGGGCGGAATATTCCGCCCGGTTCACGCATTAGATCAGAAAATCATCCAGTGATTTACCGTTTGCCAGCGCGCTGGCAATAGGCTTCGGCGTGCGGCCCTGGCCGGTCCACGTTTTCTCTTCACCGTTCTGGTCAATAAAGCGATATTTGGCTTCACGCGGCTTGCGTTTTTTCGCTGGCTTGCCCGCCTGCGCCAGTTCAGTGCCCAGCAGGTCATTCGGTGAAATACCGTCGGCTTTCATCAGCTCCAGCAGGGCGTTAATTTTCTCCTGCTGCTCAGCGCGCTGCTGCTCTAATTCCGCCAGTTCACTACGTTTCTCTTCGGCAACGACCCTGACCTTTTCCAGCATTTCCTCAAGAACGTCCAGGGATAATTCGCGCGCCATGGCCCGCAGAGTTCGGATATTATTAAGATTCTGTAACGTCAAAGACATATTATTTGAAAACCTTTTCTTTAGGGTAAATAGATAAATCGCCGACAGAATAATTCATTTCTGTTTAAATATCTACCCGCGTTGCCGTACGCCCCTACTGTTAATAAGATTAAATATCGCCGGTAATATTATCTTATGACGCCTGCGGGATACGCCCGATTTCAATGCTCACAACAATATAAAGGGTTAACTTTAATCCAAATTTCAGCGTCCTGCTCTACCCGCAAGTGAACCGAGTCCCACCGCAGCACCACCAAAAAACAATCGATTGATTTTTATATGAAAATTATTGAGCGAGACAGATTATAACGAACCGAACAAAAAACAACCAAGTTTAGAGAATTTTGTCGACAAAACGCGATTAAATAAAAATTAATCACTAGTTGTTAGTTCAAACATAGAGATATACGCTATACACGTCAAACAAACCAACCTAAAGCACTAACCGCTTCGGGAAAATCGTTTCTTTTGTGTTCTTCTCAAGGAGTTCAGACATGTTCTCACCGCAATCTCGCCTGCGCCATGCGGTAGCGGATACTTTCGCGATGGTTGTCTACTGTTCCGTCGTGAACATGCTGATTGAAATATTCCTCTCCGGAATGACCTTCGAGCAGTCACTTTCATCTCGTCTGGTGGCGATCCCGGTCAATATTATTATTGCCTGGCCTTACGGTTTATACCGCGATGCGGTCATGCGCTTCGCGCGGCGTATCAGCCCCGCCGGCTGGGTGAAAAACCTGGCGGACGTGCTGGCGTATGTGACGTTCCAGTCTCCGGTTTACGTGGCCATTCTGCTGACGGTGGGCGCGGACTGGCACCAGATTGCGGCGGCGGTCAGTTCAAATATTGTGATTTCAATGCTGATGGGTGCGGTTTACGGGTATTTCCTCGACTACTGTCGCCGCCTGTTTAAGGTCAGCCAGTACAGCCAGGCAAAAGCGTGATGTGAAGCGACTGGCGAAGGCCAGTCGCAAATTTACTGTACGTCGCCAAACAGTCCCTTCAAAAACCGCTCCAGCGCCATGCGCGAGCTGAAGCCATGCGGAATACCATAATGCTCATGCGTCTCTCCGCCTAAATAGAGCGGAAATTGCTGATAATGATCGCAGGTTTTAATATCCGAGGCAGGCTCAGCGAATGACAGACTTCTGTCTTTCAGCGTCGGGTGAATAATGAGAGCGGTACGTCCCATTCTGGCTTCACGATTAACGTAAACATAATTCTCGCCGCGGCGATATCCATACGCTTTTGATGTCACCTCATCCATGGTGAATCCCTCTTTTTCAAGAACGCGCGCCACCTCATCAGGTCGTAAATACATATCTTTTCCTCGTTATCTTTTCCTGCCCGGCAACCTTACAGTATTCAGCATTAGCAGGGCTTTCAGAATAGTCCATAAACTGCCGGATAACGCGTGATGCGCTTCAGATATTAAATTTCTGAACTAAACTGAACGGGAACACAAAATTACGGAGGATCGTATGTTTAACAGACCGAACCGAAACGATATTAATGACGACGCTCAGGATATTCGTAATGATGTCAGCCAATTAGCGGATACGCTGGAAGAGGTGCTGAAGTCCTGGGGAAGTGACGCGAAGGACGAAGCGGATGCCGCAAAGCGTAAGGCTCAGTCTCTGCTCCGTGAAACCCGCGCGCGTCTGAACGGACGTACGCGGACGACGCAGGCGGCCTGCGATGCGGTCAGCTGCGCAACAACCTTCGTGCGCGAAAAACCGCTCTGCACGCTGGGTACGGTCGCGGCAGTCGGTATCTTCGTGGGTGCCCTGCTCAGCCTGCGTAAATAACGCAGCCTCACGCGTTTCTCTGCCCCGACAGCCAGCGGCTGCCGGGGCTTTTCTTTGCCTGATGGCCTGAAAAACCCGTATAGCCTGCCCTGCCCCGCTGTGCTCATCATCAGGACGACATCAATCTGAATTTCCCATATCTTGTATGGTTGAAACTTAAGACAACTACATCTAGTATTCCCTTTAGCAAGATACACACAACCTGACGCGATGATTCGCGCCGCTCCCTCATTTTAAATGGAAATACGAATCATGAGCATTATTATTTACACTCGTAACGATTGTGTTCAGTGCCACGCCACAAAACGCGCGATGGAAAGCCGCGGCGTGGCGTTTGAGATGGTGAATATCGACCAGCAGCCCGAGGCCGCCGATACCCTGCGCGCGCAGGGGTTCCGTCAGCTGCCGGTCGTCGTCGCCGGGGAGATCAGCTGGTCTGGCTTTCGCCCGGACATGATCAACCGCCTGAGCGCTCAGGCCACGCGTGCATGAGTGGGCTGGTCTACTTCTCCAGCAGCTCGGAAAACACGCTCCGCTTTATTGAGCGCGTCGGGCTGCCTGCGGTGCGCATTCCGCTGAACGAGCGGGAGCGGATCCGGGTAGAGGAGCCGTACATTCTGGTGGTGCCCAGCTATGGCGGCGGCGGTACGGCGGGCGCTGTCCCCCGCCAGGTGATCCGCTTTCTCAACGATCCCCATAACCGCGGGCTGATTCGCGGCGTGATCGCGGCGGGGAATCGCAATTTCGGCGACGCCTTTGGCCGCGCCGGAGATGTCATCTCTCAAAAATGCGGCGTGCCGTATCTCTATCGCTTTGAGCTGATGGGGACGCAGCAGGACGTCGAAAACGTGCGTAAAGGAGTGAACGAATTTTGGCAACGACAACCGCAGAACGGGTAATTCAGGCGACGCCGGATTACCACGCGTTAAACGCGATGCTTAACCTCTACGATCGTCAGGGGCGCATTCAGTTTGATAAAGACAGTGAGGCGGTGGACGCCTTTTTCACCGCGCACGTGCGGCCCAACAGCGTAACCTTCGCGAGCCAGAATGAGCGTCTCGACTATCTGGTTAACGAGGGCTACTACGAGGAGCGCGTCCTGGCCCGCTACGATCGCCCCTTCGTGGTAAGACTGTTTGAACGCGCCCACGCCAGCGGTTTTCGTTTCCAGACCTTCCTCGGCGCGTGGAAGTACTACACCAGCTACACCCTCAAGACGTTCGACGGCAAACGCTACTTAGAAAGCTTTGAGGATCGTACCGTGATGGTGGCGCTGACGCTGGCCCAGGGCGATGAAGCGCTGGCGGAACAGCTCACCGATGAAATCCTCTCCGGGCGCTTCCAGCCCGCCACGCCTACCTTCCTCAACTGCGGCAAGGCCCAGCGCGGCGAGCTGGTCTCCTGCTTCCTGCTGCGCATTGAAGACAATATGGAGTCGATTGGCCGCGCGGTGAACTCTGCGCTGCAGCTTTCGAAACGCGGCGGCGGCGTGGCGTTTTTGCTCTCTAACCTGCGTGAAGCGGGCGCGCCGATCAAGCGCATCGAAAACCAGTCCTCCGGCGTGATCCCGGTGATGAAGATGCTGGAAGATGCGTTCTCCTATGCCAACCAGCTTGGCGCGCGTCAGGGTGCGGGCGCGGTTTACCTGCATGCGCATCACCCTGATATTCTGCGGTTTCTGGATACCAAACGCGAAAATGCCGACGAAAAAATCCGTATCAAAACTCTGTCGCTGGGGGTGGTGATCCCGGATATCACCTTTAAGCTTGCCAAAGAGAATGCCGAGATGGCGCTCTTCTCGCCGTATGACATCGAGCGAATTTACGGCAAAGCCTTTGGCGACGTAGCCATCAGCGAGCTCTACGACGAACTGGTGGCCGACGATCGCATTCGCAAAAAGACCATCAACGCCCGCGATTTCTTCCAGACGCTTGCCGAAATTCAGTTTGAGTCCGGCTATCCGTACATCATGTACGAGGACACGGTGAACCGCGCCAACCCGATTGCCGGGCGCATCAACATGAGCAACCTGTGCTCGGAGATTCTGCAGGTTAACAGCGCGTCAACCTACGACGAGAACCTGGACTACGCGGAAATCGGCAAAGATATCTCCTGCAACCTCGGGTCGCTGAATATCGCCCATACCATGGATTCCCCCGATTTTGGCCGCACGGTGGAGACGGCCATTCGCGGCCTGACGGCGGTGTCGGACATGAGCCACATCCGTAGCGTGCCGTCTATTGAGGCGGGTAACGCCGCGTCGCACGCCATCGGCCTTGGGCAGATGAACCTGCACGGCTATCTGGCGCGGGAAGGCATTGCTTACGGCAGCCTGGAAGGGCTGGATTTCACCAACCTCTATTTTTACACCATTACCTGGCACGCGCTGCACACCTCGATGATGCTGGCGCGCGAGCGCAACCAGCGTTTCGCGGGCTTTGAGCACTCCCGCTATGCCAGCGGAGAGTATTTCAGCCAATACCTTGCAGGCGACTGGCAGCCGAAAACGGCGCGAGTGCGTGAGCTGTTTGCCCGCGCCGGGATCGTTCTGCCCACGCGCGAGATGTGGCAGCAGTTGCGTGATGACGTGATGCGTTACGGCATCTATAACCAGAACCTGCAGGCCGTGCCGCCGACCGGGTCCATCTCCTACATCAACCACGCTACATCGAGCATTCACCCGATTGTGTCAAAAATTGAAATTCGTAAGGAAGGCAAAACCGGACGCGTTTACTACCCGGCGCCATTTATGACCAATGAGAACCTGGCGCTGTATCAGGACGCGTATGAGATCGGCCCGGAAAAAATTATCGATACCTACGCCGAGGCGACAAAACATGTGGATCAGGGGCTGTCGCTGACGCTGTTCTTCCCGGATACCGCCACTACGCGGGATATCAACAGGGCGCAGATTTACGCCTGGAAGAAAGGCATTAAAACGCTCTACTACATTCGCCTGCGCCAGCTCGCGCTGGAAGGCACCGAAATTGAAGGCTGCGTGTCCTGCGCGCTGTAAGGAGAAAGGATGAAACTGTCACGCGTGAGCGCCGTTAACTGGAACAAGATCCAGGACGACAAAGATCTCGAAGTGTGGAACCGGCTGACCAGCAACTTCTGGCTGCCGGAAAAGGTCCCGCTCTCTAACGATATCCCGGCCTGGCAAACGCTCAGCCACGCCGAACAGCAGCTGACGATCCGCGTTTTTACCGGCCTGACGCTGCTGGACACCGTTCAAAATACCGTGGGGGCGCCCGCGCTCATGCGTGACGCGCTGACGCCCCACGAAGAGGCGGTAATGTCCAACATCAGCTTTATGGAGGCGGTGCACGCCCGCTCCTACAGCTCGATTTTTTCGACACTGTGCCAGACCAAAGACGTGGACGCCGCCTATGCCTGGAGTGAAGAGAGCGAGTCATTACAGCGCAAGGCGGACCTGGTGCTGGAATATTACCGTGCCGACGAGCCGCTGAAGAAGAAGATCGCCAGCGTGTTTCTGGAATCCTTCCTCTTCTATTCCGGCTTCTGGCTGCCTATGTACTGGTCGAGCCGGGGCAAGCTGACCAACACCGCCGATTTGATCCGCCTTATTATTCGGGATGAAGCGGTACACGGGTATTACATCGGCTATAAGTATCAGAAAGGACTGGAGAAAATCAGCGATGAGAAGCGTGAAGAGCTCAAAGGGTTTGCGCTCGATTTGCTGATGGATCTCTACGACAACGAGCTGAGCTATACCGAGGAGCTGTACGCAGGCACCGGCTGGGAGGAAGACGTGAAAGCCTTCCTCTGCTATAACGCCAACAAGGCGCTGATGAATCTCGGCTACGACGCGCTGTTCCCGCCGGAGATGGCGGAGGTGAACCCGGCGATTCTGTCCGCGCTGTCACCCAACGCCGACGAAAACCACGATTTCTTCTCCGGGTCAGGTTCATCGTATGTAATGGGCAAAGCGGTCGAAACGGAGGATGAAGACTGGGATTTTTAATGAACGCTAACGTTCGTTAATTTAATATAAACCCAACTATTTTCTCTCTAATATTTACAAAGCGACTACACTGTCATTTCCGCGTCATATTCGCCTGAATCGTCCGATTCAGGCGAAATTCCCCGATGCAGCAGCAAAAAATTGAGAAAAATTCAAACCACGCTCAGCCCTTTACTCATGGGAAATTCAGCCGTTTCGCTTCCCTGAAAATTCATACCATAAGCAAACACAGGGTTGTCTCAGATTCTGAGTATGTTAGGGTTATGCCCGTTAACAATTTACCATGGTAATCATATCGGCATAAACAAATAACAGGACACTCTCTATTGCATGGCAATTAAATTAGAAGTGAAAAATCTTTATAAAGTATTTGGCGAGCATCCGCAGCGCGCATTCAAATATATTGAAAAAGGCCTTACGAAAGAGCAAATTCTGGAAAAAACCGGGCTATCGCTTGGCGTTAAAAACGCCAGTCTGGCCATTGAAGAAGGCGAGATTTTTGTCATCATGGGATTATCCGGCTCGGGTAAATCCACTATGGTTCGCCTTCTCAATCGCCTGATTGAACCCACCCGCGGGCAGGTGCTGATTGACGGCGTGGATATCGCCAGAATATCCGACGCCGAGCTTCGCGAGGTGCGCAGAAAGAAGATTGCGATGGTGTTCCAGTCATTCGCGCTAATGCCGCACATGACGGTGCTGGATAATACCGCTTTTGGCATGGAATTAGCCGGTACGCCCGCTCAGGAACGTCAGGAAAAAGCCCTTGATGCACTGCGTCAGGTTGGGCTGGAGAATTATGCGCATGCGTACCCGGATGAACTTTCCGGCGGTATGCGCCAGCGCGTAGGATTAGCCCGTGCATTAGCCATTAATCCGGACATATTATTAATGGATGAAGCCTTCTCGGCTCTCGATCCATTAATTCGCACCGAGATGCAGGATGAGCTGGTAAAATTACAGGCGAAACATCAGCGAACCATTGTATTTATTTCCCACGATCTGGATGAAGCCATGCGTATTGGCGACCGTATTGCCATTATGCAAAATGGTGAAGTGGTGCAGGTCGGCACGCCGGATGAAATACTCAATAATCCGGCCAATGATTATGTCCGCACCTTCTTCCGCGGCGTAGATATTAGCCAGGTCTTTAGCGCCAGGGATATTGCCCGCCGAGCGCCAAACGGCATTATTCGAAAAACGCCAGGTTTCGGCCCGCGCTCCGCGCTGAAGCTGCTGCAGGACGAAGACCGTGAATACGGCTATCTGGTTGAACGCGGCAATAAATTTGTTGGCGTTGTCTCCATCGACTCTCTGAAAACCGCCCTCGGCGAAAACCAGGGAATCGATGCGGCGTTAATCGACGCTCCGCTTGCCGTGGACGCCGAAACGCCGCTCAGCGAGTTGCTCTCACACGTGGGTCAGGCGCCGTGCGCCGTGCCGGTCGTGGGTGAGGAACAACAGTACGTCGGCATCATCTCAAAACGCATGTTGCTGCAGGCTTTAGATCGCGAGGGGGCAAACAATGACCGATCAATCTAACCCGTGGGGTACACCTGAAGCAGCGGACAGCGCTGCGCAATCTGCCGATGCGTGGGGTTCCACGCCGGCCCCTGCCGACGGCGGCGGTGCGGCAGACTGGCTGAACAGCGCGCCCGCGCCTGCGCCAGAACACTTCAATATTATGGATCCGTTCCACAAGACGCTGATCCCGCTGGACAGCTGGGTTACGGAGGGGATCGACTGGGTGGTTACGCACTTTCGTCCGGTCTTCCAGGGGATCCGCGTTCCGGTGGATTACATCCTCAACGGCTTCCAGCAGCTGATGCTGGGCATGCCGGCCCCGGTGGCCATCGTGCTGTTTTCCCTGATCGCCTGGCAGTTTGGCAGCGCGGGGATGGGGATCGCCACGCTGGTCTCGCTGATTGCCATCGGTGCGATTGGCGCCTGGTCGCAGGCGATGATCACCCTGGCACTGGTGCTGACCGCCCTGCTCTTCTGCGTTGTCATCGGCTTACCGATGGGGATCTGGCTGGCGCGCAGCCCGCGGGCCGCGAAGATTATTCGTCCGTTACTGGATGCGATGCAGACCACGCCGGCGTTCGTCTATCTGGTGCCTATCGTGATGCTGTTCGGCATCGGTAACGTGCCGGGGGTGGTGGTGACCATTATCTTCGCCCTGCCGCCGATTATTCGCCTGACCATTCTGGGGATAAACCAGGTGCCTGCGGACCTGATCGAAGCGTCACGCTCGTTCGGCGCCAGCCCGCGCCAGCTGCTGTTTAAGGTTCAGCTCCCGCTGGCGATGCCGACCATTATGGCAGGGGTTAACCAGACGCTGATGCTGGCGCTGTCGATGGTCGTCATTGCCTCGATGATCGCCGTAGGCGGTCTGGGCCAGATGGTGCTGCGCGGCATTGGCCGTCTTGACATGGGGCTTGCCACCGTCGGCGGCGTGGGCATCGTGATCCTCGCCATAATTCTTGACCGCCTGACCCAGGCCGTCGGTCGTGATTCACGCAGTCGCGGCAACCGTCGCTGGTTTACTACCGGCCCCGTCGGGTTACTCACCCGCCCATTTATTAAATAAGGAACAACGATGCGACAGAGCGTATTTTTTGCCACAGCGTTTGCCACCCTTGTCTCCACCAGCACGTTTGCGGCGGACCTGCCGGGCAAAGGCATTACCGTACAGCCGGTGCAGAGCACCATTTCGGAAGAGTCCTTCCAGACCCTGCTGGTTAGCCGCGCGCTGGAGAAGCTGGGCTATACGGTTAATACCCCGAGCGAAGTGGATTACAACGTGGGCTACACCTCGATTGCCTCCGGTGACGCCACCTTTACCGCGGTGAACTGGCAGCCGCTGCACGACGATATGTATGCCGCCGCCGGTGGCGACAAGAAATTCTACCGGGAAGGCACCTTCGTGACCGGCGCGGCACAGGGGTATCTTATCGACAAGAAAACCGCCGACCAGTACCACATCACCAATATTGCGCAGCTGAAAGATCCGAAGATCGCCAAACTGTTCGACACCAACGGCGACGGCAAAGCCGACATGATGGGCTGCTCGCCGGGCTGGGGCTGTGAAGCGGTGATTAACCACCAGAACAAAGCGTTCGATCTGGCGAAAACGGTCGACGTGAGTCACGGCAACTATTCAGCGATGATGGCCGACACCATTGCCCGCTTCAAAGAGGGCAAGCCGGTTATCTATTACACCTGGACGCCGTACTGGGTGAGCGACGTGCTGAAGCCGGGTAAAGACGTGGTGTGGCTGCAGGTTCCGTTCTCCTCCCTGCCGGGCGAGCAGAAAGATATCGACACCAAACTGCCGAACGGCATGAACTACGGCTTCCCGGTGAATACGATGCACATCGTCGCCAACAAAGCCTGGGCGGAGAAAAACCCGGCGGCGGCGAAGCTGTTCTCGGTGATGAAGCTGCCGCTGGCTGACATCAACGCCCAGAACGCGATGATGCATGCGGGTAAATCGTCTGAGGCCGATGTAAAAGGTCACGTGGACGGCTGGATCAAGGCCCACCAGCAGCAGTTTGACGGCTGGGTGAAAGAGGCGCTTGAGGCACAGAAGTAAAACATTTTCCCTCACCCTAACCCTCTCCCAGGGGGAGAGGGAACCTTGACCTCCCTCTCCCTTTGGGAGAGGGTCGGGGTGAGGGGATCAAACCGCACCCAACCTAAACCGCACAATACATCACCCATCACTCCCCCAACATTCACAATCATTCGGTATGATGGTTTCCGGAAAAATAATCACTCAACTAACGATTCCTGAAACTAATGACAAAAACAACTCAAGGGCTTAGCCCCGCACTCATCCTTTTAATGTCCGTGGCAACGGGTCTGGCGGTCGCCAGCAACTATTACGCACAACCACTTCTCGACACCATCGCCCGCGCGTTCAACCTCTCTGCCAGCTCCGCAGGCTTCATCGTTACGGCCGCGCAGCTTGGCTATGCCGCCGGGCTGCTGTTCCTGGTGCCGCTCGGCGATATGTTTGAACGCCGGATGCTTATCGTCTCCATGACCCTGCTGGCCGCCGGCGGGATGCTGATCACCGCCAGCAGCCAGTCGCTGACGATGATGATCGTCGGTACCGCGCTCACGGGGCTGTTCTCCGTGGTGGCGCAAATCCTGGTGCCGCTCGCTGCGACCCTCGCCTCCCCGGAAAAACGCGGCAAGGTGGTGGGCACTATCATGAGCGGCCTGCTGCTGGGGATTTTGCTGGCGCGTACCGTTGCCGGGCTGCTGGCAAGCCTCGGGGGCTGGCGCACCGTTTACTGGGTGGCGAGCGTACTGATGGTCATCATGGCCCTGGCGCTGTGGCGCGGCCTGCCGAAGGTGAAGCAGGAGAACCACCTGAACTATCCGCAGCTGCTCGCCTCCGTGTTCAGCCTGTTCACGCAGGATAAACTCCTGCGCACCCGCGCCCTGCTGGGCTGTTTCACCTTCGCTAACTTCAGCATTCTGTGGACGTCGATGGCGTTTCTGCTTGCCGCCCCGCCGTTCAATTATTCCGAAGGGGTGATTGGCCTGTTCGGCCTGGCCGGTGCCGCAGGCGCGCTCGGCGCGCGTCCCGCAGGCGGGCTGGCCGACAAGGGCAAATCTCACCTGACCACCTCCGCAGGGCTGGTTTTACTCCTGCTCTCGTGGGCGGCGATCTGGTACGGGCACGTCTCGGTGCTGGCGCTGATCGTCGGTATTCTGGTGCTCGATCTCACCGTGCAGGGCGTTCACATCACCAACCAGACCGTGATTTATCGTGTGAAGCCAGAGGCGCGTAACCGCCTCACGGCCGGATACATGACCAGCTACTTTATTGGCGGCGCTGCGGGCTCGCTCATCTCCGCCTCGGCGTGGCAGCATGCCGGATGGTCCGGCGTGTGCGGGATTGGGGCCATCGTCGCCGCGCTCAACCTGCTTGTCTGGTGGCGCGGCTATCATCGTCAGGATGCAATTCACTAAGTTTTACATTGCGTTGGGCCTCTTAGGGTGTAAAGAGGCCCCTCAGTCTGTTAATGTAAACGTAATCATTTATCCCAGAAATTTTAATGTGGGTGACATATTTACAATCGGCATGAATAGTTCAGACCCCCGTCCTCACATCCTCTCTCCAGCGGGTTCACACCCTTCGCTTTCTGTGCTCACCGGGTCACGGACTTACCCGGCGCTTTCTGATGGTGACATTAATTTGGCGGATATAACCGCACAAATAATTCATTTACATTATTTGTCACTATCGTTACTATATCGGCTGTAATTAATGAGGTTATGCCCAAATGGATAGTTCGTTTACGCCCATTGAACAAATGCTTAAATTCCGCGCCAGTCGCCATGAGGACTTCCCGTATCAGGAAATCCTGCTGACTCGCCTGTGCATGCACATGCAGGGTAAGCTACTGGAAAACCGTAATAAAATGCTGAAAGCTCAAGGGATTAACGAGACGTTGTTTATGGCGTTGATTACGCTGGAGTCTCAGGAAAATCACAGCATTCAGCCTTCCGAGCTGAGCTGCGCGCTGGGCTCTTCCCGTACCAACGCGACCCGTATTGCCGATGAGCTTGAAAAGCGTGGCTGGATTGAGCGCCGTGAAAGCGACAACGATCGTCGCTGCCTGCATCTGCAACTGACCGATAAAGGTCACCAGTTCCTGCGCGAGGTGCTGCCACCTCAGCACAATTGCCTGCACAAACTCTGGTCTGCCCTCAGCCCCGCCGAGCGCGACCAGCTTGAGCACATCACTCGCAAGCTGCTCACCCGTCTGGACCAGATGGATGAAGACGGCGCCGTTCTTGAGGCGCTGCGCTAACGCGACGACACGCTCACCATTCCAGATTTATAAGAAAACCGACAGGCCAGCACGTCACACTGCTGGCCTTTCTGACAACAGGTCGGCTCAGCCGATGTGAAAATAAGAAGATCGTGGAGAATAACAATGAGCGCAAATGCGGAGAGCACTACCCCGCAGCAACCGGCCAACAAGAAGGGCAAACGTAAGAGCGCCCTTCTTCTGTTGACCTTGCTCTTTATCATTATTGCCGTGGCATATGGGATCTATTGGTTTTTAGTCTTGCGTCATGCTGAAGAGACTGACGACGCCTACGTGGCAGGGAACCAGGTACAAATTATGGCGCAGGTGTCGGGCAGCGTGACGAAAGTCTGGGCTGACAATACCGACTTTGTGCAAAAAGGCGATGTGTTGGTGACCCTCGATCCAACCGACGCCCAGCAGGCGTTTGAGAAAGCACAGACCGCGCTGGCTTCCAGCGTCCGTCAAACCCGCCAGCTGATGATCAACAGTAAACAGCTGCAGGCCAACATCGACGTGCAGAAGACTGCACTCGCGCAGGCGCAGAGCGACCTGAACCGCCGCGTGCCGCTCGGCACGGCCAACCTGATTGGCCGTGAAGAGCTGCAGCACGCGCGCGACGCCGTTGCCAGCGCGCAGGCACAGCTGGACGTGGCTATTCAACAGTACAACGCCAACCAGGCGATGGTGCTGGGCACCAGCCTGGAAAACCAGCCAGCCGTACAGCAGGCGGCGACCGAAGTCCGCAACGCATGGCTTGCCCTGCAGCGTACTAAAATCGTCAGCCCGATGACCGGCTACGTCTCGCGCCGTTCCGTCCAGCCCGGGGCACAGATTAGCCCAACCACGCCGCTGATGGCGGTCGTGCCGGCAGACAATCTGTGGGTTGATGCCAACTTCAAAGAGACGCAGCTTGCCCATATGCGTATCGGCCAGACCGCAACGGTCGTCAGCGACATCTACGGCGATGACGTTAAGTACACCGGGAAAGTGGTCGGTCTGGATATGGGGACCGGCAGCGCCTTCTCCCTGCTGCCGGCGCAGAACGCCACCGGTAACTGGATCAAAGTGGTTCAGCGTCTGCCTGTACGTATCGAACTGGATGCCAAACAGCTGGCGGATCACCCGCTGCGTATCGGCCTCTCTACGCTGGTGACGGTCGATACCGCCAACCGCGACGGCCAGATCCTGGCAAGCCAGGTGCGTAGCAGCCCGGCTTATGAAAGTAACGCCCGTGAAATTAGCCTCGATCCGGTCAACAAGCTGATCGATGACATCGTGAAGGCAAACGCCGGTTAATCCGAAGGTGAGCGTTATGCAACAGCAAAAGCCGCAAAAACCGCTGGAAGGCGCGCAGCTGGTCATTATGACCATTGCGCTGTCGCTGGCGACATTCATGCAGGTGCTGGACTCCACCATCGCAAACGTGGCGATCCCGACCATCGCCGGTAACCTTGGCTCGTCGCTGAGCCAGGGGACCTGGGTCATTACCTCGTTTGGGGTGGCAAACGCCATCTCCATTCCGATTACCGGCTGGCTGGCGAAGCGCGTCGGTGAAGTGAAGCTCTTCCTCTGGTCGACGGTATTGTTCGTTCTGGCCTCCTGGGCGTGCGGCATGTCCAGCAGCCTGACGATGCTGATATTCTTCCGCGTCATTCAGGGGATTGTCGCCGGGCCGTTGATTCCGCTGTCGCAGAGTTTACTGCTGAACAACTACCCGCCGGCAAAACGCTCTATCGCGCTGGCGCTGTGGTCGATGACCGTGATTGTTGCGCCAATCTGCGGGCCGATTTTGGGCGGGTACATCAGCGATAACTACCACTGGGGCTGGATCTTCTTTATCAACGTGCCCATCGGTGCGCTGGTGGTACTGATGACGCTGCAGTCACTGCGCGGGCGCGAAACGCGTACCGAACAGCGGCGCATTGACGGTATCGGGCTGGCGCTGCTGGTTGTCGGCATTGGTAGCCTGCAGATCATGCTCGACCGAGGTAAAGAGCTCGACTGGTTTGCCTCTTCGGAAATCATCGTTCTGACGGTGGTCGCCGTCGTCGCCATTAGTTTCCTGATCGTCTGGGAGCTGACGGACGACAACCCGATAGTCGACCTGTCGCTGTTTAAGTCGCGAAACTTTACCATCGGCTGTCTGTGTATCAGCCTCGCCTACATGCTCTACTTCGGCGCGATCGTTCTGCTGCCGCAGCTGTTGCAGGAGGTATACGGCTATACCGCAACCTGGGCAGGTTTAGCCTCGGCGCCGGTTGGATTGATTCCGGTTCTGCTGTCGCCGATTATTGGCCGCTTCGCTCACAAGCTCGACATGCGCCGGCTGGTGACGTTCAGCTTCATCATGTACGCCGTGTGCTTCTACTGGCGCGCGTACACGTTCGAACCGGGAATGGACTTTGGCGCCTCCGCGTGGCCGCAGTTTATTCAGGGCTTTGCCGTGGCGTGCTTCTTTATGCCACTGACCACCATCACGCTTTCCGGCTTACCGCCTGAGCGCATGGCGGCGGCATCGAGCCTGTCGAACTTTACCCGAACGCTGGCGGGCTCCATCGGGACGTCGATCACCACGACGCTGTGGACCAACCGGGAATCGATGCACCATGCTCAACTCACCGAAGCGGTGAACCCGTTCAACCCCAACGCGCAGCAGATGTATAGCCAGCTGGAGGGAATGGGCATGACGGAGCAGCAGGCATCCGGCTGGATCGCCCAGCAGATCACCAACCAGGGCCTGATTATCTCGGCCAACGAGATTTTCTGGATATCGGCAGGGATCTTTATCGTCCTGCTGGGGCTGGTGTGGTTTGCTAAACCCCCGTTTGGCGCCGGTAGCGGCGGCGGCGGTGCGCACTAGTTCTTGTGCGCAGGATGCCGGGTGGCGCTACGCTTACCCGGCCTACGCTTACCGGGCCATCATTCGTAGGCCCGGTAAGCGTAGCGCCACCGGGCAACCGCCCCGGCTGTCCAGAACGCGACAGCGATTGTCAGTTTCGATAAAGCAGCGCGCCTGAAATCGATTCACGATAGTGAAAAGACAAAGGAGCGCACCATGCTGAACACACCCGCCGACAAGTACCAGCCTTATCCCATGCTTTCCCTGCCCGACCGCCGCTGGCCGGAGCAACGCATCACCCGCGCGCCGCGCTGGCTCTCCACCGACTTACGCGACGGCAACCAGGCCCTTGCCGAGCCGATGGACAGCGCGCGCAAGCTGCAGTTCTGGAACCTGCTGCTGGACTGCGGATTCAAAGAGATTGAGGTGGCCTTCCCGTCCGCCTCCCAGACCGACTTCAATTTTGTGCGCCAGCTGATTGAAGAAAACCGCATTCCGGATGACGTCACGATTCAGGTGTTAACCCAGGCGCGGGAAGATCTGATCGTCCGGACCTTTGAATCGTTACGCGGCGCGAAGCAGGCCACCGTCCATCTGTATAACGCCACCGCCCCGCTGTTCCGCCGCCTGGTGTTCGGCATGGAGAAAGCGCAAGTCGTCGAGCTGGCAACGCGCGCCACGCGCCTTATTCGTCAGCTGTGTGAAGAGAACCCGGATACCCGCTGGCAGTACGAGTACTCTCCGGAGACCTTCTGCTTTACCGAGCCGGAGTTTGCGCTGGAGATTTGTGAAGCCGTGGCGGAAATCTGGCAGCCGTGCGACGAACGCCCGATGGTGATCAACTTACCCGCGACCGTCGAAGTCAGCACGCCGAACGTGTATGCCGATCAGATCGAATATTTCTGCCGCCACTTCAGCCGCCGCCGCGACGTCTGCATCAGCGTGCATCCGCATAACGACCGCGGTACCGGCGTTGCCAGCGCCGAGCTTGCCGTGATGGCGGGCGCTGACCGCGTGGAGGGCTGTCTGTTCGGTAACGGAGAGCGCACGGGCAACGTCTGCCTGGTGACGCTGGCGATGAACCTCTATAGTCAGGGCGTTAGCCCGAATCTGGACTTTAGCGACATGAACCGCGTAGTGGAAGTGGTGGAAGCCTGTAACCAGCTGCCGGTGCATCCGCGCCATCCGTGGGCCGGTCGGCTGGCCTATACCGCCTTCTCCGGCTCGCACCAGGACGCGATCAAAAAAGGCTTTGATGCCCGCAGGCCTGGCGATCGCTGGGAGATGCCTTACCTGCCCGTGGACCCGCAGGATATCGGCTGCACCTACGAAGCGGTGATCCGCGTGAACAGCCAGTCAGGGAAAAGCGGCAGCGCGTGGCTTATTGAGCAAAATCACGGCCTGAAGCTGCCGCGCGCCCTGCAGCAGGACTTCAGCCAGCACGTGCAGCAGGAAACGGACCGCCACGGAAAAGAGATGACGCAAAACGCGCTGTGGCAGCTTTTCCGCACCCGCTACGGCCTGGTGGCAACGCCGCCGTTTGCGCTGCAATCCTATCGCAGCGATGGCCAGCAGGACGGTACGCTGCGTTTGACGGCAAGCGTCGTCACGCAGGGGGGAACGCGCCAGCTGGAAGGTCAGGGTAACGGCCTGCTGTCCGCCGCCGCTCACGGCCTGAGCCGCTGGGTTAACGCGTCGTTTGTGATTAAGGACTATCATGAACATACGTTAGGCGAGCGCAGCGACAGCCGCTCGGTGGCGTACATTCGCTGCCTGTTCCAGGACGGCAGCAGCCGCTGGGGCGTAGGCATTGACGGCGACGTCTCGCGCGCCTCGCTTCAGGCGCTTTTTAATGCGGTTAGCTGTCTTTGAAGTATTCGCTGGGTGAAATGCCCATCACCCGGCGGAACATGGCCGTAAAGGCGCTGTGGCTACCGTAACCCAGTTCCAGCGCCACGCGCAGCACCGGCTGGCCCTGCGCCAGCCGCACTAAGGCTTCCAGCAGGCGCGCCCTTCTCACCCACTCACCGTAGCTTAATCCCGTCTGCTGCTGAAAATGGCGGTTCAGGGTACGCTCGCTCATCCCTACCATGCTCGCGGCCTGCGCGCTGCTCCAGCTTTCTCCTGCGTTTTGCCCGATTTGCAGACACAGATGACGTAATGCCTCACTTTCTGGCTCCGGCAGATGAAACGGCAGTACCGGCATCATGCGAATTTCATCGAGGATCAGCTCATAGACACGTTCATCCCGGCTGCCGGGTGAGTACGATTCAGGCAAAGCAAGGGCGGCAAGGATCAGCTCGCGCAGCAGCGGGGAGATCTGCACGATCTGGCAGGTAGCAGGGAGATCGGCCCGCGCCAGCGGATCGATAAACAGCGTTCGCGCCGCCACGTTGCCGGTGATACGCAGCGAGTGGCGTGTCCCCGCCGGCAGCCAGACGCCGCGGCCGGGAGGAACCACCCAGTAGCCCGATGCGGTATCCACCCGCACCACGCCGCTCAGGGTGTGCAACAGCTGCGCGCAGTCATGCTCATGCCACGGTTCGCTGTCACCGTGAACGTAGTCATGGGCAAACGGAACAAGGGGACGATGGGCAAAGGAGAAGGTTGCGGTTGTGGTCATGGGGTTAAACCACCCTCACCCTACCCTCTCCCTGAGGGAGAGGGAAAAGGTGCACTAGATGTGCAGTTCCTGCAGTTTTTCTTTTGGCAGGGCCAGCTCTTCGTTGCTGTTCACGCGAACATCACGCTCGATGATGTGACGCGCGATTTCCTGCGCTTCTTCCAGAGAGTGCATCTGGTAGGTTCCGCACTGGTAAACGTTCAGCTCAGGGATCTGGTTCTGCTCTTTCACCTTCAGCACGTCTTCCATCGCCGCCTTCCACGCGTCCGCGACGCGCTTCTCATCAGGCACGCCAATCAGGCTCATGTAGAAACCGGTACGGCAGCCCATTGGAGAGATATCGATGATCTCAACGCCGTTGCCGTTCAGGTGGTCACGCATGAAGCCAGCAAACAGGTGCTCCAGCGTGTGAATGCCTTTCTCTGGCATCACTTCTTTGTTTGGCACGCAGAAGCGCAGATCGAATACGGTGATCGTGTCGCCGTGCGGAGTGTGCATGGTCTTCGCCACGCGGACTGCAGGTGCTTCCATACGGGTATGGTCGACAGTAAAGCTATCTAATAACGGCATACGTCACCTCCGATAGTGATTTTTTTTAAAATAAACTGAACTCTTCTACAGAATGCGCGTCTGAGTATATGAAAGACGCGCATTTGTTATCATCATCCCTGAATTCAGAGATGTATATTTTGGCCACAGCGATGTGGCCTTTTTCTTTTCTGCTTAAGCCTGCTTCGCCAGAAACGCCTCAAACGACTCGGTATCCGCCGCTTCAACCTCTTTCTGACGCACAACGGACGCATCGCGTTCCGCTACAAAATCCGCTTCGCTCAAGACTTCTAATGGCTCATGCATCAGCATCTCACGGTATTCCGCCGCAAGCGATCGCCCGGTACCGCCAATGCCCTGATCGATCATGGAACGCAGAATGCGTGCTGAGAACGTCAGTTCCGGGTTATCAAAGCATTCAACCAGCTGGTCGCAAATCTGTTGATACGCATCGCCGCCGTCGATGCTGTCCATCGTCCGGGCAACACGCTTCAGGTCACGGAACAGATCTTTACCGACTTTCGTCAGCGGGAACTGCGCGGTTTCGCAGCCGATACCCAGCGTCAGACCCGGTTTACGCCCTTCCAGAATCACGCGGTTCCAGTTTGTACGTGTACAGAGCAGCTCGTCTGAACTCATTTCAGGCGCATCCGCCAGCACGCACCAGACCATAAACAGATCCAGGAAGCGAATCTGCTGTTCATCAACGCCAATCGGTGAGAACGGGTTGATATCCAGCGAGCGCACTTCAATGTATTCAATCCCGCCGCGCTGCAGCGCGTCCGACGGGGTTTCACCGCTGCGCGTCACGCGCTTAGGACGAATAGGCGCATACAGCTCGTTTTCAATCTGCAGGACGTTGCTGTTGATCTGCAGGCGCTTGCCGTCTTTTTCGAGGCCGATTTTTTCGTACTCTTCCGACGGAGTTTTGATCGCCCGCTTCAATCCTGCCACATATTCGTGCAGTTCGTTAAACGTAATTCCGAGATTGCTTTGCGATTTATTGGTATAACCCAAATCGCTCAGGCGCAGAGAGGTGGCGTACGGGAGGTAGTACATCCCACACTCGGTCTTCTCGAACGGCAGCGTGGTCGGTTTCCCCTGCAGGAATGATGAGCAAATGGCCGGCGACGCGCCGAACAGATACGGGATCACCCAGCCAAAACGGTAATAGTTGCGGATCAGGCGGAAGTAGCCTTCAGAGATGGCGTCTTTATCGGTTTCACCGCATTTCGCCTGCCAGAAGGCCATCGGCAACGAGAAATTGTAATGCACGCCAGAGATGGTCTGCATCAACGCACCGTAGCGGTTTTTCAGCCCCTCACGATAGAGCGTTTTCAGCCGACCAATATTTGACGTGCCGTACTGCGCCAGCTCAATTTCCTGGCCCTGCTCGATATAGCACGGCATGCTGAGGGGCCACATACGTTCGTCGCCCAGATTACGCGCGGTATAGCGATGAATATCGCGCATGATCGTCAGCATACGATCAATATCACCCTCTACCGGGGTAATGAACTCCAGCAGCGCTTCAGCGAAATCGGTTGTGATCCATTTATGTGTCAGCGCCGAGCCTAACGCCTTCGGGTGACCCGTTGTCGCTAAGCTACCGTCCGCGTTAACGCGCAGCGTTTCACGCTCAAGACCACGCTGAATACCCTTCAATGCCTGAGGGTGGTTTTCCAGCCAGGCCAGCGCCTGAGATACGTCCGGGATCAAATTGACCTCCCGCCTGTCAAAGTAATGTTACTCAGCATAATTGTAATGGTTGACGATTGAAGGTCGCGTATTCATTCCACCAATTAGTGCCACCACGTCATACCCTGCAGCGTTGCCCATGCCACGAGAACATAGCGCAACGCCTTGCCAAGGCACAAAAAAAAGAGCACTGGCCCCCAGGAGATGCGCATCCATCCCGCCAGCAGACACAGTAAATCGCCTATTACAGGCATCCAGCTTAATAACAGCGTGGCAGCGCCATAGCGTTTTAGCCAGCCGACTGCCTTTTCCTGCCAGCGCGATTTTTCACGCAGCGGAAAGAAACGCCCAAGAATAACGTTAGTCAGCCCTCCAAGGCTATTACCCATTGTTGCTATTAATACCAGCAACCAGGGCTGACTCACGCCGGACAACAGCATCGCCACCAGCACCACTTCCGAATTTCCCGGTAACAGCGTGGCGCTTAAAAAACTGCTGGCGAATAATGAAGCAAGTGACAGCGCGTCACTCACAGTAAGCGCACATCCACCGCGGCCATGCCGGCATCACGCGCGGCCTGAATACCGAAATCGGCATCTTCAAAC
Source organism: Enterobacter sp. AC1 (assembly GCF_050434705.1). Lineage (NCBI taxonomy): Bacteria > Pseudomonadati > Pseudomonadota > Gammaproteobacteria > Enterobacterales > Enterobacteriaceae > Enterobacter > Enterobacter sp. AC1. Next base: position 30,702 of record NZ_JBNDIZ010000011.1, on the reverse strand, counting down.
ACAACGCATTTTGCCGCCGGGACGCCCATTAACTCTGCGCAAAGCAGGAAGGTGTCCGGTGCGGGCTTGTGATTTTTAACATGATCGGCGGCAACCACGGCAGAAAAATAGTGGCGCAGGCCAAGATGATTGAGCAAAGTTTCTGCAATCGCGCTTTCGCTGCCCGTTCCCACCGACATCGGACGACGTCCGTGCCACTCTTTCACGACATCAATCAGCGGAAGCGGGCGTACGGTATCTAAAAGCATGGCTTTTACCGCATCGGTTTTTTCACGCGCGAGCAGGTGCGGGTCGAGATCGGCCTGATTCATTTCAATCACGGCCTGCGCAATACGCCAGGTGGGGGATCCGTTGAGGGCAATCATCGCCTGAAGGTCGAAACGCATACCGTAGCGGCCCAGAACGTCAGTCCAGGCTTGACGATGCGTAGGTTCGGTATCCAGGAGAGTGCCATCCATATCGAAGATCAAACCGTCATACTGTGCGTACATCGTGCTCTCGCTAACCGATTAACAAAGCATTACTTTATCGCAAAAGGGGGTTTTTGTCGCTGACTGAGAGTGTGATTACTGACGGAACGTCGAAGGAATAAACAAAGAAGGAGAAGATGGTGCATCCGGGAGGATTACTCGGCTGCGCCTCGCCCTGCGGGCCGTTGCTGAAGCAACGTTATCCTCCCTGGTGCTTGCGATTAACTCGCAGACCTTGAAACAACAGCGTGGCTATTATCTCGGAGAATATGGTGCATCCGGGAGGATTCGAACCTCCGACCGCTCGGTTCGTAGCCGAGTACTCTATCCAGCTGAGCTACGGATGCATCGGGAAATGCTTTTAGAAACAGTAAATGGTGCATCCGGGAGGATTCGAACCTCCGACCGCTCGGTTCGTAGCCGAGTACTCTATCCAGCTGAGCTACGGATGCATCAGGGTACTGCTTTCAGAAATAGTAAATGGTGCATCCGGGAGGATTCGAACCTCCGACCGCTCGGTTCGTAGCCGAGTACTCTATCCAGCTGAGCTACGGATGCATCGGGATTTACTACTGTACTACTCGATATTCATATCACTTCTAAAGCAATATGAAGTAATAGATGGTGCATCCGGGAGGATTCGAACCTCCGACCGCTCGGTTCGTAGCCGAGTACTCTATCCAGCTGAGCTACGGATGCAAAATGGCGGTGAGGCGGGGATTCGAACCCCGGATGCAGCTTTTGACCGCATACTCCCTTAGCAGGGGAGCGCCTTCAGCCTCTCGGCCACCTCACCACACAACGCCTCTTTCGAGTGCTTCGAGTAACTCGTTAAGAGCTTCTCGTCGCTGCGTGGCGCATATATTACTTTCTGGGACTTATAAGTCAAACAATTTTCCAAAAGCTTTTATCGTTTGCACAAATCACACGCAATTCGCATGTAAAAGCCGCAAAGAGGGTGTTTTATAAGCGGATTTTGCAGTCATCTTCACAGAAAACCTGGGCAGAAATGGCGGTGTTGAGACGAGTAAAGGGCAAAGGAGTGGTTAAAAAGAGAGCGATTGAAATTAAACGGTAACTTTAAGCAGGGAAAATGACGGGAGAGGTTGCGTCTCGCCCGACAGCGAGACGCGACAATATCAGTAACTGGACTGCTGGGATTTTTCAGCCTGGATACGCTGGTAGATCTCTTCACGGTGGACAGATACTTCTTTAGGAGCGTTAACACCAATACGTACCTGGTTACCCTTTACCCCTAAAACTGTCACGGTGACCTCATCCCCAATCATGAGGGTCTCACCAACTCGACGAGTCAGAATCAGCATTCTTTGCTCCTTGAAAGATTAAAAGAGTCGGGTCTCTTGTATCCCGGCATTATCCATCATATAACGCCAAAAAGTAAGCGATGACAAACACGTAAAGTGTAAGCAGTCACGGCATCACATTCTGTTAAACGTAAGTTTAGCCGATATACACAAACTCAACCTGACTTTATCGTTATCGATAGCACAGTGAACAAGACGCCATAACGTTACCGCTATGGCGTCTGCTTGTGCTTTGTAGTTATTACAGTTTCGCGCTTACCCAGCTTTCAACGCTGGCCAATGCTGCAGGGAGTGCCGCCGCATCCGTACCACCGGCTTGCGCCATGTCCGGACGACCGCCACCCTTGCCGCCCACCTGCTGAGCGACCATACCAATCAGTTCCCCTGCTTTTACGCGGTCGGTCACATCCTTAGAGACGCCCGCAATCAGAGAAACCTTACCTTCTGCCACTGTCGCCAGCACGATAACGGTAGAACCAAGCTGGTTCTTGAGATCGTCGACCATAGTACGCAGCATCTTAGGCTCAACGCCCGCCAGATCGCTGACCAGCAGTTTGACGCCCTTAATGTCTACAGCTTTGCTGGAGAGGTTTGCACTCTCCTGCGCCGCAGCCTGCTCTTTCAGCTGCTGCAGCTCTTTTTCCAGCTGACGCGTGCGATCCAGCGCAACGCGCACTTTCTCGCCCAAGTTCTGGCTATCGCCTTTCAGAAGCTGCGCGATGTCGTGCAGCTGATCGCTCTGCGCATGCAGGCTGGCGATTGCGCCTTCACCGGTCACCGCTTCAATACGACGCACACCTGCCGCCGTACCTGATTCAGAAACAATGCGGAACAGGCCGATGTCACCGGTGCGCGATGCGTGCGTACCGCCACACAGCTCGGTAGAGAAGTCGCCCATGCTCAGCACGCGAACGCGGTCGTCATATTTCTCGCCAAACAGCGCCATCGCACCTTTTTTCTTCGCGTCTTCGAGCTCCATGATGTGGGTCTCGATTGGCAGGTTACGACGGATCTGCGCGTTCACCAGATCTTCCACCGCACGGATTTCAGACGGTTTCATCGCTTCAAAATGCGAGAAGTCGAAACGCAGCACTTTGTCGTTAACCAGAGAACCTTTCTGTGCAACGTGGGTACCCAGCACGTCGCGCAGGGCAGCGTGCATCAGGTGGGTTGCAGAGTGGTTCAGACGAATGCGCGCACGGCGAGCTTCATCAACGTTAGCCTGAACGCCCTCGCCCACTTTCAGAGAACCGGAAATCAGTTTGCCCTGATGACCAATCGCCTGACCGTATTTCTGGGTGTCGCTTACGCTGAAGCTGAAGCCATTGCCTTTCAGTTCACCTTTATCGCCCACCTGGCCGCCGGATTCCGCATAGAACGGCGTTTTGTCCAGAATGACGACTGCATCCTGACCTGCGCTGATGCTGTCTACGGCTTTACCGTCAACAAACAGGGCAGTCACTTTGCCGGTCAGCTCCAGCGCTTCATAACCTTTGAATTCAGACGCGCTATCAACGCGGATCATCGCGTTGTAGTCTGCACCGAAACCGCTGGACTCGCGCGCGCGACGACGCTGCTCTTCCATCGCGGCTTCGAAGCCCGCTTCGTCAACTTTGATGTTGCGCTCGCGGCAGACGTCTGCCGTCAGGTCAACCGGGAAGCCGTAGGTGTCGTACAGGCGGAAAGCGGTTTCGCCATCCAGCGTGTCGCCTTTAAGCTTCGCCAGCTCTTCGTCCAGCAGCGCCAGACCGCGCTCCAGCGTACGTGCAAACTGCTCTTCTTCGGTTTTCAGTACCTGTTCGACCTGCGCCTGCTGGCGTTTCAGCTCATCACCGGCAGCACCCATCACGCCAATCAGTGGCCCAACGAGTTTATAGAAGAAGGTGTCCTTCGCGCCCAGCATGTTGCCGTGACGGATAGCACGACGAATGATGCGACGCAGCACGTAGCCACGGTTCTCATTCGACGGGATAACGCCGTCGGCAATCAGGAACGCACAGGAACGAATATGGTCCGCGATAACGCGAAGAGATTTGTTGTTCAGATCGGTCGCGCCGGTCACTTCCGCCACCGCTTTGATCAGGGTGCTGAACAGGTCAATCTCGTAGTTGGAGTTAACGTGCTGCAGAACCGCGGCAATACGCTCCAGACCCATACCGGTATCAACGGAAGGTTTCGGCAGCGGCTCCATCGTACCGTCGGCCTGACGGTTGAACTGCATGAAAACGATGTTCCAGATCTCAATGTAGCGATCGCCGTCTTCTTCCGGGCTGCCAGGAGGGCCGCCCCAGATATGGTCGCCGTGATCGTAGAAGATCTCGGTGCACGGACCGCAAGGACCGGTATCACCCATCTGCCAGAAGTTGTCAGACGCGTATGGCGCGCCTTTGTTATCACCAATGCGAATAATACGCTCGCGCGGGATACCGACTTCTTTTTCCCAGATTTCGTAGGCTTCGTCATCGGTTTCATAGACGGTAACCCACAGACGCTCTTTCGGCAGGTTGAACCAGTTTTCACCGGTCAGCAGTTCCCATGCGTACTGGATAGCATCGTGTTTGAAGTAGTCGCCGAAGCTGAAGTTACCCAGCATTTCGAAGAAAGTATGGTGACGCGCGGTGTAACCGACGTTTTCCAGGTCGTTGTGTTTACCGCCCGCACGCACGCAACGCTGTGAGGTTGTGGCGCGGGAATAATTACGCTTGTCGAGACCAAGGAACACGTCCTTGAACTGGTTCATCCCGGCGTTGGTAAACAGCAGAGTCGGATCGTTGTTCGGTACCAGGGAGCTGCTGGCAACAACCTGGTGTCCCTTACTATGGAAAAAATCGAGAAACGCCTGACGGATCTCAGCGGTGCTCTTGCTCATAATTATCCTGAAATCAAGCTAACGAAATGTCGTAGCCAGCCTGTATCGGTAAACCGTTGGACAGACCAGCTACTGGAAAAAGTGGGAATAAGATAAGTTTTCTTGGGTGGGAAGTAAAATCCCGCATGCGTTCAATCGGCAAAATTACGCCAGATATCCTGAATATCTTCCATCAGAAAGCCGCGGTAGAGCAAAAAGCGTTGGATTTTGACTTTTTCTGAAAATTCACGCGGCAGCGGTTCGCCGTATTTCCGAATCGCCTGTTCTTTTGCCAATTCGCACCAGTCGGTATCGCATTCGCGCATCGCTTTTTCAATCGATTCACGGGCAACCCCTTTCTGGTTCAGCTCCTGCCGAATGCGCGCGGGCCCGTATCCTTTGCGGCCACGGCTGGCGAGAAAGCGGGAAGCAAAGCGCTCGTCGTCAAGATAGTGATGCTCATAGCACCAGGCGATCACGCGGTCGTAATCTTCCGCCGTGGCATCAATCTCTTCCGGTCCGTTTTTGCTCATCACGGGTGCAGACAGTTTTCGCCGTAGCTCTTGTTCGCTGTGGTCACGCACGGCAAGGATGCGCACCGCACGGTCCAGTAAGCGCGCGTAGGCGGGTCGACGTGATGTGGATTCACTCATAAAAAAACCTGCAGATTCAGAAATGCAAAAAGGGCCGCATCAGCAGCCCTTCATCTTTACACGAGAGACTTAAAAGTCTTCGTTGGTTTCTTCAGCATCCGCGGCGTCCACCACGAAATCAGGTTTGGAGTCCTGGTTATTCAGCAGAAGCTCACGCACCTTCTTCTCAATCTCTTTCGCTGCAGCCGGGTTCTCTTTCAGCCAGGAGATAGCATTCGCTTTACCCTGACCAATCTTGTCTCCGTTGTAGCTGTACCAGGCGCCCGCTTTTTCAATCAGCTTTTCTTTCACGCCCAGGTCAACCAGCTCGCCGAGGAAGTTGATGCCTTCGCCGTAGAGGATCTGGAACTCAGCCTGTTTAAACGGCGCGGCGATTTTGTTCTTCACAACCTTCACGCGGGTTTCGCTACCGACCACGTTCTCGCCCTCTTTCACCGCGCCGATACGGCGGATATCCAGACGGACAGAGGCGTAGAATTTCAGGGCGTTACCACCGGTAGTGGTTTCCGGGTTACCGAACATCACACCAATTTTCATACGGATCTGGTTGATGAAGATCAGCAGCGTGTTGGACTGCTTCAGGTTACCGGCCAGCTTACGCATCGCCTGGCTCATCATACGTGCCGCGAGGCCCATGTGAGAGTCACCGATTTCACCTTCGATTTCCGCTTTTGGCGTCAGTGCCGCAACGGAGTCGACGATGATCACGTCAACCGCACCAGAACGCGCCAGCGCGTCACAAATTTCCAGTGCCTGCTCGCCGGTATCCGGCTGGGAACACAGCAGGTTGTCGATATCAACACCCAGCTTACGGGCATAGACAGGGTCCAGCGCGTGCTCAGCATCGATAAACGCACAGGTTTTACCTTCGCGCTGCGCCGCTGCAACAACCTGCAGGGTCAGGGTGGTTTTACCCGAGGATTCCGGTCCGTAGATTTCTACGATACGGCCCATCGGCAAACCGCCAGCGCCCAGTGCGATATCCAGAGAAAGCGAACCGGTGGAGATAGTTTCCACGTCCATGGAACGGTCTTCACCCAGGCGCATGATGGAGCCTTTACCGAATTGCTTTTCGATCTGGCCCAGTGCTGCCGCCAACGCTTTCTGTTTGTTTTCGTCGATAGCCATTATTACTCCTGTCATGCCGGGAGAAGCGACTGTGCTTCACCGTGGATTTCTGTTCTGTTGGTGCAATTATACTGTATGGTCATACAGTATCAAGTGTTTTGTAGAAATTGTTGCCAGAGCGTTTTTAACGCATAAACGGTAGCCTGACGGCGCACGCTTTCGCGATCGCCGCTAAAGCACTCCCGGCGGGTGATTCCCTCTCCTCTGGAGGTGGCAAACCCAAACCATACGGTGCCGACAGGCTTCACGTCGCTGCCGCCGTCCGGACCTGCGATGCCGCTAATGGAAATCGCGTAATCTGCCCGCGCCTCTTTGAGCGCACCAATGGCCATCTCGATCACCACCGGTTCGCTGACCGCACCATGCTGTTCAAGCGTGGATTCGCGTACGCCAATCATCTGTGCTTTAGCTTCGTTACTGTAGGTCACAAAGCCACGTTCAAACCAGGCGGAACTGCCGGCAATATCGGTAATCGCTTTCGCTACCCAGCCGCCGGTACAGGACTCTGCGGTGGTTATCGTCGCACCACGTTGCTTAAGCGCCAGGCCAACTATCTCGCTCAGCTGCATCAATTCATGGTCAGTCATTCTCGCTCCAGGCATCAGAAAAACGTGCTGCACAAGATAGCACTTTCTCATCAGATATGGGGATACGCTTCAGGTTTTACGAGGGGGCTTCAGAAAAAAGCCGGTGCGGGCGCACCGGCCTGGAAGAACGCTATTTCATGCTGTCAGCGAGGGTATTCACGTTGTGGCGAAACGCCTTAACGTAGGTGTCTGCCACCCCGCCTTTTGCCGACAGCGCTTCCGGGTAAAGTTCTCCCCCTGGCTGAGCGCCCGTCGCCGCCGCAATTTGTTTCACCAGCCGCGGATCGAGCTGATTTTCCATAAACCAGGTTTTCACGCCGTCAGCTTTAATCTGATTGATGATCTCAGCCACCTGCGCCGCGCTGGCCTCGCTCTCAGACGACAGTCCCTGCGGCGCCATAAATCTTACGCCGTAGGCGCGGCTGAAATAGCCGAACGCGTCATGGCTGGTCAGCACGTTACGCTTCGCCTGCGGGATCTGGCTAAAGCGCGTTTTGGCCCAGCCATCCAGCTGCGTCAGCTGCGCGATATACGGCTTACCGGTAGCCTCGAGCGCCGCTTTATCTTGCGGATCGGCTTTCACCAGCCCGTTCAGAATATTTTGTGCATACAGCGCCCCGTTCGCCGCGCTGTTCCACGCGTGCGGATCGGTCACGGTTTTGCCCTCTTCCTCCAGGGTGTGGGTTTTCACCCCGGTCGACGCCACCACTAGCTGTCCTTTAAACCCGGAGGCCTTCACCAGGCGGTCGAGCCAGCCCTCCAGACCCAGACCGTTCACTACCACCACATCAGCCTTGCTCAGCGCCGCGCTGTCTTTCGGTGACGGCTCGAAGGTATGAGGATCGCCGTCCGGCCCCACCAGCGTCGTCACGTTCACGCGATCGCCGCCCACCTCCTGCGTGATATCCCCCAATATCGAAAAGCTGGTGACCACATTCAGCGTTTTCGCCATCACGCCGTGTGACATCATCCCCAGCGCGAGCGTCACTGCTAATCCTGTACGTTTCATCGTTTCCCCTTGCGTTAAAAAAGCGCGCGCAGGCTGCCTGCGAGCCTGCTTCGCGTCCCCAGTAAAATGGAAATAAAAAACAGCGCGCTGGCGGTGAGCACGATGGATGGCCCGGCAGGCAAACTCATTGCCCAGGAGAGGCTCAGCCCCAGCCACGCGCAGAAAATACCGCTGATGCCCGCCATCAGGAGCAACCCCGGCAGCGTGCGCACCCAGCAGCGGGCCGCCACGGCCGGCAGCATCATCAGCCCGACGGCCATTAGCGTACCGAGGACCTGAAAACCGGCCACCAGGTTAAGCACCAGCAGCGCCAGAAACAGTCCGTGCAGCAGGCCAGGCAGCCAGCGAGCGTTCACCTGGAGCCAGGCGGTATCAAACGCTTCCGTGACCAGCCCGCGATAGAAAATCGCCAGCGTGATAAGGGTGAACATGCAAACGCCCGTGACGAACAGCGCGGCGTCGTTGTCCACGGCGAGGATGGATCCAAACAGCAGATGCAGCAGATCGACATTCGACCCGCGAAGCGACACCAGCGTGACGCCCAGCGCCAGTGAGCCAAGGTAAAACCCGGCAAAGCTGGCATCCTCTTTAAGCGGCGTGCGTCGGCTGACCAGACCGGCCATCAGCGCTACGGTAATTCCCGCGATAAAACCGCCAGTACTCATTGCCAGCAGCGACATGCCGCTGAGCAGGTATCCCGCGGCGACACCCGGCAAAATGGCGTGAGAAAGCGCGTCGCCCATCAGGCTCATGCGACGCAGCTGCAGAAACACGCCGAGCGCGGTGATGCTGACGGAAAGCGCCAGGCAAACCACCAGCGCGCGGCGCATAAAGCCGTACTCAATAAACGGCTGAAAAAAAAGATGCCAGATCATGCCACCCTCACCCGTTCGGTTTTCCACTGGGGAACGTCAGCATCCAGCCGTAAGGTTTGCGGGAAGTGGCGCGACACGCGCTCGCTGTCGTGCAGTACCGCGAGCAGCGTTTGCCCCTGCATATACATCTCCAGCATCAAATCCATTAACACGTTGCAGGTGGCTTCATCGACGCCGGTAAAGGGCTCATCGAGCATTACCAGCGGCGCCTGCTGCACCAGGACGCGGGCAAACAGCATGCGCTGAAACTGGCCGCCGGAGAGTTCATCGAGGGTGGATAACGCCAAGGATTCCAGCCCGACGCGCTCCAGCGCGCTCCTGATGCGCAACCGCGTTTCGCGGCGAAACCCGGAAAAAAGCGATATGCGCGGCCAGCAGCCCATGCTGACGACGTCCTGTACGGTCAGCGGAAACTGTGCCTCCAGCGCGTGACGCTGTGCCAGCCAGCCGATTACCGGGCGCTTTCCCTGCCAGCGGAAGCCGCCGCTCACGGGAGGAATAAACCCCGCCAGCGTTTTCAGCAGCGTGGATTTCCCGCAGCCGTTAGCGCCGATAATGGCGGTCATGCTTCCCCGTTCGATCACGCCCGAAAGAGGACGCGTAACCGGCTGGCGGTCATAGCCCGCCGTGAGCGCATTCATCACTATCATGGCAATGCCACCGCCCAGCGCACGGCCAGCCCGATGAAAACAACAAGTACCAGCGCCAGCAAAAGCCGAACCGGCGCAGAGAGAGAGAAAAGGGACATTGACATCTCGATACCACATTAAATGTTATAACATAACAATAATGAAAGGCGATTGAGTTGTAAATGGCGCGTTTGAAAAGGGAGTGTGGCGAAATGTTTCTGAAAAACCTGGATGGGCGCGGGTTGCCCTCACCCCAGCCCTCTCCCAAAGGGAGAGGGAGGAATAAGACAACTTACTGACTAAACGGCGACGCTGCCGGCACGCGGGCCTGAGACACCGCCAGCCCCAGCTGCCACACGGCCATTGCGTAGTGGGTGCTGTGGTTATAACGGGTAATGGTGTAGAAGTTCGGCATGCCGTACCAGTACTGATAGCCGGTTCCCACGTCCAGGCGCAGCAGGCTCACCTGGTCAACATTGCCCAGCGGCTGGGTTGGCGTTAAGCCCGCCGCCGTCAGCTGTGCGACGCTATATTTGGTTTTGAAGCCGTTTTCCAGGCCAAACGCCTCGCCATTTGCCTGAACGGCAACCTGACCACCCGGCGTCCAGCCGTGCGCTTTGAAGTAGTTCGCCACGCTGCCGATGGCATCCACCGGATCCCACAGGTTGATATGACCATCCCCGTTAAAGTCGACGGCGTACTGCTTATAGGAGGACGGCATAAACTGGCCGTAGCCCATCGCGCCGGCAAACGACCCTTTCAGATCCAGCGGGTCGTCCTTTTCGTTGCGCGCCATCAGCAGGAAGGTTTCCAGCTCGGAAGAGAAATATTCCGCGCGGCGCGGGTAGTTAAAGGAGAGCGTCGCCAGCGCGTCGAGGATGCGGGTTTTCCCCATCACGCGGCCCCAGCGGGTTTCAACGCCGATAATCCCGACGATGATTTCAGGCGGTACGCCGTACACCTGCCACGCGCGGTTGAGCGCATCTTCATACTGATTCCAGAACGCCACGCCGTTTTGCACGTTGTCCGGGGTAATAAACTGTTTGCGATAGCGCAGCCACGCTCCGTTCGGCCCGCTCGGCACCTGAGCCGTCGGCGCCTGCCTGTCCATCAGGCGCAGCACGTAGTCCAGACGCTTGGCCTGCGACAAAATTTCGTGCAGCTGCTGTCTGTCAAAGCCGTGTTTGCTCACCATTTTATCGATGAACTGCTCGGCCGCCGGGTTATTCGCGAAGTCGCCGCCCATCTGCATCATATTGTGCTGCGGCTCCAGCAGGAATCCCCCGGAAGGCGCGCCCGCCGTTTGCTGAACGGCTTCGGTCTTAGGTTTGCTGCTACAGGCAGACAGCAGAATAAGCGCAGGCAACAGCGCTGCATAACGACGCTTGAACATGAGACATCCATTTAACGGGTTCGATAAGAACCCAGTATGGTAAAGCATCCGCAACACCTCAAGGAAGCGGTACGCACCTCCCCAACGCAAATCCGCCCTTTTTTCCACCGAAAACCATTCACTCCATCAATTAACTTTCAAAATAATCCATTTTTCTTTCATTGTGAGATCTAACTAACACTTTAAAACCTTTCAAAGTGATTATTATTAACCGCAGTCAGACAAAAACAAAAAAGCCCCACAGGAGAGAAGAATGATAGAAACCATCACCCATGGCGCCGAGTGGTTCATCGGGCTGTTTCAGAAAGGCGGAGAAGTGTTCACCGGCATGGTGACCGGGATCCTGCCCCTGCTGATCAGCCTGCTGGTGATCATGAACGCGCTGATTAACTTTATCGGCCAGCAGCGCATTGAACGCTTCGCCCAGCGCTGCGCCGGGAACCCGCTGTCCCGCTACCTGGTTTTACCCTTCATCGGCACCTTCGTGTTCTGCAACCCGATGACCTTAAGCCTCGGTCGCTTCATGCCGGAAAAGTACAAGCCGAGCTATTACGCCGCCGCCTCCTACAGCTGCCATTCCATGAACGGCCTGTTCCCGCACATCAACCCCGGCGAGCTGTTTGTCTATCTCGGGATCGCCAGCGGACTCACCACCCTTGGCCTGCCGCTCGGCCCGCTGGCGGTGAGCTATCTGCTGGTTGGTCTGGTGACCAACTTCTTCCGCGGCTGGGTGACGGACCTCACCACCGCCATTTTCGAGAAGAAAATGGGCATTCAGCTTGAACAAAAAGTCCATCTTTCAGGAGCCACAGCATGAACCGGATCCGCATTGAGAAAGGCACGGGCGGCTGGGGCGGCCCGCTGGAGTTCGACGCCACCGAAGGCAAAAAGATCGTTTACATCACCGCGGGCACGCGCCCGGCGATCGTTGACAGGCTGCGCGAGCTGACCGGCTGGGAAGCGGTCGACGGCTTCAAGGAAGGCGAACCGCCGGAGGCGGAAATCGGCGTGGCGGTCATCGACTGCGGCGGCACGCTGCGCTGCGGCATCTATCCGAAGCGTCGTATTCCGACGGTGAATATTCACTCCACCGGAAAATCTGGCCCGCTGGCGCAGTACATCCTTGAAGACATTTATGTCTCGGGCGTGAAGGAGGACAACATCACTCTAGTGAATGGCACTGCCGCGCCGCAAAAAGCGGCACCGCGCGAGTACGACACCAGCAAGAAGATCACCGAACAGAGCGACGGGCTGCTGGCGAAGGTCGGGATGGGCATGGGGTCCGCCGTGGCGGTGCTCTTCCAGTCCGGGCGCGACACCATCGACACGGTGCTGAAAACCATCCTGCCGTTTATGGCGTTCGTCTCGGCGCTCATCGGCATCATCATGGCGTCCGGCCTGGGCGACTGGATTGCCCACGGCCTCGCCCCGCTCGCCAGCCACCCGCTCGGGCTGGTGACGCTGGCGCTGATCTGCTCCTTCCCGCTGCTGTCGCCGTTCCTCGGCCCGGGCGCGGTGATTGCCCAGGTCATCGGCGTGCTGATTGGCGTGCAGATCGGCCTGGGCAACATTCCCCCGCACCTCGCCCTGCCCGCCCTGTTTGCCATTAACGCGCAGGCGGCGTGCGACTTCATCCCGGTTGGTTTGTCGCTGGCCGAAGCGCGGCAGGACACCGTGCGCGTGGGCGTACCGTCCGTCCTGGTCAGCCGCTTCCTGACGGGCGCACCGACGGTGCTGATTGCCTGGTTTGTCTCCGGCTTTATCTATCAATAAGAGGTTCCTGCCATGACCGTGATTTACCAGACCACCATTACCCGCATCGGCCAGAGCGCCGCCGACGCGCTGAGCGACCAGATGCTGATCACTTTCCGGGAAGGCGCCCCGGCGGATATCGAAGAGTTTTGTTTTATCCACTGCCACGGCGAGCTTAACGGTGAGCTGAAGGCAGGAAGCCTGCTTGAGCTGGGAGAGGCGCGCTATGCCGTGACCGCCGTCGGCGACGTGGCCGAGCAAAACCTGCGCGAGCTGGGCCACATCACCCTGCGTTTTGACGGCCAGCCGCAGGCGGAGTATCCCGGTACGGTTCACGTGGCGGGCCCGGTTCCGCAGGCTGTGATCCCAGGCTGCACGTTAAAATTTGTTGCGTAATTAAGGAGATACACATGAGTCAGGTTGCCGTTGTCATTGGTGGGGGACAAACCTTAGGCGAGTTCCTCTGCCGTGGGCTTGCCGCAGAGGGTTACCGCGTGGCGGTAGTGGACATTCAGAGTGAAAAAGCCGCCCGCGTGGCGGATACCATCAACACCGAGTTTGGTGAGGGGATGGCGTACGGCTTTGGTGCCGACGCCACCAGCGAGCAGAGCGTGATGGCGCTGGCCCGCGGCGTGGACGAGATTTTTGGGCGTACCGATCTGCTGGTCTACAGCGCGGGGATTGCGAAAGCGGCCTTTATCAGCGATTTCGCGCTGGGGGATTTTGACCGCTCGCTGCAGGTGAACCTGGTGGGCTATTTCCTCTGCGCCCGCGAGTTTTCCCGTCTGATGATCCGCGACGGCATTCAGGGGCGCATCATTCAGATCAACTCAAAATCAGGGAAGGTGGGCAGCAAGCACAACTCCGGCTACAGCGCGGCGAAGTTTGGCGGCGTGGGGCTGACGCAGTCTCTGGCGCTGGATCTGGCCGAATACGGTATTACCGTTCACTCGCTGATGCTGGGCAACCTGCTGAAATCGCCGATGTTCCAGTCCCTGCTGCCGCAGTACGCCACCAAGCTTGGCATCAAAGCGGACGAGGTGGAGCAGTACTATATCGATAAAGTGCCGCTCAAGCGCGGGTGCGACTATCAGGACGTGCTGAACATGCTGCTGTTTTACGCCAGCCCGAAAGCGTCTTACTGCACCGGACAGTCGATTAACGTCACCGGCGGGCAGGTGATGTTCTGATCGAGCGGCCTGATGCCCTCACCCTAACCCTCTCCCACCGGGAGAGGGAACATAATAAGGAGCCGATATGGTCACCGCACTCATCACCGTCGCCGCCCTCGCCTGGATCTGCCAGATGGCGTTTGGCGGCTGGCAGATCCACCAGTTTAACCGCGCGTTTGACGCCCTGTGTCAGAAAGGCCGCGTGGGCGTCGGGCGTTCCGGCGGACGCTTCAAACCGCGGGTCGTCGTCGCCGTGGCGCTGGATGAAAATAATAACGTCTGCGATTCGCTCATCATGCGCGGCATGACGGTCTTCGCGCGACCGGTGAAAATCCAGGCAATTAACGGCATTTCGCTGCAGGAATTGCGGCCTGATGTGATCTTTCCCCATGATCCACTCTGTCAGAATGCACTATCATTAGCGCTTAATCTGAAACATGGATAATTTCGTTGTGAAAGCTATAGACTTGCGAAATTATCATTTCGCAACCTAAGGAACGAAGCGCCTATGAAACCTCGTCAGCGGCAGGCGGCCATTCTTGAGCATCTGCAAAAGCAGGGAAAATGCTCGGTAGACGATCTGGCCCACTACTTTGACACCACCGGCACAACAATACGCAAGGATCTGGTATTGCTCGAAAACTCTGGCGCCGTCATTCGAACCTACGGCGGCGTGGTGCTCAATAAGGACGAAGCGGACCCGCCTATCGATCACAAAACGCTGATCAACACCCACCAGAAGGCGCTGATCGCCGAAGCGGCGGTGAAATTTATCCACGATGGCGACTCCATTATCCTTGACGCCGGCAGCACCGTCCTGCAGATGATCCCCCTGCTCAGCCGCTTTAATAACATCACGGTGATGACCAACAGCCTGCACATCGTCAACGCCCTGTCGGAGTTTGACAGCGAACAGACCATCCTGATGCCCGGCGGTACCTTCCGTAAAAAATCCGCATCGTTTCACGGCCAGCTGGCGGAGAACGCCTTCGACCACTTCAGCTTCGATAAACTGTTTATGGGCACTGACGGCATCGACCTGAACGCGGGCGTTACCACCTTCAACGAGGTGTTCAGCGTCAGCAAAGCGATGTGCAACGCCGCGCGGGAAGTGATTCTGATGGCGGACTCGTCGAAGTTTGGCCGCAAAAGTCCCAACATTGTCTGTAGCCTGGAGAGCGTCGACAAGCTGATTACCGACGCGGGTATCGACCCGGCGTTCAAAAAAGCGCTGGAAGAAAAAGGCATCGACGTGATCGTAACCGGAGAGAAAGATGAGTGATTTTCTGTTAAACGCGGGCCGCCAGACCCTGATGCTGGAGCTGCAGGAAGCCAGCCGCCTGCCGGAGCGCCTGGGCGAGGAGTTTGTTCGCGCGGCCAACACCATTATTCACTGCGAAGGAAAGGTGATTGTCTCCGGGATCGGGAAATCCGGCCATATTGGCAAAAAGATCGCCGCGACGCTGGCCAGCACCGGAACGCCTGCTTTCTTCGTGCATCCGGCGGAAGCGCTGCACGGCGATCTGGGAATGATTGAAAGCCGCGACGTGATGCTGTTTATCTCCTACTCCGGCTCGGCGAAAGAGCTGGATCTCATTATTCCGCGCCTGCAGGAAAAGTCGGTCGCTCTGCTGGCGATGACCGGGAAGTCCCGCTCGCCGCTGGCGCTGGCCGCCAAAGCGACGCTGGACATTTCCGTCGAGCGCGAAGCCTGCCCGATGCACCTCGCCCCGACCTCCAGCACCGTTAACACCCTGATGATGGGCGACGCACTGGCGATGGCGGTGATGCAGGCGCGCGGCTTTAACGAAGAAGATTTTGCCCGTTCGCATCCGGCGGGGGCACTCGGCGCGAGGCTGCTCAATAAAGTGCATCACCTGATGCGCACCGACGATGCCATTCCGCAGGTTAAACTCGACACCAGCGTCATGGACGCGATGCTGGAGCTCAGCCGCACCGGCCTGGGCCTGGTGGCGGTTTGCGACAGCGACGGCTTCGTGAAGGGCGTCTTTACCGACGGCGACCTGCGCCGCTGGCTGGTGGGCGGCGGCAGGCTGGAAGCGCGGGTTTCGGAAGCGATGACCCAGGGCGGGCTGACGCTGAACGCCGAGAGCCGCGCCATTGAGGCCAAAGAGAGTCTGATGAAGCGTAAAATCACCGCCGCGCCGGTGGTGGATGACGCCGGCAGGCTGTGCGGCGCCATTAACCTGCAGGATTTCTACCAGGCCGGGATTATTTAAGCCCCAGACGCTTCGCCAGCCGGTGCAGGTTGGCGACGTCCATCTCCAGCGCCCGCGCGCACGCCGCCCAGCTGCGGTTGTTCTGCTCCAGCGCGCGGGTAATCATCTGGCGCTGGAACGCTTCCGTCGCCTCGCGCAGGTTCTCATTGGCACTCTCTGGCTCACGCTGGGCCACCGCCTGTACGGCGTCATCATGCAACGCAAAATGACGCGCGTGGATCACCACCTCATCACCCGAACGCGTTGCCCGCGCCAGCACCACCGCGCGGTAAATCGCATGCTCCAGCTCGCGCACGTTGCCCGGCCAGCCGTAGCTCAGCAGATGCGCTCTCGCCCCCGGGCTTAACACCACGCGGGAAAGCCCCATCCTGAGACGGCACTGCTCACAGAAAAAGCCCGCCAGCAGCAGCACGTCGTCCCCGCGCTCGCGGAGCGGCGGCACGGTAAGCGGGAACACGCTCAGGCGGTGGAACAGGTCAGCGCGGAAGTTCCCGGCCAGTACCTCTTCACGCAGGTCGCGGTTCGTCGCCGCCAGCACGCGCACGTCCACTCTGTGGCTGCGGTCATCCCCCACGCGCTGGATATCGCCGTACTGCAACACGCGCAGGAGCTTGGCCTGTAACGACAGGGAAAGCTCACCAATCTCATCCAGAAACAGCGTGCCGTTATCGGCCATTTCAAACTTGCCGCTGCGGTTGCTGATGGCCCCGGTAAACGCCCCTTTGACGTGGCCAAACAGCTCGCTTTCCGCCACGCTCTCCGGCAGCGCGGCGCAGTTGAGGTACACCAGCGGGTTCACCGCGCGCGGCGAGGCTTCGTGAATGGACTTTGCCACCAGCTCTTTACCTGTGCCGGTTTCCCCGAAGATCAGCACGTTCAAATCGGAGGCGGCGACGATCTCAATCTCTTTTTTGAGCTGCGCCATGCCCGGCGAAAGGCCAATCATCTCCGTATGCGCCACCTGCTCAAACGCCGCCGGGCTGCCGGGAAGAATGTTCTGGCTCTCCAGCTGTTCAATCAGCAGGGCGTTGTTCAGCGCCCCGGCGGCCAGCGCGGCAATCAGGCGCAGCTCTTCGTCGCTGAAGGTGTCGAACTGGTCCGGCGACATGCCGTCGAGCGTCAGCGCCCCAATCAGGTTTTGCCCGGCAAACAGCGGCAGGCCGATACAGGCGTGCACCTTCAGGCTCTCCTGGCCCGGAATAAGCCCGTCGTACGGGTCGGGCAAATCGCTGTCCGCCGGGAAACGCACCACGTCCCCGGCCCGGGCGATGGTCTCCAGCCGCGGATGACCTTCAAGGGTAAAACGCCGCCCGAGAACGTCTCTGGACAGCCCGTCGATAGCCAGCGGAATAAACTGTCGCCCCTCGTAGCGCAGCAGCGCCGAGGCATCGCATGCCAGCACGTGGCGCAGCGTGGAGATCAGCCGCTGAAAGCGGTCCTGATGGCCGATGCCGGTTTGCAGTTCAATGGCGATCTTCGCCAGCACGTCTACGGAAAAGCTCATGTCTGCCTCGCTGTCATTTTGACAATGCATGTTGTCATATTGACTGCAATATGAATAGTCATAATGACTACCCATTAAGAGTCATAAAAATAATAATCCAGTAAAATCAATAGAATAAAAGTTGGCACGCAACTTGATATAAGCAAACCATCTTATTTGAAAAACGCGATATTACGCTGAGGTTGCTATGTCTATTCTGGTTAAAAATAACATTCATTGGGTTGGTCAACGTGACTGGGAAGTACGCGACTTCCACGGGACGGAGTACAAAACGCTGCGCGGCAGCAGCTACAACAGCTATCTCATCCGGGAAGGTAAAAACGTGCTGATCGATACCGTCGATCACAAATTCAGCCGCGAGTTCGTGCAGAACCTGCGCAGCGAAATCGATCTCGACGCCATCGACTACATCATCATCAACCATGCGGAAGAGGACCACGCCGGCGCGCTGACCGAGCTGATGTCTTACATTCCGAACACGCCGATCTACTGCACCACCAACGCCATCGACTCGATCAACGGTCACCACCACCATCCGGAGTGGAATTTCCACACCGTGAAAACCGGTGACGCCCTGGATATCGGCAACGGCAAACAGCTGATCTTCGTGGAAACCCCGATGCTGCACTGGCCGGACAGCATGATGACCTACATGACCGGCGACGCGGTGCTGTTCAGCAATGACGCCTTCGGCCAGCACTACTGCGACGAGCGCCTGTTCAACGACGAAGTGGATCAGACCGAACTGTTCGAACAGTGCCAGCGCTACTACGCCAACATCCTGACCCCGTTCAGCCGCCTGGTGACGCCAAAAATCACCGAGATCCTCGGCTTTAACCTGCCGGTGGATATGATTGCCACCTCCCACGGCGTGGTGTGGCGAGAGAACCCGACCCAGATCGTCGAGCTGTACCTGAAGTGGGCGGCGGACTATCAGGAAGACCGCATCACGATCTTCTACGACACCATGTCCAACAACACCCGCATGATGGCGGACGCCATTGCCCAGGGCATCAACGAAGTGGATCCGAACGTGGCGGTGAAAATCTTCAACGTGGCGCGCAGCGATAAAAACGAAATCCTCACCAACGTTTTCCGCTCTAAAGGCGTGCTGGTGGGTACCTCCACCATGAACAACGTGATGATGCCGAAAATTGCCGGTCTGGTAGAAGAGATGACCGGCCTGCGCTTCCGTAACAAACGCGCCAGCGCCTTTGGCTCTCACGGCTGGAGCGGCGGCGCGGTAGACCGTCTCTCCACCCGCTTACAGGATGCGGGCTTTGAGATGTCCATGAGCCTGAAGGCCAAGTGGCGCCCGGATATCGACGCCCTGGAGATCTGCCGCCAGCACGGCCGCGATATTGCCCGTCAGTGGGCGCTTGCACCGCTTCCGGAAGCCGCACCCGCCGCGGCCCCAGCGCCTGAAGCGACCGCCTGTGAATCTGCCGCCGCCGATCTCGGCCCACGCATGCAGTGCAGCGTCTGCCAGTGGATCTACGACCCAGAGCTGGGCGAGCCGCTGCAGGACGTTGCGCCAGGCACGCCGTGGAGTGACGTGCCGGACAACTTCCTCTGCCCGGAATGTTCCCTCGGTAAAGACGTCTTTGATGAACTGGGTACGGAGGCAAAATGAATAACGGCATCGTCATCATCGGCTCGGGCTTTGCCGCCCGCCAGCTGGTGAAAAACATCCGCAAGCAGGATGCTAACGTGCCGCTGACGGTGATTGCTGCCGACAGCATGGACGAGTACAACAAGCCTGATTTGAGCCACGTCATCAGCCAGAATCAGCGCGCCGAAGATCTCACCCGCCAGACGGCGGGGGAGTTCGCGGAACAGTTTAACCTGCGTCTGTTTCCGTACACCTGGGTTACCGATATCGACGCCGCCGCGCACGTGGTGAAAGCGAAGGAGAAAACCTGGCAGTACGACAAGCTGGTGCTGGCCACGGGAGCCTCTGCTTTCGTGCCGCCGGTTGAAGGCCGCGAGCTGATGATAACGCTCAACAGCCAGCAGGAGTATCAAGCCAGCGAAACCCTGTTACGCGATGCTAAGCGCGTAATGATTGTCGGCGGCGGCCTGATTGGCACCGAGCTGGCGATGGATTTCTGCCGGGCAGGCAAGGCCGTTACCCTGGTTGACCATGCGGCGAGCATTCTGTCGGCGCTGATGCCCGCAGAGGTTAGCAGCCGCCTGCAGCATCGTTTGACCGACATGGGCGTCCATCTGCTGCTCAAATCGCAGCTGCAGAGCCTCGCTAAAACCGAAGGCGGCATTCGCGCATCGCTTGACGGCGGCCGCAGCGTTGAGGTGGATGTCGTGGTTGCCGCGACGGGGCTGCGTCCGGAAACCGCGCTGGCTCACCGTGCCGGCGCGGAAACACACCGCGGCGTAAAGGTAGATAGCTACCTGCAAACCACGCAGCCCGATATTTACGCGCTGGGGGACTGCGCCGAAATTAACGTTCAGGTGCTGCCCTTTTTACAGCCGATTCAATTAAGTGCGATGTATCTGGCGAAAAACCTGCTCGGCGGCAGCGCGCCGCTGAAATTACCCGCCATGCTGGTTAAAGTCAAAACGCCGGAATTACCGCTGCATCTTGCCGGTGAAACCCAGCGTAAGGATCTGAACTGGCAAATCACCCTCGAGCCGGAAGGCATGGTCGCGCGAGGCGCGGATAACGAGGGCCAGATGCGCGCTTTTGTCGTCAGTGAAGACCGGATGAAGGAGGCTTTCGCCCTGCTGAAATCGCTGCCCGCTTAACCCGCAGCCTCCTGCCCCCCTTACTTAACCTTTGGATTTTATTGTCCGCGGCCCCGCTGTCCCGGGGCTTTTTTTTGCGCATTCTATTCATCAAATAAATGCAAAACAGATAAATCATCGTTATTCATCCCTAATTTATTATTTCCATTAATATTTAAATGCGGAACAGCTGAAAAACATCACCCTGTTTTATTATTCGCATCCGGCTTACGCTGAAAAGGCATTAATCAGCCGGAGGCGAATCATGGCGACTTTTAATAAAGAACTCAATTATCTTTCTCGTTATTTTGAGCAGACGAAAAATGCGGAACACATTTTATTCCGCTGGCTTTATTTGAGCCCGGAGGCGCGCATTGAGCGTCTGCGTGAATTGATAGAACCGGTAAGTAAACCTGAGCAGTAATTGCCGAGTGGCGCGACGCTTACCCAGCCTAAAAAGCCCGTAGGCCCGCGCAAGCGTCGCGCCGTCGGGCAAAAAACCGGAACACTTTATTCATCCCGGCCTTATTTATTCCGCAAAAAGCCCTACACTCTCAGCATCCTTCTTTTCCGGCATGCCGCTATGCGCCAGCTTCAGAAAATCCGTCAGTATCAACGGCTTTATCAGCACTATGGCGCAGCGCCAGCGCCCACGACTATCGCGGAAGTCGCGGAGGTTGCGCTGTGCAGCGAACGCCATGCGCGCACCCTGCTGCGCCAGCTCGCGCAAAGCGGCTGGCTAAGCTGGAGCGCCCAGCCGGGACGCGGGCATCGCGCCATCCTGCACTGCCTGACGACCACCAGCGAGCTGAGCGCGCCGCTGATGCACGCCTGCCTGGAGAAAGGTGATTACCAGAGCGCGCTGCAGCTGGCCGACGGCGACCCCGCCAGCCTGCACCACATCATCACCCCGTTTTTAGGCGGTAAATGGCTTAAGCACCAGCCGACGCTGCGCATTCCGTGGCACCGCCCGCTCTCGTCGCTGCACCCGGCCCTTCAGCGCCGCCGCGCCGAACAGCATATTATCTGCGCGGTTCACGCGGGGCTAACGCGCTACGCGCCCGGCCACCCGCAGCCGGTCGCGGATTTAGCCCATCACTGGGATACCCGCGACGACATGCGCTGCTGGCATTTTTATCTGCGCAGCGGCGCGCACTGGCACAACGGGCAAGCCATCAGCGATGAGGATATTCTCGCCGCGCTGCACCAGCTGCTGGCCGATCCGGCGCGCAGCGCGGGGCTCGCGCACGTTCATCAGGTGTCGCTTGTCGCCCCCTGGTGTCTGGAGATCGTCCTCAGCGCGCCCGATGCCATGCTGGCGCATCGTCTCGCGCATCACGCCTGTCGTCTGCCGCATCCGCAGCAGCCTGATATCGGCGCGGGCCCTTTTGCTATTGCCCATCACCACTCGCATTACCTGCGCCTTGAGCGTCAGCCTTGGTACTTTGCGGCGCACCCGCTGCTGCATGCGATAGAGTTCTGGCGCACCCGCAGCGAGGCGGAAAAACCCGCGTGGATCACCGTGGGTAAAGGAGAAAACGCCCTGGAGTCCGTCACCTCCACCAGCGGAGGATTCGCCTGGCTGATGCTGAACGTCGGGCTGCCGCAGCCGCTGGCCGCCTGGCTGCGTCAGGAGATTCAGCACATTAATCAGCAGTACGTCCGCCGGGACGATATCGACACCCGCACCGAAGTTCTGCCAGGCATCGCGACGCCCGCGTTTCCGAAGGTCCCCGACGTCACCCTTCCCGCCACCCTGTCGCTGGTCTGCTACCACGCGCCGGGACTGTGCGATCTGGCCAGCATGCTGCAAGCGCGCCTGAAAAAGCGCGGCTGTGAGGTCATCATCCGCTGGAAAGACCGTGAGGCGTGGCATGCCCCCGACGCGCTGGCGCAGGCGGATATCTTACTCGGGGATTATCTGGCGGGCGAGGTGCCGGAGTTTGCGCTGGCAGAGTGGTTTACGGAAGAGCCCGCATGGGCCACCGCGCTGGGGCAGGCCCCGTGGCAAAAAGCGAAGCAGACGCTGATGGCCTATTGCGAAAGCGAAGAGAGCCTGCGAACGCATCTGCCCGCCTTCTTTCAGCGCCTGCTCGAAAGCGGCGCCTTCACGCCGCTGTTCCACTACCGCTATCGTCTTAACACCCTGGAAAACGTGCAGGGCATTGTGCTGACCGCCAGCGGCTGGCTTGATTTTACCCGCGCCTGGCTGCCGCCGGCTCAGGAGCGCACCACCAGCGCGTCATAGCCGCGCCAGCGGTAGTTGACCATGGAGATCAGCCAGCAGGCGACAAACAGCCCGACCACCACAAACCCGGCGTTGCCCAGGTTGTCGTTCACCGCGCCAATCACATCCCAGACGCCGCCGCTGAGGTCGAATTTATCCATCAGCAGACCCAGCGCTTCCAGCCCGCCGATAAACAGCGCCACCACCACGGAGGTGCCGGTAATGGTCATGTTGTAGTAGAGCTTGCGCTGCGGCTTGTTAAACGCCCAGCCGTACGCCCCCACCATCAGCAAATTGTCGAGGGTATCGACCAGCGCCATGCCGCTCGCGAAGAGCGCCGGGAAGATCATGATTGCCCAGACCGACATCCCGTGAGAGGCGCTGGCGGCAGAAATGCCCAACACGCCAATCTCGGTCGCGGTATCAAACCCCAGGCCAAACAGAAAACCGACCAGGTACATCTGCCAGCTTTTATTCACCAGGCGGAACGTCGCGCCGAACAGCCAGTTCATCACTCCGCCCTGCGCCGGGAGCGTGACGTCTCCCTGCACCGGCCTGCCGTTTTTCAGCGCCTGGAAACTACGCCAGACGCCGCGCAGGATCACCATGTTCACCAGCGCCATTGCCAGCAGAAAGGTCGCCGACACCGCCGTGCCAATCAGGCTGCCGGTCTCGTGAAACCACGCCATATTCTTCTGAAACGCCGTGGCGGTCGCGGCAATGGCAATGGAGGCCAGCACCACGATAGTGGAATGTCCCAGCGAGAACCACGCCCCCACGCCAGACGGGCGTTTCCCCTGCTGCATCATCTTACGCGTCACGGTATCAATGGCTGCAATGTGGTCGGCATCCACCGCATGACGCAGCCCGTAGCACCAGGCCAGCAGGCTTGCCGCCATCAGCGCCGTGCTGTCGCTGAAGGTGCGCCATGCCCATCCCCAGGCCAGCAGGTTTGCCATTACCAGAGCCAGCAGCAGAAGCGCGGCGCGAGGTTCATTGCGTAAAAGTCGTAACATTTTAAATCCTTTTTGAACATGACCGGGCAGCGGCGATCGCCGCCTGCCCAAAGGAGATCGCTCCGTCGCCTGCAGGCAGGCGCGAAGGAAAAAGAAGCGTAAAGTCAGAAAGATAATGGCGCAGGCGCGCGCGCAGCAGACGGTTGTGTAACACGCCGCCGCTGAGGCAGATTGTCGAAAGCGATAAGCGCCGGGCATGGAACGCGGCGAGTTCCGCCAGCCCTTTTGCCAGCGCATCGTGAAACGCCCAGGCGCGCGCGCTGGGTTCCGCCCGCCAGTTCAGCCACTGCTGCCAGAATTGCGCGAGGTTATCCGCGTCCAGCGTCACGGGATGGTCGACACCCGCGCACTGGGATGCCAGCGCTTCCAGACGGCAGGCCGCTTCGCCTTCCCAGGTTTGCGTGTCGATACCCAGCGCGCAGGCAACCGCATCAAACAGGCGACCGCACGACGAGGCCCGCGGCGCGTTGACGCCGCGCTGGATAGCCGTCGCCAGCAGCGGCCAGTTCTGGCACTGTACCGCGCGCGTTTCCGGGTATTGCTGCCAGTCAGGGACAAACGCCAGACAGTGGGCGAGCAGGTTGCGCCACGGCTGCCGCGCCGCGAGATCGCCGCCCGGCAGCGCAACGGCAGGCAGCCCGCCCAGATGCTCGCACGCGAGATAGTTCACCCGCAGGCACTCACCACCCCACAGCGCGCCGTTCTCGCCCATGCCGATCCCGTCCAGCGTGAGGGCGATAGCGTCTCCACCCTCACGCGGCCAGCCGTTTTCGGCCAGGCACGCCGCCGCGTGGGCGTGATGGTGCAGCACGGTTTCAACCGGCAGCCCCTGCTCCTGCGCCCATTGCCGGGTGTGGTAGCCGGGGTGGGCGTCGCACACCACGCGCTGCGGCTGAAAGGCGTAGATCTGCTGCATTACCGCCAGCGCCGAACGCCACTGCGCCTCGACGCCGTCGTCAGCGAGATCGCCAAAGTGCTGGCTCAGTACCGCCTGGTTCCCGCGCACCAGGCAGAAGGTATTCTTCATCTCCGCGCCGGTAGCCAACATGGCGGGGATATCGTCAAACCCTGCCGGCAGCGTGACGGCATCCGGCACAAAGCCGCGCGCGCGGCGCAGCACTGCCCCGTCCCGATCCAGCACCGAATCATCCATTCTCTGCACGATGTCGCGGTTGTGCAGCAGGAAGCCGTCCGCAATCTCGCCGAGCTCTTCCAGCGCCTGCTCGTTGGTTATGGCAGGCGGACGACCGCTGAGGTTGCCCGACGTCATCACCAGCGGATGCCGGCAGTCCTGCATCAGTAAATGATGCAGCGGGTTAGCGGGCAGCATGATGCCTAACGCATCCAGACCCGGCGCGATGCCGTCGGGAAATGCGGGCAGCCAGGCTTTCGGCGTGAGTACGATGGGCGCAGCGGGTGAGCCGAGCAGCGTCTGAATCGACGCGGGTAACGCGTCGGCATTCGGGATCATCACCGCCAGCGGTTTACCCGGACGCTGCTTGCGCGAGCGAAGCGTCGCGACCGCCTGGGGATCCCGTGCGTCACAGGCGAGGTGAAAGCCCCCCAGCCCTTTAATGGCGACAATACCGCCGTTTTTCAGCGTCTTCACCGCCGCGCTCAGCGCAGCCTCACCGGCAGCAGTGACGTCGCCCGCCCGCCACGCAAGCGCCGGCCCGCAGTCCGGGCAGGCGACCGGCTGGGCGTGAAAACGTCGGTCGGCAGGGTTGCGGTACTCCGCTTCACACGGCGCGCAGAGCGGGAATGCCGCCATCGACGTCGCCGGGCGGTCATAGGGCATGGCGCGAATAATGGTGAAACGCGGCCCGCAGTGGGTGCAGTTGATAAACGGGTAGCGATAGCGGCGCTCGCGCGGATCGCGCATTTCAGCCAGGCACGCCGGACAGGTGGCGGCATCCGGCACAATCTGGGTGTCCATCGCCCCGCCCGCGCTGTGGCGGATGGTAAAGTCCTTCGGCACGTGCGCCCAGGTGAACGGCTGCGCTTCAACGCGATCAATGCGTGCCAGCGGCGGGCAGTCCTGATGCAGCCTCGCGGTAAAGGCCCCCCCATTACCCGCGAGGCGCACCAGCACGCCCTCTCCGTCATTGCAGACATCGCCTGCAAGCTGAAGCGCCTGCGCCAGCTGCCAGACGAAGGGCCGAAACCCCACGCCCTGCACCTTGCCGCGCACCCGCAGCTGTACGCCGTTACTGCACATGACGGCTCAGAACAGCAGCGATGAGGAGGTGTCGAACGCCGCGCGACGGCGCTTTTCGGCGCTCATCTGCTCAAGCTTGTCGCGATCCACGCAGACCAGCGCGTGCGTCGGGCAGGCTTCCATGCAGGCCGGGCCTGAATCGCGGTGGTAACAGAGGTCACATTTGTTGGCTTCGGCTTTCTCCGCGCGCACGCTCAGCCCCATGCCGCTGTTGCGGACCACCGGACGGACCACCACCTCCATCGCGCCGTACGGACAGGCGACCACGCAGGTTTTGCAGCCAATGCAGCGCTCCTGCATCACGTGCAGAAAGCCTTTCTCGCGTTTAATCGCCCCGTTCGGGCAGACGTTCGCGCACGGGGCGTCTTCGCACTGTCGACAGATGGCGGCGGTGGAAATATTCACGCCTTTGATGACGTGGATGCGCGGCAGGAAGGTGTCAGGGGTAAGCGACGCGCAATCCTGCTCTGCCTGATGGGAAACCACGCACGCCACTTCACAGGTACGGCAGCCAATACACTTACTGGCATCGGCCATAATAAAACGGTTCATCTGCTTCTCCAGCATTACAGTTATGCGCGGAGATATTCATAAACCGTGCCAATTATTAACCTATTGATTTAAAGCGATTTTAAAAATCACAGCGGCGCTGTCATCGTCACTTATGACGATGACAGCTGTCGACATCAGCGGTGCGGGCCGTCAATAACCGAGTCGCGCAGGACAAGCTCGCCGGAGAAGGTTTGCTGATATTTGAACTCACCGCCGTCGAGCATGAAGATCAGGCGGCTAATGGTTTCCTGGATCATCTCCGTCACCGGGATGCGAACGCTGGAGAGCGACGGCACGATGTAAGGCGCGATGGCCACGTCGTCAAAACCGATCACCGATACCGCGTCCGGGGTGGCAACGCCGCTGTCGTGCAGCTGCTTCATCGCGCCAATCGCCATATCGTCATTGCTCGCCACCAGCGCCGTAAAGCGCTCGCCGCGCGCAAGCAGTTCGGTCACCGCCGTCGCGCCGCTGGCGGGGTTCCACTTCCCCTGCGCGATCAGCCCCTCGCGCAGCGGAATACCGTGCTGCGCCAGCGCGTCTTTGTAGCCGGAAAGACGCTCAACCCCGGTCGGCGAATCCAGCGAGCCGGTAATAAACGCGATGTCCCGGTGGCCTTTCGCAATCAGCTGCGCCACCGCGTCCTGGCTGGAGGCTTTATGATCGGACCAGACGCTGTGGCTGCTGTTTTTCCGCAGGCGGCGGTTGAGCACCATGATGGGCTGCTCGCACTTCTCGACGATCTCATCCATCTCTTCCACGCTCAGGAAACGCGGGTAGATAATCACCGCGTCGCAGCGCATATCAAGCAGGTACTGGATCGCCTCGCGCTCTTCGTCCGCGCTGTGCTTGCCGTCCGCGAGGATCAGCTGCCGCCCTTTCTCTTCCGTCATGCGCGCGGCGTGAAACAGCAGTTCGCTAAAGTAAACGCCGTGATAAAGGGTGTTCGTCACCACCAGCCCCAGCGTCTGGGTACGCTTGGTCGCCAGGTTGCGCGCCAGTAAATTCGGGCGATAGCCGCTCTCTTCAATGGCCTGAAACACCCGGTCTTTGGTCTCCTGGCTGACGTAGCCATTTCCCGACAGCACCCGGGAGACCGTCGCTTTCGAAACGCCTGCCCGCTTCGCCACTTCAAGCATCGTGGTCATGTTGTTAATCCGTCTGCCTCTGATGATGCGCAGTGTACTGCACCGCGGGGAAATTGTCGCAGCGGCGAAATCACGCTTTTAGCACCCCATTGCGATCCGCATCACGAAACGAAAAAATGGTCAAAAAGCGATCTTGTTTCATTCATAAAAACTCATGATGATTATGTGGAACCGGTTTCCTACATTTCTCACAACGATAACAGGATCACATCCGATGGCCAAAAATTACGCCGCGCTGGCGAACGACGTTGTCAGCGCGCTGGGCGGCAAAGAGAACATTGTCGCCGTCACCCACTGCATGACGCGTCTACGCTTCGTCCTGAAAGACGAAAGCCTTACCGATGCCGCGCGCCTGAAAAGCATCAGCGGCGTGCTCGGCGTGGTACGCAATGACAACCAGTGTCAGGTCATTATTGGCAACACCGTTTCTCAGGCGTACCGCGAGGTGGTGAGCCTGCTGCCAGGCAGCCTGCAGCCTGCTGTACCGGAAGGCCCGCAGAAACTGACATTACGCCGCATCGGCGCCGGGATCCTCGACGCGCTGATCGGTACCATGTCCCCGCTGATCCCGGCGATCATTGGCGGCTCGATGGTCAAGCTGCTGGCGATGATCCTTGAGATGACCGGCGTGCTGCCAAAAGGCGCGCCGACGCTCACCATTTTGACCGTCATCGGCGACGGCGCGTTCTTCTTCCTGCCGCTGATGGTGGCGGCCTCGGCGGCGGTGAAGTTCAAAACCAACATGTCGCTGGCGATAGCCATTGCGGGCGTGCTGGTCCACCCGAGCTTTATCGAGCTGATGGCGAAAGCCGCGCAGGGCGAGCACGTTGAGTTCGCCTTTATCCCGGTGACGGCGGTGAAATACACCTACACCGTCATCCCCGCGCTGGTGATGACCTGGTGCCTCTCTTATATCGAACGCTGGGTGGATCGCATTACGCCGGCGGTAACGAAAAACTTCCTCAAGCCGATGCTGATCGTGCTGATTGCCGCCCCGCTCGCTATCGTGCTGATTGGGCCGCTGGGCATCTGGATCGGTAGCGCCATCTCCGCGCTGGTTTACACCATTCACGGCTATCTGGGCTGGCTCTCCGTCGCCATTATGGGCGCGCTGTGGCCGCTGCTGGTGATGACCGGGATGCACCGCGTCTTTACGCCAACTATCATTCAGACCATTGCCGAAACGGGCAAAGAGGGGATGGTGATGCCGTCAGAAATCGGCGCCAACCTGTCGCTCGGCGGTTCGTCGCTGGCGGTGGCGTGGAAAACGAAAAACCCGGAGCTGCGCCAGACGGCGCTGGCGGCGGCAGCTTCCGCCATTATGGCGGGGATCTCTGAACCGGCGCTGTACGGTGTGGCAATACGCCTGAAGCGTCCGCTGATTGCGAGCCTGATCAGCGGCTTTATCTGCGGCGCGGTAGCCGGCATCGCGGGTCTTGCCAGCCACTCGATGGCGGCGCCTGGACTGTTTACCAGCGTGCAGTTCTTTGACCCGGCGAACCCGATGACCATCGTCTGGGTGTTTGGCGTGATGGGGCTGGCAGTGGTGCTGTCGTTTGTTCTGACCCTGATACTCGGTTTTGAAGATATCCCGGTTGAAGACCACGCCGAAAAAGCGCGCGCCCTGCAGACCGCACCGGCCCAGAGCAAAGCGGCACAAGCATAAATTGAAAGCGAGGTAAGAATGTCTGTTTTTCCACAAGGATTTTTATGGGGCGGCGCGCTTGCCGCTAACCAGAGTGAAGGGGCTTACCGTGAAGGCGGCAAAGGGCTGACGACGGTCGATATGATCCCCCACGGCGCGAATCGCCTGGCGGTGAAGCTCGGTAAGGAAAAGCGTTTTTCGCTGCGTGACGACGAGTTCTACCCGAGCCACGAGGCGATTGATTTTTACCATCGCTATAAAGAAGACATCGCCCTGATGGCGGAGATGGGCTTTACGGTGTTCCGCACCTCGATTGCCTGGAGCCGCCTCTACCCGAACGGCGACGAACCGCTGCCGAATAAGGAGGGCATTGCCTTCTACCGCGCGGTGTTCGAAGAGTGCAGAAAGTACAACATCGAGCCGCTGGTGACGCTCTGCCACTTCGACGTCCCCATGCACCTGGTGACGGAGTACGGCTCCTGGCGCAACCGCAAGATGGTCGATTTCTTCGCCCGCTACGCCCGCACCTGCTTTGAGGAGTTTAACGGGCTGGTGAAATACTGGCTGACCTTTAACGAAATCAACATCATGCTGCACAGCCCGTTCTCCGGCGCGGGGCTGGTTTTCGAGGAAGGTGAAAACGAAGATCAGGTGAAATACCAGGCCGCGCACCACGAACTGGTGGCAAGCGCGTTGGCGACCAAAATCGCCCACGAGGTGAACCCGGAAAACCAGGTGGGCTGCATGCTGGCGGGCGGCAATTTCTACCCGTACTCCTGCAAGCCGGAAGACGTGTGGATGGCGCTGGAGAAAGACCGCGAGAACCTGTTCTTTATCGACGTGCAGGCGCGCGGCCGCTATCCGGCCTACTCCACCCGCGTGTTCCGCGAGAAAGGCGTGGTGATTGTCAAAGACCCGGGCGACGATGAACTGCTGAAAAACACCGTCGATTTTGTCTCATTCAGCTATTACGCCTCGCGCTGCGCGTCGGCAGACATGAACGCGGGCAACACCAGCGCGGCGAACATCGTGAAGTCCCTGCGCAACCCGCACATTCAGGTGAGCGAGTGGGGCTGGGGCATCGACCCGCTAGGCCTGCGCATCACCATGAACATGATGTACGATCGCTACCAGAAGCCGCTGTTCCTGGTGGAAAACGGGCTCGGGGCGAAGGACGAGATCGACGCGCATGGCGAGATTAACGACGACTACCGCATCAGCTACCTGCGCGAGCATATCCGCGCGATGGGCGACGCGATTGAGGACGGCGTGCCGCTGATGGGCTACACCACCTGGGGCTGTATCGACCTGGTGTCGGCCTCAACGGGCGAAATGAGCAAGCGCTACGGGTTTGTGTACGTTGACCGGGACGACGCCGGAAACGGCACGCTGGACCGCAAGCGCAAGAAGTCGTTCGGGTGGTATAAGAAGGTGATAGCGAGTAACGGGGCGGATCTGGAGTAACCTGTGCTTACCCCTCACCCTAACCCTCTCCCCATGTACGGTCCGGGGACATGGTAGACAGGTGTTCGGGGACATGGTGAACACTTTTTAACATCCTTTACCCAT
>NZ_JBNDIZ010000010.1:0-137914 GCF_050434705.1 Enterobacter sp. AC1 | reverse complement strand
ACCTGACCCCATGCCGAACTCAGAAGTGAAACGCCGTAGCGCCGATGGTAGTGTGGGGTCTCCCCATGTGAGAGTAGGGAACTGCCAGGCATCAATTAGAAGAACCCCGTACCGTAAGGTGCGGGGTTTTTTGCTTTTGTTTTCTCCTCTCCCTCTCCCTGAAACTTTCTCACCTACGACTTGCAGACTCGACATTCCGATCGTTTCTCGGTATCGTTAGCTGTCTGGATGTCTAAACGTTTATACGTATATTGTGAGGAAGTCAGGTTATGCCGATTCGGGTGCAGGACGAGCTACCAGCCGTCAATTTCTTACGTGAAGAAAACGTCTTCGTCATGACGGCTTCACGTGCAACAGGCCAGGAAATCCGCCCGCTGAAGGTGCTTATTCTCAATCTGATGCCGAAAAAGATTGAAACAGAGAATCAGTTCCTGCGTCTGCTTTCTAACTCCCCGCTGCAGGTCGATATTCAATTGCTGCGGATCGATGCGCGTGAGTCACGTAACACGCCTTCTGAGCATCTGAACAACTTCTACTGCAACTTTGATGACATTCAGGGTGAAAACTTCGACGGACTGATTGTGACCGGCGCCCCGCTGGGTCTGGTTGAATTCAACGATGTTGCCTACTGGCCACAGATCAAACAGGTTCTGGAGTGGGCAAAAGATCACGTTACGTCCACGTTATTTGTCTGTTGGGCGGTACAGGCCGCCCTGAATATTCTTTATGGCATCCCCAAGCAAACCCGCACTGAAAAGCTCTCCGGCGTATACGAACACCACATTCTCCATCCACATGCTCTCCTGACGCGTGGGTTTGATGATTCTTTCCTGGCCCCGCATTCGCGCTATGCCGATTTCCCGGCGCAGCTGATTCGTGATTACACCGATCTGGAGATCCTTGCCGAAACAGAGGATGGTGACGCCTACCTGTTTGCCAGCAAAGATAAGCGCATTGCCTTTGTGACCGGACATCCTGAATACGATCCGCATACCCTCGCGTCAGAGTATTTCCGTGATGTCGAAGCGGGCCTTAATCCGGATGTGCCGTACAATTATTTCCCAAAAAACGATCCACAAAACAAACCAAGAGCGACCTGGCGCAGCCACGGGAATTTACTTTTTACCAACTGGCTCAACTATTACGTCTACCAGATAACACCATACGATCTGCGACACATGAATCCGACGCTGGAGTAATCTTCTGCATTAAACGATCCTAAAGCGTTTCAGCTAATCAGATCAGGCACCTTCGGGTGCCTTTTTTATTTCCGAAATACCGCTCATCATTCAACATAACTTTAATTTCATGAAAATCAATAAGTTGATTTCATTTAATAATTAAAATGGAAATTGTTTTTGATTTTAGAAAAAATATAGATAGTCTTAATTCTGCTGAGCGAAAACTACCCAACGATCTTTCGTTCGCATCGGGGGCGTGATTTTGGATCTTTGATGAGGAGCAGAGTAATGACTCAACAGGCAACGACGGTCGATGAACTGGCCTTTACCCAGCCGTATGGCGAGCAAGAACAGCAGGTTTTGACGCCAGAAGCGGTAGAATTTCTGACTGAACTGGTGACCCGCTTTACGCCGCAGCGTAATAAGCTGCTGGCGGCACGTATTCATCAGCAGCAGGAAATTGACGATGGCAAGTTGCCTGGTTTCATTTCGGAAACCGCTTCCATTCGCCGTGGCGAGTGGAAAATCCGCGGCATTCCTGAAGATTTACAGGATCGTCGCGTTGAGATCACCGGTCCGGTAGAGCGCAAAATGGTGATCAACGCCATGAACGCGAACGTTAAAGTCTTTATGGCCGATTTTGAAGACTCGCTGGCGCCGGACTGGCGTAAGGTCATCGAGGGGCAGATCAACCTGCGCGACGCCGTGAACGGCACCATCAGCTATACCAACGAAGCCGGTAAAATTTACCAGCTTAAACCGAACCCGGCGGTGCTGATCTGTCGCGTTCGCGGGCTGCATCTGCCCGAAAAACATGTCACCTGGCGTGGGGAAGCCATTCCGGGCAGCCTGTTTGATTTCGCACTCTATTTCTTCCACAACCATAAAAGCCTGCTGGCAAAAGGCAGCGGCCCCTATTTCTACCTGCCAAAAACGCAGTCCTGGCAGGAGGCGGCGTGGTGGAGCGAAGTGTTTAGCTACGCGGAAGACCGTTTTGACCTGCCGCGCGGCACCATCAAGGCCACGCTGCTGATTGAAACGCTGCCTGCCGTCTTCCAGATGAACGAAATTCTGCATGCCCTGCGCGACCACATCGTCGGCCTGAACTGCGGGCGCTGGGACTATATTTTCAGCTACATCAAAACCCTGAAAAATTACCCCGATCGCGTGCTGCCCGATCGCCAGGTCGTCACCATGGACAAACCGTTCCTGAGCGCCTACTCGCGTCTGCTGATAAAAACCTGCCACAAGCGCGGCGCCTTTGCGATGGGCGGCATGGCGGCCTTCATCCCGAGCAAAGACGCTGAACGTAACAATCAGGTGCTCAACAAGGTGAAAGCCGATAAAGAGCTTGAAGCACGTAACGGCCATGACGGGACGTGGATCGCGCATCCGGGTCTGGCGGATACGGCAATGGAAGTCTTTAACCGCGTACTCGGTGACAATAAAAACCAGCTGTTCGTTACTCGCGAAGATGATGCCCCGACGGCTGAAGAACAGCTGCTGGCACCGTGCGCAGGCGAACGTACCGAAGAGGGCATGCGCGCCAATATTCGCGTTGCCGTGCAGTACATCGAAGCGTGGATCTCCGGTAACGGCTGCGTGCCGATCTACGGCCTGATGGAAGATGCCGCGACGGCAGAGATCTCACGCACCTCAATCTGGCAGTGGATCCACCATCAAAAAACGCTCAGCAACGGTAAACCGGTGACCAAATCCCTGTTCCGCCAGATGCTGGCTGAAGAGATGCGGGTGATCCAGGACGAGCTGGGCGAACACCGCTTCAGCAGCGGACGTTTTGACGACGCCGCGCGCCTGATGGAGCAAATCACCACATCAGATGACTTAATCGACTTCCTGACCCTGCCGGGCTACCGCTTCCTGGCGTAACTCACCACATAACAATATGGAGCATCTGCACATGAAAACCCGTACCCAACAAATCGAAGACTTAAAGAAAGAGTGGACACAGCCTCGCTGGGAAGGCATCCGCCGTCCTTACAGCGCGGAGGAAGTGGTGAAATTACGCGGCTCGGTCAACCCGGAATGCACGCTGGCACAGAACGGTGCGGCGAAAATGTGGAAGCTGCTGCACGGTGGCTCCAAAAAGGGCTACATCAACAGCCTCGGCGCGCTGACCGGCGGTCAGGCGCTGCAGCAGGCGAAGGCGGGCATTGAAGCTATTTATCTCTCCGGCTGGCAGGTCGCGGCGGACGCTAACCTGGCCTCCAGCATGTATCCGGATCAGTCGCTCTACCCGGCTAACTCCGTGCCGTCGGTGGTGGATCGGATCAACAACACCTTCCGCCGTGCGGATCAGATCCAGTGGGCCGCCGGTATCGAGCCAAACGATCCGCGCTTTACGGATTACTTCCTGCCGATCGTCGCGGATGCTGAAGCGGGCTTCGGCGGCGTGCTGAACGCCTTCGAGCTGATGAAATCGATGATTGAGGCCGGTGCAGCGGCCGTTCACTTCGAAGACCAGCTGGCGTCAGTGAAGAAATGCGGACATATGGGCGGTAAGGTGCTCGTACCTACACAGGAAGCCGTGCAGAAGCTGGTTGCGGCGCGTCTGGCGGCTGATGTGCTCGGCGTGCCGACGCTGGTGATTGCCCGTACCGATGCGGACGCGGCGGACCTGATCACCTCTGACTGCGACCCGTACGACAGCGAGTTCATCACCGGCGAGCGTACCAGCGAAGGCTTCTACCGCACCCATGCCGGCATTGAACAGGCGATCAGCCGTGGCCTGGCGTACGCGCCTTACGCGGACCTGGTCTGGTGTGAAACCTCAACGCCGGATCTGGCGCTGGCAAAACGCTTTGCCGACGCCATCCACGCGAAGTACCCGGGCAAACTGCTGGCCTACAACTGCTCGCCGTCCTTCAACTGGCAGAAAAAGCTGGATGACAAAACCATCGCCAGCTTCCAGCAGCAGCTGTCTGATATGGGCTACAAATACCAGTTCATTACCCTGGCAGGCATCCACAGCATGTGGTTCAACATGTTCGACCTGGCGCACGCCTACGCGCAGGGTGAGGGCATGAAGCACTACGTTGAGAAGGTGCAGCAGCCGGAGTTTGCCGCGGGTAAAGACGGCTACACCTTCGTGTCTCACCAGCAGGAGGTGGGAACCGGCTACTTCGATAATGTGACCACGATTATTCAGGGCGGCACCTCCTCCGTCACCGCCTTAACGGGCTCAACCGAAGAAGCACAGTTCTGATTTTCCCCCCTCACCCCGGCCCTCTCCCCGAAGGGGCGAGGGGGGAAAACAGATTCGCACCAGACCGTTCCCTCTCCCCTTTGGGGAGAGGGCTAGGGTGAGGGGAATATATGTCGCGTGGCCTGGAATTACTGATTGCCCAAACTATTTTGCAGGGCTTCGATGCCCAGTATGGTCGTTTTCTTGAAGTGACCTCCGGCGCGCAGCAGCGCTTCGAACATGCAGACTGGCATGCGGTTCAGCAGGCCATGAAGCAGCGTATTCATCTCTACGACCACCACGTGGGTCTGGTGGTGGAGCAGCTGCGCTGTATTACCGACGGTAAAAGCCCGGACGCGGATTTTTTACTGCGCGTCAAAGAGCATTACACCCATTTGTTACCCGATTACCCGCGTTTCGAGATTGCGGAGAGCTTTTTCAACTCCGTCTATTGCCGGTTATTTGACCACCGCTCATTATCTCCTGAGCGGTTATTTATCTTCAGCTCCCAGCCAGAGCGACGCTTTCGAACCATCCCGCGTCCGCTGGCAAAAGATTTCTTTCCCGAGCGCGGCTGGGAAAAACTCCTGCACCGCGTCTTAACGGATTTGCCGCTGCGCTTGCCCTGGGAAAATAAAACCCGGGATATCGGTTATATCCACGCGCATCTCAACGAAACCTTCGGCGCGGAGGTGCTCAGCCGCAGCCACTTGCAGGTTGCCAACGAGCTTTTCTACCGCAATAAAGCGGCCTGGCTGGTGGGAAAATTGACTACGCCGACAGCCATCGTGCCATTTCTGTTACCCATTCATCGTACCGACGACGGGGAACTGTTTGTCGATACCTGCCTGACCACCAGCGCTGAGGCCAGCATCGTATTTGGCTTCGCCCGCTCCTACTTTATGGTCTATGCGCCGCTGCCTGCGGCGCTCGTAGAGTGGCTGCGCGAGATCCTGCCGGGTAAAACCACCGCCGAGCTGTATATGGCGATTGGCTGCCAGAAGCACGCCAAAACGGAAAGCTACCGGGAGTACCTGCGTTATGTCACTGCGGCCGACGAGCAGTTCATCGAAGCGCCCGGCATTCGCGGCATGGTGATGCTGGTGTTTACGCTGCCGGGTTTCGACCGGGTCTTTAAGGTGATTAAAGACAGATTCGCGCCGCAGAAGGAGATGAGCGCTGCGCACGTCCGCGCCTGCTACCAGCTGGTCAAAGAGCACGATCGCGTCGGGCGGATGGCGGATACCCAGGAATTCGAAAACTTTGTGCTGGATAAACAGCAGATCAACCCGGCGCTTATGGCGCTGTTAATGCAGGAAGCGCCCGCGAAAATCACCGATCTTGGTGACAAAATCGTGATCAGCCATCTCTACATCGAACGCCGCATGGTGCCGCTCAATATCTGGCTTGAGCAGTCCGAAGGTCAGACGCTGCGTGATGCCATAGAAGAGTACGGCAACGCGATTCGCCAGCTTGCCGCCGCCAATATTTTCCCTGGCGATATGCTGTTTAAAAACTTCGGCGTCACCCGCCACGGGCGAGTGGTGTTCTACGATTACGACGAAATTTGCTACATGACCGAGGTGAATTTCCGCGATATCCCGCCGCCCCGCTACCCGGAAGATGAGCTTTCCGGTGAACCGTGGTATAGCGTCTCGCCGGGGGACGTGTTTCCGGAGGAGTTTCGCCACTGGCTGTGCGCCGACCCGCGCATCGGGCCGTTATTTGAAGAGATGCATGAGGATCTGTTCCGCGCCAGCTACTGGCGCGGGCTGCAAACGCGGATCAAAAATGGGCACGTGGAAGATGTGTACGCTTACCGCCGCAAGCAGCGGTTTAGTGTCCGATTTTCTCCCTCTCCCGCAGGGTGAGGTCATCATGTTTTCTCCCTCTCCCTGTGGGAGAGGGTTGGGGTGAGGGCATCAGGCCGCTCTCAACCTTAACGGATCCCACCATACGCCAGCGTCACCTCTTTCGCCGCCTTAATCACCAGCGCACCCAGCTCGGTCACGCGGTCATCGGTCATCCGCGAAATCGGCCCGGAGATAGAGATGGCGGCAAACGGCTCGCGGTGCTCGTCGAAAATACAGGCCGCCAGGCAGCGCAGCCCCAGCGCATGTTCTTCATCATCAAACGAATAGCCGCGCTTGCGGGTCAGGGCCAAATCTTCTTTCAGATGCACCGGCGACACCAGCGTCGCGTGGGTATAGGCGTGTAGCCCTTTACGGTGCAGCAGCCCCGTCACCTGTTCCTCGCTCAGCTGCGACAGAAACGCCTTACCCGCCCCGGAGGCGTGCATCGGCAGCTTGCCGCCGATCGGCGCGGACATGCGCATTAGCTGCGTGCACTGCACCTGATCGATAATAATCGCCTGATGGTCGCTCTGGTCGAGCACCGCAAGGTTTACCGTCTCGCCGGACTCTTCCATCAGCTTGCGCAGAATCGGGTGCACAATCGCCAGCAGGTTGCGGCTCTGCAGGAAGCTGCTGCCGACGATAAACGCATGCGCGCCCACCGCCCAGTGCCCCAGCTCGCCGACCTGACGGACAAAGCCCAGCTGCTGCATGGTGGTCAGCAGCCGGTGCGTAGTGGAATTCGGCAGGCCCGCCTGCTGCGCCAGTTCCGTCAGGGCCACGCTGCTGTGCGACTCGGCTATCCACTCCAGCAGCTTCAGACCGCGCGTGAGCGATTGCACCTGTCCGCCCTGTGGTGCGGCGGTGGTGGCAGCAGGTTTTCTGCCGCGTTTAGCGGGAACGGTCGCGACCATGACGATCTCCTTTTTCTGTATCGTGGAAATCATTTTCGTTTTATTTGGTGAATTTGCAACCGTTATCCTGACTGATCGGAGGAGTGATGGTGAACATGTCTCATGTTACCCCTGAGCGGCTTTTCCACCCTGCGAGATTATGCCAGTATGGAACGCAGCCTTTTGGCCATGTTGAGCGTTGTCGGGAGCAAGTGTGAGCAGCAAAGTAGAGCAACTGCGTGCGCAGTTAAATGAACGAATTCTGGTGCTGGACGGCGGCATGGGCACCATGATCCAGGGCTATCGTCTGAGCGAAGACGATTTCCGCGGCGAACGCTTCGCTGACTGGCCATGCGATCTGAAAGGGAACAACGACCTGCTGGTGCTCAGCAAGCCGTCCGTGATTAAGGATATCCACAACGCGTACTTCGAAGCGGGTGCGGATATCGTTGAAACCAACACCTTTAACTCGACAACCATCGCCATGGCGGATTACCAGATGGAATCCCTGTCGGCGGAAATCAACTATGAAGCCGCGAAGCTGGCGCGCGCCTGTGCCGACGAGTGGACGGCCCGCACGCCGGAAAAACCGCGCTACGTGGCCGGGGTACTTGGACCCACCAACCGCACCGCGTCGATTTCACCGGACGTGAACGACCCGGCGTTTCGTAATATCACCTTTGACCAGCTGGTTGCGGCCTACCGGGAATCGACCAGAGCGCTGATGGAAGGCGGTTCCGATCTGATCCTGATTGAAACGGTGTTCGATACCCTCAACGCCAAAGCCGCGATTTACGCGGTGAAAGAGGAGTTCGAGGCGCTGGGCGTTGACCTGCCGATCATGATTTCCGGCACCATCACCGACGCCTCCGGCCGTACGCTGTCCGGCCAGACAACCGAAGCGTTTTACAACTCTCTGCGCCACGCGGAGGCGCTCTCCTTCGGCCTGAACTGCGCGCTGGGGCCGGATGAACTGCGCCAGTACGTGCAGGAGCTGTCGCGTATCGCGGAATGCTACGTCACCGCCCACCCGAACGCCGGTTTGCCAAATGCGTTTGGTGAGTACGATCTGGATGCCGACACCATGGCGGCGCAAATCCGCGAGTGGGCCGAGTCCGGCTTCCTGAACATCGTTGGCGGTTGCTGCGGCACCACGCCGGAGCACATCGCCGCCATGAGCAACGCCGTGGCCGGGTTGCCGCCGCGCAAGCTGCCTGAGCTGCCCGTTGCCTGTCGTCTTTCCGGCCTGGAGCCGTTGACCATCGGCGACGACAGCCTGTTTGTGAACGTGGGGGAACGTACAAACGTTACCGGTTCGGCGAAGTTCAAGCGTCTGATTAAAGAAGAGAAGTACAGCGAAGCGCTGGACGTTGCCCGCCAGCAGGTGGAAAGCGGCGCGCAGATTATCGATATCAACATGGATGAGGGAATGCTCGACGCCGAAGCGGCAATGGTGCGTTTCCTCAACCTGATTGCCGGTGAGCCGGACATCGCCCGCGTACCGATCATGATTGACTCCTCCAAATGGGAGGTCATCGAAAAAGGGCTGAAGTGCATCCAGGGCAAAGGCATCGTTAACTCCATCTCGATGAAGGAGGGGGTTGATATCTTTATCCACCACGCGAAGATGGTGCGCCGCTACGGTGCCGCCGTGGTGGTGATGGCCTTCGACGAAGTGGGCCAGGCGGATACCCGCGAGCGCAAAATCGAGATATGCCGCCGCGCGTACAAAATACTGACCGAAGAGGTGGGCTTCCCGCCTGAAGATATCATCTTTGACCCGAACATCTTCGCCGTCGCGACCGGGATTGAAGAGCACAATAACTACGCGCAGGACTTTATCGGCGCGTGTGAAGACATTAAACGCGAGCTGCCGCACGCGCTGATCTCCGGCGGCGTGTCGAACGTGTCGTTCTCGTTCCGCGGCAACGACCCGGTGCGCGAAGCGATCCACGCCGTGTTCCTCTACTACGCCATCCGCAACGGAATGGACATGGGGATCGTTAACGCCGGCCAGCTGGCGATTTACGACGACCTGCCAGCGGAGCTGCGCGACGCGGTAGAAGACGTGATCCTTAACCGCCGCGACGACGCGACCGAACGTATGCTGGACCTGGCGGAGAAATACCGCGGCAGCAAATCGGACGAGGCGGCCAGCGTTCAGCAGGCGGAGTGGCGCTCCTGGGACGTGAAAAAACGTCTGGAATACTCGCTGGTCAAAGGCATTACCGAATTTATTGAACTCGACACCGAAGAGGCGCGTCAGCAGGCCTCCCGCCCGATTGAAGTGATTGAAGGCCCGCTGATGGACGGCATGAACGTGGTCGGCGATCTGTTCGGCGAGGGCAAAATGTTCCTGCCGCAGGTGGTGAAATCCGCCCGCGTGATGAAGCAGGCGGTGGCGTATCTCGAGCCCTACATCGAAGCCAGCAAAGAGAAAGGCTCCAGCAACGGTAAAATGGTCATTGCCACCGTGAAGGGCGACGTGCACGACATCGGCAAGAATATCGTCGGCGTAGTGCTGCAGTGTAATAACTACGAAATTATCGACCTCGGCGTGATGGTCCCGGCGGACAAAATCCTCAAGACCGCGCGCGAGGTGAATGCTGACCTGATTGGCCTTTCCGGGCTGATTACCCCGTCCCTGGACGAGATGGTCAACGTGGCGAAAGAGATGGAGCGTCAGGGCTTTACCATCCCGCTGCTGATTGGCGGAGCGACCACCTCGAAAGCGCACACGGCGGTGAAAATCGAGCAGAACTACAGCGGCCCGACGGTTTACGTGCAGAACGCCTCGCGTACCGTGGGCGTGGTCTCCGCGCTGCTCTCCGACACCCAGCGCGACGATTTTGTGGCGCGCACCCGCAAAGAGTACGAAACCGTTCGCATCCAGCATGGCCGTAAGAAGCCGCGCACCCCGCCTGTTTCACTTCAGGCGGCGCGCGACAACGATCTGGCGTTTGACTGGTCCAGCTATACGCCGCCGGTCGCGCATCGTTTGGGCGTGCAGGACGTAACGGCAAGTATCGAAACGCTGCGCAACTATATCGACTGGACGCCGTTCTTTATGACCTGGTCGCTGGCGGGCAAATATCCGCGCATTCTGGAAGATGAGGTTGTCGGTGAAGAGGCGAAGCGCCTGTTTAAAGACGCCAACGACATGCTTGATAAGCTCAGCGCGGAGCAAACCCTTAATCCGCGCGGCGTGGTCGGTCTGTTCCCGGCGAATCGCGTGGGCGACGATATCGAAATTTATCGTGATGAAACCCGCACCCACGTGCTGGCGGTCAGCCGCCATCTGCGCCAGCAAACCGAAAAAGTGGGCTTTGCCAACTACTGCCTGGCCGATTTCGTGGCACCTAAGTTAAGTGGTAAAGCCGACTATATCGGTGCCTTTGCGGTAACCGGCGGTCTGGAAGAAGATGCGCTGGCGGACGCGTTCGACGCGCAGCACGACGATTACAATAAAATCATGGTGAAAGCGATTGCCGACCGCCTGGCGGAAGCCTTCGCCGAGTACCTGCACGAGCGGGTGCGCAAGGTGCACTGGGGCTACGCGGCCAATGAAAACCTCAGCAATGAGGATCTGATCCGCGAAAACTACCAGGGCATTCGTCCGGCACCGGGCTATCCGGCCTGTCCGGAGCACACCGAAAAAGGCACTATCTGGAAACTGCTGGACGTGGAAGCGCATACCGGCATGAAGCTCACCGAGTCGTTCGCCATGTGGCCGGGCGCGTCCGTCTCCGGCTGGTACTTCAGCCATCCGGACAGCAAGTACTTTGCCGTGGCGCAGCTGCAGCGGGATCAGATCGAAGATTATGCCCTGCGCAAAGGAATGAGCGTTGCTGAGGTTGAGCGCTGGTTAGCGCCGAATTTAGGCTACGACGCGGGCTGAGGTCACTTTTCCTTACAACAAACAGGGCGCTCATTGGGCGCCCTGTCTCTTTCTTACGTTTAAACCCTTATACTGAACCTAAGGAAAATGAATAACGATAAGGAGGAAAACCTTCCGTGCTGACCCTGTTACATCTGCTCTCTGCAGTCGCACTGCTCGTCTGGGGCACCCATATCGTCCGTACCGGCGTGATGCGGGTCTTTGGTGCCCGTTTACGTACGGTTCTCAGCAGCAGCGTTGAGAAGAAGCCGCTCGCCTTCTGCGCGGGCATTGGCGTAACGGCACTGGTTCAGAGCAGTAACGCCACAACCCTGCTGGTCACCTCCTTTGTGGCGCAGGATCTGGTGGCGCTGGCTCCGGCGCTGGTTATTGTGCTCGGGGCGGATGTGGGTACCGCGCTGATGGCGCGTATCCTGACGTTCGATCTCTCCTGGCTGTCTCCGCTGCTGATTTTTGTCGGCGTTATCTTCTTCCTCGGCCGCAAACAGACGCGGGCCGGACAGCTTGGGCGCGTGGGGATTGGCCTGGGGCTGATCCTGCTGGCGCTGGAGCTGATTGTGCAGGCGGTCACGCCTATCACCGAGGCCAACGGCGTGCAGGTCATCTTTGCCTCCCTGACCGGTGACATCATGCTGGACGCGCTGATCGGCGCGGTGTTTGCCATCGTCAGCTACTCCAGCCTGGCCGCCGTGCTGCTGACCGCAACGCTCACCGCTGCGGGGGCGATCTCCTTCCCGGTCGCGCTGTGCCTGGTGATCGGGGCTAACCTCGGCTCGGGCCTGCTGGCAATGCTCAATAACAGCGCCGCCAATGCTGCCGCCCGCCGCGTGGCTCTCGGCAGCCTGCTGTTTAAGCTGGTGGGCAGCCTGATTATTCTGCCGTTCGTTCACCCGCTGGCGAACCTGATGGACAACCTTCCGCTGCCGAAGGCGGAGCTGGTGATTTACTTTCACGTCTTCTACAACCTGGTGCGCTGCCTGGCGATGGTACCTTTCGCTGCGCCGATGGCCCGATTCTGCGAACGCCTTATCCAGGATGAACCTGAGCTGGATGCGCGCCTGAAACCGAAGCATCTGGATACCTCCGCGCTGGATACCCCGGCGCTGGCGCTGGCGAATGCCGCTCGCGAGACGCTGCGCATGGGCGACGCCATGGAAACCATGCTCGAAGGCCTGCAAAAGGTGATGCACGGCGAGCCGCGAGAAGAGAAAGATCTGCGCAGGCTGGCGGACGATATCAACGTGCTTTATACCGCCATTAAGCTCTATCTGGCACGCATTCCGCAGGATGAACTGGCGGAGGAGGAGTCTCGCCGCTGGGCAGAAATTATTGAGATGTCGCTCAACCTGGAACAGGCCTCGGATATCGTTGAGCGGATGGGCAGCGAGATCGCCGATAAATCGCTGGCCGCGCGTCGGGCATTCTCAATTGAAGGCTTAAAAGAGCTTGAGGCGCTGCACGAACAGCTGGTGAGCAACCTGAAGCTGGCCATGTCGGTCTTCTTCTCCAGCGACGTGCCGAGCGCGCGCCGCCTGCGCCGCAACAAGCATCGCTTCCGCATCCTAAACCGTCGCTACTCGCACGCCCACGTTGAACGGCTGCACCAGCAGAACGTGCAGAGTATCGAAACCAGCTCGCTCCACCTGGGGCTGCTGGGCGATATGAAACGCCTCAACTCGTTGTTCTGCGCGGTGGCCTACAGCGTGATGGAACAGCCGGATGAAGATGACGAGCGGGATGAGTATTAATCTCCCGCGTGTTTAATTGTCAGCCCAAGACCCAATGCTTTCATGACCGCCAGAGTGGTTTTAAGCGTTGGGTTCCCCTTCTCACTAAATGACCGATAAAGCTGCTCTCGTGATAACCCTGTTTGCTGTGAAATGTTCGACATTCCTTTGGCTCGGGCAACAACACCCAGGGCTTTAGCAATATACGCTGAGTCACCGGTTTCTAGCGCATCAGCCATAAATACAGCGATTTCCTCGTCATCCACCAGTGCGTTTGCTGGATCGTAGGATGATAACTTATGCATGCTTATTCACTCCTGCAGTTCGGATATGCTGCCCAGCATTTTTGCCATCAGTATGTCTTTATTCTGGCTGTTTTTGTCACCGCCACATAACAAAACAATGATACGTTCACCTTGGTTTTTGAAATAAATTCTGTAGCCCGGACCAAAGTGGATCCTGAGTTCACTTATCCCTTCTCCCACAGGCCTGGTGTCACCCGGCAGGCCATTTGCCAGCCGAAAGAGCCGTGATGCGATAATCGTCTTCGCTCGCCGATCTTTCAGGTTTTGCTCCCAGCGTCGGAAGGATTCTGTCTGAACG
The DNA here is from genome assembly GCF_050434705.1 of Enterobacter sp. AC1. Taxonomy (NCBI): domain Bacteria; kingdom Pseudomonadati; phylum Pseudomonadota; class Gammaproteobacteria; order Enterobacterales; family Enterobacteriaceae; genus Enterobacter; species Enterobacter sp. AC1. The sequence continues at coordinate 124,554 of NZ_JBNDIZ010000010.1, read as the reverse complement.
ATCTCCTTCATATTACTCCCTGTGATTTATAAACTACAAAAGTTTTGCCTGATGAGCAAAATAAAAGAAGTAAATACATGGGTAAATGACAGGAAGCTAAATCCTGAAAGCGTCTCGCAAACTAAAAAACCCATCTCAGTTACCGTCGGCTAATCTTTTTTTCCAGCCCAAACCTAAGGTATATTTCGCCTTCACAGGAGAAACTATGCTGCCAACTCAATCAACCCGATTAAACAAATACATTAGCGAGAGCGGGATCTGCTCACGTCGCGAGGCGGACCGTTACATTGAACAGGGTAACGTGTTCCTCAACGGCAAACGCGCCACGATTGGTGACCAGGTGATGCCTGGCGACGTGGTCAAAGTGAACGGTCAGCTCATCGAGCCGCGCGATGCTGAAGACCTGGTGTTTATCGCGTTGAATAAACCGGTTGGCATTGTCAGCACCACGGAAGACGGTGAGCGGGACAACATCGTTGATTTCGTGAACCACAGCAGCCGTATCTTCCCGATTGGCCGTCTGGATAAAGACTCGCAGGGGCTGATTTTCCTTACCAATCACGGCGATCTGGTCAACAAAATTCTGCGTGCCGGTAACGATCACGAGAAAGAGTACATCGTGACGGTGAATAAACCGGTCACGGACGAGTTTATTCGCGGCATGGGCGCCGGTGTGCCAATCCTCGGTACCGTCACGAAAAAGTGTAAGGTGAAGAAAGAAGCACCGTTCGCGTTCCGTATTACCCTGGTGCAGGGCTTAAACCGCCAGATCCGCCGCATGTGCGAGCACTTCGGCTACGAGGTGACGAAGCTGGAACGCACGCGCATTATGAACGTCAGCCTGTCGGGCATTCCGCTCGGTGAGTGGCGTGATTTAACCGGAGACGAGCTGATCGAGCTGTTCAAGCTTATCGAGAACTCATCCTCCGAAGCGAAGCCGAAAGCTAAAGCGAAACCGAAAACGCAGGCCATTAAGCGCCCGGTGGTGAAGGCGCCGCAGGCGGAAGAGAAAGGACGAGGCAAACCGGCCAACGGGAAGCGCTTTGTCCAGCCTGGCCGCAAAAAGAAAGGGCGCTAGTTAGCGCCTTCCACGGGTTGAGGTCGTGGCCGACCAGGAAAAGGTCGTTTCAGTATCCGGCTTATAGGCCTGCTGCTTTTTCAGCTTGCGGGCTTTCTTCGCCTCGGCGTCACGCTGAGCCATCAGTTTATCGATGTACTCTTTTTTCACCTGATTGGTTTCGGCGTTCGTCAGCGTGCGGCCATGCGCGATACGGGCGCGGTCGAGAAGCGTTTTCAGCTCGCGCTGCTCGGCTTCCGTCATGTCTTTCTGGGTCAATCGTGGTGTAGCCATTGCTGAAGCCTCCTGAGAGAGAGGCTTCAGTGTAAAGCAAGTACCGCCAATTAACCCTGTTTCACCGCATCTTTTTTCGTTTGCTCATCAATTGGTTTGCCGGACCAGTAGCCCGCCAGCAGCGAACCGGACAGATTATGCCAGACGGAGAACAGGGCTCCCGGCAGTGCCGCCAGCGGTGAGAAGTAGATTTTCCCGAGCGCCGCCGCCAGGCCGGAGTTCTGCATGCCCACTTCGATTGCCAGCGTGCGGCAGGTCGACTCGTCAAAGCCAAACAGCTTCCCGCCCCAGTAGCCGCCCAGCAGGCCTATGGTGTTATGCAGCACCACCGCGACAATCACCACAAACCCCACGGAAGCAATGTGCGACGCGGAACCCGCCACCACGGCGCTGATGATGGCCAGAATACAGACCATCGAAAACGCGGGCAGGTACGGCTCCATGGCCTTCACCACGCGTGGGAAGAGATGGTGAATCACCAGGCCCAGCGCAATCGGGATCACCACGATTTGCAGAATGCTCAGCAGCATGCCCATCACATCTACCTGAATATGCGCGTCTACATACAGGCGGGTTAACAGCGGTGTGGCAATCACACCAACCAGCGTTGAGACGGAAGAGATAGTGACGGAGAGCGCCACGTCGCCTTTCGCAAGAAAGATCATCACGTTGGACGCCGTGCCGCTGGCCACGCTGCCCACCAGCACCATCCCGGCGGAAAGGTCGGGCGGCATCTTAAAGGCCATAGCCAGCAGCCATGCCGCAAGCGGCATCACCAGATAGTGAAGGAAGATCCCTGCGGCAACCGGAGCCGGGCGGGACAGCACGCGCTTAAAGTCGTCGATTTTCAGGTGCACGCCCATGCCCAGCATAATCAGCATCAGCAGGGTGGTGACCCACGGGCCAATACCGGTGAACGTGGTGGGGGTGTAATACGCGAGTACGGAGAGCAGCAACGCCCATAACGGGAACAGCCGCGTGATGGCGGATAACATAGTGGATTCCTTGCAGTATTGTCGTGTTGTTTAGTTATAAAAAAGCCGGGTCTGTGCCCGGCTTGTAGATAATGTTTATCGTGCTAACGAATTTTATTCAAACAAATTCTGATGAAGTTTCTGCACCACCTGCTCCGCCTGGTCGGCTGGGACCAGGAAGCAGAGGTTGTAGCTGGACGCGCCGTAGCAAATCATACGAATGCTGAACGGGTCGAGTACGCCGAACACTTCTTTGCCGACGCCGCAGGCGCGCGACAGTTTGTTACCGATGATGGCAACCAGCGCCAGGTCTTCTTCCACTTCCACGCGGCACAGCTCAGACAGCTCAATCAGCAGCGACTGCGTCAGCAGGGTATCGCCGGTGGAGGTGGAGCCGGTGGTGTCCAGCGTCAGCGCAATGCTCACTTCAGAGGTGGTGATCAGATCCACGGAGATATTGTGGCGCGCCAGAATGCCAAACACCTCCGCCAGGAAACCGCGGGAGTGCAGCATATTGTGGCTGTGGAGCGTCACCAGCGTCTGGCGACGGCGCAGGGCCAGCGCGCGGAACAGCGGTGGGTTTTCCGTTTTCTTGCACACCAGCGTACCGCCCGCTTTGGGATCTTTACTGGAGCCGACGAAGACCGGAATATCGCTGCGTACGGCGGGCAGCAGCGTTGCAGGGTGCAGCACTTTCGCGCCGAAGGTGGCCATTTCCGCCGCTTCTTCAAACGCGATCACATCAATACGTTTCGCCGCGGAAACGACGCGCGGATCGGTGGTGTAGATGCCCGGAACGTCGGTCCAGATATCGACGCGGGTGGCATGCAGGGCTTCGCCCAGCAGAGCGGCGGTGTAATCGCTGCCGCCACGGCCAAGCGTTGTCGTACGCCCTTTTGCTTCACTGCCGATAAAGCCCTGGGTGATCACGATACCCTCTGCCAGACGCGGTGCCAGCTGCTGAGTGGTCAGCTCGGCCAGCGCTTCAACGTCCGGCTCGGCGCGGCCAAAGCGATCGCTGGTGCGCATCACTTTACGCACGTCAAACCACTGCGCCTGAATGTTACGTTCGCGCATGATTTCCACAAACAGCAGCGTCGACATCAGTTCACCATGGCTGACCAGTTCGTCGGTCAGGGCGGTAGAGGTTGCCAGAGAAGCTGCTTCTGCCAGGGTGGTGATGTTTTCCAGCAGACGTTCCACTTCTTCGCGGATGACGTTCGGGTTCTGCAGACGTTCAAGAATGTCGAACTGAATTTTGCGCAGTGCATCCAGCTTAACGAAACGTTCTGTCGCCTCCAGTCCTTCAGACAGAGAAACCAGCAGGTTCGTCACGCCGGCAGAGGCGGAAAGCACCACCAGGCGGGTATTCGGATCGGCCAGCACCACATCGGCGCTGCGGTTCATGGCATCGTAATCGGCCACACTGGTGCCGCCAAACTTGGCGACCACAAAACTCGTCATAACAACCTCGTGTCAGGGAATGAATAAGCGACCATGGCACAAGAGTGAAACGAAAACAGGTGCAGGCGCAAAATACGGCCCTATAAATAAAATGTGGGGGAGGTCCTGTCAATGCTGGGATTATGCGGATTTTTTATGGGGGGGTACCCCTGAGAAACAGGACTTATAACAGCACCAGATTTTATGCTCCGTTTTAGGGTATTTTGACCGACATTTCGCCGCCCCGGGGAGGCTCTCCAGCAGCTATACTTTTCGGGTCTTTTCACCTGCGTTTGATGCAGGCCAGGGCAATGGCATAAAAACCATCACAATTTTTATTTGCAGGCGCTACAATCGACCGCAGTCACAATTCTCAAATCAGAAGAGTATTGCTAATGAAAAACATCAACCCAACGCAGACCGCTGCCTGGCAGGCACTCCAGAAACATTTTGATGAAATGAAAGACGTCACCATCGCGGACCTGTTCGCGAAAGATGCCGATCGTTTCAGTAAGTTCTCCGCGACCTTCGACGACCTGATGCTGGTGGATTTCTCCAAAAACCGCATTACCGAAGAGACGCTGGCAAAACTGCAGGATCTGGCGAAAGAGACCGAGCTTGCTGACGCCATCAAATCCATGTTCTCCGGTGAGAAGATCAACCGCACCGAAGACCGTGCCGTGCTGCATGTAGCCCTGCGTAACCGTAGCAATACGCCAATCATCGTTGACGGCAAAGACGTCATGCCGGAAGTGAACGCGGTGCTGGAAAAGATGAAAGCCTTCTCCGAAGCAATCATCTCCGGAAGCTGGAAAGGCTACACCGGCAAACCGATCACCGACGTGGTTAACATCGGTATCGGCGGCTCTGACCTCGGCCCGTTCATGGTGACCGAAGCGCTGCGCCCTTACAAAAACCACCTCAACATGCACTTTGTCTCTAACGTTGATGGTACCCACATCGCCGAAGTGCTGAAGAACGTGAACCCGGAAACCACCCTGTTCCTGGTTGCCTCCAAGACCTTCACCACTCAGGAAACCATGACCAACGCCCACAGCGCGCGCGACTGGTTCCTGAAAACCGCGGGCGACAACCAGCACGTGGCGAAACACTTCGCGGCGCTGTCCACCAACGGTAAAGCGGTCAGCGAGTTCGGCATTGATACCGCGAACATGTTTGAATTCTGGGACTGGGTCGGCGGTCGTTACTCTCTGTGGTCCGCGATCGGTCTGTCCATCATCCTGTCCGTGGGCTTCGACAACTTCGTTGAGCTGCTCTCCGGCGCGCACGCGATGGATAAACACTTCTCCACCACTGCCCCTGAGAAAAACCTGCCGGTACTGCTGGCGCTGATCGGTATCTGGTACAACAACTTCTTCGGCGCTGAAACCGAAGCCATCCTGCCGTACGACCAGTACATGCACCGCTTTGCGGCCTACTTCCAGCAGGGCAACATGGAATCCAACGGTAAATACGTTGACCGTAACGGCAACGCGGTGGATTACCAGACCGGCCCAATCATCTGGGGCGAGCCGGGCACCAACGGCCAGCACGCGTTCTACCAGCTGATTCACCAGGGCACCAAAATGGTACCGTGCGATTTCATCGCTCCGGCTATCACCCATAACCCGCTGTCCGACCACCATCCGAAGCTGCTGTCGAACTTCTTCGCCCAGACCGAAGCGCTGGCGTTTGGTAAATCCCGCGAGGTGGTTGAGCAGGAATACCGGGACCAGGGTAAAGACCCGGCCACGCTGGACCACGTTGTCCCGTTCAAAGTGTTCGAAGGCAACCGTCCAACCAACTCCATCCTGCTACGCGAAATCACACCGTTTAGCCTGGGTGCGCTGATTGCCCTTTATGAACACAAGATCTTCACGCAGGGCGCGATCCTGAACATCTTCACCTTTGACCAGTGGGGCGTTGAGCTGGGCAAACAGCTGGCAAACCGTATCCTGCCTGAGCTGGGTGACGATAAGGCGATTGCCAGCCATGACAGCTCGACAAATGGTTTGATCAACCGCTATAAAGCATGGCGCGCGTAATTAAAACGTCATGAAAACGTGCCGGCAAATGCCGGCATTTTTTTATCAGATAATTCCTGATGTCTGTTATTCAGCTCTAATTCCTTTACTGAGTTTTATCTGAAAAAAGCCGTTGGCCCGTTAATTACTGCGGTTTACTTTCGGAATATACGGATAATGCAATGACCTTTATTTAATTATATGTCACTGATTTACTTGTTTTTTATATTCCGTTAATTCTCCTTATATTTCAATTTTATCCATTAGTCTGAAAACCCCTTTCCTATTTCCCCGTACGGCAAACCCACGGCAGGAGTTGTGTATACTCGAATCCGCCTGAAATTCTTTTTGGGCAAATCTCCATTCATTAAATGAAGGGAAATTCTTATGAAGAAAGTACTGTATGGCATTTTTGCCATATCTGCGCTTGCGGCGACATCTGTTTATGCTGCTCCGGTTCAGGTCGGGGAAGCGGCAGGTTCGGCTGCGACGTCTGCGTCTGCGGGGAGTTCTACCGCGGCCAGCGCCAGCACCGTAAGTTCAGCCGTGGGTGTCGCGCTGGCGGCAACCGGTGGCGGTGATGGCTCCAATACCGGAACCACGACCACCACGACCACCAGCACCCAGTAATAGCGGGTGTTTTAATCATAACCACACTTCGGTGTGGTTATTCTGGCTTTTCAGTAGCCTTCGGGACCTGTAGGCCGGGTAAGCGCAGCGCCACCCGGCAATAATGCGGAGAAGAGTCGTGAAGCGACCTGGGATCATCCTGATTTGCCTGCTTTTGCAGGCCTGCTCGGCCACCACCAAAGGGCTGGGAAACTCACTGTGGGAAAGCATGTTCGGCACGCCGGGCGTGCATCTGACCGATGACGAACTGCAAAACATGCCTTATGCCAGTCAGTACATGCAGCTTAACGATGGCCCGCAGCTGTTTGTGGTGCTCGCTTTCGATGAAAACGGGCAGCAGAAATGGGTGACGCAGGATCAGGCCACCATCGTGACGCAGCACGGCCGTATCGTTAAAACCTTGTTGGGCGGCGACAACCTGCTTGAGGTAAATAACCTCGCTGCCGACCCGCTGATCAAACCGAGCCAGGTTACCGACGGCGCAAGCTGGACGCGCACGATGGGCTGGACCGAACATAAGCAGGTGCGTTACGCCACGGCGCGCTCTACCTTCCGCTGGGACGGCACGGACAGCGTCAGCGTAGGCAGCGACGAAACCCGTGTTCGCGTGCTGGATGAAGAAGTCGTCACCGACCAGGCCACCTGGCATAACCGCTTCTGGATTGACGAGGACGGGCAGATCCGCCAGTCCCTGCAGTATCTCGGCGCCAATTTCTTCCCGGTGAAGAGCACTCTGATCAAGGCGGCGAAATCATGAAAATGCTTATCCAGGTTGCGCTTCTCGCCAGTCTTGCCGCGCCGCTGGCATGGTCGGCCGGGACAGTGCAGGTCTACACGCCGGACAGCGAAAAACCCAAAACCTTATCCAACGCAGAGCATCTGCTCGATCTCGTCGGGCAGCCCAGGCTCGCCAACAGCTGGTGGCCAGGGGCGGTGATCGGCGAGCGTCAGGCAACGGTTAAGGCGGAGCAAGAGCATCATGCGCTGCTGGCCCGCCTGACGGGTTTGGCGGAGCAGGAAGACGGAGACGACGCCGCAGCCATTAATAACCTTCGCCAGCAGCTGCAGGCGCTGAAGGTGACAGGCCGTCAGCAGGTGAACCTTGATCCCGATGAAGTACGCGTGACGGAAAAGGGCAACCCAACGCTTGAAGGGGATTACACGCTCTGGCTACCTGCCCAACCTTCCACCATTACCGTTTTCGGGCTTATCAGCAGCCCGGGGAAAAAGCCTTTTACGCCTGGCCGCGATGTGGCGAGCTATCTCGATGAGCAAAGCCTGCTGAGCGGAGCGGATAACAGCTACGCCTGGGTCGTTTATCCGGACGGGCACACGCAAAAAGCACCGGTTGCTTACTGGAACAAGCGCCATATCGAACCCATGCCAGGCAGCATCATTTTTGTCGGTTTTGCCGACCATTTCTGGACGAAGGCATATGACGGGCTTAACGCCGATATCCTTCACTCCCTGATTCAGCGGATACCGGAATAATGAAAAGAATCCCTCTCTACAGCATGCTGGCGCTCTGCGTGAGTGCCGCCTGCCATGCAGAAACGTATCCGGCACCCATTGGCCCGTCTCAGTCAGACTTCGGCGGCGTCGGTTTACTGCAAACGCCTACCGCGCGGATGGCGCGGGAAGGGGAAATTAGCCTTAACTACCGCGATAACGACCAGTATCGCTACTACTCGGCGTCGGTGCAGCTGTTCCCGTGGCTTGAAACCACGCTGCGCTATACCGACGTGCGTACGAAACGGTACAGCAGCGTAGAGGCGTTCTCCGGCGATCAGACCTACAAAGATAAAGCCTTCGACGTCAAACTGCGCCTGTGGGAAGAGAGCTACTGGATGCCGCAGGTGTCCGTGGGTGCGAAAGATATCGGCGGTACCGGTCTGTTTGATGCGGAATACGTCGTGGCCAGCAAAGCCTGGGGGCCGTTCGACTTCTCGCTCGGCCTGGGGTGGGGCTATCTGGGCACCAGCGGCAACGTGAAAAACCCGTTTTGCTCCTACAGCGATAAATACTGCTACCGCGATAACAGCTATCAGAAAGCGGGCTCCATCAACGGCGACCAGATGTTCCACGGTCCGGCGTCGCTGTTTGGCGGCGTTGAATATCAGACGCCCTGGCAGCCATTGCGCCTGAAGCTGGAGTATGAAGGGAATGACTACTCGCAGGACTTCGCCGGAAAGATTGAGCAGAAGAGCAAGTTTAACGTCGGCGCCATTTATCGCGTCACTGACTGGGCCGACGTTAACCTCAGCTACGAGCGTGGCAATACGGTGATGTTCGGCTTCACGCTGCGCACCAACTTCAACGATATGCGCCCGCACTACAATGACAACGCGCGGCCTGCCTATCAGCCGGAGCCGCAGGATGCGATTCTGCAGCACTCCGTGGTGGCAAACCAGCTGACGCTGCTGAAATACAATGCCGGTCTGGCGGATCCGAAGATTCAGACCAAGGGCGATACGCTTTACGTCACCGGCGAGCAGGTGAAATACCGCGACTCGCGGGAAGGGATCGAGCGCGCCAACCGGATCATCATGAACGATCTCCCGGAGGGGATCCGCACGATCCGCGTGACGGAGAACCGTCTTAACCTGCCGCAGGTGACAACCGAAACGGACGTCGCCAGCCTCAAGCGCCATCTGGAAGGCGAACCGCTCGGGCATGAAACCGAGCTGGTGCAAAAACGCGTTGAGCCGGTGGTGCCGGACACCACCGAGCAGGGCTGGTATATCGATAAATCGCGCTTTGATTTCCATATCGATCCGGTGCTGAACCAGTCCGTCGGCGGGCCTGAAAACTTCTACATGTATCAGTTGGGCGTCATGGCGACGGCGGATCTGTGGCTCACCGACCACCTGCTGACCACCGGCAGCCTGTTCGGCAACATCGCCAACAACTACGACAAGTTCAACTACACCAACCCGCCTAAAGACTCGAAACTGCCGCGCGTGCGTACCCGCGTGCGTGAATACGTGCAGAACGATGCCTACGTGAATAACCTGCAGGCCAACTACTTCCAGTACTTCGGCAACGGCTTCTACGGCCAGGTCTACGGCGGGTATCTGGAAACCATGTACGGCGGGGCGGGGGCAGAGGTGCTGTATCGTCCGGTAGACAGCAACTGGGCGTTTGGTGTTGATGCCAACTACGTCAAGCAGCGCGACTGGCGCAGCGCGCAGGACATGATGAAGTTCACCGACTACAGCGTCAAAACGGGCCATCTGACCGCCTACTGGACACCGTCGTTCGCACCTGACGTGCTGGTGAAAGCCAGCGTGGGCCAGTACCTGGCAGGCGATAAGGGCGGTACGCTGGATATCTCTAAACACTTCGACAGCGGCGTGGTGGTAGGCGGTTACGCGACGATCACCAACGTCTCGCCGGACGAGTACGGGGAAGGGGACTTCACCAAAGGGGTCTATGTGTCGATTCCGCTGGATCTCTTCTCGTCAGGCCCAACCCGCAGCCGCGCGGCCATTGGCTGGACGCCGCTGACGCGTGACGGTGGCCAGCAGCTGGGTCGTAAGTTCCAGCTGTACGACATGACCAGCGACAAGAACATTAACTTCCGCTGATACTTGTCTGCCCGGTGGCGCTGCGCTTACCGGGCGACCTACAGGCGGCGCAGTAGCCTGGCCGGGTTACCGGCATAGACACCTTTCTCGACGATCGATTTCGTGACCACGCTTCCCGCGCCAACCACCGCGCCATCGCAGATGGAGACCGCGAGGATGGTGGCACCACTGCCTATCGAAACATCATTCCCAACGGTAATGCGTCCCCAGCTGTTCCGGTCAGCATTGGGTTTGCCTTCGCGGAACATATCGTTGGCAAACATCACCCCATGGCCAATAAAGCAGCGTTCGCCTACGGTGACGTACTCGCAGATGAAGGTGTGCGACTGAATTTTGCTGTCGTCGCCAATGTACGTATTGCCCTGGATTTCAACAAACGGGCCGATGAACACGCCGTTGCCGAGCACGCAGTCATAAAGATTGGCGGGTTCGTAAAGGGTGACATTTTCACCGCAGGTGACGTTGCGAACCCCGGTAGGTTTACGTTCCATCGGTTACCTCCGTACATAAAACATAATTAAAAAATATAGATCCACGTCACATTTTTGCGTTATACAGGAACCTCGCCCTGGAGTAATGAGGTGCTGTATGACATCCCTGACTCGTCCGCGCGTTGAGTTTATCTCAACAGTCCTCCAGACCGTGCTGAACCTCGGTCTGCTGAGCCTTGGCCTGATACTGGTCGTCTTTTTGGGCAAAGAGACGGTGCATCTGGCGGATGTACTGTTCGCCCCCGAGCAAACCAGCAAATATGCGCTGGTGGAAGGACTGGTGGTCTACTTTCTCTACTTTGAATTTATCGCTCTGATTGTGAAGTATTTTCAGTCAGGCTTTCACTTCCCGCTACGTTATTTTGTCTACATTGGGATCACCGCGATAGTGCGGCTGATCATCGTCGATCATAAATCTCCCCTGGATGTGCTGATCTACTCCGCGGCGATCCTGCTGCTGGTGATCACCCTCTGGCTGTGTAATTCAAAGCGGCTGAAGCGAGAATAAAAAAATGGCGCTCCGGGGAGCGCCTAACAACAGTCACAAGTTGGGTCAATACAATACGTCTAAAGTTGAGGGTTGCAGTGGCATAACAAAATGAAACTTAACCTTTCACACCGCCTGCCGTCAGGCCGTTGACCAGCCAGCGCTGAGCCAGCAGGAACACCACGGTAATCGGGATGGCGGAGAGTACGGCCGCCGCGGCAAAGTCGCCCCACAGGTAGTTTTGCGGGTTGAGGTATTGCTGCATACCGACGGCCAGGGTGTAGCTATTTACATCGCGCAGCAGCAGCGACGCGACCGGCACTTCGGTGATGGCGGCGATAAACGACAGGATAAACACCACCGCCAGGATAGGCACCGACAGCGGCAGCAGAACCAGACGGAACGCCTGCCACGGGGTTGCGCCATCCAGCGCGGCCGCTTCTTCCAGCGAGCCGTCGATGGTTTCGAAATAGCCTTTAATAGTCCACACGTGCAGCGCGATACCGCCAAGGTAGGCGAAGATCACACCGCCGTGGGTGTTCAGGCCGATAAACGGCACGTACTGGCCCAGGCGGTCAAACAGGGCATACAGCGCCACCAGCGACAGCACCGCCGGGAACATCTGGAAAATCAGCATCCCTTTCAGCAGCGTCGCTTTACCCGGGAAGCGCATGCGGGCAAAGGCGTAAGCGCAGGTCGTGGAGAGCGTCACGATGCCGATCGCGGTGATGGTCGCAACCTTCACCGAGTTCCACAGCCAGAGCAGCACCGGGAACGGCGGCGGCGTGACGCGGCCATCCGCGTGCTCCACGCTGAAGCCCAGTGCGAGCTTCCAGTGCTCCCAGGAGATTTCGTCCGGGATCAGGCTCCCGGTGGCGAAGTTGCCCGAACGCAGGGAGATGGCGATAACCATCAGCAGCGGGAACATGATTGCCGCGATGAAAATCAGCAGGCCTAAGTGCGTCGCCAGGAGGCGCAGTTTCTGAGATTTGGGTTGTACCATAGCCATGATCGATGCCCTCCTTAGTCAAATTTCATACGTGTGGCTTTCAGGTTCACAATCGCCAGAGCGCCGACCAGCAGGAAGATCAGGGTGGCAATTGCCGCCGCCAGGCCGAAGTCCTGACCGCCGCCGCCTTCGAAGGCGATACGGTAGGTGTAGCTCACGAGCAGGTCGGTATAGCCTGCTGGCGTCGTGGTCCCAAGGCGGTCCGGGCCGCCGTTGGTCAACAGCTGAATCAGCACGAAGTTGTTAAAGTTAAAGGCGAAGCTGGCTATCATCAGCGGCGTCAGCGGCTTAATGAGCAGCGGCAGCGTAATCTTGAAGAAGTTCTGGAACGGACCCGCGCCGTCCATCGCCGAGGCTTCATACAGATCGTCCGGGATGGCCTTCAGCAGCCCCATGCACAGAATCATCATGTACGGATAACCGAGCCAGGTGTTCACGATGATAATCATCGAGCGGGCGGTGGTCGGGTCGCTGAACCAGGCCGGTTTGATGCCGAACAGCGCGCTCAGCATCATGTTGATTTCACCGAAGCTCTGGTTGAACAGCCCCTTGAAAATCAGAATCGAGATAAACGACGGTACGGCGTAGGGCAGGATCAGCAGCACGCGGTAAATCGCTTTGCCTTTCAGGGATTCCCACTGGACGAGGCAGGCCAGCACCATGCCCACGGCAACGGTCAGGATCACGGTCAGCACCGAGAAGACGACCGTCCAGACGAAGATGGCGAAGAACGGTTTCTGAATGCCTTCATCGGTGAACACGCGGGTAAAGTTATCCCAGCCGATGGTCACGGTGTAGCCCGGGCTGAGTTTATCATCACCCCATTTGCCGTCGGCAGTAATGGACTGATAGAAACCAATGTCGTTGTTCGGACGATATTTCACGCCGCTCTGGTTGTTGGTCAGGGTGCCGTCATCCGCCAGGGTGTAGAGCGGCTGTGTGCCGGAGAACTGGCGCAGCGAGCTCATGGTCACTTTGCTTTCGTCTGGCAGCACGGCGGTGAGCTGGGTCAGCGCCTGACGATTCTGAGTAATCACGCGCAGGTTGGCACGTTCACCTTCCGGCAGCGCTGCGGCCTCTTTTAAGGTCAGCTTCTGCTCGCCGCCAAACTTGAACGCGTCGGAGATATAGTTTTTGCCGCTCTCTCCATCAGTGAGTGCTAACTTCCACTCGTCACCCGCAGGGTACAGGCCGAAGTTGAAGGTTTTACCCGCCTGATAAGAGCGGTCCAGAAGCACCTGCGTTGCGCGTTCTTGCGCGAGCTGGTTAGTGCTGCTGTAGTTGGTGAACGCAATGGCGATGGTACAGATCAGCGGGAAGAGAACAAACAGCCCCATTCCGGCCACGCCAGGGTAGACATAGCGCCAGGCGTAGGCTTTACGGTTGGCGAAAATATACAGGCCAGCAGAGCTTAAAATCAGCGTCATGATGGCAAACAGATACTCCCCTTGTATGTACATTAAAACAACAAGGTAACCCACCAGCAGGCACAGCAGACCGATCGCTGACCACTTCAGCGCGTCGCTTTGCCACCAGTGTTTCTTTTTAATGACATCCATGGGGTTCTTCCTCTACAACGTTTGATCTTTTCTCCCTCTCCAGGGGAGAGGGCCGGGGTGAGGGCGTGCGGATAGCGACAACCCTCACCCTAACCCTCTCCCAGAGGGAGAGGGGACTACGGTATTACTTAGTAATACGGCCCTGAGCATCTTTCAGCGCAGCATCAACGGTCTGACGACCGCTTGCGGCGTTGATGACGGCGGTACGGGTGGCGTACCAGAACGCGGCCATCTGTGGGATGTTCGGCATGATTTCGCCTTTCTGGGCGTTATCCATGGTGGCCGCGATGCGTGGATCTTTCGCCAGCTGATCCTGGAAGGATTTCAGCGCAACGGCGCCCAGCGGTTTGTCCTTGTTCACTTCATCCAGACCCTGATCGGTCAGCAGGTAGTTTTCCAGGAACTCTTTCGCCAGCTCTTTGTTCGGGCTGGCGGCGTTGATGCCCGCGCTCAGCACGCCCACGAACGGTTTAGACGGCTTGCCGTTGAAGGTTGGCAGCAGCGTCACGCCGTAGTTGATTTTGCTCTTGTCGATGTTGGTCCAGGCCCACGGACCGTTGATGGTCATCGCGGTTTCGCCTTTGTTGAACGCCGCTTCCGCGATGGAGTAATCGGTATCCGCGTTCATGTGTTTGTTCTTGATGAGGTCAACCAGGAAGGTCAGGCCTGCTTTCGCACCTGCGTTGTCCACGCCCACGTCTTTCACGTCGTATTTGCCGTTTTCAAACTTGAACGCGTAACCGCCGTCGGCAGCAATCAGCGGCCAGGTGAAGTACGGCTCTTGCAGGTTGAACATCAGCGCCGATTTACCTTTCGCCTTCAGCTCTTTATCCAGTTTCGGGATCTCTTCCCAGGTCTTCGGCGGGTTTGGTACCAGGTCTTTGTTGTAAATCAGGGACAGGGCTTCAACCGCGATTGGGTAAGCAATCAGTTTGCCGTTATAGCGAACGGCATCCCAGGTGAACGGGAACAGTTTGTCCTGGAACGCTTTGTCCGGGGTGACTTCAGCCAGCAGGCCAGACTGCGCGTAACCGCCGAAACGGTCATGTGCCCAGAAGATAATATCCGGGCCGTCACCGGTTGCGGCAACCTGCGGGAATTTCTCTTCCAGCTTGTCCGGGTGCTCTACGGTAACTTTGATACCGGTGTCTTTCTCGAATTTTTTGCCCACTTCGGCCAGGCCGTTATAGCCTTTGTCGCCGTTAATCCAGATAACCAGCTTGCCTTCTTCAATTTTGGCGAGCGCCGGTGCGGAAATCATCATTGCTGCAAGGGCGGACAATGCGAAAACGCGTGCGCCAGTCTTGATATTCATATCTGCCATCCTTTTGGTGATGTCTCGTGGTATGACTTCAGTGGTTCAACGTGACTCAGTCTCCTTATTTGACATCCTCTTTCCATCCTCCCAACCCCTACGCCCCACCCCCGGTTTGTGTGATCTCCGTTGCATAAATTTAAGTTATGAGTGCTGGCGCACATAAAAACACACCCAATTTTGCAGGCCGCTTCACGAATTTCGCCTCAGCCCGCCAGCGGCGGTCGCAGAGCCTGCTCTCTCATCCTCCCGCCTCCTCCCCCATAAAAAAGCCGGGGGGTGGAGGATTCAGGAAAGTAATGGATACCCCATAGTGAACTTATCTTGAATGTTTCTGTCGGTGACAGGTTGTAACGAAGGGAGAAGGGCATGGCGAGCGTACAGCTGCGTAATGTAACGAAAGCCTGGGGTGACGTTGTGGTGTCGAAAGACATCAATCTGGACATCAACGAAGGTGAATTCGTGGTGTTTGTGGGCCCATCAGGCTGTGGTAAATCTACTCTGCTGCGTATGATTGCCGGTCTTGAAACCATCACCAGCGGCGACTTGCTGATCGGTGATACCCGAATGAACGACATCCCACCTGCCGAACGTGGCGTCGGTATGGTGTTCCAGTCTTATGCACTCTATCCCCATCTTTCCGTTGCCGAGAACATGTCCTTTGGCCTAAAGCTGGCTGGCGCGAAGAAGGATGTCATTAACCAGCGCGTCACGCAGGTGGCGGAAGTATTACAGCTGGCGCACCTGCTGGAGCGTAAACCAAAAGCGCTTTCCGGTGGACAGCGTCAGCGCGTGGCGATTGGTCGTACCCTTGTCGCCGAGCCGCGCGTATTCCTGCTCGATGAACCGCTTTCCAACCTGGATGCCGCCCTGCGCGTCCAGATGCGCATTGAAATCTCCCGTCTGCACAAACGCCTTGGCCGCACGATGATTTACGTCACCCACGATCAGGTCGAAGCGATGACCCTGGCGGACAAAATCGTGGTGCTGGATGCCGGTCGCGTGGCGCAGGTGGGTAAACCGCTGGAGCTGTATCACTACCCGGCAGACCGCTTTGTTGCGGGCTTCATTGGCTCGCCAAAGATGAACTTCCTGCCCGTCAAAGTGACCGCGACAGCCATTGAACAGGTACAGGTGGAGCTGCCAAACCGCCAGCAGGTCTGGCTGCCGGTCGACAGCGCCAACGTACAGGTCGGGGCAAACATGTCCCTGGGTATTCGTCCTGAACATTTACTCCCGAGCCACATCGCCGATGTGACCCTGGAAGGTGACGTTCAGGTCGTCGAACAGCTTGGTCACGAAACACAGATTCATATCCAGATCCCCGCCATCCGTCAGAACCTGGTCTACCGCCAGAATGACGTGGTGTTGGTAGAAGAGGGTGCCAAATTCGCTATCGGCTTGCCGCCAGAGCGTTGCCATCTGTTCCGTGAGGATGGCACCGCATGTCGTCGGTTGCACAAAGAGCCAGGCGTTTAAGCAATCCCAAAAGAAGACACGAAACCGACAGGTGAAGTGTTCAAAGAAAAGCAATGATCTCAGGAGATAGAATGATGATTACTCTGCGCAAACAAGTCCCTCTGGCAATCGCCGTTGCGGCAGGCATCCTGTCTGCCCAGGCGGGCGCCGTGGACTTTAAAGGTTATGCTCGTTCCGGCATTGGCTGGACCGGGAGTGGCGGTGAACAACAATGTTTCCAGGCAACAGGTGCTCAAAGTAAATACCGTCTGGGTAACGAATGTGAGACCTATGCTGAACTGAAACTGGGTCAGGAAGTGTGGAAAGAGGGCGATAAGAGCTTCTACTTCGACACCAACGTCGCGTATTCCGTTTCTCAGCAGAACGACTGGGAATCCACCAGCCCGGCCTTCCGCGAAGCAAACGTGCAGGGTAAAAACCTGATTGAATGGCTGCCAGGCTCCACCATTTGGGCCGGTAAGCGCTTCTATCAGCGTCATGACGTTCACATGATCGACTTCTACTACTGGGATATCTCTGGTCCTGGTGCGGGTATCGAAAACATCGATCTGGGCTTCGGTAAGCTCTCTCTGGCCGCAACCCGTTCTTCTGAGTCCGGTGGTTCTGCGACCTTCGCCGACCGTGATGCGAATGGTGACCGCGTTTATGACAACGTCGTGCCAAACGATGTCTTCGACGTCCGTTTAGCCGGTCTGGAAACTAACCCGGGCGGTACGCTGGAGCTGGGTGTTGACTACGGTCACACCAACATTCCAGACGATTACTACCTGCAGCCTGGCGCCTCTAAAGATGGCTGGCTGTTCACCGCTGAACACACCCAGAGCATGATGAAGGGCTTCAACAAGTTCGTGCTGCAGTACGGTACGGACTCTATGACTTCTAACGGCAAAGGCATCCCACAAGGGGGTAGCGTTGATAACGACGGTTCCATGTGGCGCGTGCTGGACCACGGTGCAATCACCCTGGCAGACCGTTGGGACCTGATGTATGTCGGTATGTACCAGAACATCGATCGTGACAACAACAACGGTACCGAGTGGTGGACCGTGGGTGTTCGTCCAATGTTCAAATGGACGCCGATCATGAGCACCCTGCTGGAAGTTGGCTACGACAACGTTAAATCTCAGAAAACTGACGAGAAAAACAGCCAGTACAAAATTACCCTGGCACAACAGTGGCAGGCAGGCGACAGCATCTGGTCTCGTCCGGCTATCCGTGTCTTCGCAACTTACGCGAAGTGGGATGAGAAATGGGGCTATGCGAACAACAGTGACACCGGCTACACCTCTGGCGTGGCATACAGTGACACTTCCGCGAAAACCTTCAGCCGCGGCGATGACGACGAGTGGACCTTCGGTGCCCAGATGGAAATCTGGTGGTAATTCGTTAGACCTGACGTAATGACCTAAAAGAGGGGCGCAAGCCCCTCAATCCTTAGGGTGCTGCGCGCTATTGCCTGGCCACCGCAGTGCTCACGCTATCAGAGGTAATAACAATGAAAATGAAGAAAAGTCTCGTCGCGCTGTGCCTCTCTGCGGGGCTGATGGCCTGTGTTCCGGCGGTCTCCTTTGCAGACGTGAATTTCGTACCACAAAATACCAGCGCTGCGCCGGCTATCCCGGCGGCGGCGCTCCAGCAGCTGACCTGGACGCCAGTTGATCAATCCAAAACGCAGTCGACACAGCTTTCTACGGGCGGCCAGCAGCTGAACGTGCCGGGAATCACCGGGCCGGTTGCCGCCTACAGCGTACCGGCCAACATTGGTGAACTGACCCTGACGTTAACCAGCGAAGTGGACAAGCAGACAAGCGTTTTTGCGCCGAACGTGTTGATTCTGGACCAAAACCTGACGCCTTCTGCTTTCTTCCCGAGCAGCTACTTTAGCTATCAGGAGCCTGGCGTGATGAGTGCAGACCGTCTGCAAGGCGTGATGCGCCTGACGCCTGCTCTGGGACAGCAAAAGATTTACGTGCTGGTCTTCACCACAGAGAAAGATTTGCAGCAGACCACAAAGCTGGTTGACCCGGCGAAAGCCTACGCCAAAGGCACCGGTAACTCTGTTCCGGATATTCCGGACCCGCTTGCCCGTCATACCACTGATGGCCTGGTCAAACTGAAAGTCTCCACCAACAGCGCCTCCAGCGTACTCGTTGGCCCGCTGTTTGGCTCGTCTGGCCCAGGCCCGGTGACCGTGGGGAATACCGCTGCACCGGCCTATGCCGCGCCAGCTGCCACGGCGGCCGCACCGGTAGCGACCGCAGCGCCGGCCCCGGCGAAGAAAGCTGAGCCGGTACTGAACGACACCGAAGACTACTTCAACAACGCCATTAAGCAGGCGGTGAAGCGCGGCGATGTCGATAAAGCGCTGAAACTGCTTGATGAAGCCGAACGTTTAGGTTCAACCACTGCCCGTTCCACCTTTATCAGCAGTGTAAAAGGCAAGGGGTAACCGTTTCCCCGCAGTGCTGATTTGTTAGTCGTTTGGTGCGCCTGAGTGGGCGCACTTTTTTTCGTCCCGGCCAGGTTGTTGCGCCCTTGTTGCAATAGCGATCGTTAAATAACGTTTGGCCCCCCTCAATCCGCGATTCTGCGATACAATGCCATTACGTTATGTATCGGAGAGTCTGGCATGTCACACCCCGCGCTAACGCAACTGCGTGCGCTGCGCTATTTCGACCAAATACCTGCGCTTGATCCGCAGCAGCTTGACTGGCTGTTGCTGGAAGATTCCATGACGAAACGTTTTGAGCAGCAGGGTAAAACGGTTACGGTGACCCTGATTCAGGAAGGGTTTGTCTCCGGCGATGAGATCGCCAGCGAGCTGCCGCTGCTGCCGCAGGAGCCACGCTACTGGCTGCGTGAAATTTTACTCTGTGCTGACGGTGAGCCGTGGCTTGCCGGGCGGACGGTGGTGCCCGAGTCCACCCTTTCCGGACCCGAGCTGGCGCTGCAGCGTCTGGGGAAAACGCCGCTGGGGCGTTACCTCTTCACCTCGTCTGAGCTTACCCGGGATTTTATTGAAATTGGTCGTGATGCCGAACTGTGGGGGCGTCGTTCCCGCCTTCGCCTGAGCGGTAAGCCGTTAATTCTGACGGAGCTGTTTTTACCGGCATCGCCGTTGTACTAAGAGGAAGAAAAAATGGAGTGGAGCCTGACGCAGAGTAAGCTGTTGGCTTATCACCGCTTAATGCGCACCGATAAACCTATTGGCGCGCTACTGTTGCTGTGGCCGACCCTGTGGGCGCTGTGGATCGCAACGCCGGGCGTGCCGCCGCTGTGGATCCTCGGCGTGTTCGTTGCCGGCGTCTGGCTGATGCGTGCGGCGGGCTGCGTGGTCAATGACTATGCTGACCGCAAATTTGACGGCCATGTCAAACGGACTGCCGGTCGTCCGTTGCCCAGCGGGCAGGTCACCGGGAAAGAAGCTCGCGTGCTGTTCATCGTTCTGGTGCTGCTCTCCTTCCTGCTGGTGTTAACCCTGAACACCATGACCATTCTGCTTTCCGTGGCGGCGCTGGCGCTGGCCTGGGTTTATCCGTTTATGAAGCGCTATACCCACCTGCCGCAGGTCGTGTTGGGCGCGGCGTTTGGCTGGTCGATTCCGATGGCGTTTGCCGCGGTCAGCGAGTCGTTACCGCTCAGCTGCTGGCTGATGTTCCTGGCGAACATTCTCTGGGCCGTGGCCTACGACACCCAGTACGCGATGGTTGACCGTGACGACGACCTGAAGATTGGCATCAAATCAACCGCCATCCTCTTTGGCCGTCAGGACAAGCTGATTATCGGTATTCTGCAGGTCGCTGTACTGGCCTTGATGGTCGCGATCGGTCGCCTGAACGGGCTGAACTGGGCGTTTTACTGGTCAGTGCTGGTGGCAGGGCTGCTGTTTGCCTATCAGCAGAAGCTGATCGCTAAGCGTGAACGCGACGCCTGTTTTAAAGCGTTCATGAACAATAACTACGTCGGTCTGGTACTGTTTTTAGGCCTGGCGATGGGCTATTTCTTATAAAAAAGTCGGGTGGCGGCTTCGCCTTACCCGACCTACGCGTTAGCAGAACATGTCGGCCCGGTAGGCGTTAGCGCCACCGGGCTTTTTTTACCGGCGACGCAGCAGCCGGAGCGCGTTCGCCGTGACCAGCACCGTTGCCCCGGTATCCGCCAGCACCGCCAGCCACAGCCCGGTCATGCCCAGCAGCGTGGTCACCAGGAAAATCCCCTTCAGCCCCAGCGCGATGCCGATGTTCTGCCGGATATTGGCCCGCGTCGCGCGCGCAAGCGCGATGGTCTGCGCCAGCCCCGTCAGACGGTTATGCGTCAATGCCGCGTCGGCGGTCTCCAGCGCTACGTCGGTACCGCTGCCCATCGCGATGCCAATGGTTGATGCCTTCATCGCTGGGGCATCGTTAATCCCGTCACCGACCATCGCCAGCGGGGCGTGCCTGTTCAATTCCGTCACCGCGCTGACCTTGTCCACAGGCAACAGTCCAGCTTTAAACGCGAGCCCCAGTTCGCCAGCAATGGCCGCCGCCGCGCGAGGGTTATCCCCGGTCAAAATCACACCCTGCACCCCCAGCTGATGCAGCGCCGCTACGGCGTCTTTTGCATCCTCACGCAGGGTATCGCGCAGCGCCAGAATGCCTTTCATGACGCCGTCCAGCATGACGGCAACGACCGTCTGCCCGGCCTTCTCTAACGCCTCGACCTGTGGATCGGCGGCGTGGCCCGCCGCGACGATCAGCACGTTTTTGCCTTCAACGCTGGCCTCAATTCCTGACCCTACCAGCGCTCGCTGCGCCGTCGCCGCCGGGATCGTTAACCCTCTCGCCTGCGCTTCACGCACTATCGCCTGCGCCAGCGGGTGGGTTGACCCCTGTTCGACGGCGGCGGCAAGCGTCAGCAGTTCGTTTTCACTGATATCCTGCGGATAAATGCCGGTCACCTGCGGCTTGCCGACGGTCAACGTGCCGGTTTTATCGAAGGCGATTTGCTGGACCTGGCTCAGCTGCTCCAGCGCCGCGCCGCCCTTAATCAGCGCACCGCGACGTGCCGCTGCCGCCAGCCCGGACGTAATGGCCGCCGGGGTGGAGATCACCAGCGCGCACGGGCAGCCAATCAGCAGCAGCGTCAGCCCTTTATAAATCCAGCCCTCCCACGGCGCGCCGAAGAACAGCGGTGGCACAACGGTAACCAGCAGGGCAACCAGCATAATGGCGGGCGTGTAGATCCGGCTGAAGCGGTCGATAAAGCGTTCAACCGGCGCGCGGCGCTCTTCGGCCTCTTCAATCAGCTTCAGGATGCGGTCAATGGCGCTGTCGCCCGGCTCGGACAGGACCTTAAGCTGCACCAGACGGTCGACGCTGGTAGCGCCCGCAGGCACTTTTTCGCCCACTGTGCGCTCTACCGGAATGGATTCCCCGGTGAGTGCGCTTTCGTCGAAGCTTGCCGTGGCGGTGAGCAACTCACCGTCCGCGGGCAGACGTCCCCCTGCGGATACTTCAATCACGTAGCCCGGGCGGAGCGTACTGATGGCGACCGTTTCACGCGTGCCGTTTACCACGCGCGTGGCGGTTTCCGGTTTCAGGGCCATTAACGCGCTGACCCCTTTACGCGCGCGGCTGGCAGCCCAGCCCTCGAGGCGTTCACCAATTAAGAACAGCAGCAGCACCATCGCCGCTTCTGCCGTTGCGCCAATAAACAGCGCACCGATGGCGGCTACGCTCATCAGCGTTTCGATGGCAAACCAGCTGCCGCTTTTCATCAGGCGCAGCGCCTGTCGGGCAATCGGGAACAGTCCGACCAGGGTGGTGGCGATAAACGCCAGATTGCCGAACGGGTGGTTAAACTGTTCCAGCCCCCAGCTCAGGGCCATCATAATGATGAGGGTGATAAGCGGCAGATTTTCTTGCAGGGATGACGTTTTTTCCGCGGGCGCGGTTTCGCTGCGAAGGCTGTAGCCCGCCTTGCTCACCGCGGCTTCCACCTGTTTGCTAACGTCGTTATCGGCGCTCACCAGCAGCTTTTCGGTGGCAAACAGCACCTGTACGTGACTGACGCCCGGCACCTGTTTTACCGCATTTTCAACTTTACGGGCGCACGCCGCGCAGTCCATACCGTTGA
This sequence comes from Enterobacter sp. AC1, assembly GCF_050434705.1. Classification (NCBI taxonomy): domain Bacteria; kingdom Pseudomonadati; phylum Pseudomonadota; class Gammaproteobacteria; order Enterobacterales; family Enterobacteriaceae; genus Enterobacter; species Enterobacter sp. AC1. Next base: position 102,088 of record NZ_JBNDIZ010000010.1, on the reverse strand, counting down.
CCACCCAGCTGTAGCGGCTGCCGCTTTCAGGAAGCGGTTGAGTTTGCGTTTCGCACGCGCCTTCGCAGCAGCAGTCTTCTTTAGACGGAACCGGGCTGAGCTTAAGTGCCGAGAATTGAGGAACTTTTTTGGGTGTTTCTGGAGTCGACATGGCAGTCTCCGGTTAATGATAATTTTCTCATTAACTGAAGCATACACTCTGGAGTCGACTCCAGAGTCAAGCGTTATTTAAATATACAGCGAACGCACAATCAGGAAGTGCCCGGCGAAGTAACAGGCTGCGGCGATCGCGTTATCCGCACGGAAACGGCGGCGATAGTGGCTACCCAGCCACACGATATTCCCGATGAGCAACAGCGCAGCACCGAAGAATGCGGACATTGCCGGGGCCGTTGGGCGGAAGAACCACAGTTCACCTGCCAGCCAGACCATCACCAGCGTCATGGCAATAAACGTGCAGACCGGCAACCGCATCTCTTCCAGACGTGACCAGATCACCGCAATCAGCAGGGCGCCAATCACCAGCAGCACCAGCGGCAGCGGCCAGAAGAACGAGAGCGTCATCTGGCTGGCGAAGTAGATCGTATACAGCAGATGCGACAGGAAAAATGCCCCTACGGCATACAGCAGACGCTGGCGCGGCAGCAGGGTCAGGGCATCGCCAATCAGAGATGCGCACAGCCCGGCGAGGACCAGGTAGCTTACGGCGTTAAACATCGGCGCTTGCCAGGCAAGCAGCAGGAGCAGCAACAGCGTGACGGGTTTAAACAGCCAGCGCTGCCAGGTGGGACCACGGTACGACGCATCGACGTAAAGCCATGCGGAAAAACAGACAGCGATAAATGACCAAAGCATATTAACTCCCTGTATCTGTTAAGTCTGAATAATCAGTTTCTGATCCAGTGTAGTGACGCGGGCGGGCGTTTGGCAATGGCGGGGAAGGCAAGGTATCCTGATTTCCGCATAATCTTATGGGATTTTAGAATGAGCAAGATGCCGCTGTTTTTCATTATCGTGGTGGCGATTATCGTCATTGCCGCTTCGTTCCGTTTCGTGCAGCAGCGCCGCGAGAGGGCGGATAACGATGCCGCGCCGCTGATGCAAAAGCGCGTGATAGTGAGCAATAAGCGTGAGAAAGCCCTGAACGACCGACGTTCGCGGCAACAGCAGGTCACGCCTGCGGGGACCGCTATGCGCTATGAAGCGAGCTTTAAGCCGGAAACGGGCGGCCTGGAAATGACCTTCCGCCTCGAGGCGCAGCAGTACCATCAGCTGACGGTGGGGGAGAAAGGGATGCTGAGTTACAAAGGGTCGCGGTTTGAAGGGTTCAGGGCGGAATAATGCGCGATCGATCCCCTCTCCCTGTGGGAGAGGGTTGGGGTGAGGGCATCAGGCACCTTACTTCTTCACCTGCGCCTTAAATTTCTTCATCCACACCAGCAGCTCAAACACGCCGAAAATAAAGACGCGCAGCTGCTGCCATCCGGTCATCTGCGGGCCGTCTTTCGGCAGGCCGTTTTTCAGCATCACCATCTGCAGGGCGTGCATAAACGACGTGAAAATCAGCGCGACGTTAACAAAAATATTCATCGGGCGCGGGAACGGGTGCACGAGGTTGAGAATTAAAAACGCCCAGACGCCCAGCATCAGCAAACGTCCCAGATTAATCAGTACCGGCATCGGATTCTCCTTGAGCCTGACGGTGATACAGACGATAAGCAACCTGGCCGGCGACCTTTTCGCGGTGCAGATCCCAGTGCGCGGGCACCGGCGGCAAACCGTTCTCCACTTCGCTTTCTACATAGATTAGCGCGTCATCCGCCAGCCAGCCGTTTTGCTCCAGCAGGGATAACGTCTCTTCCAGCAGCCCCTTGCGGAACGGTGGGTCGACGAACACCACGTTGTGCGGTGTGCCCTGTTGCGCGAGGAAGCTCAGCGTGTTGGTGTTGACCACTTTGGCGTTGCCCGCCTTCAGCGTCGCCAGATTTTGCTGCAGCGTCTGCGCTACGCCGCGCTCCATCTCCAGCAGGGTGGCGCTGGCGGCATAGCGCGACAGCGCTTCCAGCCCGAGCGCGCCGCTTCCGGCGAAGCAGTCGAGGCAGTGGGCATCTACCATTGACGGGGCCAGCCAGTTAAACAGCGTTTCGCGCACGCGGTCGGTAGTGGGGCGTAAACCGGGGCTGTCCGGCACCGGTAATTTCCGGCCTCGCCACTGACCGCCGATAATACGAATTTGACCGGCCGGGGCGCGGTTGGGTTTCTTCATCTCAGGAAAGCTCTGTTAACAATTGGCCTGCGATTGCGGGCGGTGATGTCAATTAAGTAAAGTGTTAGACTATTTCATCATTTTTTTAGCTTCCATGTATATAGCGCCGCGAGGAGTGTAGTCGCAGATGGCAAAACAAAAAAAACGTGGCTTCTTTTCCTGGCTGGGCTTCGGTGAAAAAGAGCAAGAAACAGAACAGAAAACCGAAGAACAACAAGCCGTTGAAGAGCCGTCGCAGCCTGAAACGCCTGTAGAAACCGCCGCGGTTGTCGACGCGGAAGAGACGGCGCACAGCAAAGAAGAGATTGAATCGTTTGCTGAAGAGGTGGTTGAGATCACTGAACAGGTTCAGGAGAGCGAGAAGCCAGAACCGGTTGTGGTTGAAGAGATCCTCGAAGCGCCGCAGGCCATTATCGAACGTGAAGAGTTGCCGCTGCCGGAAGAGGTAAAAGCCGAAGAGGTTTCTGCTGAAGAGTGGCAGGCCGAAGCGGAAACCGTTGAAATTGTTGAAGCGGTGGAAGAAGAAGCGGCACGCGAGCCAGAGCTGACCGACGAAGAGCTGGAAGCCCAGGCGCTGGCGGCGGAAGCCGCGGAAGAAGCGGTCATCGTTGTGCCGGTAGAAGAGCAAGCCGAAGAAGAGATCGTTCAGGAGCAGGAAAAACCGACCAAAGAAGGTTTCTTCGCGCGCCTGAAGCGTAGCCTGCTCAAAACCAAAGAAAACTTAGGTTCCGGATTTATCAGTCTGTTCCGCGGCAAGAAGATCGACGACGATCTCTTTGAGGAGCTGGAAGAACAGCTGCTGATTGCGGACGTCGGCGTGGAAACCACCCGTAAGATCATCGCCAACCTGACCGAAGGGGCGAGCCGCAAACAGCTGCGCGACGCCGAGGCGCTGTACGGTCTGCTGAAAGACGAGATGGGCGAAATTCTCGCAAAAGTTGACGAACCGCTTAATATTGAAGGCAAAACGCCATTTGTTATTCTGATGGTTGGCGTGAACGGCGTGGGTAAAACCACCACCATCGGCAAGCTGGCGCGTCAGTTCGAGCAGCAGGGCAAATCGGTGATGCTGGCGGCGGGCGATACCTTCCGTGCGGCGGCGGTTGAGCAGCTCCAGGTGTGGGGCCAGCGCAACAACATTCCGGTGATTGCCCAGCATACCGGCGCGGATTCCGCGTCCGTAATCTTCGACGCCATCCAGGCGGCGAAGGCGCGCAACGTGGACGTGCTGATTGCCGATACCGCAGGGCGTTTGCAGAACAAATCGCACCTGATGGAAGAGTTGAAGAAAATCGTTCGCGTCATGAAGAAGCTGGACGAAGACGCGCCGCATGAAATTATGCTGACCATTGATGCCAGCACCGGACAGAACGCCATCAGCCAGGCGAAGCTGTTCACTGAAGCGGTAGGACTGACGGGGATCGCGCTGACCAAACTGGACGGTACCGCGAAAGGCGGGGTGATCTTCTCCGTGGCCGACCAGTTCGGCATTCCTATCCGTTACATCGGTGTGGGCGAGCGTATTGAGGATTTGCGTCCGTTTAAGGCGGACGACTTTATTGAGGCATTATTTGCCCGAGAGGACTAACAATGATTCGCTTTGAACACGTCAGCAAGGCCTATCTCGGTGGGAGACAAGCGCTGCAGGGGGTAACATTTCACCTACAGCCGGGCGAGATGGCATTCCTGACCGGCCATTCCGGCGCGGGGAAAAGTACCCTGCTCAAGCTTATCTGTGGGATTGAGCGGCCAAGCGCCGGGAAAATCTTTTTCGGCGGCCATGAGATCAGCCGCCTGAAAAACCGCGAAGTGCCGTTCCTGCGTCGTCAGATAGGCATGATTTTCCAGGACCACCACCTGCTGATGGATCGCACCGTTTTCGATAACGTGGCCATTCCGCTGATAATTGCCGGCGCCAGCTACGATGATATCCGCCGCCGCGTCTCTGCGGCGCTGGATAAGGTCGGGCTGCTGGACAAAGCGAAGAACTTCCCGATCCAGCTCTCCGGCGGTGAACAGCAGCGCGTGGGCATTGCCCGTGCGGTGGTGAATAAGCCTGCGGTGCTGCTGGCGGATGAACCGACCGGTAACCTGGACGATGCCCTGTCAGAAGGGATTTTGCGTCTGTTTGAGGAGTTTAACCGCGTGGGGGTCACCGTATTGATGGCGACGCACGACATCGGGCTCATTTCCCGTCGTTCGTACCGCATGCTGACCCTGAGCGACGGTCATTTGCACGGAGGCCACGGTGAATAAGCGTGATGCAATAAACCAGATTCGGCAGTTCGGGAACCGGTTTGACCGTTTCCGTAAGCCGCAGGGCGGTGGTGACGGCAATCGTCATGCGCCGAAGCGCCAGAAGGCGGCGCCAAAGCCGGCCTCCCGCAAAACCAATGTGTTTAATGAGCAGGTGCGCTACGCATTCCATGGCGCGCTGCAGGACCTGAAAAGCAAACCGCTGGCGACGTTCCTGACGGTGATGGTGATTGCCATCTCCCTCACGCTGCCAAGCGTCTGCTATATGGTCTATAAAAACGTAAATCAGGCGGCCTCGCAGTATTATCCGTCCCCGCAGATCACGGTCTATCTGGATAAAGCGCTCGACGATAACGCCGCGGCGCAGGTGGTCGGGCAAATTCAGGCCGAGCAGGGCGTGGAGAAGGTTAATTATCTTTCACGTGAAGACGCGCTGGGCGAGTTCCGCAACTGGTCAGGCTTTGGCGGCGCGCTGGATATGCTCGAAGAGAACCCGCTGCCCGCCGTGGCGGTGGTGATCCCGAAGCTGGATTTCCAGGGGACCGATTCGCTTAACACCCTGCGCGATCGCATCACACGCATTAAAGGCATTGATGAAGTGCGCATGGATGACAGCTGGTTCGCGCGCCTTGCTGCCCTGACCGGGCTGGTCGGACGCGTCGCGGCGATGATTGGCGTGCTGATGGTGGCGGCGGTCTTCCTCGTCATCGGTAACAGCGTGCGCCTGAGCATCTTCGCCCGCCGCGATACCATCAACGTGCAGAAGCTGATTGGTGCGACGGATGGCTTCATCCTCCGACCGTTCCTCTACGGCGGTGCACTGCTCGGTTTTTCCGGCGCATTTCTTTCACTGATATTGTCAGAAATTTTGGTGATGCGGCTTTCGTCGGCCGTGACTGAAGTGGCTCAGGTTTTCGGAACGAAGTTTGATATCAGCGGCTTAGGGTTCGATGAGTGCCTGTTACTGCTGCTGGTTTGCTCGATGATTGGGTGGGTGGCAGCCTGGCTGGCAACCGTTCAACATTTACGTCACTTTACTCCCGACTAATAAAAGCGTGATATAATCTTTCCCTGCACCGAGATGTTCGCTCTGCAGGGAAAGCGTCCCTGTGTCTCTTCCCCTGTTATCATCTCCATGTCACAATTTGTGCGTAATTTATTCACCGTTGCACCTGGAACTTGTGGATAAAATCACTGTCTGATAAAAGAGTGAATGCTAATCTCGTTGCTCAAACGCTTTGGCATGGTTGTTGCCTGACGGGGACAGCCTGGACCAGAAGAAACATTGAGAGGAATGAATGACCAAAGAAATGCAAACTTTAGCTTTAGCCCCTGTTGGTAACCTGGAATCTTACATCCGGGCTGCGAACACCTGGCCGATGTTGACGGCCGAGGAAGAAAAGGAGCTTGCTGAAAAGCTGCATTACCAGGGCGATCTGGAAGCAGCTAAGACGCTGATCCTGTCTCACCTGCGCTTTGTTGTTCACGTTGCTCGCAACTACTCGGGCTACGGCCTGCCGCAGGCGGACTTGATTCAGGAAGGTAACATCGGCCTGATGAAAGCTGTGCGTCGCTTTAACCCGGAAGTGGGTGTGCGACTGGTCTCTTTCGCCGTGCACTGGATCAAAGCAGAAATTCACGAATACGTGCTGCGTAACTGGCGTATTGTGAAAGTTGCCACGACAAAAGCGCAACGCAAGCTGTTCTTCAACCTGCGTAAAACCAAGCAGCGCCTGGGCTGGTTCAATCAGGATGAAGTCGAAATGGTGGCGCGCGAGCTGGGCGTAACCAGCAAAGACGTTCGTGAGATGGAATCCCGTATGGCCGCGCAGGACATGACGTTTGACATGTCTTCCGACGACGACGCATCCGACAGCCAGCCGATGGCCCCGGTCCTGTACCTGCAGGATAAGACTTCTAACTTTGCCGACGGCATTGAAGAAGATAACTGGGAAGACCAGGCGGCGAACAAGCTGACCTTTGCGATGGAAGGCCTCGACGAGCGTAGCCAGGACATCATCCGTGCCCGCTGGCTGGACGAAGATAACAAGTCCACGCTGCAGGAGCTGGCCGACCGCTACGGCGTATCCGCGGAACGTGTCCGTCAGCTTGAAAAGAACGCCATGAAAAAACTTCGCGCCGCTATCGAAGCGTAATTTCCGCGAAGTCCCCGATAACCCTCGAATGCAAATTCGGGGGTTTTTGTTTTTTTATCTCCCGCTCTGGCGAATTCCCTCCCCCTGGCAAACACTTACAGATGCGCTAAGCAGGTGAATTTCTCAGGGGGTCAGGGTGAAAAATAACGAACTGCACGACCGGCGTTTGCAGGCGACGCCGCGCGGCATCGGCGTGATGTGTAACTTCTTTGCCGATAAAGCCGAAAACGCTACGGTGTGGGACGTCGAGGGCAACGAGTACATCGACTTCGCCGCGGGGATCGCGGTGCTGAATACCGGCCATCGCCATCCAAAAATCATTTCCGCCATCGAAAAACAACTCCACGCCTTTACCCATACGGCCTACCAGATTGTGCCGTACGAAGGCTATGTGTCGCTTGCGGAACGCCTCAACGCACGCGTGCCAATTGACGGCCCGGCGAAAACGGCGTTCTTCTCTACGGGCGCAGAAGCGGTCGAAAACGCCGTAAAAATTGCCCGCGCCTTTACCAAACGTCCAGGCCTTATCACCTTCGGCGGCGCGTTCCATGGCCGCACCTTTATGACCATGGCGCTGACCGGCAAAGTCGCGCCGTACAAGCTTGGCTTCGGCCCCTTCCCCGGCTCGGTGTATCACGCGCAGTATCCGAATGAACTGCACGGCGTCAGCACGGCGGAAGCGCTAAAGAGCCTGGAGCGCATCTTTAAGGCGGATATTTCGCCTGACCAGGTCGCGGCGATTATTCTCGAACCGATTCAGGGAGAGGGCGGGTTTAACATCGCCCCTGCTGATTTTATGCAGGCACTGCGCGCCCTGTGCGATACACACGGTATTTTGCTGATTGCCGACGAAGTGCAAAGCGGTTTCGCCCGCACCGGCAAGCTATTCTCGATGGAAAACCACTGTGTGAAGCCGGACCTTATCACCATGGCGAAAAGCCTGGCGGGTGGGATGCCGCTTTCGGCGGTCTCTGGTCGGGCGGAGGTGATGGACGCCCCCGCGCCCGGCGGGCTGGGCGGCACCTACGCGGGTAACCCGCTGGCGATTGCGGCAGCGCACGCCGTGCTGGACGTGATTGATGAAGAGGATCTCTGCACGCGCTCGGCGCACCTTGGGCATCACCTGGTGGAAGTACTGAACAAAGCGAAGGAACACTGCCCGTATATCGCTGATATTCGCGCGCAGGGCTCCATGGTGGCGGTGGAGTTTAACGACCCGCAAACGGGGCACCCTTCGCCGGAATTTACCCGCCAGGTGCAGGATCGCGCGTTGCAGGAAGGTCTGCTGCTGCTGAGCTGCGGCGTCTACGGCAACGTTATTCGTTTCCTCTATCCGCTGACTATCCCCGAAGCGCAGTTCCGTAAGGCGCTGGACATTATCTCCGCGTCGCTGACTCGTTAAAGCCACACGCCCGGCGGAAATTCCTGCCGGGCTTATCATATATTCATTTCAAATTAGCTATTCCAAAATCATAAAAATCGGGTATGTTTTAGCAGAGTATGCTGAAAAAGCGCGAACAGCACACCTATAAACGAAATAAAGCGCTGAACAACAACATCACAACAATCGTAATAACCATAATAATGGGGAATCTCAGGATGAACATGAAGGGTAAAGCGTTACTGGCAGGATGTATCGCGTTGGCATTCAGCACCATGGCACAGGCAGACATCAAAGTGGCTGTGGTTGGCGCGATGTCCGGTCCGGTAGCGCAGTACGGCGACCAGGAATTTACCGGCGCAGAACAGGCGGTTGCAGACATTAATGCTAAGGGCGGTATCAAAGGCGAAAAGCTGCAGATCGTGAAATATGATGATGCCTGTGACCCGAAACAAGCGGTCGCGGTCGCGAACAAAGTGGTGAACGACGGAATCAAATACGTTATCGGTCACCTGTGCTCTTCCTCTACTCAGCCAGCATCTGACATCTACGAAGACGAAGGTATTCTGATGATCACCCCGGCTGCAACGGCGCCGGAACTGACCTCGCGCGGTTACAAGCTGACCCTGCGCACCACCGGCCTGGACTCTGACCAGGGCCCAACCGCAGCGAAATACATCGTTGAAAAAGTGAAGCCGAAGCGCATCGCCATCGTTCACGACAAGCAGCAGTACGGGGAAGGTCTGGCGCGTTCCGTCCAGGACAACCTGAAGAAAGCCAATGCTGACGTGGTGTTCTTCGACGGTATTACCGCCGGTGAGAAAGATTTCTCCACGCTGGTGGCGCGTCTGAAGAAAGAGAATATTGATTTCGTTTACTACGGTGGCTACCACCCGGAAATGGGTCAGATTCTGCGCCAGGCGCGCGCTGCCGGTCTGAAAACCCAGTTCATGGGGCCGGAAGGCGTAGCGAACGTCTCTCTGTCTAACATCGCGGGTGAATCAGCCGAAGGCCTGCTGGTGACCAAGCCGAAGAACTACGACCAGGTCCCTGCGAACAAACCTATTGTAGATGCGATCAAGGCGAAGAAACAGGATCCAAGCGGCGCGTTCGTCTGGACCACCTACGCGGCGCTGCAGTCGCTGCAGGCGGGTCTGAACCAGTCAGCCGATCCGGCTGAGATTGCCACCTGGCTGAAAGCGAATACCGTCGAGACCGTCATGGGGCCACTCTCCTGGGACGCGAAGGGCGACCTGAAGGGCTTCGAGTTTGGCGTGTTTGACTGGCATGCCAACGGTACTGCTACTGACGCAAAATAAACGCAAATGGCAACCGTAAGGTTGCCATTTTAGTGTTTGCACCCTCTCCCCGTGGGAGAGGGCCGGGGTGAGGGCATCAGGCCGCACATATCAACTCTGGCGCTTCTCCCACCCGCTCTCCTGCGCCGTAAACCCTAACGCCTGCATAAACGCCGCCATCACGCCGCGGTCTTCCACGCCCACGTCAGCCATCCACCAGGAGGTCACGCTCGGGTTTTCGCGGATCACTTCTTCAATTAAATACTGGCCCACGCCGCGCCGACGGGTGACGTCACGCACGCGCAGCGAGTCCAGTGCACCTTCTGTACCGCTCAGGGTCACGCGAACCGCAGCCAGGAGGCGCTCGTTAAAACGTGCGGCATAAATGCGGTGGGTCTCATCGACGCGAAGCGACGAAGGGGAATATTCCGGCCAGATTTTGCCCAGGTCGATATGATCCTGGTCGCTAAAGGTCACCAGACGCACGATAGTCAGTTTCATTAGCTACTTGTCCAAATCAAATTGAGTAAGGGCAGTGTACTCAATTTATTCACTCAGCGGCTTCCTCTTTTTATCCCCATTCGCCAGGTGATTAGTTTTTTGACAACGCAATGGGCAGTTTGAAAACACACGGATCGAAAAATAAGCAGAATTTTAACCTGAATGGTAGTGATTTATTCGGCGCTTTGTACCGTTATTTTATGCTGCAAACTGCACTTTTATTTGTTTATCTCTGTCTGATTTCAGAATATTATCTTTGCTTAATAGCCTGAAAAATAGAGATTTTAGTCTGGTTTTTGACAAAAAACTGCGCTAAACCATTAAAGGCACTGGTAAAAATAGCGTTGTTCATTAAAAGTACAGAATGCTTTTTAACCATAATAAAACAAAATATAAACACGACATCACGAATGGGGATTCAGAGATGAAAAGGAACGCGAAGACGTTAATCGCGGGGATGGTCGCACTGTCGATCTCGCATGCCGCTATGGCGGAGGACATTAAAGTTGCGGTAGTGGGTGCAATGTCCGGCCCCGTTGCCCAGTGGGGTGACATGGAGTTCAACGGCGCGCGCCAGGCCATCAAAGACATCAATGCCAAAGGCGGCATCAAAGGCGATAAGCTGGTGGGCGTGGAATATGACGACGCCTGCGACCCTAAACAGGCCGTCGCGGTCGCCAACAAAATCGTTAACGATGGCATCCAGTACGTGATCGGCCACCTGTGCTCATCCTCCACCCAGCCCGCGTCTGATATCTACGAAGACGAAGGCATTCTGATGATCACTCCGGGCGCCACCAACCCGGAGCTGACCCAGCGCGGCTACCAGCACATTATGCGTACCGCCGGGCTGGACTCCTCCCAGGGGCCAACCGCGGCGAAATACATCCTCGAGACGGTTAAACCGCAGCGCATTGCTATCATTCATGACAAACAGCAGTACGGCGAAGGCCTGGCGCGCTCCGTTCAGGACGGCCTGAAAAAAGGCGGCGCGAACATCGTCTTCTTCGACGGCATTACCGCCGGTGAGAAAGACTTCTCCGCGCTGATCGCCCGTCTGCAAAAAGAGAATATCGACTTCGTTTACTACGGCGGCTACTACCCGGAAATGGGCCAGATGCTGCGCCAGGCGCGCGCGACCGGCCTGAAAACCCAGTTTATGGGGCCAGAGGGCGTGGGTAACGCCTCCCTGTCAAACATCGCCGGGGATTCTGCCGAAGGCATGCTGGTGACGATGCCAAAACGCTATGACCAGGATCCGGCCAACAAGGCTATCGTTGATGCGCTCAAGGCGCAGAAGAAAGATCCGAGCGGTCCGTACGTCTGGATCACCTACGCGGCCGTGCAGTCTCTGGCCACCGCGCTGGACCGTACCGGCAGCAAAGAACCGCTGGATCTGGTGAAAGATTTAAAAGCACACGGGGCGAACACCGTGATTGGGCCGCTGAACTGGGATGAGAAAGGCGATCTGAAGGGATTTGAGTTTGGTGTCTTTAAGTGGCACGCCGACGGTTCATCCTCGGCCGCCAAATAATTATCCCACCGCCCGGACTGACGGGCGGGTATAAAAAGGTTTGCATATGTCCGAGCAGTTTCTCTATTTCCTGCAGCAGATGTTTAACGGCGTCACGCTGGGAAGCACCTATGCGCTGATTGCCATCGGCTATACGATGGTTTATGGCATTATCGGCATGATCAACTTCGCTCACGGCGAGGTTTACATGATCGGTAGCTACGTCTCCTTTATGATCATCGCCGCGCTGATGATGATGGGCATCGACAGCAGCTGGCTGCTGGTCGCCGCCGGGTTTGTCGGCGCGATTGTGATTGCCAGCGCCTACGGCTGGAGCATCGAGCGCGTGGCCTACCGGCCGGTGCGCAGCTCCAAGCGGCTGATTGCGCTCATCTCCGCGATAGGTATGTCCATCTTCCTGCAAAACTACGTCAGCCTGACCGAAGGCTCGCGCGACGTGGCGCTGCCAAGCCTGTTTAACGGCCAGTGGATAGTGGGGGCCAGCGAAAACTTCTCTGCCTCTATCACCACCATGCAGCTGGTGATCTGGGTGGTGACCTTTATTGCGATGCTCGCCCTGACCCTGTTCATTCGCTACTCCCGCATGGGTCGTGCCTGCCGCGCGTGTGCGGAAGACCTGAAGATGGCGAGCCTGCTCGGTATTAACACCGACCGCGTGATTGCCCTGACCTTCGTGATTGGCGCCGCGATGGCGGCAGTAGCAGGCGTTCTGCTCGGCCAGTTCTACGGCGTGATCAACCCGTATATCGGCTTTATGGCCGGGATGAAAGCCTTCACCGCCGCGGTGCTGGGCGGTATCGGCAGTATTCCGGGGGCGATGATTGGCGGCCTGATCCTGGGCGTGGCGGAAGCGCTCTCTTCGGCGTACCTGAGCACGGAATATAAAGATGTGGTGTCGTTTGCCCTGCTGATTCTGGTTCTGCTGGTAATGCCTACCGGTATTCTGGGCCGTCCGGAGGTAGAGAAAGTATGAAACCGATGCATTTTGCAATGGCGCTGCTCTCTGCCGCCATGTTCTTCGTGCTGGCAGGCGTTTTTATGGGCGTCCAGTTAGGTCTGGACGGCACGAAGCTGGTGGTGGATACCGCCCCCGACATCCGCTGGCAGTGGGTGTTTATCGGCACTGCCGTGGTATTCCTGTTCCAGCTGCTGCGTCCGCTGTTCCAGAAGACGCTGAAAAACGTCTCCGGGCCGAAATTCGTCCTGCCGGCAATCGACGGTTCTACCGTGAAGCAGAAGCTGTTCCTCGTGGCGCTGCTGGTCGCCGCCGTGGCGTGGCCGTTTGTGGTCTCGCGCGGAACCGTTGATATTGCGACCCTGACCATGATCTACGTGATTCTCGGCCTCGGTCTGAACGTGGTAGTGGGGCTCTCCGGCCTGCTGGTGCTGGGCTACGGCGGCTTCTACGCCATCGGCGCCTATACCTTTGCGCTGCTGAACCACTATTACGGCCTCGGCTTCTGGACCTGCCTGCCGCTGGCGGGGCTGGTCTCTGCCGCCGCCGGTTTCCTGCTTGGCTTCCCGGTGCTGCGCCTGCGCGGTGACTACCTGGCGATTGTGACCTTAGGCTTCGGTGAAATCGTCCGTATCCTGCTGCTGAATAACACCGAAGTGACCGGCGGCCCGAACGGCATCAGCCAGATCCCGAAACCGACCTTCTTCGGCCTGGAGTTCAGCCGCACCGCCCGCGAAGGCGGCTGGGACACCTTCAGTAACTTCTTCGGCGTGAAGTATGACCCGTCCGATCGCGTGATCTGGCTCTATCTGGTGGCGCTGCTGCTGGTGGTGATTACCCTGTTCGTGATCAACCGTCTGCTGCGCATGCCGCTGGGCCGCGCGTGGGAAGCGCTGCGTGAAGATGAGATCGCCTGCCGTTCCCTGGGCCTGAACCCGACCCGCATCAAGCTGACCGCGTTCACCATCAGCGCCGCGTTTGCCGGTTTCGCCGGAACGCTGTTTGCCGCGCGTCAGGGCTTCGTCAGCCCGGAATCGTTCACCTTTGCCGAATCCGCCTTCGTGCTGGCGATTGTGGTACTCGGCGGGATGGGCTCGCAGTTCGCCGTTATCCTCGCGGCTATCCTGCTGGTGGTCTCGCGCGAGCTGATGCGCGACTTTAACGAATACAGCATGCTGATGCTGGGTGGTTTGATGGTGCTGATGATGATCTGGCGTCCGCAGGGTCTGCTGCCGATGACCCGTCCGCAGCTGAAGCTGAAGAACGGGCAAGCGAAAGGAGAGCAGGCATGAGCCAGCCATTATTATCCGTTAACGGTCTGATGATGCGTTTTGGCGGCCTGCTGGCGGTCAACAACGTGAATCTGGATCTGCACAAGAAAGAGATTGTCTCCCTGATTGGCCCGAACGGCGCGGGGAAAACCACGGTCTTCAACTGCCTGACCGGCTTCTACAAGCCGACGGGCGGCACCATCATGCTGCGCGACCAGCATCTCGAAGGTTTACCGGGCCAGCAGATTGCCCGCATGGGCGTGGTGCGTACCTTCCAGCACGTGCGTCTGTTCCGCGAGATGACGGTGATTGAGAACCTGCTGGTGGCACAGCATCAGCAGCTGAAAACCGGGCTGTTCTCCGGCCTGCTGAAAACCCCGGCCTTCCGCCGCGCGCAGGATGAAGCGCTTGACCGCGCCGCCACCTGGCTTGATCGAATTGGCCTGCTGCAGCACGCCAACCGTCAGGCGAGCAACCTGGCCTACGGCGATCAGCGTCGCCTGGAGATTGTGCGCTGCATGGTGACGCAGCCGGAGATCCTGATGCTCGATGAACCGGCGGCAGGACTCAACCCGAAAGAAACCAAAGAGCTGGACGAGCTAATTGCCGAGCTGCGTGACCATCACGACACCACCATTTTGCTGATTGAGCATGACATGAAGCTGGTGATGGGCATTTCGGACCGTATCTACGTGGTAAACCAGGGCACGCCGCTGGCGAACGGCACGCCGGAAGAGATCCGCAACAACCCGGACGTGATCCGCGCATACCTGGGTGAGGCATAAGATGGAAAAAGCGATGTTAACGTTCGACAAGGTCAATGCGCACTATGGCAAGATCCAGGCGCTGCACGACGTCAGCCTGCATATCAATCAGGGTGAAATCGTTACCCTGATCGGGGCCAACGGCGCGGGTAAAACCACGCTGCTCGGCACCCTATGCGGCGACCCGCGCGCCACCAGCGGGCGGATTGTGTTCGATGGCAAAGACATTACCGACTGGCAGACGGCCAGAATCATGCGTGAAGCGGTGGCGATTGTCCCGGAAGGGCGTCGCGTGTTTTCCCGCATGACGGTGGAAGAGAACCTGGCAATGGGCGGCTTCTTTGCTTACCGCGATGAATACCAGACCCGCATCAAGTGGGTGTACGAACTCTTCCCACGCCTGTGGGAGCGCCGCATCCAGCGTGCGGGCACCATGTCCGGCGGTGAACAGCAGATGCTGGCGATAGGCCGCGCGCTGATGAGCCAGCCGCGTCTGCTGCTGCTGGACGAACCGTCGCTCGGTCTTGCGCCGATCATCATTCAGCAGATCTTCGACACCATTGAGCAGCTGCGTAAAGAGGGGATGACCATCTTCCTCGTCGAGCAGAACGCCAACCAGGCGCTGAAGCTCGCCGACCGCGGCTACGTGCTGGAGAACGGCCGCGTGGTGCTGGAGGATACCGGCGACGCGCTGCTGGCAAACGAGGCGGTGCGGAGCGCGTATTTGGGCGGTTAATTGCATTTCCCCTCACCCTAACCCTCTCCCTCAAGGGAGAGGGAACCGATCGCTTTTCTCCCTCTCCCTGTGGGAGAGGGCCGGGGTGAGGGCACCAGACCGCACCCAATCCCCTTTCACACAACCATCATCCCCCTGACGCCTGGCTGTCACTTATCTGTAAACAAACAGTTATTTTTCTGTCATTCGAGCATGTCATGTTACCTCGCGAGCATAAAACGCGTGATATCGCGCATCCGGCACAATAAGAGAGATGACAATGACATCGTTACGACACACAGCTTTGGGTCTGGCAATCGGTCTGGCTTTTGCGACGAACGCAATGGCTGTGACCACCATTCCGTTCTGGCATTCCATGGAAGGGGAGTTGGGTAAAGAAGTTGACTCCCTGGCGCAGCGTTTCAACGACACCCATCCGGATTACAAAATTGTGCCGGTGTACAAAGGCAACTACGAGCAGAGCCTGAGCGCGGGCATTGCCGCCTTCCGTACCGGCAATGCACCAGCCTTGTTACAGGTTTATGAAGTGGGCACCGCCACCATGATGGCCTCTAAAGCCATCAAGCCGGTGTATGAAGTGTTCAAAGAGGCGGGTATCAACTTTGACGAATCACAGTTCGTGCCGACCGTTTCCGGTTATTACACCGATTCCAAAACTGGCCACCTGCTGTCTCAGCCGTTTAACAGCTCTACGCCGGTGCTGTACTACAACAAAGATGCCTTCAAAAAAGCCGGTTTAGACCCGGAGCAACCGCCAAAAACCTGGCAGGATCTGGCCGAGTACACCGCGAAGCTGAAAGCGGCGGGGATGAAGTGCGGTTACGCCAGCGGCTGGCAGGGCTGGATCCAGATTGAAAACTTCAGCGCCTGGCACGGCCTGCCGGTTGCCACCAAAAACAACGGCTTCGACGGCACCGACGCGGTGCTGGAGTTCAACAAGCCGGAGCAGGTGAAGCACATCGCGCTGCTGGAAGCACTCAACAAGAAGGGCGACTTCAGCTACTTCGGGCGTAAAGACGAATCCACCGAGAAGTTCTACAACGGCGACTGCGCCATTACCACCGCATCGTCCGGCTCGCTGGCGGATATCCGTCACTACGCCAAATTTAACTACGGCGTGGGCATGATGCCGTACGACGCCGACGTGAAGGGCGCGCCGCAGAACGCCATCATCGGCGGAGCGAGCCTGTGGGTCATGCAGGGCAAAGACAACGGCACCTACAAAGGCGTGGCCGAGTTCCTCGACTTCCTGGCGAAGCCGGAAAATGCGGCCGAATGGCACCAGAAAACCGGCTACCTGCCAATCACCAAAGCCGCGTATGACCTGACCCGCGAACAGGGCTTCTACAGCAAGAACCCAGGGGCGGATATCGCGACGCGTCAGATGCTGAACAAGCCACCGTTGCCGTTCACTAAAGGCCTGCGTCTGGGCAACATGCCACAGATCCGCACCATCGTTGATGAGGAGCTGGAAAGCGTGTGGACCGGGAAGAAAACGCCACAGCAGGCGCTGGATTCAGCGGTAGAGCGCGGGAATCAGCTGCTGCGCCGCTTTGAGCAGTCGACCAAATCGTAAAAAAATGCCCGGTGGCGCTTCGCTTACAGGGCCTACGATGTGCCCCATGTAGGCCGGGTAAGGCGTAGCCGCCACCCGGCATTGTTCAGGAACCAAATCTCCATGTCATCATCCCGTCCGGTGTTCCGTTCCCGCTGGCTGCCGTACCTGCTGGTCGCGCCGCAGCTGGTCATCACCGTTATTTTCTTTATCTGGCCTGCGGGCGAAGCGCTGTGGTACTCGGTACAAAGCGTCGATCCGTTCGGGCTTTCCAGCCAGTTTGTCGGGCTGGACAACTTCACCGCGCTGTTCCATGACAGCTACTACCTGGATTCCTTCTGGACGACGATGAAGTTCAGCGCCCTGGTGACCGTCAGCGGCCTTGTCGCCTCGCTGTTCTTCGCCGCGCTGGTGGACTACGTGGTGCGCGGCAGCCGCCTGTATCAAACGCTGATGCTGCTGCCGTACGCCGTGGCTCCCGCCGTGGCCGCCGTGCTGTGGATCTTCCTGTTTAACCCGGGCCGCGGGTTGATTACCCACTTCCTGGCCGAGCTGGGTTACGACTGGAACCACGCCCAGAACAGCGGCCAGGCGATGTTCCTGGTGGTGTTTGCCTCGGTGTGGAAGCAGATCAGCTACAACTTCCTGTTCTTCTTTGCCGCGCTGCAGTCCATCCCGCGCTCGCTGGTGGAAGCGGCGGCGATTGACGGCGCAGGGCCCATTCGTCGCTTCTTCAGATTATCGCTGCCGCTGATCGCTCCGGTGAGTTTCTTCCTGCTGGTGGTTAACCTCGTGTACGCCTTCTTCGACACCTTCCCGGTGATCGACGCGGCGACCGCAGGCGGACCAGTGCAGGCGACAACGACGCTGATCTACAAGATCTACCGCGAAGGCTTTGCGGGGTTGGATCTCTCCGCTTCTGCCGCGCAGTCGGTGGTGCTGATGTTCCTCGTCATCATCCTCACGGTGGTGCAGTTCCGCTATGTCGAAAGTAAGGTGCGCTACCAATGATTGAGAACCGTCGCGGGCTGACGATTTTCAGCCATACCATGCTGATTTTAGGGATTATCGTCATCCTGTTCCCGCTGTACGTGGCGTTTGTCGCCGCCACGCTGGACACCAAAGCGGTGTTCGACACGCCGATGACGCTGATCCCCGGCGCACATCTGTTCGAGAACATGAAAACCATCTGGACCCAGGGCGTGGGCGCCAACAGCGCGCCGTTCTGGCTGATGATGCTCAACAGCTTCATCATGGCGTTTGGCATCACCGTCGGCAAAATTACGGTGTCGATGCTCTCGGCGTTCGCCATCGTCTGGTTCCGCTTTCCGCTACGTAACCTGTTCTTCTGGATGATTTTCATCACCCTGATGCTGCCGGTGGAGGTGCGTATCTTCCCGACGGTGGAAGTGATCGCCAACCTGAAGATGCTCGACAGCTATGCGGGCTTAACCCTGCCGCTGATGGCCTCGGCGACAGCCACCTTCCTGTTCCGCCAGTTCTTTATGACCCTGCCGGACGAGCTGATTGAAGCTGCGCGCATCGACGGCGCGTCGCCGATGCGCTTTTTCCGCGACATCGTGCTGCCGCTGTCGAAAACCAACCTCGCGGCGCTGTTTGTGATCACCTTTATCTACGGCTGGAACCAGTACCTGTGGCCGCTGCTGATTATTCAGGACGTCAACCTCGGCACCGCCGTGGCGGGTATCAAAGGCATGATTGCCACCGGTGAAGGCACCACCCTCTGGAACCAGGTGATGGCGGCGATGCTGCTCACCCTTATCCCACCCGTAGTCATTGTTTTAGCCATGCAGCGTGCGTTTGTCCGTGGCCTGGTCGATAGCGAGAAATAAGATGGCAGGTTTAAAACTTCAGGCAGTAACCAAAAGCTGGGACGGTAAAACCCAGGTCATTCAGCCGCTGACGCTCGACGTGGCGGACGGGGAATTCATCGTCATGGTCGGCCCGTCCGGCTGCGGCAAATCCACCCTGCTGCGCATGGTGGCGGGGCTGGAACGCGTGACGTCCGGAGATATCTGGATTGACCGCCAGCGCGTTACCGAGATGGAGCCCAAAGACCGCGGCATCGCCATGGTATTCCAGAACTACGCGCTCTATCCGCACATGAGCGTGGAGGAGAACATGGCCTGGGGGCTGAAAATCCGCGGCATGGGCAAAGGCCATATCGAGGAGCGCGTGAAAGAGGCGGCGCGTATTCTCGAGCTGGACGGTCTGCTGAAGCGCCGCCCGCGCGAGCTCTCCGGCGGCCAGCGCCAGCGCGTGGCGATGGGGCGCGCCATCGTGCGCGATCCGGCGGTGTTCCTGTTCGACGAGCCGCTCTCTAACCTCGACGCCAAGCTGCGCGTGCAAATGCGGCTCGAGCTGCAGCAGCTACACCGTCGTCTGAAAACCACCTCCCTGTACGTGACCCACGATCAGGTCGAAGCCATGACCCTCGCCCAGCGCGTGATGGTGATGAACAAAGGCATCGCCGAGCAGATTGGCACCCCGGTAGAAGTCTATGAAAAACCGGCCACCCGCTTTGTGGCGAGCTTTATCGGCAGCCCGGCAATGAACCTGCTGGAGGGGCGCATCAGCAGTGCGGGCACGCACTTTGAGCTTGAAAGCGGGATGGCACTCCCGATCAACTGGTACTATCGTGGCTACGCCGGGCGTAAGATGACGCTCGGTATCCGCCCGGAGCATATTGGTTTAACCTCTCAGGCGGACGGCGGCGTGCCGCTGGTGATGGACACGCTGGAGATGTTGGGTGCAGATAACCTGGCGCACGGACGCTGGGGTGAGCAAAAAATAGTGGTGCGTCTGCCGCATCAGGAGCGCCCTAAAGCAGGCAGCACGCTGTGGCTGCACCTGCCGGAAAATCACCTGCACTTATTTGACGGTGAAACAGGACAACGAGTATGAGTAACTGGCCTTATCCCCACATTGTCGCCCACCGTGGCGGCGGTAAGCTGGCGCCGGAAAATACCCTGGCGGCCATCGACGCGGGCGCGCGCTACGGTCACACGATGATCGAGTTCGACGCCAAGCTGTCGAAAGACGGCGAAATTTTTCTGCTGCACGACGATAACCTGGAGCGCACCAGCAACGGCTGGGGCGTGGCGGGCGCACTCCCGTGGCGCGATCTGCTGAAAGTGGACGCCGGAAGCTGGTACAGCGGCGAATTCAAAGGCGAGCCGCTGCCGCTGCTGGCGGAAGTGGCAGATCGCTGCCGCCAGCACGGCATGATGGCCAATATCGAAATCAAACCGACCACCGGTACCGGGCCGTTAACGGGCAAGGTTATCGCGCTGGCCGCGCGTGAGCTGTGGGAAGGCATGACGCCGCCGCTGCTCTCCTCGTTTGAAATTGACGCCCTGGAAGCGGCGCAGGCGGCCGTGCCGGAACTGCCGCGCGGGCTGCTGCTGGACGAGTGGCGCGAGGACTGGCGCGAGCTGACGACACGCTTAGCGTGTGTCTCTATCCATCTCAATCACAGGCTGCTGGATGAGGCGCGGGTGAAGATGTTGAAAGCGGCGGGTCTGCATATTCTGGTGTATACCGTTAACAAACCCCAGCGCGCGGCCGAGCTGCTGCGCTGGGGCGTGGACAGCATCTGTACCGATGCGATTGACCGCATCGGCCCGAACTTTAGTTCTGCGGATTAAGCATACTGCCGTTCGACTGCGGCGGCAGCATATGCTGCTGTCCGCTGCCTGACGACGTCATGCCGCCTAACATCCCGCCGTTTTTATTGGGCAGCGGCTGTTCACGTATCTGTCCCTGCTGCACGCGCTGCGTGTTGGTATTCATCTGATTTTGCAGGCTCTGCTGCTGCATCTGGGTCTGCGTCTTCAGCTGCTGATTCAGCATCCCTTTCTGCTGTTGCTGCTGGCTCATCATCTCGGTCTGCATGCGCTGCTGGCTCGGGATAACATAACCCTGTTGGTTCGGGTTATTCATGGTGTTCAGTGGCTGTGCGAGCGCGGCAAACGGGATCAGCGCCGTAAGAATCAGTAAGCGTTTCATTGTCATTTCCTCCTTTTGAGGTCTCTCTTAAGTTTACCCTGATTTCACCATGACGATGATTTTTTAGGAGTTGTGAACCAGGCTTAAGCGGGGAATATGGATCCCTTCACCTGGAGAACAATAATGATGAAACCAACGTTTTTGCGCTGGGTAGCGATCGTTGCGCTGATGGCCGGCGGCACATTTAGCGTGGCGGCCAACCCGCCAGCGGCTCCACCTGTTTCTTACGGCGTGGAGGAGGATGTTTTTCATCCCGTGCGGGCAACCCATGGCATGGTGGCGTCGGTGGATGCGCTGGCAACCAAAGTGGGCGTCGATATTCTCAAGCAGGGCGGTAACGCGGTGGATGCAGCGGTCGCCGTCGGCTATGCACTGGCGGTGACGCACCCGCAGGCGGGGAACCTGGGCGGCGGCGGCTTTATGATGCTGCGCACCAAAGACGGCAAAACAACGGCCATCGACTTCCGCGAGATGGCGCCTGCTCAGGCGTCCCGCGATATGTTCCTTGACGATCAGGGTAACCCTGACAGCAAAAAATCCCTGACGTCGCACCTCGCCTCCGGCACGCCGGGCACCGTCGCAGGCTTCTCGCTGGCGCTGGAAAAATACGGCACCCTGCCGCTGAATAAAGTGGTGCAGCCTGCCATCAAGCTGGCGCGTGACGGCTTTGTGGTAAACGATGCGCTGGCGGACGACCTCAAAACCTATGGCAGCGAAGTCATTCCGAATCATGAAAACAGTAAAGCGATCTTCTGGAAAGACGGTGAGCCATTGAAGAAGGGCGACAGGCTGGTGCAGAAGAACCTCGCCAAAAGCCTGGAGCTGATTGCGGAGCACGGTCCGGACGCCTTCTACAAAGGGGCGATTGCTGACCAGATAGCTGAAGAGATGCAAAAGAACGGCGGGCTCATCACCAAAGCGGATCTGGCGGAATACAAGGCGGTAGAGCGCGAGCCGATTAGCGGAACCTACCGTGGCTACGAGGTGTTCTCCATGCCGCCGCCGTCTTCCGGGGGCATTCACATCGTGCAGATCCTCAACATTCTTGAAAACTTCGATATGCACAAGTTCGGTTTCGGCAGTGCGGATGCCATGCAGGTGATGGCGGAAGCGGAAAAACGCGCCTACGCGGACCGGTCAGAATATCTTGGTGACCCGGACTTCGTGAAGGTGCCGTGGCAGGCGCTGACCAACAAGGCGTATGCCAAATCCATTGCCGATCAGATTGATATCAACAAGGCGAAGCCGTCGAGCGAGATCCGCCCAGGCAAGCTGGCGCCGTACGAAAGCAACCAGACCACCCACTTCTCGGTGGTGGATAAAGACGGTAACGCGGTAGCGGTGACCTACACGCTCAACACCACGTTTGGTACCGGGATTGTGGCGGGCAACAGCGGCATTCTGCTGAACAACGAGATGGACGATTTCTCCGCCAAGCCGGGCGTGCCGAACGTCTACGGGCTAGTGGGTGGCGATGCGAACGCGGTCGGGCCGAAGAAACGCCCGCTGTCGTCCATGTCGCCCACTATCGTGGTGAAAGACGGTAAAACCTGGCTGGTGACCGGGAGTCCGGGCGGTAGCCGTATTATCACTACCGTGCTGCAGATGGTGGTGAACAGCATCGACTTTGGGATGAACGTCGCTGAAGCGACCAATGCCCCGCGTTTCCACCACCAGTGGCTGCCGGACGAGCTGCGCGTCGAGAAGGGCTTTAGCCCGGATACGATTAAACTGCTGGAGCAGCGCGGGCAGAAGGTAGCGGTGAAAGAGGCGATGGGCAGCACCCAGAGCATTATGGTGGGTCCAGACGGGGCGTTGTTTGGCGCGTCGGACCCGCGGTCGGTGGATGATTTATCGGCAGGGTATTAACGTTTCTCCTCACCCTAACCCTCTCCCCATAGGGGAGAGGGGATTGCACGGTGCGATCTTTTCTCCCTCGCCCCTATGGGGAGAGGGCCGGGGTGAGGGGAATGTGTCACTTCATTCTCGCCATATAATACGCGTCCACATACTCGCCGTTGCGCAGGGCAAATTTCCTGCCGGTCCCTTCGATTTCAAAGCCAAAATTTTTATAGAGTGCAACTGCCGCCGGATTATCGGCAAAGACCGTCAGTTCGATGCGTTCAATGCGCAGCCAGTTATCGCAGAGGTTAATCATTTCGCTCATGAGCCTGCGGCCAACGCCGCGACCCTGCATATCCGCAGCCACGCTTATGCCGAATGTGGCAACGTGGCTGCGACGCGGGTTTTCCATCACGTCCAGCGCCATATGCCCGATAACGCGCTGTTCCAGACAGGCAACAAGATGGCGTCGGCCTGGTTTTGTCGCAACGCGTTCGTGCCACATTTCCATTGAGGGATGAGGGAGCTGTAGCGTGTCGTGATACACATCAGGATGCGACATGATGTCACGCAAAGCTTCTGCATCGCTGGGTTCGATGTGGCGTATCACTATCTCGCTCATTCCTTATTCCTCAGTTAGTTAAGCGTCCCTTCCAACATCAATGACTTTAAAATTTGAGTCAACCGCTATTTTTTGCAAAAAGAAGTGGACAAGTGCGAATGAGAATGATTATTATTGCTCTGCATTCAGGGAGACCGCTACGGGAACCTGAAAGCACGACATTGCTCACATTGCTTCCAGTATTACTTTAGCCAGCTTCTCGCTGGCTTTTTTTTTGTTATGGTTAGACTCAGTAACCTTAAAAAGGACTGAGCCATGACACTACATTGCGCATTTATTGGATTTGGCAAAAGCACCACGCGTTACCACCTTCCGTATGTTCTCAACCGTAAAGATACCTGGCACGTGGCCCATATCTACCGTCGCCGCGCGAAGCCGGAAGAGCAATCCCCGCAGTATTCCCATATTCATTTCACCAGCGCTCTCGACGAGGTACTGGGCGACCCGCAGGTTAAACTGGTTATCGTCTGCACTCATGCGGACAGCCATTTTGACTATGCGAAACGCGCGCTCGAAGCGGGCAAAAACGTGCTGGTAGAAAAGCCCTTCACCCCGACTATAGCGGAAGCGAAGGAGCTGTTCGCGCTGGCGAAAAGCAAAGGCCTGACCGTCACGCCGTATCAGAACCGTCGCTTTGACAGCTGCTTCCTGACGGCGAAAAAAGCGATTGAAAGCGGCAAGCTGGGCGACATTGTGGAAATTGAAAGTCACTTCGACTATTACCGCCCGGTGGCGGAAACCCAGCCCGGGCTGCCGCAGGATGGCTCCTTCTATGGTTTGGGCGTCCATACCATGGACCAGATCATCTCCCTGTTTGGCCGCCCGGACCACGTGGCGTATGACATCCGCAGCCTGCGCAATAAAGCTAATCCGGACGATACCTTTGAAGCGCAGCTGTTCTACGGCGACCTCAAAGCCATCGTCAAGACCAGCCATCTGGTGAAAATCGACTATCCGAAATTTATCGTTCACGGCACCCGAGGCTCGTTTATTAAGTACGGCATTGACCAGCAGGAGACCAGCCTGAAGGCCAATATCATGCCCGGTGAGCCGGGTTTTGCGGCGGATGATTCGGTTGGCGTGCTGGAGTATGTGAAAGCCGATGGCACAACCGCAAAAGAAGAAATCAAACCCGAAGCGGGTGACTATGGCCGCGTGTACGATGCGCTGTTTGAGACTCTCACCAACGGCACGCCGAATTACGTCAAGGAATCTGACGTTCTGACTAACCTGGAAATCCTGGAGCGGGCCTTCGAACAGGCCTCTCCTGCCACGGTAACCCTCGCGAAATAAGCAAAAAAGGCTCCTCTGCGCTTGTTCATAATTTTTGAACAGAGGAGTCAATTTTCACCCTCTATGATCCCAGACCATTTGCGTCCACACTTACTCCATCGAAACGAACTGAGGGTGAAAACAATGATCTACTTACGCAAAGCAAACGAACGTGGTCACGCGAATCATGGCTGGCTGGACTCATGGCATTCATTCTCGTTTGCCGACTACTACGACCCGAACTTCATGGGCTTCTCCGCACTGCGCGTGATTAATGACGATGTGATTGATGCAGGCCAGGGCTTCGGTACCCACCCGCACAAAGACATGGAAATCCTGACCTATGTGCTGGAAGGCGCGGTTGAGCACCAGGACAGCATGGGCAACAAAGAGCAGGTTCCGGCGGGCGAGTTCCAGATTATGAGCGCGGGTACCGGGGTGCGTCACTCCGAGTACAACCCGAGCAAAACGGAAAAACTGCACCTGTATCAAATCTGGATCATTCCAGAAGAAACCGGCATCACGCCACGCTACGAGCAGCGCCGCTTCGACGCGAAACAGGGCAAACAGCTGGTACTGTCCCCGGACGCGCGTGAAGGCTCCCTGAAAGTGCATCAGGATATGGAGCTGTACCGCTGGGCGCTGGCGAAAGATGAACAGTCTGTGCATCAGATTGCCGCTAACCGCCGCGTCTGGATCCAGGTGGTGAAAGGTGAAGTGTCCATCAACGGCACCAAAGCGACAACCGCCGATGGACTGGCAATCTGGGACGAGCAGGCGCTCTCCGTGCATGCGGACAGCGAAAGTGAAATTCTGCTGTTTGACCTGCCGCCGGTGTAATAAATCATAAATAAATGCCCATCCTTCCCTATGACAGGGGAAGGATGGGCTTTGTCCGTGATAAACTGAGAAAATCTCTCACTTCAAGATTTCTCAGGACGATGAAAAAGAAACGCCCCGTACTTCAGGATGTCGCCGATCGCGTCGGTGTGACCAAAATGACGGTCAGCCGTTTTTTACGTAACCCGGAACAGGTTTCCGTGGCGTTGCGTGGCAAGATTGCCGCTGCCCTTGATGAACTGGGTTATATCCCCAACCGTGCACCCGATATTCTCTCCAATGCGACCAGCCGCGCGGTGGGCGTCCTTCTGCCGTCCTTAACCAACCAGGTGTTCGCTGAAGTCCTGCGCGGCATTGAAAGCGTCACCGATGCTTTTGGTTACCAGACCATGCTCGCCCACTACGGTTACAAGCCGGAACTGGAAGAAGAACGTCTGGAATCCATGCTTTCCTGGAACATTGACGGCCTGATTTTAACCGAACGTACCCACACTGCCCGCACGCTCAAAATGATTGAAGTCGCCGGCATTCCGGTGGTGGAACTGATGGACAGTCAGTCGCCGTGCCTCGACATCGCCGTGGGCTTTGATAACTTCGAAGCGGCGCGTCAGATGACGGCGGCAATTATCGCCCGCGGGCATCGTCATATTGCCTATCTGGGTGCGCGACTTGATGAACGTACTATCATCAAACAGAAGGGATACGAGCAGGCGATGCTCGACGCGAACTTAACCCCGTACAGCGTGATGGTGGAGCAGTCCTCTTCCTATACGTCGGGTATTGAGCTGATGCGTCAGGCGCGACGTGAGTATCCGCAACTGGACGGTATTTTCTGTACCAACGATGACCTTGCGGTCGGCGCGGCGTTTGAGTGTCAGCGTCTGGGGCTGAAGATCCCTGATGATATGGCGATCGCCGGTTTCCACGGCCACGACATCGGCCAGGTGATGGAGCCGCGTCTGGCGAGCGTCCTGACCCCGCGTGAACGTATGGGCCGCATTGGCGCAGAACGCCTGCTGGCGCGCATTCGTGGCGAGACGGTTACCCCAAAAATGTTAGATTTAGGTTTCACCTTGTCACCGGGTGGATCTATTTGAACTGACAAATTTGAAGTAGCTCACACTTATTCACTTCGCGCACGTTTGGATATTGCTTCTCTTTTGCCCCGGCAGGACAATGTTACCGATAACTGTTACCCGTAACAATTGACTGAGGGACACCCTTTGAGCACGACTAATCACGATCACCACGTCTACGTCCTGATGGGCGTTTCCGGTAGCGGGAAATCAGCCGTAGCCAGCGAAGTGGCGCATCAACTCCAGGCTGCATTTCTGGATGGTGACTTCCTCCATCCGCGCAGCAATATCATGAAAATGGCCTCCGGCGAGCCGCTGAACGACGACGACCGCAAACCGTGGTTGCAGGCGCTGAATGACGCCGCGTTCGCCATGCAGCGCACCAACAAAGTTTCCCTGATCGTCTGCTCCGCGCTGAAAAAAACCTACCGCGATCTGCTGCGTGACGGCAACCCGAACCTCTCTTTCATCTACCTGAAAGGGGACTTCGAGGTGATTGAAAGCCGCCTGAAGGCGCGTAAGGGTCACTTCTTCAAAACTCAAATGCTGGTGACGCAGTTCGAAGCGCTGCAGGAGCCGGGTGAAGACGAGAAAGACGTCTTAGTGGTTGATATCGATCAGTCACTGGAAGGTGTTGTTGCCAGCACCATCGAGGTCATTAATAAAAGGCAGTAAGTTTTGAGTACATTAACGCTAGTTTTGACAGCAGTGGGTTCCGTATTGCTGCTGCTGTTTTTGGTGATGAAGGCGCGTATGCACGCCTTTGTTGCTTTGATGGTGGTTTCTATTGGTGCTGGTCTCTTTTCCGGTATGCCGCTCGACAAGATTGCCGCGACGATGGAAAAAGGGATGGGCGGCACGCTGGGCTTCCTGGCGATTGTGGTCGCGCTTGGCGCGATGTTTGGCAAGATTTTGCACGAGACGGGCGCGGTCGACCAGATTGCCGTCAAAATGCTGAAATCCTTTGGCCACAGCCGCGCGCACTACGCGATAGGCCTGGCGGGTCTGATTTGCGCGCTGCCGCTGTTCTTCGAAGTCGCCGTGGTGCTGCTGATTAGCGTGGCGTTCTCCATGGCTCGCCACACCGGCACTAACCTCGTGAAGCTGGTTATTCCGCTGTTTGCGGGCGTGGCGGCGGCCGCAGCGTTTCTGCTGCCTGGACCCGCGCCGATGCTGCTCGCCTCGCAGATGCACGCTGACTTTGGCTGGATGATTCTGATTGGCCTGTGTGCGGCGATCCCGGGGATGATTATTGCCGGCCCGCTGTGGGGCAACTTCATCAGCCGTTACGTTGAGCTGCACATTCCTGACGACATCACCGAGCCGCACCTGGGCGAAGGCAAAATGCCGTCCTTCGGCTTCAGCCTGTCGCTGATTCTGCTGCCGCTGGTTCTCGTGGGTCTGAAAACCATCGCCGCGCGCTTTGTGCCGGTAGGGTCTTCCGCCTACGAGTGGTTCGAGTTTATCGGCCATCCATTTACGGCGATCCTGGTGGCCTGTCTGGTGGCGATTTACGGCCTGGCGATGCGTCAGGGGATGCCGAAAGACCGGGTGATGGAGATCTGTGGTGCTGCGCTGCAGCCTGCAGGTATTATCCTGCTGGTGATCGGTGCAGGCGGCGTGTTCAAGCAGGTGCTGGTGGATTCTGGCGTAGGCCCGGCTCTGGGTGAAGCGCTGACCGGAATGGGCCTGCCGATTGCGGTAACCTGCTTTGTGCTGGCTGCGGCGGTGCGCATCATTCAGGGTTCCGCAACCGTGGCGTGTTTAACCGCCGTCGGTCTGGTGATGCCGGTAATTGAACAGCTGAACTACTCCGGTGCGCAGATGGCCGCGCTGTCTATCTGTATCGCGGGCGGTTCGATTGTGGTCTCCCACGTTAACGACGCAGGCTTCTGGCTGTTCGGTAAGTTCACCGGTGCCACCGAAGCACAGACCCTGAAAACCTGGACGCTGATGGAAACCATCCTCGGCACGACGGGTGCGGTTGTCGGGATGATTGCCTTTACGCTGCTGAGCTAAATGCGGTGATTTAGTAAGGCCGAAAAATAAGGCCCGGTAGCGCTAGCGCTTACCGGGCCTTTTTATTATGCAGAACACCAGGCCGGGAAAGGTGAAACCACCACCCGGCTTTTTCACATCACTCGCCCTGCGTGGCGCTCTCAATCGTCAAACGCACGTCCGAGGTGATCAGCTCTGCCAGCATCTGGTACACCTTCAGGGTCTCTTCCGGCTCGGCGTCGCCCGTATCGCTGATATAGCCTTCGTCACGCAGCGTCAGCACCAGGGAACTGAAGACCGCTTTGTCGAAGAATTCAGGGGCATTAATGCCGTGCAGAACGGACAAGCGCTGTGCCAGCGTCCGGCTCTCTTTTTCCAGCGTACCGCGGTTGATAGACGGGTTCGCACTCAGCAGCCAGAAGGTAATGGCGTAGCGCTGCAGCGTTTCGCGCGCACCGGCCGCCAGCAGCTGAAGGGTACGGGAGCGTGACGGATTAATATGCAGCTCGTCATTCGTGACGGTGATCAGCCCCTGACGACGCAGTTCTTCCGTCAGTTTGTCCAGCTCGCCCGCCAGCTCATCTTTGCTCCAGCGCAGGAACAGCTCCGCTTTCAGCATCGGGTAGAGCGTATCAACGTGACGTAACAGCTCCTGACGCGAGATGCGGCGATGCTGGGTGATGATGGCCGCCATGAGCGACGGCAGCATCAGCATATGGGTGATGTTGTTGCGGTAGTACGTCATCAGCACTGCCTGCTCGCGCGGCAGAATGATGATGTCGCCGATCGTGTCTTTTTCGACTTCAAACTTGTTCATCTGCAGCGCGTGATCGATAAGCTCACTGGCGGTTGCAGAAGGCACGGTTGAATCAACCGAATACGGCACGTTGCGCATCATATCCAGATAGCAATCCAGCTGTTCCGTCAGCTGCTCACGGGTCAGCGAGCGCTGGCGCGAAGCCAGAAGCGCCGTACAGCACAGGTTCATGGCGTTAGCCGCCCCGGCGTTGTTAATGCGCACCATCAGCTCGGACGCAATGCCGTTAACCGTTGGCGTCAGCCAGGCCGGACGGATCGCTTCGATAGGATCGATGGACTCGCGCCACTCCGGAACGTGATGGTTCAGATACGTCATTAGCGGCATCGGCTCGCCAAAGTTCACGTAGCCCTGGCCCAGGTTGCGTAGCTTGCTCAGGCCGCGCAGCATCTGCGGCAGGCTCTCTTTCTCTTTGGTCGCGCCGCGCAGCTCTTTGGCGTAAGTGCCCACCTCCATCACGTGCTCATAACCAATGTAGATTGGCACCAGCGTGATGGGACGGGTTCCCCCGCGCAGCATGGCCTGAATGGTCATCGACAGCGTGCCGGTCTTAGGATCGAGCAGACGTCCGGTACGGGAACGACCGCCCTCCACGAAGTACTCCACGGAATAGCCGCGGCTGAACAGCTCGCCCAGATACTCGCGGAACACGGTGGAGTAGAGCTTGTTGCCCTTGAAGGTACGCCGGATAAAGAAGGCGCCCAGGCGGCGGAAAATCGGGCCTGCTGGCCAGAAATTCAGGTTGATGCCGGCAGCGATGTGCGGCGGTACCAGCCCCTGGTGATAGAGGACATAAGAAAGGAGCAGGTAGTCCATGTGGCTGCGGTGGCAGGGAACATAGACAATTTCATGGCCATCGTGCGCCAGCTGGCGTACGCGCTCGGCGTTATGAACGTTGATGCCCTGATAGAGGCGGTTCCAGGTAAAGCCGAGAATACGATCGGAAAGGCGGATCATCTCGTAAGAGAAGTTCGCTGCAATCTCTTCCATCAGCGCAATGGCGTTCTGCTGGGCTTTCTCATGCGAAATTTTTTTGCTGCGCGCTTCGTCTTCAACGGCGCGGGCAATCGCTTTAGAGGCCAGCAGCTTGTTGAACAAATCCTGACGCGCCGGGAGGCGTGGCCCTACGGCAGCCAGGCGCTGACGGGCGAAGTGCATACGCGCCACGCGCGCCAGTTTTTGCGCGATGATCTTGTCGGTGCCGTGCTCGTCCGCCATTCGGCGCAGCGAAACGGAAGGCGAGAAGCGCACAAAGCTGTCGCGTCCCAGCCAGGAGACCGCGAAGAACTTCTGGATGCCGTTAAGCATGCGCAGCGGTGGATTCTCTTCACCTTTTTCACGGCCCGGACGGCGACCAAACATCACCGACACCGGCACCATCTGCACATCCAGATCAGGATTGCTGCGGTGCAGGTCGAGATAGTCATGGAACAGCTTGATGGACTCTTCTTTTGGCGTGTAATAGGTAAACACGCGAGGTCCACCGTGAATGAACACGTAACGCGGCAGCAGGGTGCCGTCAACTTCCAGCGGTTCAAGCGGGTCAGGTAGGTCATGCGCCAGACACTGGGCGCGAAGCGTCAGTAAGTCTGCCTTCGAGTTATAAGGCAAAACGTACATAATAGGACGCGACGTATCGAGCCCCAATTCCAGCGCGGGTTCCGCTGGGATAGACTTGCTTTTTACCAGGATGCTTAATGGTAAATTAAGTAATTTGTAGTAAATTCGTGGCCAGCCGGACATAAACGATGTAAAGCCTCTGGTTAATAATGCAATTGCGGCGCAAGGATAACAGAAAGCGCGCAAAATTTCTGTTGTTACCCGTCATACTTCAAGCGGCAGCGAAACGCGCTACAGCTATAGTTACTGACGCTATTTCCAATAAAAGGTTCTTTTAATGGCCAATAATACCACTGGGTTAACTCGAATCATCAAAGCCGCCGGCTATTCCTGGAAAGGTTTCCGCGCCGCGTGGATCAATGAAGCCGCTTTTCGACAGGAGGGCGTCGCCGCTATCATCGCGGTGATTATCGCCTGTTTCCTTGATGTTGATGCAATAACACGCGTTCTTCTGATCGGCTCCGTGCTTCTGGTGATGATAGTGGAAATTCTTAATAGCGCTATTGAAGCTGTTGTTGACCGTATCGGATCTGATTTCCACGAACTCTCTGGCCGGGCAAAAGACATGGGCTCTGCTGCCGTGTTGCTGTCAATTATTACTGCCGTTATCACCTGGGTCACGCTGCTTTGGTCACATTTCCGATGAGCCTCGAGGAATAATTAAGTCCCTGGTTTTTTGTGCAGTTTTTGGTTCCAAAATCGCCTTTGACTGTATATACTCACAGCATAACTGTATATACACCCAGGGGGCGGAATGAAAGCGTTAACGACCAGGCAGCAAGAGGTGTTTGATCTCATCCGGGATCATATCGGCCAGACGGGTATGCCACCCACGCGTGCGGAAATCGCGCAGCGTCTGGGCTTCCGTTCGCCGAATGCTGCCGAAGAACACCTGAAAGCCCTGGCACGTAAGGGCGTGATTGAGATTGTTTCGGGCGCGTCACGTGGTATCCGCCTGCTGGTGGAAGAAGAGACGGGCATTCCGCTGGTGGGGCGCGTTGCTGCTGGTGAGCCTTTACTGGCACAGCAGCATATTGAAGGCCACTATCAGGTCGATCCAGCCATGTTCAAACCGAGCGCTGATTTCCTGCTGCGCGTAAGCGGTATGTCGATGAAAGACATCGGTATTCTTGACGGCGATCTGCTTGCGGTTCACAAAACGCAGGATGTGCGCAACGGCCAGGTCGTGGTCGCACGCATTGATGACGAAGTGACCGTTAAGCGCCTTAAAAAGCAGGGTAATACCGTCCAGCTTCTGCCTGAAAACAACGAGTTCTCCCCGATTGTGGTGGATCTCCGTGAACATAACTTCTCTATCGAAGGATTGGCGGTTGGGGTTATTCGCAACGGTGAATGGCTTTAATCTCCTCCTGGCAGGCTACGGCTCCGCTGTAGCCTGATTCATTTCCTGCTCCCGGTATTTTTCATGTCACTGCTGACGGCATCCGATAAGGCATTGTGGCGTCTTGCTCTGCCGATGATTTTCTCCAATATCACCGTGCCCTTGCTGGGTCTGGTCGATACTGCCGTTATTGGTCATCTTGATTCGCCTGTTTATCTTGGCGGCGTGGCGATTGGCGCGACGGCTACCAGCTTCCTGTTTATGCTGCTGCTCTTTTTGCGCATGAGTACCACCGGACTGACCGCACAGGCTTATGGCGCAAAAGATCCGCTGCGTCTGGCTCGCGCGCTGGTGCAGCCGCTGATACTTGCGCTTGGCGCAGGGGCGCTAATCGTTTTACTGCGCGCTCCCCTGATTGAGCTTGCGCTCAATATCGTTGGCGGCAGCGAAGCGGTACTGGAGCAGGCGCGACGTTTCCTTGAAATCCGCTGGCTCAGCGCGCCCGCCTCGCTGGCTAACCTGGTTCTGCTGGGGTGGCTCCTGGGCGTACAGTACGCCCGTGCACCGGTGATTTTGCTGGTGGTGGGTAACCTTCTCAACATTGTGCTGGACGTCTGGCTGGTGATGGGTCTGCATATGAACGTGCAGGGTGCGGCACTGGCAACCGCGATTGCAGAATACGGAACCTTTATTATTGGTTTGTGGATGGTCTGGCGCGTTCTGGCGATGCGCGGGATCTCCCTTACGCTGCTTAAAACTGCCTGGCGCGGGAATATCCGGAAGCTGCTGGCGCTCAACCGTGACATCATGCTCCGCTCGCTGCTTCTCCAGCTCTGTTTCGGCGCGCTGACGGTTTTCGGAGCCCGGCTGGGACCCGAAATCGTCGCCGTCAACGCGGTATTGATGACGCTTCTGACCTTTACCGCCTACGCGCTGGACGGTTTTGCCTATGCGGTTGAAGCGCATTCGGGGCAGGCGTACGGCGCGCGCGAAAGCGGACAGCTGCAGGATGTCTGGCGAGCAGCCTGCCGTCAGTCGGGACTGGTCGCGCTGGCGTTTGGTCTGGTTTACGCCTGTTTAGGCGAGCAGATCGTGTCGTTACTCACCTCTCTTTCTTCACTGCGCGAGCTGGCGAGCCATTACCTTATCTGGCAGGTGATTTTACCGGTGGTCGGCGTCTGGTGTTATCTCCTGGACGGCATGTTTATTGGTGCTACGCGCGGAGCCGAAATGCGTAACAGCATGGCTGTCGCGGCGGCAGGGTTTGGCGTGACGCTGCTGACGCTACCGTGGCTTGGT
The DNA here is from genome assembly GCF_050434705.1 of Enterobacter sp. AC1. NCBI lineage: Bacteria > Pseudomonadati > Pseudomonadota > Gammaproteobacteria > Enterobacterales > Enterobacteriaceae > Enterobacter > Enterobacter sp. AC1. The sequence goes on along the minus strand of NZ_JBNDIZ010000010.1, from coordinate 68,658 downwards.
AACCACGGTTTATGGCTGGCCCTTGCCGTTTTCCTCTCGCTGCGGGGGCTATCGCTGGCTTTTATCTGGCGGCGCCACTGGCGGAACAATACCTGGTTTCCCTCGCGTCACGATATATCGTGACGGTTAAAGATTCCGAATATGAAAACAACAGCCGAATCCTTAACTACAATAATTATCACGTCCAGCAGAAAAGAACGTAACGGACGTTACGACCCGACGCTTAACTAAGAGGACACGATGATGAATAAAGACGAAATCGGCGGCAACTGGAAGCAGTTCAAAGGTAAAGCGAAAGAACAGTGGGGTAAGCTGACTGATGATGATATGACCGTCATTGAAGGTAAGCGCGATCAGCTTGTCGGTAAAATTCAGGAACGTTACGGCTACGCGAAAGATCAGGCGGAAAACGAAGTCAAAGACTGGGAAACCCGTAACGACTACCGCTGGTAACGCTGAAAAAACCACGAGGCGGCTCTAAGCCGCCTTTTCTTTTGTCGCTAACGCGGCTTTTTCTTCACGAGAATAGAGTGGTCGTGCTGGCACGCGTCCTGGTGACGACAGGCTTCCACCTCCACGCACGCTGAACACAGCCCGTGCGCTTCAATCACGTTATGACGCAGGGCAAAGCCCATTTTAGCGGCCAGCGAATGCATAATGTCTTCCACGCCTTCCGCGCCTTCTTCTTTCACCACCCCACAGCGGTCACAGATAAACATCGCCGATGTATGCGTTGGCTGATCGAACAGATGGCATAGCACATAGCTGTTTGTGGACTCCACCTTATGCACGAATCCTTGCTCCAGCAGGAAATCCAGCGCGCGGTAGACCGTCGGCGGTTTCGCCTGCGGCTCGCTTTCGCGGAGCAGGTCGAGCAGATCGTAGGCGCTGATGGCACCCTGCTGCAGGCTCATCAGACGTAATACTTCAAGGCGCTGCGGAGTCAGGCGCACATTGCGTTGCGCGCACAGCTTTTCGGCCTGCGCTAACAGCTCTTTTGTGGACTTATCCATGTAGCACCCCGGATGTTATAGGACGGAAAACCCTCACTTTATCATGTTCTGGTAAAAACACCGAGATCCGCCAGTCTGTGCTATACCTGACCCATCGCAAACCGGGAAATCAACAATGAAAAGACCTGACTGTATTCGGCACTGGCGCGACGTTGAAGGCGCGGATGATTCGACCTATCCAGACAGCGACGAGCTGTTTTCTATCGGCGCGCCGCTGGCCCGCAAGCTTGGCCTCGGACGCATTGGCATCCATCATGAGCGTTTGCCGCCGGGACGCAGAACATCCTATCCCCATGCGGAAAGCGACGAAGAAGAGTTCATTTACGTGCTCGAAGGCTATCCTGAAGCCTGGATTAATGGCTACTTATGGAAACTTGAACCGGGCGACAGCGTGGGGTTCCCCGCCGGAACCGGTATCTGCCATACCTTTATCAACAACACGGACGAAGAGGTTCGGCTATTGGTTGTAGGCGAGGCCAATAAGAAGCATAACCGCATCTACTACCCGCTCAACCCCGTGTATGCCGCCACGCGGGAAGATCGCTGGGTCGACCATCCTCCACAGTTTTTTGGACCGCACGATGGAAAACCTGGGAAAAAATAATTTCCTCTTCTATAAATATTGAGGGCCGTCACAAAATATAACAGGCCGTAAGGGAGTTTTACTTAGGGAAAGAAATAGCGGGTCTTTTACTCCTTATTCACAGCAATAGTTCGTTCCTGTTTGGGTGATAACAGACAGGGGTTATTTCATAACAGACTATAACGGGCATCCTGTGAAAAAAAATTTTAAATTTTCAGTGGTGAGTATCGCTGTCTCTTTGTTTATGGCAAATCAGGCGGGAGCAGCCAATACCTGGACAGAATCACGTAGCGACGCAATGGGTGGCACTGGCGTTGCCTCTGGCAGCTATGGCAGTGGGGCGTTAATCAACCCCGCGCTGCTGGCCAAGGCAAAACCGGACGATGATGTGACGGTTATCTTGCCTTCGGTCGGCGCGCAGATCACAGATAAAGACAATCTTCAGGATGAGATTGATAATATCAACGACAAAATTAACCACTATAAAGACGTGGTGGATAATCTTACGCCGATTGAAATTATCACCAATCCGCTGGGTTCTATTAACCAGTTCCAGGGCGCGGCAAAAGATCTTGCCGACGAGCTGGACTATCTCAAGGGCAAAACCGCACGCGCGACGGCAGGGGCTGGCATTGCCGTGAGTATCCCTAACGACGTGCTTTCCGTAGCCTTTATGGCGAAAGGCTACGCCCATGGTCGGGTGAGCTCGTCTATCGATCAACAAGACATTGATTATCTGCGCGGTATTCAAAAAAGCGATGCGGTAGCGGCCGGTGTCGCGCTGGATGCTGCCCTGAACGGCACGGATCAAATCACCAAAAACCTCAACTCAACGGCTTCTGGCCGGGCGGCAATTGTGTCCGACTACGGCGTTGCCGTTGCCCGTCAGTTCGATCTCGGCGGTGTCCCGGTTTCCGTGGGCGTAACGCCAAAACTGCAAAAAACCTGGGTCTATAACTACACCACCTCAATCTACGATTACGACAGTAATAAGTGGAACGACAGCCGCTACCGTACAGACGATACGGGCTTTAACGTTGATGCCGGTATTGCGGCTGATTTCGGCGAAAACTGGACGGTTGGCGTGAGCGGACAAAACCTGATGTCCCGTGATATCGACACCAAAGATATCCGTATCCGCAACGGGCGTACCGGGGAAGTGGTGAGCTATAAAGATACCTACCAGATCCGTCCGCTGGTGACCGCCGGGGCCGCATGGCACAACGATCTGGTCACGCTGACTGCCGATGGCGATCTGACGGAAACCAAAGGCTTCAAGAGCGAAGATAACTCACAGTACGTTGGCGTCGGTGCCGAGGTTACGCCGCTGAGCTGGCTGGCCGTGCGTGCGGGTTATCGTGCGGACGTGAAGGGTAACGACAGCAATGTCTTTACCGGCGGTGTCGGTTTCGCGCCGTTTAGCACCGTTCATGTTGACCTGATGGGTCTGTACGGTGAAGACGAAACCTGGGGCGCAGGGGCTCAGCTGAGCATGACGTTCTAAAGTCCACCGGAGGCGCTGCGCCTCCGGCTTTTCTTTGTGCTATAGTAGCGCCCCTTTTCCACCAGATGCTTAAAACTTCGCCATGTCGTCAGAATTACAGACTGCTTTTCCCGCACACCGTTTTTCCATTGCGCCGATGCTCGACTGGACGGACAGACACTGCCGCTACTTCCTGCGTCAGCTCTCCCGCCACACGCTGCTGTACACCGAAATGGTGACCACGGGCGCAATCATCCACGGGAAGGGAGACTACCTGGCCTATAGCGAAGAAGAGCATCCGGTTGCCCTGCAGCTGGGTGGCAGCGATCCGGCCGCGCTGGCGCAGTGTGCGAAGCTGGCAGAAGCGCGCGGCTACGACGAGATCAACCTTAACGTGGGCTGTCCGTCCGACCGCGTGCAAAACGGCATGTTTGGTGCCTGCCTGATGGGGAACGCGCAGCTGGTGGCGGACTGTATCAAGGCGATGCGCGATGTGGTCTCCATTCCGGTGACGGTCAAAACCCGCATCGGCATTGACGACCAGGACAGCTACGAATTCCTGTGCGATTTTATCAATACGGTTTCCGGCAAGGGTGAATGCGAGATGTTTATCATCCACGCGCGTAAAGCCTGGCTTTCTGGCCTGAGCCCGAAAGAGAACCGGGAAATTCCGCCGCTGGACTACCCTCGCGTGTACCAGCTTAAGCGTGATTTCCCGCATCTGACGATGTCGATTAACGGCGGCATCAAGTCGCTGGAAGAGGCCAATGCGCATCTGGCGCATATGGATGGCGTCATGGTCGGGCGCGAGGCGTACCAAAACCCGGGCATTCTGGCGACGGTCGATCGCGAAATCTTTGGTGTTGAAGGGGCAGACAGCGATCCGGTTACGGTGGTGAGAGCGATGTACCCGTACATCGAGCGCGAGTTAAGCAACGGTACGTATCTCGGCCATATCACACGCCATATGCTCGGCCTGTTCCAGGGGATCCCCGGGGCGCGCCAGTGGCGTCGCTATCTCAGCGAAAACGCACACAAGGCCGGGGCCGATATTGAGGTGCTGGAGCACGCGCTGCGTCTGGTCGCAGATAAACGATAAGTTACGCTAAAAAGTCGTCAAATTCACCACGCCCTGCGAATTCTTGCGGGGCGTTTTGCTTTAAGAACAACACGTTAGCTTTGGCATGAATCTTGTAATGCTTACTGCATTATTCGGGAACTCGTGGGAGAGCACCATGCTGGAACTACTTTTTGTGATTGGCTTTTTTGTCATGCTGCTAGCGACGGGCGTTTCGCTGCTCGGCATTCTGGCGGCTATCGTTGTGGCGACGGTGGTTATGTTTATTGGCGGATTGTTTGCCCTGACGATCAAGCTGCTGCCGTGGTTACTGCTGGCCATTGCGGTGGTGTGGGTGATTCGGGCGATAAAAGCGCCAAAAGTGTCCAGTTATCAGCGCAATAACCGCTTTCGTTACTAAGGTATTGAGGGGTTCGTCACATACTTGTAACTTTTCCGGCGGCAGGGCTTAGAACAGAATAGGATTTGCTTATCGAATCTGTCACTATGGCTGTCGTTAAAGAATTCATCGAGCTGTACCCTACATACAGCCGAACTAAAAAAAGAAAGGGCTTCCTCAGGGAAGCCCAATTTCTTTTTGGGGATCAGGGAATCAACAAGCTCGACCCCTGCGTTGCCCGGCTCTCCAGCACCTCATGCGCGCGCTGTGCATCGGTTAGCGCGTATTTCTGCGCGTCTGCCACATCCACTTTTATGACCCCGCTGGCGATCAGCGAGAACAGCTCGTTGCTGGCTTCCTCAAGTTCTTCCCGGCTGGTGATATAACCCTGCAGGGAAGGGCGCGTCACGTACAGCGAGCCTTTCTGATTCAGGATCCCGAGATTGACGCCGGTTACGGCGCCTGACGCATTCCCGAAGCTTACCATCAGCCCGCGACGCTGCAGACAGTCCAGCGACGCTTCCCAGGTGTCTTTCCCTACCGAGTCATACACGACGCGGACTTTTTTGCCGTTAGTGATCTCTTTCAGACGTTCGACAATGCTCTCTTCACGGTAGTTAATCACCTGCCAGGCGCCCGCCTGCAGCGCGCGCTGCGCTTTTTGCGCATTGCCCACGGTGCCGATCAGCTTCGCGCCCAGCGCTTTTGCCCACTGACAGGCGATAAGCCCGACGCCACCCGCCGCGGCGTGAAACAGGAACTGCTCGTCGGGTTTAATTTCATAGGTTTTGCGCAGCAGGTAGTAAACGGTCAAACCTTTCAGGAACGAGGCCGCCGCCTGCTCAAAGGAGATGGCGTTGGGCAGCAGGGCGGCCTTGTCCGCCGGGACGTTGTGGACGGAGCTGTAAGCGCCCAGCGCAGATTGCGCATACACCACGCGATCGCCTTCTTTAATATGCTTAACCGCGCTGCCCACTTTGATGACGATACCGGCCGCCTCGGTGCCCAGCCCGCTCGGCATTGACGGAGGCGGGTAGAGGCCGCCGCGAATATAGGTGTCGATGTAGTTAATGCCGATGGCTTTGTTTTCAACCTGCACTTCATTTTCGCCAGGCGCGGCAGGGGTGAACTCCACCGCTTTCAGTACGTCTGGCCCACCGTGTTTCTGGAATTCAATGCGCGTTGCCATGCTCCCTCCGTAAGAAAAATATGGTAATCTTTCGACCCACTTCTTTATCTCGGTAACTCCATTCACTATGGCAGGAAACAAACCCTTCAACAAACAGACTGAACCTCGCGAGCGTGATTTCCAGGTCGCAGGGTTAAAAGTCCCGCCGCACTCGATTGAAGCGGAACAGTCGGTGTTGGGCGGTTTAATGCTGGATAACGAACGCTGGGACGACGTCGCCGAGCGCGTCGTGGCGGAAGATTTCTACACTCGCCCGCACCGCCACATCTTTACCGAAATGGCGCGTCTGCAGGAGTCGGGCAGCCCAATCGACCTGATCACGCTCGCGGAATCGCTGGAGCGTCTTGGGCAGCTCGACAGCTGCGGCGGGTTTGCTTATCTGGCGGAGCTGTCAAAAAATACGCCTAGTGCGGCGAACATCAGCGCATACGCCGACATCGTGCGCGAACGTGCCGTCGTCCGCGAGATGATCTCCGTGGCGAACGAGATCGCCGAAGCCGGGTTCGATCCGCAGGGGCGCACCAGCGAGGACCTGCTCGATCTCGCCGAGTCTCGCGTCTTTAAAATCGCCGAAAGCCGCGCGAACAAAGACGAAGGCCCGAAAAACATCGCCGATGTCCTTGATGCCACCGTTGCCCGTATCGAACAGCTGTTCCAGCAGCCGCACGATGGTGTGACCGGGGTTAACACCGGCTATGACGATCTCAACAAGAAAACCGCTGGCCTGCAGCCGTCGGATTTGATTATCGTCGCGGCGCGTCCATCGATGGGTAAAACGACATTTGCGATGAACCTCGTTGAAAACGCGGCGATGTTGCAGGATAAGCCGGTGCTCATCTTCAGTCTCGAGATGCCCTCCGAACAGATTATGATGCGTTCTCTGGCGTCGCTGTCCCGCGTGGATCAGACCCGCATCCGTACCGGCCAGCTCGACGATGAAGACTGGGCGCGCATCTCCGGCACTATGGGCATTCTGCTGGAAAAACGTAACATCTATATTGATGACTCCTCCGGCCTGACGCCGACGGAAGTCCGTTCCCGCGCGCGTCGTATCGCCCGTGAACACGGCGGTATCGGTCTTATCATGATCGACTACCTTCAGCTGATGCGCGTACCGTCGCTTTCCGACAACCGTACGCTGGAAATTGCGGAGATTTCACGCTCGCTCAAGGCCTTAGCTAAAGAGCTGCACGTGCCGGTGGTGGCGCTGTCGCAGCTTAACCGCTCTCTGGAACAACGTGCCGACAAGCGTCCGGTCAACTCCGACCTGCGTGAATCCGGCTCTATCGAGCAGGATGCCGACTTAATCATGTTTATCTACCGTGATGAGGTTTATCACGAGAACAGCGACCTGAAAGGGATCGCCGAGATTATTATTGGTAAACAACGTAACGGCCCGATCGGGACGGTACGTCTGACCTTTAACGGACAGTGGTCGCGTTTCGACAACTATGCCGGTCCTCAATACGATGATGAGTAATTTCTAAGGAATTCAAATGCAAGCGGCAACTGTTGTTATTAACCGCCGCGCTCTGCGACACAACCTGCAACGTCTGCGTGAACTGGCGCCCGCCAGCAAGCTCGTTGCAGTCGTGAAAGCGAACGCTTACGGACACGGTCTTCTTGAGACCGCGCGAACGCTCCCCGATGCCGACGCCTTTGGCGTCGCCCGTCTTGAAGAAGCTCTTCGCCTGCGCGCGGGGGGGATTACTCAACCGATTTTGCTGCTGGAAGGCTTTTTCGAAGCCACGGATCTGCCGACCATTGCTAGCCAGCATCTTCACACGGCGGTGCATAACGAAGAACAGCTCGCCGCGCTCGAAACCGCGGAGCTGAGCGAGCCGGTCAACGTGTGGATGAAGCTTGATACGGGCATGCATCGTCTGGGCGTGCGTCCGGAAAACGCGGAGGCGTTTTATCAGCGTTTGTGCCAGTGCAAGAACGTGCGTCAGCCGGTGAATATTGTCAGCCACTTCGCCCGCGCCGACGAGCCCGAGTGCGGCGAGACCGAGCGGCAGCTGGATATCTTTACTACCTTCTGCGAAGGCAAGCCGGGGATGCGGTCTCTTGCGGCATCCGGCGGTATTTTACTGTGGCCCCAGTCGCACTTTGACTGGGTTCGCCCGGGCATCATTCTTTACGGCGTATCGCCCCTGGAGAATAAACCCTGGGGACCTGACCTGGGGTTCCAGCCGGTAATGTCCCTTGTTTCTAACCTGATTGCCGTACGTGAACACAAAGCGGGTGAGCCGGTGGGCTACGGCGGTACCTGGACCAGCGAGCGCGATACCCGTCTCGGCGTCGTGGCGATGGGCTATGGCGACGGCTATCCGCGCGCAGCGCCGTCGGGTACGCCGGTTCTGGTCAACGGCCGCGAGGTGCAGATTGTGGGCCGCGTGGCGATGGACATGATTTGCGTCGATCTGGGGCCTGAAGCCCAGGATAAACCCGGCGACAATGTTGTGCTGTGGGGCGAAGGTTTGCCTGTTGAACGCATCGCTGAAATCACGAAAGTGAGTGCTTACGAACTTATCACGCGCCTGACGTCACGGGTGGCGATGAAGTACATCGACTAACATTTCATTCCAGGGAAGGATAATGTCCCCTTCAGAAATCGCCGCCTGTCTGGCCTACGCGCTCTCCGTCTGGCTGGCCGCCAGAAATAACATCCACACGTGGTGGATTGGCATCATAGGCTGCGGGCTTTACGCGTGGGTCTTTTATTCAGTGCAGCTTTACGCTGACGTTACGCTTCAGTTCTTCTTCATTATCACGAGCATAACCGGTTGGCTGCACTGGCTGAAAGGCAATCGCGGGGACGTACTGCCCGTTCGGCGTACCAGACCGGGGCATTTTTTTATTCTCCTGGCCTGCGCCATGACCGTGGCGGCGGTGTACGGACTGATACTGCATCTCTACACCAATGCCTGGGCTCCCTGGCTGGACTCCATCATTTTAACATTCAGCGTCCTTGCTCAGTTTATGCTGATGGGACGACGTCTGGAAAACTGGTACGTCTGGATTGCCGTCAACACGCTGGCGGTACCGCTGTATGCGATGAGGGACCTGCATCTGACCGCCGGGTTGTATCTGCTGTTTTGGTTTAATGCCTGGCATGGCCTGTATCAGTGGCGTAAGGAGATCCGCGCGCAGTGAAGCGTTATGCCAGCGGCCTGGTTGTGGGCAAATTCGCACCTTTACATTTGGGGCATGAAGCGCTTATCAATGCGGCTCTTGAGCAGTGCGAGACGGTCTTTATCATCAGCTATTCGGTGCCGGAAATACGCGGTTACGAACCGGAAAAACGGCTTCACTGGCTAAAGACACGCTTCCCGCAATGCCGACTTCTTGTGCTTTCTCCGCAGGTGATGGCGTCTTACGCTATTGCGCCGCCCCCACCGAACGACGCTGACGCCGATCTGCATCGACATTACGTCGCCACGCTGTGTGAAGACGTTCTTCAATGTCAGCCACGTGCGGTATTTACCGCCGAAGACTACGGTGACGGCTTTGCCGCGGTGTTGAGCCAGCGTTTCGGGCAGCCGGTTAAACACATACGTCTACAGCGGCCACAGGGGCCGGAAGCCCCGTCGGGAACACGCATACGCTCTGATGTTCACCGCTACCGTCAGATGATGTCTCCTGAGGTTTATCGCAGCTTTGTATTTCGTATCTGCTTATTAGGCGGCGAATCGACGGGCAAAAGCACGCTTTCCCGGGCCCTCTCACAGACCTTGAGCGTTCCGTACGTTGCAGAGTTTGGCCGAGAACACTGGGAGGCGAAGCACGGCGTGCTGGAGAAGGACGATCTGCTGCATATTGCCCGGGAGCAGGTGCGCCGAGAGGAACGAGCCTGCACCGCTCCGTACCTGGTGTGTGATACCTCGCCCCTAACCACCCTGTTCTATACGCTCGACCAGTTCGGCAGCGCGCCGCAGGAACTCATGGCGTTAGCCGAACGAGACTACGCTCTGGTCGTACTCTGCGGCGATGAATTTCCTTTTGTGCAGGATGGCACCCGGCAAGGCGAGGCGTTTCGCCGTCGACAGCAGGCATGGTATGAAGCAGAGCTAACGCAGCGAAAGATCCCCTTTTTACGCGTACGGGGTTCTCTGTCTGAGCGCATCGAGCAAATTTGCCAACATATCCCGTGGTCGGGCTGATATCGCTCTCGACCTTCTCCCGCTTCCGGTTTATTGTTGAAATCCCTGCCTCATCGAATTCCGGAGAATCATCGCGTGTTTCAGAAAGTTGACGCCTATGCCGGCGACCCTATTCTCTCCTTAATGGAGCGTTTCAAAGAAGATCCTCGTAGCGACAAAGTGAACCTCAGCATTGGTCTGTATTACAACGAGGACGGCATTATTCCTCAGTTGAAAGCCGTAGCTGAAGCAGAAACGCGTCTGAACGCTGTTCCGCACGGTGCCTCTCTTTATCTGCCGATGGAAGGGCTAAATGCCTACCGCAATACCATCGCGCCGCTGCTGTTTGGTGCCGAACACGCGGTGCTGGCGCAAAAACGCGTGGCGACCATCCAGACGCTGGGCGGCTCGGGTGCGCTGAAAGTGGGGGCCGACTTCCTGAAAAAGTATTTCCCGGATTCAGGCGTATGGGTCAGTGACCCGACGTGGGAAAACCACGTCGCGATCTTCGAGGGCGCAGGCTTCAAAGTGGCGACCTATCCATGGTTCGACAGCGAAACCAACGGCGTGCGCGTTGACGCGCTGCTGGAAAAACTGAACACCCTGCCGGAGCGCAGCATTGTTCTGCTGCATCCGTGCTGCCATAACCCGACCGGGGCGGATCTCACCAATCCCCAGTGGGATGCGGTCATTGAGGTACTGAAGGCGCGCAACCTGATCCCATTCCTCGACATCGCCTATCAGGGCTTTGGCGCCGGTATGGAAGAAGATGCCTACGCGATTCGCGCCGTGGCCAGCGCCGGGCTTCCTGTACTGGTGAGTAACTCTTTCTCTAAAATCTTCTCCCTGTACGGTGAACGCGTTGGGGGCCTGTCCGTGGTGTGTGAAGACGCCGAAGCCGCCAGCCGCGTGCTGGGTCAGCTGAAGGCGACCGTGCGCCGCATCTACTCCAGCCCGCCAAACTTTGGCGCGCAGGTGGTGGCCACGGTTCTTGGGGATACACAGCTGAAAGCCAGCTGGCTTGCCGAAGTGGAATCCATGCGCAAGCGCATTCTGTCGATGCGTCAGGAACTGGTTAACGTACTGAAAGAGGCCGTGCCGGGGCATAACTTCGACTACCTGCTTAAGCAGCGCGGGATGTTCAGCTACACCGGCCTCAGTGTCGCCCAGGTCGATCGCCTGCGTGAAGAGTTCGGCGTCTACCTGATTGCCAGCGGACGTATGTGCGTGGCGGGCCTGAATGCCAGCAACGTTCATCGCGTGGCGCAGGCGTTTGCCGCAGTAATGTAAGTACTCACTTATCCACCCTCTCCCTGAGGAGAGGGCCGGGGTGAGGGCATCAGGCCGCACAAAAAGGTTGCCCGGCCTTTTGTGATCTTCTTCTTTTTATTCAGCCTCATAAGTAAAAACTCCTTCCCTTCACTTCCCGCTGGGGTTATGGTCGGAGAGTTTTTTGACCATTCGCTCAAAATAAAACGATAACAAACTGAATATTCAGGGGAAAATATGCGCAAGATCACACTGGCGCTCAGCGCCGCCTGCTTATTGTTCTCGCTTAACAGTGCTGTCGTCGCGCGTGCTTCTGCACCCACGCCGCTTTACACCGGCACCACCGCTGCGATTCTTGCCGAGCAGGCACCCATTCACTGGGTTTCCGTGGCCCAAATCGAAAACAGCCTGATGGGCCGCCCGCCAATGGCCGTGGGCTTCGACATTGACGATACCGTTCTCTTCTCCAGCCCGGGCTTCTGGCGCGGCAAAAAAATGTATTCGCCCGACAGCGAAGCGTATCTGAAGAACCCTGAGTTCTGGGAAAAAATGAACAACGGCTGGGACGAATTCAGCATCCCGAAAGAGGTGGCCCGCGCGCTTATCGCTATGCACGTGAAGCGCGGCGACAGCATTTACTTCGTTACCGGACGCAGCGAGACCAAAACCGAAACCGTCTCTAAAACGCTGCAGGATGATTTCCTGATCCCGGCGACCAGCATGAACCCGGTAATTTTTGCCGGTGACAAAGAGGGGCAAAACACCAAAACGCAGTGGCTGGAAAAGAAAAATATCAAAGTGTTCTACGGCGATTCAGATAACGACATCACCGCCGCGCATGACGTCGGTGCCAGAGGCATCAGGGTATTGCGTGCTTCTAACTCGACGTATCGACCGCTGCCGATGGCCGGAAAGTTTGGCGAAGAGGTCATTGTGAACTCTGAGTATTAAACCGCAGGCGGCGAATTTGACTCTTTTTTGAGCAAATCTCGTCGTGGCGGGTTTTACCTTTCGCCTTCTTGCTGCACACTTAGAAAGATTCATCTTTCTTTACGGAGCAGCACATGTGGTATCAACAGACCCTGACCTTAAGCGCTAAACCACGCGGATTTCACCTGGTGACGGACGAAGTCATCGGGCAGATCCGCGACCTGTCGCGGGTCAAAACGGGTTTGCTGCATCTGCTGCTTCAGCACACGTCCGCCTCTCTCACGCTTAATGAAAATTGCGATCCCACCGTCCGGTCCGACATGGAGCACCATTTTCTGAAGAGCATCCCGGACAACGCGCCTTATGAGCATGACTATGAGGGGGCTGACGACATGCCTTCGCATATTAAATCTTCTTTGCTGGGCGTATCGTTAATGCTGCCGGTTCATAATGGACGGCTGGTATTGGGAACGTGGCAGGGGATCTGGCTGGGAGAGCATCGCATTCACGGTGGTTCGCGTAAAATTATCGCCACGCTACAAGGGGAATAAAGATGACAATTTCGGAGATACTTCAGTACTGCATGAGCAAGCCGGGCGCGGAGCAAAGCGTCCACAGCGACTGGAAAGCCACGCAGATTAAGGTGGGTGATGTGCTGTATGCGATGGTGAAAGAGGTGGAAGGCCGTCCGGCGGTGTCGCTGAAAACCAGCCCGGAGCTGGCCGATTTATTGCGTCAGCAGCACGATGATGTCAGGCCAAGCAAGCATCTGAATAAAGCGCACTGGAGCACTGTGTATCTCGACGGTTCCATTCCCGGGTCGCAAATTTACTACCTGGTGGACGCGTCCTATCAGCAGGCGGTTGAGCTGCTGCCGGAAACGACCCGACAGCAACTCTCCGTGTGACGTTACAGCAACGGTTTGAGGAAGCGCGCGGTGTGCGAGGCTTCGCACTCTGCGACGGTCTCTGGCGTACCGGAGACGAGGATTTCACCGCCGCCGCTGCCGCCTTCCGGGCCGAGATCGACAATCCAGTCCGCGGTTTTAATCACGTCCAGGTTGTGTTCGATGACCACGATGGTATTGCCCTGATCGCGAAGCTGATGTAGCACCTCAAGCAGCTGCTGAATGTCGGCAAAGTGCAGACCGGTGGTCGGCTCATCCAGAATATACAGCGTCTGGCCGGTGCCGCGTTTGGATAGCTCACGCGCCAGCTTCACGCGCTGCGCTTCACCCCCTGACAGCGTGGTGGCGGACTGGCCCAGGCGAATGTAGGTCAGGCCGACGTCCATCAGCGTCTGCAGCTTACGCGCCAGCGCAGGGACGGCGTCAAAAAACTCGCGCGCCTCTTCAATGGTCATGTCCAGCACTTCGTGAATGGTCTTGCCTTTGTACTTAATCTCCAGCGTTTCACGGTTATAGCGCTTGCCTTTGCACTGGTCGCACGGCACGTAGATATCCGGCAGGAAGTGCATCTCAACCTTGATCACGCCATCGCCCTGGCACGCTTCACAGCGACCGCCGCGCACGTTGAAGCTGAAGCGTCCAGGCGTGTACCCGCGCGAACGTGATTCCGGTACGCCAGCAAAGAGTTCACGTACGGGCGTAAAGACGCCGGTATAGGTCGCCGGGTTAGAGCGCGGGGTACGGCCAATCGGGCTTTGGTCGATATCGATAACCTTGTCGAAATGCTCCAGCCCGTGGATATCGCGGTACGGTGCCGGTTCGGCGAGCGTCGCGCCGTTGAGCGCCGTCTGCGCAATCGGGAACAGGGTATCGTTGATCAGCGTCGATTTACCGGAACCGGATACGCCGGTAATGCAGGTAAACAGGCCAACCGGCAGCGTCAGGGTGACGTCTTTCAGGTTGTTGCCGCGCGCGCCGGTCAGCTTAAGCACTTTTTCCGGATCCGCTGCCACGCGCTGCTTCGGTACCTCAATTTTGCGCTTGCCGCTCATGTACTGGCCGGTGAGGGATTCTGGCACCGCCATAATGTCTTTCAGCGTACCTTCCGCAACCACCTGACCGCCGTGTACGCCTGCGCCAGGACCAATGTCGATCACGTGGTCTGCGGCGCGGATCGCGTCTTCGTCGTGCTCGACCACAATCACCGTGTTACCGAGGTTACGCAGGTGAACCAGGGTGCCGAGCAGACGCTCGTTGTCGCGCTGGTGCAGGCCGATGGACGGCTCATCCAGCACGTACATGACGCCCACCAGGCCCGCGCCAATCTGGCTTGCCAGACGGATACGCTGGGCTTCACCGCCGGAGAGCGTTTCTGCCGAGCGGGAAAGCGTCAGGTAGTTCAGGCCGACGTTCACCAGGAATTTCAGGCGATCGCCAATCTCTTTCAGCACTTTTTCGGCAATTTTCGCACGCTGGCCGGAGAGCTTCAGGTTGTTGAAGAAGTCCATCGCGTGGCCGATGCTCATGTCTGAGATGGTCGGCAGCGCCGTGTTTTCCACAAACACGTGGCGTGCTTCGCGACGCAGACGCGTGCCCTCACAGGTGGCGCAGGAGCGGTTGCTGATGAACTTCGCCAGCTCTTCGCGCACCGCGCTGGATTCGGTCTCTTTGTAGCGGCGCTCCATATTGTGCAGCACCCCTTCGAACGGGTGACGACGCACGGAGGTATCGCCGCGATCGTTCATGTACTTGAACTCGATGTTCTCTTTGCCGGAACCGAACAGAATCACTTTGTGCACGTTCGGGCTCAGGCTGGCCCACGGGGCTTCCACGTCGAACTTATAGTGCTCCGCCAGAGATTTCAGCATCTGGAAGTAGTAGAAGTTACGCTTATCCCAGCCGCGAATGGCACCGCCCGCCAGCGACAGCTCCGGGTTCTGGATCACGCGGTCCGGGTCGAAATATTGTTGAACGCCCAGGCCGTCACACGTCGGGCAGGCGCCCGCCGGGTTGTTGAACGAGAACAGGCGCGGTTCCAGCTCGCGCATGCTGTAGCCGCAAATCGGGCAGGCAAAGTTGGCGGAGAAGAGCAGCTCTTCCGCTTTCGGGTCGTCCATGTCGGAGACCACGGCCGTGCCGCCGGAGAGTTCCAGCGCCGTCTCGAAGGATTCCGCCAGACGCGTGGCGAGATCGTCACGCACCTTAAAGCGGTCAATCACCACTTCAATAGTGTGCTTCTTCTGCAGCTCCAGCTTTGGCGGATCGGAGAGGTCACACACCTCGCCGTCGATACGGGCGCGGATATAGCCCTGGCTTGCGAGGTTTTCCAGCGTTTTGGTGTGCTCGCCCTTACGCTCTTTAATGATTGGCGCCAGCAGCATCAGGCGTTTGCCTTCCGGCTGCGACAGCACGTTATCCACCATCTGGCTCACGGTCTGTGCTGCCAGCGGGACGTCGTGGTCCGGACAGCGCGGCTCGCCCACGCGGGCATACAGCAGACGCAGGTAGTCATGAATTTCGGTGATGGTACCGACCGTTGAACGCGGGTTGTGCGAGGTGGACTTCTGCTCAATAGAGATCGCAGGGGACAACCCTTCAATGTGGTCGACATCCGGTTTTTCCATCAGCGACAGGAACTGACGCGCGTACGCAGAGAGTGATTCAACGTAACGACGCTGTCCTTCGGCATACAAAGTGTCGAAAGCCAGTGAGGATTTGCCTGACCCCGAAAGCCCGGTCACGACAATGAGTTTGTCGCGAGGGATTATGAGGTTGATATTCTTGAGATTGTGGGTGCGGGCGCCCCGAACTTCGATCTTATCCATTCACCTTTCCCGGTTGGAACACGGATTGCCTGGTTTGTTTGAAGGACAAACGGCTGTCAGAAACGGCTAATTATGACACAATTTGACCTGTTTGAATATACAGTATTGGAATGCATTTTCTGATTGGCTGTGTAACAATGTCGAGTTCGCGGGAGATTTCTGAACCTGCTACGCAACTATGCAAATTGACGCGTGGAAATGGTACACTCGCGCGTTTACACTATTAAGAAACGTATTCAGGAGACACGAACATGGCCAGCAGAGGCGTAAACAAGGTGATTCTCGTCGGTAATCTGGGCCAGGACCCGGAAGTACGCTACATGCCGAGTGGTGGCGCAGTTGCCAACATTACGCTGGCTACTTCCGAATCCTGGCGTGATAAAGCGACCGGTGAGATGAAAGAGCAGACTGAATGGCACCGCGTTGTGCTGTTTGGCAAACTGGCAGAAGTGGCCGGTGAATATCTGCGTAAAGGTTCTCAGGTCTATATCGAAGGCCAGCTGCGTACCCGCAAATGGACCGATCAGTCCGGCGCTGAAAAGTACACTACGGAAGTCGTGGTTAACGTCGGTGGCACCATGCAGATGCTGGGTGGCCGTCAGGGCGGTGGCGCGGCACCAGCAGGTGGCGGCCAGCAGCAGGGCGGTTGGGGTCAGCCTCAGCAGCCGCAGGGCGGCAACCAGTTCAGCGGCGGCGCGCAGTCTCGTCCGCAGCAGCAGTCTGCGCCAGCGCCGTCTAACGAACCGCCAATGGATTTCGACGACGACATTCCGTTCTGATTTCCAGCGCGTAAAAACAAAAAACCCAGACTATGGTCTGGGTTTTTTTATGCCGGAAGGGATCAGGTAATCACCATCGGCCAGTCCGGTGGCGTATGGCTCATCGCCTCAACCATCACTACTTTAATATTTTCCCAGACGGCGGCCATATCCAGCAGGGTAATGCCGAGCAAACCCGTAGCAAACCAGCAGGCCGCCCCCAGCCCCAACAGCGTGCTGATAACAGCAAGGCCCGCGTAGTCAGATTTACGAAACTGAATGTTCAACGTGCTGGCTAAAAACATCAGTACCGCACTCAACAAAGGCCAGCGCAGAAGAACCATGCTGGTAGTAATGGTTGCCATAAAACCCATCCTCTACAAAACAGACGAACTGAATGAAACAGAATTTTTCGTTACATAGTATTTGTGAACTATATCACGATTGCTGTTTTATTCGCCAGTCCCGGGATGATGAAAACCGGCTGTTTTATCGCTACCTGTAATCAGTGCGAGCCTGAGCAAAATATATCTTTGCAGGCTAAGCTCCCTTTTCCCATGTTCTTTATAATGAATTCATTGAGATAGCAAAACTGATGCAAAAGCGGGCGTCATGTACAACGTTTACAGCAATATTCCTATGGCTTATGCTTGAGTGGACAATTAATTTTACTCGCAGCTAACCTTTCAGGTTTTTGAATTTTATTGTTTTTTTATTTATTTGTACCTATTTAATTACACACAACGTTGTTTTAATTCGCCGCGCTGAGACTCAGCCTGCCGCGTTGGTTTGTCGATTTTTCGAATCTGAAGAAAGTTGCGTCCGGTTTATCGCCTGATAATCAGCGAAAAAAAATGAAAGAAAACCGACGTGAGATTGTTAATGACAGCATGCAGGCGCTACATGCGCTGGCAAAACTGATGCCCCAGCTTCATGCTCAATGTTCTCTGGCCGATATGCTGGAAACCATCAGCCGCACGCTGGGAGCTAGTCTTGCCTGGGTAAGCGTTAACGGGGATGACGGGCTGCAGCGCGTGGTCTGCGCCGGGGAGATGACCTGCCATTCCTTCGAGGTGGCTGATTTCCTTGCGGATACTCTTCTCCAGCGGCACCATCGTTCGTGGCGAGTGGTCTACTGGAAAGAGAATATTGGCCGCGCGCTATTTCCTCCTCAGCATCCCGGCTATGCGCAACTGCAAAGCGGCGTGTTGTGCAAGCTTTCAACCCATAACTGGCACTGCAGCGGCTATTTCTTTTTAGCATTTAATGAAAGACTCTATTCTCTGCCGATTCTGAAAAATATCGTCGTAGTGCTGGTCGAAAAATTAAAAGACTATTTTGCGGAAATCATTGCCCGTGAAAAAACCGCGCAGGAAATGCAGCGCGTCGTAACGCAATATAAAACCCTCTTTGAACGCGCCCCGGTTTTAATGAACTCTTTCGACAAATTTAACCGCTGCGTGCTGTGGAATGCAGAATGTGAAAAAGTGTTCGGCTGGACGATGGCGGAGATCGCTGAACATACCGATCCGCTTTCGCTGTTTTATCCCGACCCCGAAGAGCGGCGGCGGGTAAGAGAGTCGGTCAACGTCTCACCGCTTAAGGATATGTATGAGTGGCATCCGCTACGTAAAGACGGCACCCCGTTGACGGTACTGTGGTCAAATATTCTGTTGCCGGACAACTCCATCCTTAATATTGGGCTGGATATTACCGAGCGGAAAAAAGCCGAGCAGCAGCTGGAGGTAAAAGCCACCACTGACGATCTTACCGGCTGCTTCAACCGTTCGGCGATTTTGCAGCAGCTGGAGCATGCGCTGGCGGCCAGTACCGGGCAGGAGGTTAACAGCCATTTTTGTGTCCTGATGTTTGATCTGGATTTTTTCAAACAGATCAACGATGAGTGGGGACACCCGGTGGGTGATGCGGCGCTTATTCACTTCTGTAATTCTGTCCGCGAGTTAGCTCCTTCAGACTCAGCATTAGGGCGCGTGGGAGGCGAAGAGTTTTTGCTCCTGCTGGCGCAAACTGACGGCAATGGTGCTGCGCGCCTGTCCGCCAGGCTACGCACCGTTCTGGAAAACAACCCGCTGATCGTGGGTGAGAGAAAACTGTCACTGTCGTTTAGTGCCGGGGTTGTGGAAGTCTGCGGGGAACAGCGGGATTCTTCAGCCTTACTGAGGCGTGCCGATAAAGCATTATATGAAGCCAAGCATACGGGGCGTGGAAAAACGGTAGTGGCGGCTGATTATTTATAAATCAACGAACAAAATACGCCCGAACAAATAGCGTTAAATGTCATAGTAACGCTGTGCTTTTTTCGCGCTGTCACAAGTTTGGCTTAATCAACGATCGTCTGTTGTGTTATCTTCCCACCGCCCTTGCGGGCTGGATAATTATTTTCCTTAATTGAAACGGAACGAATACTTACAGTTTCACTTACGGGAAAATATTATCGTCATAACGAAATTTAAGATTTTTAATACTAAAAGTCAGTTGCTAACTTCGCATGATTCATGCAACGTAATCACCTGTTTAACAAAGCATCCGGCCTTCATTACTACAGGCGTACAACATGCAGGGATATAGGGCGGGAAATGAATCGTAGCGCGCGGCGCAAGATGCTCAGGGTGGTAGGGATCATCATGGTAGTTATGCTGCCGGTGATGCTTGCGCTATGGTTTGCCCAGCTTAGAGCCGTATCTGAAACGAGCGCCCAGCTACGCACATTTGCTGAACTGGCTTTAGACAAGACCGAACTGGTTATTCAGCAGGTTGATCTGGCCCGCGACGAGGCTGAGAAATATCAGGGTGAGCGTTGTACGCCGGGACACCGTCAATATATGTTGAACGTTGTGCGTGGCCGGCTGTTTGTTGCCGATTTAATTTATGCAGAGGGTCAGAATTTTCTTTGTTCGACCGTTTTTACACCGGATCAACCTTACGCCATTCCCGTCGCTAATTACACGCGCAAACCTGACGTCGCTATCTATTATTATCGCGATACCCCATTTTATACTGGCTATAAAATGACATATATGCAGCGTGGAAATTATGTGGTGGTCGTCAATCCGCTTTCATACAGTGAAGTCATGTCCGCGGATCATTCTCTCTCGTGGGGAGTGTACGATACGGTAACCAATGCGTTCTTTTCCGTCAGCCCGAAAGCCAATATTTCTTTATTAAATTCGATGATTCGGGATAAGGAATCGGTATTTCAAAAAGATAACCGCTTTTATACGGTCGTAAAATCGCCCAAAAGACCTATCGCGGCTATTGTGTCGACATCCGATAAACGCTTTTATGAAACGCTTTATCATCAGGCTACGTTAACGCTGCCGCTGGGTATGATCTGCAGCATTATTATTTTGCTGGTCTGGTCTCGTACCCATCGCGAGCTTAATTCGCCGGGGCGCCTGCTGCAACGGGCGCTGAACAAGCGTCAGCTTTGCGTGCACTATCAGCCGATTATTGATATCAAGAATAATCAGTGTGTGGGCGCGGAGGCGTTGTTACGCTGGCCCGGTTTTAACGGGCAGGTGATGAGCCCAGCCGAGTTTATTCCGCTGGCGGAAAAAGAGGGCATGAGCGAGCGGATTACGGACTATGTCGTTGAGGAGGTGTTCAGCGATCTGGGCCATTTCCTGGCCGAGCATCCGCATCTCTATATTTCGATTAACCTGTCGGCCACGGATTTCCACTCCTCGCGGCTGATCGCCATGATTTCTGACAAGGCCCGCCACTACGCCGTCCGCGCGCAGCAAATCAAAATAGAAGTGACGGAACGCGGTTTTATCGATGTGCCGAAAACCACGCCGGTGATTCAGGCTTTCCGTCAGGCGGGTTATGAAGTCGCGATTGATGACTTCGGTACCGGCTACTCGAACCTGCACAACCTCTACTCGCTGAACGTGGATATTCTGAAAATCGATAAATCGTTTATCGATACCTTAACGACCAACAGTACCAGCCACCTGATCGCCGAGCATATTATCGAAATGGCCCAAAGCCTGCGGCTTAAAACCATTGCGGAAGGTGTCGAGACGGCAGAGCAGGTAAGCTGGCTGTTGAAGCGCGGCGTCCAGTATTGTCAGGGATGGCACTTCGCGAAGGCAATGCCGCCCCAGGAATTTATGACCTGGCAGCAGCAACCTTTGCACTGAGAGCGGTTAATTCAACTGGTGGCGATAATCGCTCGGCGTGCGGTCAAACTCGCGGCGAAACACGCGGGAAAAGGTCTGTTGCGATACATAGCCAAGATCCATCGCGATATCAAAAATCGGCCGCTGCGTTGAGCGTAACGCCTGCGCCGCCAGCAACAGCCTGCGCTGACGAATGTACTCCCCCAGCGTCTGATGCATAACCGTGCGGAACATTCTCTGTAAATACCATTTCGAATAGCCCGACTTTTTCGCGACCACATCAATGTTTAACGGTTGGTCGATATGCTCATCAATCCATTCAATAAGTGTCTGAATAATCTGCTGATGCGACATAAGGTTGCCCCTCTGTAGATACAACTATCTCGGTTAATTCGTCGTTTTCTCTGCGGGGGAGTATAATTCCTCAAGTTAACTTGAGGTAAAGAGGTTTTATGGAAAAGAGATTGCCGCGAATTAAAGCGCTATTAACCCCCGGTGAAGTGGCAAAGCGAAGCGGCGTTGCCGTGTCGGCGCTCCACTTCTATGAAAGCAAAGGGTTAATCAAGAGTATCCGTAACGGGGGAAACCAGCGTCGCTATACCCGCGACGTGCTCCGCTACGTAGCGATTATCAAAATTGCGCAGCGAATCGGAATTCCCCTGGCCACCATTGGTGAAGCCTTTGGCGTGCTGCCGGAAGGGCATACTCTGAGCCCGAAAGAGTGGAAGGAGCTGTCATCCCAGTGGCGTGAAGAGCTGGACAGGCGTATCCATACGCTGGTCGCCCTGCGTGACGAACTGGATGGCTGTATTGGCTGCGGCTGTTTGTCCCGTAGCGATTGTCCGCTGCGTAACCCGGGAGACCGGCTGGGCGAGCAGGGGACAGGGGCGCGGTTGCTGGAAGAGGATTGAGCGTGCGTGTAGCCAGTTCGCCGGGTAAGGCACAGCCGCCACCCGGCAAAACCCCGCATCCATACAGAACTAAAGCGCCACATAAGGGCGCTTTAGTTTTTCCCGGTCTTTGTCTTTCACTCTATCCCGCTGGTTCACGGGAGGGTTTCCCCCGACGTCAGCACCCCTCATGTCGAGCGGGTTGGGGAGGTTCCGGATTGTGCTGACACTTTAATTCTATGCAAGACCCGTTTTTTCGCCAGCCGCGCTCGCCCTTTTTTAGACGAAATTTTTTCGCGATGTTGTTCGATTTTCTATAGTTAAAAAGTATGAATAACAGGAGAAAACCATGCTCACGGTACACCACCTCAACCAGTCTCGTTCGCACCGCGTGATTTGGGCGCTGGAAGAACTCGCTCTGCCTTATGAGATCGTTCACTACCAGCGCGAAAAGAACATGCTGGCGCCTGAGTCCCTCAAAAAAGTGCATCCGTTGGGCAAATCACCGGTCATCGAAGATAACGGGCTGATCCTTGCGGAGTCAGGCGCCATTCTGGAGTACCTGCAGGAAACGTATGATGCCGAGTCACGGCTTAAGCCGTTAGATCCGGCGCACAAGGTGCAGTACCGCTTCTGGCTGCATTACGCTGAAGGATCGCTGATGCCGCTGCTGTTAATGAAGCTGGTTTTCAATAGCCTCGGCAAGCCACCCGTGCCGTTTGGTATCAGAACCCTGGGGAAAGCGCTGGCACAGGGGGTGCAAAAAGCGTATCTCAACCGCCAGCTGGAAACCCATGCGCGCTTTATTGAATCACATCTTGCTGAAAACAGCTGGTTTGCCGGGGATTCGCTCAGCATGGCCGACATTCAGATGAGCTTCCCGATTTTTGCCCTGCTGGCACGCGGCGGTGTCACTAATCTGCCGCATACTCAGGCATGGAAGACAAAGGTGGAAAATAGCCCTGGCTGGCAAAAAACGCTGCAACAGGGGGGCCCGTTATCTATCCCGGGTGAGGATTGAAATGTAAACAAATTGCGCATAGACGATAACGTTTGCGCATCCTCTGTTTATTTCTTCAGCGTCATAAGTGAATTTTAGCGAAAAACGATAAAGTTCAGTTGAAAAGGGCGGGTATTAGGCTGGATAATCGTTTGCCTTAATTTGACCACCCGTTTGTAAGTGCGGAGCTAAACGTTTGCTTTTTTTGTGACGCCCTTTCGTCGCAAACGCAACACAAGGATTTGACGTTTAGCTGGCAGTGGCGTCTCCACCTCACTTACGGACTTCCTAAAAAACTCTCAGGGGATGTTTTCTATGTCTACGCCATCTGCGCGTACCGGCGGTTCACTTGACGCCATGTTTAAAATTTCGGCTCGCGGCAGTACCGTGCGCCAGGAAATCGTTGCCGGTCTGACAACGTTTCTGGCGATGGTGTACTCCGTCATCGTTGTACCGGGCATGCTGGGCAAAGCGGGCTTCCCGCCTGCGGCTGTCTTTGTTGCCACCTGTCTCGTGGCCGGTGTTGGCTCAATCGTGATGGGCCTGTGGGCGAACCTGCCGCTGGCAATTGGTTGCGCTATCTCCCTGACCGCCTTTACCGCGTTCAGCCTGGTGCTGGGCCAGCACATCAGCGTACCGGTTGCGCTGGGCGCCGTGTTCCTGATGGGTGTGCTGTTTACCGTTATTTCAGCGACCGGCATCCGTAGCTGGATTTTGCGCAACCTGCCGCAGGGCGTGGCGCACGGTACGGGTATCGGTATCGGCCTGTTCCTGCTGCTGATCGCCGCGAACGGCGTGGGCCTGGTGATCAAGAACCCGCTGGACGGCCTGCCGGTGGCGCTGGGCCATTTCGCCAGCTTCCCGGTAATCATGTCGCTGATAGGCCTGGCGGTGATTATCGGTCTGGAAAAACTGAAAGTCCCGGGTGGCATTCTGCTGACCATTATCGGCGTTTCCATTGTTGGCCTGATCTTCGACCCGACCGTGCACTTCTCCGGTATCTTCGCCATGCCGTCCCTGAGCGATGACAAAGGCAACTCCCTGATTGGCAGCCTGGATATTGTCGGCGCGCTGAACCCGGTGATCCTGCCAAGCGTGCTGGCGCTGGTGATGACCGCCGTATTTGACGCGACCGGTACTATTCGTGCCGTCGCGGGTCAGGCAAACCTGCTGGATAAAGACGGTCAGATTATTGATGGCGGCAAAGCCCTGACCACCGACTCCCTGAGCAGCGTCTTCTCTGGCCTGGTGGGCGCGGCGCCTGCGGCAGTGTACATCGAGTCCGCAGCGGGTACGGCGGCAGGCGGTAAAACCGGCCTGACAGCGATCACCGTCGGCGTGCTGTTCATGCTGATTCTGTTCCTCTCTCCGCTCTCCTACCTGGTTCCGGCGTACGCGACCGCACCGGCGCTGATGTACGTAGGCCTGCTGATGCTGAGCAACGTGGCGAAAATCGACTTTGCGGATTTTGTGGACGCCATGTCTGGCCTGATTACCGCGGTCTTTATCGTGCTGACCTGTAACATCGTTACCGGCATTATGATCGGCTTCGCGTCGCTGGTGATCGGTCGTCTGGTCTCCGGCGAGTGGCGCAAGCTGAACGTCGGCACCGTGGTCATCGCCGTTGCGCTGGTGGCGTTCTACGCGGGCGGATGGGCAATCTAAATTGTCCTTTGATGCGAAAACGGGTGGCTCAGGCCGCCCGTTTTTATTTTCCGGACTCATCCTGTTGCCTTTTACGTTACTCTGGGGAAGATAGAATGAAAGGCACGACGCCTTCCGTAGTACATAAGCAACACAGCAAACAGGGAACGCATGGAAATCTTCTTCACAATACTCATCATGACCCTTGTGGTCTCGCTATCCGGGGTGGTTACACGCGTACTGCCCTTTCAGGTCCCCCTGCCATTAATGCAAATTGCCATCGGCGCGCTGCTGGCGTGGCCGACGTTTGGCCTGCACGTTGAGTTCGACCCGGAACTGTTCCTCGTGCTGTTTATTCCGCCGCTGCTGTTTGCCGACGGCTGGAAAACCCCCACGCGCGAGTTCCTTGAACACGGACGAGAGATCTTCGGCCTGGCGCTGGCGCTGGTGGTGGTCACCGTGGTTGGGATTGGTTTTCTCATCTACTGGGCCGTACCGGGTATCCCATTAATTCCGGCTTTTGCGCTGGCCGCCGTGCTGTCGCCAACCGATGCCGTGGCGCTTTCCGGCATTGTGGGTGAAGGCCGTATTCCGAAGAAAATTATGGGAATTTTACAGGGTGAGGCGCTGATGAATGACGCCTCCGGCCTGGTCGCCCTGAAATTTGCCGTGGC
Organism: Enterobacter sp. AC1; assembly: GCF_050434705.1. Classification (NCBI taxonomy): domain Bacteria; kingdom Pseudomonadati; phylum Pseudomonadota; class Gammaproteobacteria; order Enterobacterales; family Enterobacteriaceae; genus Enterobacter; species Enterobacter sp. AC1. The sequence goes on along the minus strand of NZ_JBNDIZ010000010.1, from coordinate 43,752 downwards.
CGTTGCGATGGGCACGATGGTCTTTACCGTCGGCGGCGCGACCCTGGAGTTCTTTAAGGTGGCCATTGGCGGTATCCTGGCGGGCTTCGTGGTGAGCTGGCTGTACGGCCGCTCGCTGCGCTTCCTCAGCCGCTGGGGCGGTGATGAACCCGCTACGCAGATCGTACTGCTGTTCCTTCTGCCGTTTGCCTCCTATCTGATTGCCGAACATATAGGCGTGTCCGGTATTCTGGCAGCGGTTGCGGCAGGGATGACCATCACCCGCTCCGGCGTAATGCGCCGCGCGCCGCTGGCCATGCGCCTGCGAGCCAACAGCACCTGGGCCATGCTGGAATTTGTCTTTAACGGCATGGTGTTCCTGCTGCTGGGCCTGCAGCTGCCGGGCATTATGGAATCCTCGCTGGTGGCGGCCGAAGCCGACCCGAACGTTGAGGTCTGGATGCTGTTTACCGACGTCGTGCTGATCTACCTGGCGCTGATGCTGGTGCGTTTCGGCTGGCTGTGGACGATGAAAAACTTCAGCGTACGCTTCCTGAAGAAAAAGCCGATGGAGTTTGGCTCGTGGACAACGCGTGAGCTGCTGATTGCCTCCTTTGCCGGCGTCCGCGGGGCAATCACCCTTGCCGGTGTGCTCTCCATTCCGCTGCTGCTGCCCACGGGCGATGTCTTCCCGGCGCGCTACGAGCTGGTGTTCCTGGCGGCGGGCGTGATTCTGTTCTCCCTGTTTGTCGGCGTGATTATGCTGCCGATTTTGCTGCAGCATATCGACGCGGGTGATTCGACCCAGCAGCACAAAGAAGAGCGCATAGCGCGCGCGGCCACCGCCGAAGTGGCGATTGTCGCTATCCAGAAAATGGAAGAGCGCCTGGCCGCGGATGCGGAGGAGAATATCGATAATCAGCTGCTGACAGAGGTCAGCTCCCGCGTGATTGGTAACCTGCGTCGCCGCGCAGACGGGCGTAACGATGTGGAAAGCTCGCTGCAGGAGGAGAACCTGGAACGCCGGTTCCGTCTGGCGGCGCTGCGCTCAGAGCGTGCCGAGCTGTATCACCTGCGCGCTACGCGCCAAATCAGCAATGAGACGCTGCAAAAGCTGCTGCACGATCTGGATCTGCTGGAAGCGCTGTTGATAGAGAATCAGTAACGCGCTTTTGCCCGGTGGCGCTGCGCTTACCGGGCCTACGTGCTCGATCGGTTCCCTCTCCCTATGGGAGAGGGTTAGGGTGAGGGGAAATCCAAAACCCCTCACAGCACTGCAACCACGCCTGCGCGCTGTGCGACAAATAGACCCCTTCACGCCAGATCATCCCCAGTTGCCAGTGCAGGTCGCTCTCCAGCGGGATCCAGCGCAGCGTGTTTTTATCCAGACGCTCGCATATCGGCTGCGGCAGAATGGCAATCCCCACGCCTGCCTGCACCATCGCTGCCAGGAAATCCCACTGGCCGCTGCGCACCGCAATGCGCGGCTTCACGTTATGTTGATTAAACAGCGTCATCAGCTGGCGGCTGAGGGCGAAGTCTTCGTTGTAGATCAGCAGAGGGTGCTCGCCGAGTAGTTCAGGCTTCACCGCGTCTCTCTTCAGCCAGTCGCCGGAGCGGGGAACCAGCACGCACAGCGGGTGGCTAAAGAGCGGAAGCGTTGCCAGACCGCTCTCTTCCTCAACGGGGAGGGCGGTCATGGCGACGTCGAGTTCGCCGTTGGTAACGGCCTGCTGGACGGTTAAGCCACCAAACTCCGAAATCTTCAGCTCAACGCCGGGATAGCGCTGGCGAAAAAGGCTGATCGGCCCGGCCATCATCATCCCCACCATCGGTGGAATGCCGAGGCGAAGCACCCCTTTGGTCAGGTGGTTGATATCGCCCAGTTCCGCCTCAAGCTGGCGAAACTCCGCCAGAATCGCCAGCCCGCGTTCGAACACCACGCGTCCGGTATCGGTCAGCAACAGCTTGCGCCCGTCGCGGAGCAGCAGGGTACAGTTCAGTTCATCTTCGAGGTTTTTCAGCATCTTGCTGATGGTGGGCTGGGTAACAAACAACTTCTCCGCTGCGCGGGTAAAACTTTGCTGGCGAACCACTTCGACAAAATAGCGCAGCGTTCTTATGTCCATGATTATTCCTCGAAACTATACCTTTGATGATTTTAATTCATTTCAGTCCACACCGTGCGCTCTCTATACTGGCGCCTCGTCTCATTTTTGAGGAAAACCCCCATGGCCGTGGCGTTAAGCCGTGTTACGCCTGCCGTTGTTCAACGACTCCAGGTACCGGTTCAGGTACTGCTCTACGCGGGACTGTTTGTTTTCGCTGAATATCTTGTCGGCTGGCTCCACCTGCCGCTGCCTGCCAACCTGGTGGGGATGCTGCTGATGCTGACGCTCATTCTCTGCCGCGTTATTCCCCTTAACTGGGTACGCGCCGGAGCGCGCTGGCTGCTGGCAGAGATGCTGCTGTTCTTTGTCCCTGCCGTGGTGGCGGTGGTGAACTACGCGCAGCTGCTGATGGTCGACGGATGGCGGATCTTCGCGGTCATTGCGCTGAGTACGCTGATGGTGCTGGGGGCGACCGCCTGGGTGGTGGATAAAGTCTATCGCTTTGAAATCAGCAGGCAGAAGCATGACTAACTTTCAGATAAGCGTCCTGTGCCTGGTTGCCACGCTAATTATCTACTTCGCCAACAAGCGGCTTTATCGCCGCTTTCATGCCCTGCCGCTGATGCCGCTGGTCTTCACGCCGATCCTGCTGGTGCTGATGCTGGTCTTCGGCCATATCTCCTGGCAGAACTACATTGGTGAATCCCACTGGCTGCTGTGGCTGCTCGGCCCGGCGACCATCGCCTTTGCCGTCCCCGTTTATGACAACCTGAATATTATCAAACGCCACTGGATGTCGCTCAGCGCAGGCGTGCTTACCGCGACGGTGGTGGCGGTCTGTAGCTCGGTCTGGCTGGCGCGGCTGTTTACGCTGCCCGATGAAATTCAGCGCAGCCTGGCCGTGCGTTCGGTGACCACGCCGTTTGCGCTGGCCGCCGCGAAACCGCTTGGCGGACAGCCGGATCTGGTGGCGCTGTTTGTGGTGGTGACGGGCGTCTTTGGGATGGCGGTCGGCGATGTGCTCTTTCTGCGGCTTTCTATTCGGGAAGGGATGGCGAAAGGCGCGGGGTTTGGTGCGGCATCGCACGGCGCGGGCACGGCACGCTCGTATGAGCTGGGTCAGCAGGAGGGCGTTGTCGCGAGCCTGGTGATGATGCTCTCAGGCGTGGTGATGGTGCTGATCGCACCGCTGGTGGCGTGGGTGATGTTCTGAACTCCCCGGCCCGAAGGCCGGGGATCAAGACTCAGTGTGCGCGGCCTTGTTCTACGCCCAGGCCGGTTTGTGAGCGGATAAACTGGGCGCGGAATTTCTCACGCTCCAGGTTACCCTCCGGCGAGTTGTCGGTTGCAGAGAAGATCCAGATCCCGATAAACGCCACGGCGATTGAGAACAGCGCCGGGTATTCGTACGGGAAGATAGCGCTGGCGTGACCGAGGATCTGCACCCAGATGGTCGGACCCAGAATCATCAGGATCACCGCGGTCAGAAGCCCCAGCCAGCCGCCAATCATCGCCCCACGGGTGGTCAGTTTCGACCAGTACATGGAGAGCAGGATAATAGGGAAGTTACAGCTTGCCGCGATGGAGAAGGCCAGCCCCACCATAAAGGCGATGTTCTGCTTCTCGAACAAAATACCCAGCAGAATGGCGACCACGCCCAGCACCAGCACGGTGATTTTAGAGACTTTCAGCTCATCACGTTCGCTTGCCCCTTTACGGATCACGTTAGCATAGAGGTCGTGCGACACCGCAGAAGCGCCCGCCAGCGTCAGCCCTGCAACCACCGCGAGAATGGTGGCGAAGGCCACGGCAGAGATAAAGCCGAGGAAGAGGTTACCGCCCACCGCGTCAGCAAGGTGCACCGCCGCCATGTTATTACCGCCAATCAGCGCCCCCGCCGCGTCTTTAAACGCCGGATTCGCGCCCACCAGCATGATGGCGCCAAAGCCGATGATAAAGGTCAGAATGTAGAAGTAACCCATGAAACCGGTAGCGTAGAAGACGCTCTTGCGCGCTTCGCGCGCGTCGCTCACGGTGAAGAAGCGCATCAGAATGTGCGGTAAACCTGCGGTACCGAACATCAGTCCCAGACCGAGCGAAAGGGCCGATATCGGGTCTTTCACCAGCCCGCCCGGGCTCATGATGGCTTCCCCTTTCGGATGAACCGCCATCGCCTCGGTAAAGAGGTTATTGAAACTGAACCCGACGTGCTTCATCACCATAAAGGCCATAAAGCTGGCGCCGAACAGCAGCAACACCGCTTTGATGATCTGCACCCAGGTGGTCGCCAGCATGCCGCCGAACAGAACGTACATCACCATCAGCACGCCAACCAGCACTACCGCGATGTGGTAGTTCAGGCCGAACAGCAGTTCGATCAATTTACCCGCGCCGACCATCTGCGCAATCAGGTACAGCGCCACCACCACCAGCGAACCGCAGGCGGAGAGGGTGCGAATCGGCCCCTGCTTCAGACGATACGAGGCCACGTCTGCGAAGGTATAGCGTCCCAGATTGCGCAAGCGCTCAGCGATCAGGAACAGAATGATCGGCCAGCCGACGAGGAAGCCGAGGGAGTAAATCAGACCGTCATAACCGGAGGTGTACACCAGCGCAGAAATCCCGAGGAACGAGGCGGCGGACATAAAGTCACCCGCAATCGCCAGCCCGTTCTGGAAACCGGTAATGTTGCCGCCTGCGGTGTAGTAATCATTACGGGAGCGCACGCGCTTCGACGCCCAGTACGTGATGTACAGCGTCAGCAGGACGAAAATCAGGAACATCACAATCGCCTGCCAGTTGGTTGGCTGGCGCTGTACTTCGCCGGTAATGGCATCCGCCGCGCTGGCGGCAAACGGAAGTGTGGCGGCTAGCGCCGTCAGGACTCGCTTCATGACGCTTTTACCTCTTGCAGTACCGCTTTATTAAGACGATCGAATTCACCGTTCGCACGCCAGACGTAAACGCCGGTCAGCACAAATGAAATCACAATCACGCCAATGCCGATGGGAATACCGCGCGTCACGCTGGTACCCGCGTGCAGCGGGGTGCCCAGCCAGTGCGGAGCAAAGGCGATCAGCATAATAAAGCCGACGTAGATAATCAGCATGATGATGGAAAGTAAGAAGGCAAACCGTTGCCGTTTATCGACGAGCTCCCTGTAGTGCGCACTATTCTCTATCTGCTGACAAATATCGTTATTCATCACAGAAATCTCCAGAGGTAAGGTTGGTTTGTTTTATCCCCTCTCCCCTATGGGGAGAGGGTTAGGGTGAGGGGAGGAAGGTGCGGTCTGATGCCCTCACCCCGGCCCTCTCCCATGGGGAGAGGGAGAAAAAATCATGAAGGCATTGCGATGGCCTGCTTTTCTTCGAGCAGTTTGTCCACCACGCCAGGATCCGCGAGCGTTGAGGTATCACCGAGATTGCTGGTGTCCCCGGCCGCGATTTTGCGCAAGATGCGACGCATGATTTTGCCGGAGCGGGTTTTCGGCAGCGAGTCGGTCCAGTGCAGCACGTCCGGTGTCGCCAGCGGGCCAATCTCTTTACGCACCCAGTTGCGCACTTCGGTGTACAGCTCTGGCGACGGTTCTTCACCGTGGTTCAGGGTGACGTACGCGTAAATCGCCTGGCCTTTGATGTTGTGCGGAATGCCCACCACGGCGGCTTCGGCAATCTTCGGATGCGACACGAGGGCTGATTCAATCTCAGCCGTGCCCAGACGGTGGCCGGAGACGTTCAGTACGTCGTCCACGCGCCCGGTTATCCAGTAATAGCCATCTTCGTCACGACGCGCGCCGTCGCCGCTGAAGTACATGTTTTTAAAAGTCGAGAAGTAGGTCTGCTCGAAGCGATCGTGATCGCCGAACAGGGTCCGCGCCTGGCCCGGCCAGGAGTCGACGATTACCAGGTTGCCTTCGGTGGCCCCTTCCAGCGGGTTACCTTCATTATCCACCAGCGCAGGCTGCACGCCGAAGAACGGACGGGTTGCCGAGCCTGCTTTAAGCTGCGTGGCGCCCGGCATCGGGGTGATCATAAAGCCGCCGGTTTCGGTCTGCCACCAGGTGTCCATCACCGGGCATTTCTCGTTACCGATTTTTTTCCAGTACCACTCCCAGGCTTCCGGGTTGATCGGCTCGCCGACGGAACCGAGGATACGCAATGAAGAGCGGTCGGTGCCTTCGATGGCTTTATCGCCCTCCGCCATTAATGCGCGGATCGCCGTTGGGGCGGTGTAGAGGATGTTGACCTGATGTTTGTCGACCACCTGACACATCCGCGCTGGGGTTGGCCAGTTTGGAACGCCCTCAAACATCAGCGTTGTTGCGCCACAGGCCAGCGGGCCGTACAGCAGGTAGCTGTGCCCGGTCACCCAGCCCACGTCGGCGGTACACCAGTAGATGTCGCCCGGATGGTAGTCGAAGACGTATTTGAAGGTGGTAGCCGCATAGACCAGATAGCCGCCGGTGGTGTGCAGCACGCCTTTCGGCTTGCCGGTCGAACCGGAGGTATAAAGAATGAAAAGCGGATCTTCCGCGTTCATCTCTTCCGGCTGGTGCTGGTCGCTCGCGTTCTCGATCAGGTCGCTCCACCACAGATCGCGCCCCTCGTTCCAGTCGATTTTGCCGCCGGTACGCTTAAGGACGATAACGTTGCAGACCGTGTTGACGTTCGGGTTTTTCAGCGCTTCGTCGACGTTTTTCTTCAGTGGGATACCGCGTCCAGCGCGCACGCCTTCATCGGCAGTGATCACCAGCTTTGAACTGGAATCAACGATGCGGCCGGCAACCGCTTCGGGTGAGAAACCGCCAAAGATAACGGAGTGGATCGCGCCAATACGCGCGCAGGCCAGCATGGCCACCGCCGCTTCCGGCACCATCGGCATATAGATAGCGACCACATCGCCTTTTTTAATGCCTCTTTCCAGCAGAACGTTGGCGAAGCGGCACACGTCGCGGTGCAGTTCTTTATACGTAATGTGTTTGCTCTGCGAGGCATCATCGCCTTCCCAGATGATGGCCGTCTCATTCCCGCGCTCCGCAAGGTGACGGTCAAGGCAGTTCGCCGCCAGGTTCAGCGTGCCGTCTTCATACCATTTAATGGAGACATTACCGGGCGCAAAGGAGGTGTTCTTCACCTTCTGATAAGGTGTGATCCAGTCAAGAATATGGCCCTGCTCACCCCAAAAGGCGTCCGGGGCGGTGATAGACTGCTGATATTTCTCGTGGTACTGCTCCGGGTTGATCAGGCAACGGTCCGCAATATTTGCGGGAATGTCATGTTTGTGTATTTGGCTCATGGCTTTTTTTCTCCTTGTAAGATGTTAATAATATGTCACTAAAACGTTAATTGTAGGGGCTTTACAAGCTTTGTTTATTATTTGGGCTACAGATCACGCATTGTTTGAACAGGTTGAAAAATGAGCGAATGAAACTTTGAAGGAAAATAATTTATGCTGAGGATTATTCACATTTATGTTTAAAAAAGCTTTTTTATAACAAAAGGTTATTTATCAGAATTAGGACAAACTCCCGTCATAGACCCTTTTATGAGTGAAATGCGTTGTTCTTTAAGGCTTGCGCAACAGGCCGCGCAAATGATACTCATACGCCGCGTTAAAAAATCCCATAAACCAACGCAACACAATTCATACCCTTTCAGTATGTCCCCATATTCATGCAGTTTTGATGAATAAGGCGCTTCATTGAGGAAGTCAGTTTCTATGAAAAACGTTAAAGTGAGCCTTGCCTGGCAGATCTTAATCGCCCTTGTGCTGGGCATCCTGCTGGGCAGTTACCTCCACTATCACAGCGACAGCCGCGAATGGCTGATTGCGAACCTGCTCTCACCGGCAGGGGATATCTTTATTCATCTGATCAAGATGATCGTGGTGCCGATTGTAATCTCGACGCTGGTGGTCGGTATTGCGGGCGTCGGCGATGCGAAGCAGTTAGGACGTATTGGCGCGAAAACCATTATCTATTTCGAAGTGATCACTACGGTCGCCATTATCCTCGGTATCACGCTGGCGAACGTGTTCCAGCCAGGTTCCGGGATTGATATGTCGCAGCTGGCAACGGTGGATATTTCGAAATACCAAAGTACGACCGCTGACGTGCAGAGCCATGCACACGGCCTGATGGGCACGATCCTGTCGCTGGTACCGACCAACATCGTGGCCTCGATGGCGAAGGGCGAGATGTTACCTATCATCTTCTTCTCGGTGCTGTTCGGTCTGGGACTCTCTTCACTGCCTGCGACGCACCGTGAACCGCTGGTGACCGTGTTCCGCTCTATCTCCGAAACCATGTTTAAAGTGACCCACATGGTGATGCGTTACGCGCCGGTAGGGGTATTTGCGCTTATCGCGGTGACCGTGGCGAACTTTGGTTTTGCCTCCCTGTGGCCGCTGGCGAAGCTGGTGATCCTGGTGCACTTCGCCATCCTGTTCTTTGCGCTGGTGGTGCTGGGGATTGTGGCGCGCCTGTGCGGGCTGAGTATCTGGATCCTGATCCGTATCCTCAAGGACGAACTGATTCTGGCCTACTCCACGGCAAGCTCCGAGAGCGTGCTGCCGCGCATTATTGAGAAGATGGAGGCCTACGGTGCGCCTGCTTCTATTACCAGCTTCGTGGTACCCACCGGCTACTCCTTTAACCTCGATGGTTCGACGCTGTACCAGAGTATCGCCGCTATCTTTATTGCGCAGCTGTACGGCATTGACCTGTCGCTGTGGCAGGAGATCGTGCTGGTGCTGACCCTGATGGTGACGTCCAAAGGTATCGCAGGCGTGCCGGGCGTCTCGTTCGTGGTGCTGCTGGCGACGCTGGGCAGCGTCGGTATTCCGCTGGAAGGTCTGGCGTTTATCGCCGGTGTGGATCGTATCCTCGACATGGCGCGTACGGCGCTGAACGTGGTGGGTAATGCCCTGGCGGTGCTGGTTATCGCCAAGTGGGAACACAAATTCGATCGTAAAAAAGCGCTGGCGTATGAACGCGAGGTGCTGGGTCGTTTTGATAAGACGGCCGACCAGTAATGTAACGTATTCTTCCCTCTCCCCTTTGGGGAGAGGGTTAGGGTGAGGGGATTCTACTCCCCGCTCAACGCATCAAACTCTTCACACCCCGTATCAAACCCCTCGGTACAGCTCAGGTTCAACCAGTACAGCGCTTTCTGTTTATTAGGCGTGATAAACCCTTTCTCACCCTGCTGGAACAGCATACCTGCCCAGTATTCCGCGTAGCCGGTGCGTGACAGAGACGAGCTGCGCTTAAACCATGACGCCGCCAGCACATCATCCTGCGCCACTTCAACGCCGTTGGCATAGATCAGCCCCAGCAGCAGCTGTGCATCGACCGCAGAGTCGTTATCGATATCTTCGGTAGCCGTTTGCAGCAGCTTAATGGCCTGGGGATAGTCAGTTTTACCCGCCTGCGTGTTCACCAAAATTCGCGCCAGCATAATGGTGCCGCGCTTGCTGCCCGCGATGGTCGCCTGCTGCGCCAGCGCTTTAGCGTGGGGATAGTCGCCCTGCGTAAAGAGAATTTGTGAGAGCAGCCCCATGGCGTCGACATCACCACCTTTTGCCGCTTTTTCAGCCCACAGGGCCGCCTGCTTGCTGTCGCCAGAGCTGAAGTACGTATCGGCAAGATAATACTGGGCACGGGCATCGCCGGCTTCCGCTTGTTTCTGGTACTGGCTGCCTATCTCATCCGCGCGAGCGAACGAGGTTAAAAAAAACAACAACAGAAAAATGGGTTTCATGGATTCTTATCATCTGGGTACACGCCGCGCAGTATAATCGCGGTAGCAAAAGAAAAAAATGGGTGCATTAAGACCTCAGCATCCTACAAGCCGGGCGGAACTGTCGTTCCGCCCGCAGAGGTTAGCCTGCGTTGCAGGCTAATTTTGCCGCCACCTCCTGATGTTCACCCTTTATTGAAAACTCGCAAAGTTTCCCGCGAGTAATAAAGGTAAATATCACTATCGTCAGGCAAATAATAAAGACGATGCCTAACGCAGTTTTTAATGGCGTCATGCCTTTTACTCCTTGTCAAAAAAAGAATAAGAGGCTACTCTCAACCTGTTGGTGTTGAGGGGTAGCCTCGGGTAAATGAAAATTTCCCGGGGCTTTCCACTTTCTGTCCCTCAACAATGCTCAAGACAGAAAGTCTTAAGCACCCGCCGCACATCTTATCCCTCTGAATTAAAATGCAAAGATGTAATTCCTTTTCGTGAAAATTACATTATTTCTGCGAGCCGCTTTCCAGAATAATAATTGATATATTTAATGAATTAAGCGGAAATAAAAAGGGAGTGAATATCTCACTCCCTTTATTCAACGATGAATTAACGGCTTCAACCCATTGCGCTTTCGCGCAGTCGGGCTTTCAGCTTGTTATATTCGTCGATCACGTACTGTTCCGCCGCGTGCTGATCCGCAATCGGCTCCACGTTGACGGCGCAGTATTTATACTCCGGCGTTTTGGTTATCGGGCTTAAGTTCTCCGTCACCAGCTCGTTACAGGCACCAATCCACCACTGGTAGGTCATGTAGACCGCCCCTTTGTTGGGTCGGTTGCTGACCTGCGCGCGGGTGATGATCCGCCCTTTGCGCGAATTCACCCATACCAGCGCTTCGTCCTCAATACCAAGGCGTTCCGCGTCGGCGGTGTTGATTTGCGCATAGCCGGGTTCATCCGCCAGCGCCGCCAGCGCGGCGCAGTTGCCGGTCATCGAACGGCAGGAGTAGTGGCCCACCTCGCGTACGGTGGAGAGCACCATCGGATACTCATCGGTGAGTTTATCGATGGGGGCGACCCAGTCGCAGGTGAAGAACTGCGCCAGCCCGTTCGGGGTGTCGAATTTCTCTTTGAAAAGGTACGACGTTCCCTGGTCGGCTTCGGACTCATCGCGACACGGCCACTGGATGTAGCCCAGCTCACCCATTTTTTCATAGGTCGCCCCGGTGAAGTCCGGACACAGACTGCGCAACTCGTCCCAGATCTCCTGGGTGTTGTTGTAGTGCATCGGGTAGCCCATACGGGTGGCGATTTCGCTGATGATCTGCCAGTCGGTTTTCAGATCCCACTTCGGCTCGACCGCCTTAAAGAAGCGCTGGAAGCCGCGGTCTGCCGCCGTGTAAACACCTTCATGCTCGCCCCAGGAGGTCGACGGTAAAATCACATCCGCCGCCGCCGCGGTTTTGGTCATAAAGATATCCTGGACAATCACCAGCTCCAGATCCTCAAACCCTTTGCGTACCGCAGAGAGCTCGGCGTCGGTCTGAAGCGGGTCTTCACCCATGATGTAGGCTGCACGCACTTCGCCGTGCGCCGCACGGTGCGGCAGCTCGCTGATGCGGTACCCGGTGTGCTCAGGCAGACTTTCCACGCCCCAGGCCTTCGCGAATTTCTCGCGATTTTCCGGGAACTTGACGTACTGATAGCCCGGATAGGTATCCGGCAGCGCGCCCATATCGCAGGCACCCTGAACGTTATTCTGACCGCGTACCGGGTTCACGCCGACGTGCGCTTTACCCAGATTGCCGGTCAGCATCGCGAGACTCGTCAGAGAACGTACCGTTTCCACGCCCTGATAGAACTGAGTCACGCCCATGCCCCACAGGATGGCGGCGGTTTTCGCGGCCGCATACATCCGCGCCGCCTGACGGATCTCCTGCGCGCTGACGCCGGTTATCGCTTCGACGGACTCTGGCGTATAGCCTTCGACAATTTTCCGATACTCTTCAAAGCCTTCCGTACGGGTGGCGACGAACGCCTGGTCGTACAGGTTCTCCTCAATAATGACGTGCCCCATTGCGTTCAACAGCGCGATGTTCGAGCCGTTTTTCAATGCAATGTGCATGTCCGCAATACGCGCGGTTTCGATTTTGCGCGGATCGCAGACGATGATTTTCGCCCCGTTCTGTTTAGCGCGAATAACGTGGTTCGCGACGATAGGGTGAGAATCCGCCGGGTTATAGCCGAAAATAAACACGAGATCGGTATTATCTATCTCGTTGATGGCATTACTCATTGCGCCGTTACCGACCGACTGGTGCAGACCTGCAACCGATGGGCCGTGTCAGACGCGAGCGCAGCAGTCGACGTTATTGGTACCAATAACGGCGCGCGCGAATTTTTGCATCACATAGTTAGTTTCATTCCCCGTCCCGCGTGAAGAGCCGGTGGTCTGAATCGCATCCGGGCCATACTTGGCCTTGATGGCGCTAAGGCGCGTGGCGACGTAATCGAGCGCCTCGTTCCAGCTGACGGCTTCCAGCCTGCCGCCGCGCTCGCGGCGGATCATTGGGGTTTTCAGGCGCGGGGTGAGGATTTGGGTATCGTTAATAAAATCCCAGCCGTAGTAGCCTTTCAGGCATAGCGTGCCCTGGTTGGTTTTCCCCTGTGCGGCCTCCGCCCGGACGATTTTGCCGTTATCGACCACCAGGTGGATCTTGCAACCTGAGGCACAATAAGGGCAAACCGTGACGACTTTTTTCATCAGTCTGCTCCAGTTAATCGAATCGTTCGCACCCACTATGCAGCTTCTATGCCATGTTTTTATTGTGGGTATACGTAGACTTTACGGCCCATTTGCGGTGAAAACGCTGACCAAAAGCAGCGAATCGTCAAAATTGACGTGTCGACAGGGCAGCGGATGTGACATGGGTTGAATTTCCGTCACTGAAAAAACCATTTGACTGGAGCCGGCGGCAGAATGGTTCAGACTTAACATAATCCCCTGACGGAAGCATATGATGAAACCGGCGATTCTGGTGGTTGATGACGATACGGCAGTCTGCGAACTGCTTCAGGACGTGCTGAGCGAGCACGTCTTTAGCGTGCTTGTCTGCCATAACGGCCAGGATGCGCTGCGCCGGGTACAGCAGGAGCCACATATCGCGCTTGTCCTGCTGGATATGATGCTGCCGGATATCAACGGCCTGCAGGTTCTGCTGCAGCTGCAAAAGCAGCGTCCGGCGCTACCGGTTGTGATGCTAACCGGGCTGGGCAGTGAGTCAGACGTGGTGGTAGGGCTGGAAATGGGGGCCGACGATTACATTGGCAAACCGTTCAACCCGCGCGTGGTGGTTGCTCGCGTGAAAGCGGTACTGCGCCGTACCGGCGTGCTGGCTGCCGACCCCCCCGCGGTGCCCGTCGCGGGCATTGCCTTTAATGGGTGGACGCTTGATACCACCCGCTGCGAGCTGAGCGATCCGCAGCGGAATACCGTGCCCTTAACTCAGGGCGAGTACGGCTTGCTGCTGGCGCTTACGCAAAATGCCCGCCGGGTGCTGAGCCGCGATCGTCTGCTTGAGCTGACCCACAGCGAAAGCGCTGAGGTGTTCGATCGCACTATCGACGTGTTGATCATGCGCCTGCGCCGGAAGATCGAGGCTAACCCGCACCAGCCAGCCCTCATCAAAACCATCCGTGGGCTGGGTTACGTGTTTGCCACCGATGTTAGCCGCCCCGAACAGGCGGCGTAACGTTCACGTCAATGCCGGAACAAGAATGGCGGCAAAAATTGCACCGATGCACAGATACTTGAGGGCGTAATAGGCCTTACGATTCCTTTTTTTAAGGCTCTGTCCGCGTTCGCGGCCCGCATGAATGTATTTAAAGATGCGGTTAATGCCGCCCGTGCGGTCATTATCGTCATTTGGTGAGCTGGCGGCCGACATCAGCGTTGCGCCTATCCAGTGATTTACCGTCTGTGCCCAGCGCCATTTCATTGGTCGTTCAACGTCGCAGAAAAGAATAATTCGCGTTTGTTCCGATTTATTCTCCGCCCAATGGACGTAAGTCTCATCAAAAATAACGGCCTCGCCATCTCGCCAGCTGTGGCGCTGCCTGTCGACCTCAATAAAGCAGCGATCGTCATTCGGTGTGAATAAGCCCAGATGATAACGTACCGAGCCCGCGTATGGGTCCCGATGCTTGCCGAGCTTCGCTCCTGCCGGAAGTTCGGCAAACATGGCCGCCTTCACCGAGGGAATTTCACTCACCAGCCGGGTGGTCACTGGGCATAAAGATTGCGCGGAGGGATGAGCATCGGCATACCATTTAAGATAAAAACGTTTCCAGCCGCGTTTAAAAAAGGTGTTAAATCCGGCATCATTATTATTTTGCGACGCTTTTATATGATGCTGTAAACGCAGAGCCTCTTCGCGAATAACCAGCCAGTTTTCCGTGAGCTTATTTAATTCAGGAAAGCGTTCTGTTTCAAAGAAAGGCTGCCTGGCGGGCAGCGAAGAAAATGCCGTCATAAACATATTGATGGGTGCCATAAACGTCGAGTGGTCGAAAAGCTGACGAGAAAGCGTCTGTTTTTATTTGCCGCGTGAATGCGCATAAATGACGCTGATAATGAAAATACCGATAATGATGGCTGCGAACATTTTTCCCTTGTCCTCTTTCAATCTCATTTCGGAAAAGCGTGCGGGCAGAATGCTGCCCACGCCGAATATGCCAGATGGAGAGAGTGTAGTTCGGGAATGAAAAATTCATAGAACTGTAATGAAAAATCGCAATTATTGTTAAATTAAGCGTTCTCGCGGATAAACAGCTGCAGCTCGGCCAGCGTTTTCGCGCCGTCGATCGCATTGGCGGCCAGCAGGCTTGCCCGCGCGCAGGCGTGTGCCAGATAAATGCTCTCCGCAAGCGACAGCGATTCATGGCAGCCGTATAAAAAGCCTGCACAGAAAGCATCACCCGCGCCGACGCTGCCGATAATCTCTTCTTGCTCCAGCATCCATGACGGGATCCAGCGACCTTCTTCACCGCGTGCTTCTCCCCATGCCCCTTCCGGACAGTGGATCGCCACCCGCTGGCGAACGCCGGCAGCCAACAGCTGCGCCGCGGCTTCTGCGATATGGGCGATGTGCGGGACGTCGTTTTCGTCACGCATTGTCAGGCCGCTAAACTCCCCGGCTTCCAGCTCATTAATCACCAGATAGTCTAGATGGCGCAGGGCAGGGAGTACCAGCGGCTGATAGCGCGGGTCGCCCTTGCGGGAAACCAGGTCGAGCGAGGTTTCATACCCTTGCTCGCGCATCTGCGCCAGCAGCCGCGCGCTGCGGGTGCCAAATTCGTCATCGGGCATGTCCAGGCTATCGAGAAGCAAAAGATAGCCGAGATGGAAAATTTTCATCGACCCGTCGAGACGGTCGAAAGCGGGCAGATCCAGCAGGCGGTTGGCCCCCGGTGAGTGGAAGAAGGTGCGTTGCCCGCTGGGGTCGGTCATGACCTGCGACATGGAGGTCGGCGCAAAGGTGGTGCGCTGCACGCGCTGGCGGTTGACGTGGTACTGGTCGAGCATCGCCAGGATGTAATCTCCGTCGCCATCTTCGCCAATCAGCCCCACCGCCTGCAGCGGCAGGCCAACGTGCATTTTTGCCAGCGTCAGCAGGACGTTGAGCGGCGCGCCGCCGGTGGAGCGTTCACTATGGGTGATTTCCGCCAGCCAGCCGCGCTCCGGCCACTGCACGATCTGATGCACGTGATCCACCAGCATATTGCCTGCGGCGATAATGCCCTTTCGTTCCATTATGCCTGCCCCGCGCTGCCGAAGATGCGCATCTGTTCGGCGACCGTATCCGTAATTGCCTCTTCTATCCCCAGCAGCAGCTCGGCAAATTCATCGTACAGCGGCTGGCGGTTTGCCATGCGCTGCTCAACGGCGGCAAGCGCGGCCTGCGACATCCCTGTATAGAAGTTAATTTTGTGAATGCCCAGCTCAATCGCGCGGCGAAAATCGGCATCGCTAATGCCGGAGCCGCCGTGCAGCACCAGCGGCAGCCCCGTCTGCTGGCGAATGGCGTCCAGGCGCGGGAAATCGAGTTTCGGCTCGCCCCTGTATTTACCGTGCGCGTTGCCGATGGCAACCGCCAGCGCGTCAATGCCGGTTGAATCGACAAATTCGCGCGCCCGCTGCGGGTCGGTGAAGAAGGCTTCATCCGCATGCCCGTAAAGTGCACCGCCTTCATCGCCACCGACTGCGCCAAGCTCGGCTTCTACCGACACGCCAACGGCGTGGCACATCTTCACCACTTCCCGCGTCTGGCGAATATTTTCCTCATAGCTCAGGGTTGAGCCATCGAACATCACGGAGCTGAACCCTAAGCGCAGGGCGCGCACGACGGCGTCAAAATGCAGGCCGTGGTCGAGGTTGAGCACCACGGGAATATCGTGGCGAGCGGCCTCGAATTTAACCGCTTCGACAAGCGAATCCAGCGACACGTACTTAAAGTGCACCTCGGCGATGTTGATGATAAAAGGCGAACGTTCCTGCCTTGCGGCGGCGAACAGCGCGCGCAGGAAGTGGGAGTCGAGCACGTTAAACGCGCCCAGCGCATAGCGATGCGTCCTGGCGTGCTCAAGACCGTCGGCAAGCGAAATCAGCGGCATTATTCACCCCTTATATCCGAAACAGGTTGTACTCGTTGCACAGCACCAGCAGCGCCGGTTCGTCTTCTTCGATGTTGCTATAGCGGGCGACGGGCTGCAAAAAGTGGTTGTCGTGCTCGTCGTCATTGACCGACGACACTTCCCCAACCAGCACGTCGCCGAAGCCGCGTTCGCCCCAGAAGCTGTGGTACAGACCGGGCGTCAGGCAGATGCTTTCCCCGGGCAGCAGGCGCAACTGGCTGCCGGGCGCGTGGGTCTGACGGCAGCCGTCGACGGTGACCGTCACGTCGGTGTTTTCCGTCTCTTCATGCGTACCGGCATTCCACAATTCAACAATCAGATTCCCGCCGCCCCGGTTGATAATGTCCTCCCGTTTACGCCAGTGAAAATGCATCGGCGTAAGCTGGCCGTCCCGTACGTGCATGATTTTTTCGGCATAGCACTTTTCATACGGTATGCCGTTGGGCGAGCCGTTGCGCAGGGTAAACAGCGTCAGCCCCTCAGCGGCAAAGTTGTTGCCGCCGAAAGCCGTCACGTCCCAGCCGAGCTTGAGGTCGAACACTTCCTGCCATGCGGCCTGGTCAAGCTGCTGCCATTTCGTTGGCGCAAAGCTGGCAAACGGCGGGAGATGTATGTCGTGCATGGAGAAGAACTGTCGCGTGTGGCCGAGGATTTCATTGATGTCGGAGCGTTTCATGGGGACTCCTTGAGTTACGTGCAAAACCTTACCCCTCACCCTAACCCTCTCCCCAAAGGGGAGAGGGAACGTGAACACCCTCGCCCCTTTGAGGAGAGGGCAGGGTGAGGGGGTTACTTAACCGTCCACCCCTTGTACGTGCCGACGTTCTTTTTATCGATCATCGTCACCGGGATCAGCACGGGCGCTTTCGGCGCCGGTTTGCCCTGTAATATGTCATAGCCGATCTCCACCGCTTTTGCCGCCATCACCTGCGGATCCTGCGCCGGGGTCGCCACAAACAGGGAGTTTTCGCGCTTCAGGGCTTCCTCACCGTCCGGCGATCCATCCACGCCGACGATAAAGAACTCATTGCGCTGCGCCTGTTTCGCCGCCAGATCGGCACCGATCGCGGTCGGATCGTTAATGGCGAATACGCCGTCGATCTTCGGATTCGCCGCCAGCAGGGAGGTCATCACTTCCAGGCCACCCTCGCGGCTGCCCTTGGCGTTTTGGTTATCCGAGAGCACCTTGATATCCGGATGTTTTTTGAATTCCGTCTGGCAACCTTCCACGCGGTTCTGCACCGCAGAGACCGGCGGCCCGTTGATGATCACCACGTTGCCTTTGCCTTTCAGGCGGTCGGTAATGTACTTACAGGCCATTTCGCCCGCCTGGGTGTTATCGGAGGTGATGGTGGCATCAGCCCCTTCCGCCGCCACGTCAACCGCAACGACCACGATCCCGGCGTCCTTCGCACGCTTCACCGCCGGACCGATCCCTTTGGAATCCGCGGCGTTAAGGATGATCATGTCTACTTTTGCGGCAATAAAGTTGTCGATCTGCGCCACCTGCTGGCCCAGATCGTACCCGCTGGAGACCAGCGTCACTTTGACGTTATCGCCCGCCAGCTTGCGCGCTTCCAGCTCGGCGCCTTTGGTGATCTGCACGAAGAACGGGTTTGCCAGGTCACCCACCGTCACGCCGATGGATTTCAGATCTTTCGCCTGCGCAAACGGCGTTGCGGCAAGCAGCGCGCCAGCACAGAGCGCGGTCACTAAGGGTTTCAAACGCATAGTATTTTCCTCGAAGCTGTAGGGTGTTGTTGTTATGCACTTTGATGGTGTCGGGTACGGTATTTGTCGATCAGCACCGCAATGATGATCACCGCCCCTTTGATCACCAGTTGCCAGAAGTAGGAGACGCCCATCAGCGTCATGCCGTTGTTGAGGGTGGCGATGATCAGAGCCCCGACCAGCGTGCCGGTGATCGTGCCGATCCCGCCGACGAAGCTGGTGCCGCCGAGGATCACCGCCGCAATCGCGTCAAGCTCATAGCCCATGCCGAGGTTACCGTTGGCGCTGTAGAGGCGTGAGGCGCTCATAACGCCGCCGAGGCCCGAGAGCAGGCCGCTCATGCCGTAGACAAACAGCAGCACCAGCCAGACCTTGATGCCGGTTAAGCGCGCCGCCTGCATGTTGCCACCCACCGCGTAAATGTGAACGCCAAGCGTGGTGCGGCGCAGGATGAACCAGCACACCGCAATCACCGCGAGGGCGATGACCACCAGCCAGGGAATGGGGCCGAGGTAGTTATTGCCGATCCACTCGAAGTTGATGTTCGAGTTAATGACCGTCGTGCCGTCGGCCAGCAGATACGCCGCGCCGCGCAGCGCCGTATAGGTGCCGAGCGTAACGATAAACGGCGGCAGCCCGGCAAAGGCCACCAGCGCGCCGTTGAACAGGCCCAGCACCATGCCGAGCATCAGCGCGGCGGGAATGGAGAGCATCGCAAATTCCGGGATCAGCGACACCACCATCGCGGCTACCGCCGTGGTGCCCAGAATCGAGCCCACGGAGAGGTCAATCCCGCCGGTTAAGATAATGAAGGTCATTCCCGCCGCCAGCACGATGTTGATCGATGCCTGACGGGTAATATTGAGCAGGTTGCTCTCGGTGAAGAAGTTGGGCGCGATAAAGCCAAATACCGCCACAATCAGGATCAGAATCGGCAGAATACCGACCGTTTGCATCAGATCGCTCATCAGCATTTTTTTGGCGGAGGCGGATTTCGCCACCTGCTGCGGACTGGTTGAATGTGTCATGGTTACACCACCTGATGATGAGTGTCGTTTACGCCGGTTGCCAGCGTCATAATGTTTTCCTGTGAGATGTCGTGCCCGTGGAGTTCACCCGCAATGCTGCCTTCCCGCATCACGTAAACCCGGTCGCTCATCCCCACTACCTCCGGCAGCTCGCTGGAGATCATCAAAATGGCCACGCCCTTGCGCGCCATCTGGTTCATGATTCGGTAGATCTCGCTTTTCGCGCCGACGTCCACGCCGCGCGTCGGTTCGTCCAGAATCAGAATGCGCGGGCCGATGGCCACCCAGCGGGAGATCAGCAGTTTTTGCTGATTGCCGCCTGACAGCCCGCCCGCGCGAACCTGAGAATGCGGCACGCGGATGTTGAGCAGGGCAATGGCGTCATCGGAAATGGACTGGGCTTTTTTGCGGTTTAGCATGCCGAAGGTGGCGTCGCGCTCCAGCGTTGCCATGGTGATGTTCTCCTGCGCCGCCAGCTCCAGAAACAGCCCCTGCTCCTTGCGGTTCTCGGTGAGAAAACCGATGCCGTTTTCGATGGCCGCGCGCGGGGAGTGGATCACCACCGGCTCGCCGTCGACCTCAATCATGCCGCCCGTGGCTTTGCGCACGCCGAAGATCAGCTGTGCCAGCTCGGAGCGCCCGGCGCCAACCAGGCCCGCCAGCCCGACGATTTCGCCGGAACGCACCTGCAGGCTGCAGGGCTGAACTTTTTTACCGTCGGTGAGGTGGTGCACGTTAAGGCGCGGGCTGCCGAGGGGGATATCACGTTCTTTGTTGAACAGGTCGCTCAGGGGGCGGCCCACCATCATGCGCACCAGCTCGGAGGCGTTAAGCTTGTCGCGCGTCAGGCTGCCGACGTACTGCCCGTCGCGCAGGACGCTGACGCGGTCAGAGAGTTCATACACTTCCGCCATGCGGTGGCTGATGTAGATAATCGCCATCCCTTCGTCGCGCAGGCGCAAAATCAGTTCGAACAGGCGATGGGTTTCGCGTGAGGAGAGGGCGGCGGTGGGTTCGTCCATCACCAGAATGCGGCTGTTGCGGTGCAGCGCGCGGGCAATTTCCACCTGCTGCTGCTCGGCGATGGTCAGCTTCATCACCAGGTCGGTGGCGCTGAACTGGGCACCGAGACGGTCAATCACCGCCTGCGCCTGAGCGGCCATCTCTTTAC
Organism: Enterobacter sp. AC1; assembly: GCF_050434705.1. Taxonomy (NCBI): domain Bacteria; kingdom Pseudomonadati; phylum Pseudomonadota; class Gammaproteobacteria; order Enterobacterales; family Enterobacteriaceae; genus Enterobacter; species Enterobacter sp. AC1. Next base: position 23,298 of record NZ_JBNDIZ010000010.1, on the reverse strand, counting down.
GCTGCACCATCCCGCCGCGCGACAGCTCGCTGCCGAGAAAGATATTTTCGGCAACGGTCAGATTGGGCGCGAGCTGCATCTCCTGATAAATCAGGGTAATGCCTGCGGCCAGCGCATCTTTCGGCCCTTTAATGTGAAACGGCTGACCGTCGATCAGGATCTCGCCGCTGGTGGCGGTATAGGCTCCCGCGAGGATTTTCATCAGCGTGCTTTTTCCCGCGCCGTTTTCTCCCATCAGCGCGTGGATCTCACCGGGGAAAACCGTCAAATCCACACCCTTGAGCGCGTGGAAATTACCAAACGTCTTGGCAATATTGCGCATCTCTAAAACCGGGGTTCTGCTCATGGCGGATCTCCTGTGAATGTCGATATCTGCACTTCATCACAGGTGCGTAAATGCAAAATGTCAGAAGCTGTTCATATTTGTCATAGTTATGAATAGCTAATCGCCGTCACATTTCTCTTTTCCCTTTCCCTGTGAGAGAGGGCCAGGGTGAGGGGACACCAAATCGCAGAGGAGCCCAAATCCATGCCATCACGCCCCCCGTTTTTTGCCAGCGCCCGCGGACGCCTGCTGATTTTCAATCTGCTGGTGGTCGCCGTTACGCTGATGGTGAGCGGCGTGGCGGTACTCGGCTTTCGTCACGCCAGCCAGATCCAGGAGCAGGTGCAGCAGCAAACGCTGGATGACATGACCGGTAGCATGAACCTGGCCCGCGATACCGCTAACGTGGCGACGGCGGCGGTGCGGCTCTCCCAGGTCGTCGGGGCGCTGGAGTACAAAAGCGAAGCCGAGCGGCTGAAGCAGACCCAGATGGCGCTGCGCCACTCGCTGGAGCAGCTTGCGGAAGCACCTCTGGCGCAGCAGGAACCGGCGCTGGTGGCGCGCATTATTCAAAGAAGCAATGAATTACAGCAGAGCGTGACGGAGATGCTTGAGCGCGGGCAGCGACGCCATCTGGAGCGTAACGCGCTGCTCAGCTCGCTGTATCAAAGCCAGAGCTATCTGCGTCATCTGCAGGACATCAACCGCCGCTACAGCAGCAACGTACCGGACGCGCAGCAGCTGATGGAAATGGACAGGCTGATCGCTGCCGCCATCGACACCCCTTCGCCGCGCGCGACCGTTCAGCAGCTGGACGCGGTGACCGCAACCCTTCCCCGACGCGCCATCCAGCCTGTCGTGAACAGCGTTCTGCCTGATTTTAACGTCGAGCTGCATAAACTCGCCCCTCTGTCGAAGCAGCTGGAAGAGAGCGATCTGGCGATCAGCTGGTATATGTTCCACATCAAGGCGCTGGTGGCGATCCTCAACAGCGACATCAATCAGTACGTAGAACAGGTGGCGAACGCCTCCATGCTTCGTACCGCTCAGAGCCATCAGGAGCTGCGCTCGATCAGCGTGTTTATCAGCATTTTCGCCGTGCTGGCGCTAATCATCACCGGTTGCGCCTGCTGGTATATCTACCGCAATCTGGGCTCTAACCTGACGGCTATCTCCAGAGCGATGTCGCGCCTTGCGCACGGCGAGCAGGATGTTTCGGTGCCTGCGCTGCAGCGGCGCGATGAGCTGGGCGAGCTGGCGCGCGCGTTTAACGTTTTTGCCCGCAACACCGCCTCGCTTGAGCACACCACGCGCCTGCTGAAAGAGAAAACCACGCAGATGGAGATTGACCGCATCGAGCGTCAGGGGCTGGAAGAGGCGCTGCTGCACAGCCAGAAGATGAAGGCCGTTGGACAGCTGACGGGCGGGCTGGCGCATGATTTTAATAACCTGCTGGCGGTGATCATCGGCAGTCTTGAGCTTACCGATCCTGAATCAAAAGACGCGCCGCGCATCACCCGGGCGCTGAAGGCCGCCGAGCGTGGCGCCTTACTGACGCAGCGCCTGCTGGCGTTTTCCCGCAAGCAATCCCTGACGCCGCATGCGGTAGACATGCTGCCGCTGCTGGAGAACCTCCGGGAGCTGATGCGCCACTCTTTGCCTGCCACCCTGACTCTGGAGATTGAAGCGCAATCCCCGGCGTGGCCCGCCTGGATAGACGTCAGCCAGCTGGAAAACGCCATCATCAATCTGGTGATGAACGCCCGCGACGCGATGGAAGGACGAAGCGGGGCGATCAAAATCCGCACCTGGAACCAGCGCGTCACCCGCAGCGACGGGCGCCGGCAGGATATGGTGGCGCTGGAAGTCATCGACCGCGGCAGCGGGATGTCTCAGGAGGTGAAATCCCGCGTCTTTGAACCGTTCTTCACCACCAAACAGACCGGGAGCGGAAGCGGGCTGGGCCTGTCGATGGTCTACGGTTTTGTGCGTCAGTCCGGCGGCCGCGTGGAGATCGAAAGCGCGCCGGGGCAGGGGACGACCGTGCGGCTTCACCTCCCGCGATCGACGCTTCCCGCCACTTCCGAGGATGAAGCGCTCTCAACCACCGCTACCGTTGAGAATGAGCGGCTGGTACTGGTGCTGGAGGACGAAGCCGATGTCCGCCAGACCCTGTGCGAGCAGCTGCATCAGCTCGGCTATCTGACGCTCGAAGCGGACAACGGCGAGCAGGCGCTGAACATGCTGGCGGCGTCACCGGATATTGGCATGTTTATCAGCGACCTGATGTTGCCGGGAAGCCTGAGCGGCGCTGAGGTGATAAATCAGGTGCGCAGCCAGTATCCGCAGCTTCCGGTTCTGCTGATCAGCGGTCAGGATTTGCGACCAACGCATAATCCGCAGCTGCCCGACGTTCAGTTACTGCGTAAGCCGTTTACACGTGTGCAGCTGGCACAGGCGCTGCGGAAGGTCATGGTAATTTGAGATTCCTCCGCTACCCCGGTTCCCCGCCGTTCATTATCGTAAGGCCAGTTCACCTGCGAGTCTGACCGTATGAAACGTTACTCAACCGCTCTGTTATTTGGTCTGCTGTCACTCACCAGCCAGCTGGCTCATGCCGATATTGTTGATGATGCTATTGGCAACATTCAACAGGCGATCAACGATGCCTATAACCCCAGCAGTAGCCGCAGCAGCGATGACGATGACGATCGTTATGACCGCAGCCGTCAAATTGACAGCCGACAGTACGACGATCGTCGTCGGCAGCTCGAAGACAGACGCCGCCGTCTGGACGAGCGTCAGCGTCAGTTAGATGACGATCGCCGTCGGTTAGAAGAGGATGAGCGCAGGTTAGAAGACGATTACGATCGAGGTTAAAGCCTGGTGGCGCTTCGCTTACGCAGGCCTACAAAACCCTGGATCGTAGGCCGGGTAAGGCGCAGCCGCCACCCGGCAAAACTCAGTCGAGCACCAGCACCATCCCGTCATACCCCGCCTCAATCCCCTGCGGCAGCGGGTTATCCATCATCCACACGTCAAACTGATGGCTGATGTGGGTCAGGATCACCTGCGGGCAGCCAATCACCTCGTTTAGCGCCATCACGGTATTTAAGTCGCAATGGTTGCGCGGCGTCTCGTCGCGCGGTTCATGACTGCAGTCGATGATGATGGTCTGCGGCTGGTTGTTGAGCAGAAACTTCACCGTCTTTTCCGGCAGCCCGGCGGTGTCGGAAAGCCAGGCCACGCGGCTGTGGGCCGATTCCAGCAAATAGCCGAAGGTCAGTTTCGAATGGTTGAGCGGCAGCGGCGTGACCCGCAGGCCCTGAAGTTCAAACATCACAAACGGTTCGACCGTGTGGCTGAAATCGAGGATCCCCGGATGTTTAAACAGGTCGTCACAGCCCGCGTCATCCGGCGGGCCGTAAACCGGAATGGTCGCGCCCACGCCCCAGCGCAGGGGAAATAGCCCCTGAACGTGATCCATATGGTAGTGGGTGAGCAAAAACTGCTGGAAGCTGCCCGCAGGCCAGTCGTCCATCAGGTGCGGGATGCCGGCATCCAGCAGGGTGACGGCATCGTTGAATTTAACCACCGCGCTGCACGGGCGACGGCGATAGTTATCCTGCAGGCGCGCCCGGCGACACGCCGCGCAGTCGCAGCCAAAGACCGGCACCAGCTGGGCGCCACCGGTTCCTGTCAGCGTGATGGTCAGGCTCATAACGCACCTCTACAGCGGTTTGGTGAATCGGAAATGGCTCTGCGTATACCCTTCACGAACGTAAAAACGGTGCGCGTCGGTGCGCTTCACGCTGGTGGAAAGTTCGGTCATCTCTGCGTCGGACTCTCGTGCCACCCCTTCCGCCCAGGCCAGCAGCTGGCTGCCCACCTTTAACCCGCGCGCCTGCGGCATCACCACCAGCTCCTGGATCTCGCCGATCCAGCGCGCGTGATGGAGATGAAACTGCAGGTGCAGGCCGATCATGCCGATGGCCTGCCCGTCCATTTCGGCAAGCTGGTAGCGCATGCTATGGTCCTGCAAATTAGCAAGATAGCCCGCGTGAAACGCCTGGCGATCGAACTCGGCCTGCTTTAACTCGCAGATTAACGCGTAAACGATTTGCGCATCGTCCGCGGTGGCGGGGCGAAGCGTGCAGTCAGGCATGCTGGTTCTCCTTCTGACGGATGAGCGATAAAAAGGTATCGACTGACTGTAGCAAACTTCCGTCGTTATTGAGGATGTGACAGTCTGACGGGGTATAACGCGCCGCACGCGCAAGCCGCTGGTCTATCTCACGAGCTGACTCACGGCCCCGGCTCTGCAGGCGGCTGCGCAGGACGTCCGGCGAAACCTGCAGGCAGACCGGCAGCAGGGCCGCCCCGTAGCGGGCGCGCGCCTGAGGAAGATGCGCGCGCGAGCCGTTGACCAGCACGTCGAACCCCGCATGCAGCCACAGATCGATCTCAATGCCGATCCCGTAGTAGTAGCCGTTGGCGTGCCAGCTCAGCGCCAGCAGGTTTTGCCCGGCGCGGGTGAAAAACTCCTGCTCGCTCAGGGCGATATGGTTTTCGCTTCCGGCGTTGGCCGCGCGAGTAATATAGCGGTGCGCCACCAGGAGCTGCGGGTGTTCCCGCTGTCGTAAGGCGGACAGCAGGCTGTCCTTACCGGAGCCGGACGGCCCCATTAACCAGATGAGTCTTCCCATCAGAACACCCGTTTTCCCTGACGCCAGACGTGGTCGATATGAACGTGTTCGCCCTTGCGGTGGGCCAGCACCAGATCCGCGCGTTTACCCTCGGCTATCTCGCCGCGATCCTGCAGATTAAGCGCCGAGGCCGGGTTTTTCGTCACCAGGCGAATCGCCTGCGGCAGGGTGAAGCGGTTGCCCTCGTCGTCCGCCACCCGGAATGCAGCGTCCAGCAGGCTGGCGGGGTAGTAGTCGGACGAGAGGATATCCAGCAGGCCAAGAGAGGCGAGCGTGCTTGCCGCCACGTTGCCGGAGTGCGAGCCGCCGCGCACGATATTTGGCGCGCCCATCAGGACGTTCATGCCGTGTTTACGGGAGGCTTCAGCCGCTTCAAAGGTGGTGGGAAATTCGGCGATCGCGCTGCCAAGCTGGTGGGATTCGAGCACGTGATCGTGCGTGGCGTCGTCATGGCTTGCCAGCGCGATGTTGCGGTCCCGGCACATCGCGGCAATCGCGAGACGGTTCGGCTGCGACCACCGCGCCGCAAGCTGAAGCTGCTCCTCCTCGTAGCGCGCCATCTCCGCGTCGCTGAGAGAATATTTGCCCTGATAGTATTCGCGATACTTCTCAATATTGGCGAACTGGCGCTGGCCCGGCGAGTGGTCCATCAGGGAGACCAGCGAGACCGGCTCGCGGCCGACCAGTTTTTCAAACAGCGGCAGGGTCGTGTGGTGCGGCAGTTCGCAGCGCAGATGCAGGCGGTGCTCGGCGCGGTTGAGGCCGCGCTTTTGCGTCTCTTCCACGGCATTGATCATCTTCTCCAGGTTTTCCAGCCGATCGCCGCCGTCGCGCACATCGCCAATCGCCACCGCGTCCAGCACGGTGGTAATGCCGCTGGCGACCATCAGCGCGTCGTGGCTGCTCATCGCCGAATGGGCGGGCCAGTCCACCTTCGGGCGCGGGGTGAAGAATTTGTCCAGATTATCGGTATGCAGCTCAATCAGTCCCGGCAGCAGCCAGCCGCCTTCGCCGTCCATCGCTTCAGGGGCACGGCTCTGGGTTTCGGCAAAGGCGCGAATAACGCCGTCCTGGATCTCGATTGAGCCGCTAACCACTTCATTTTCCAGCACCAGCCTGACGTTATTGATAATCATGCGTTTGTCCCCATCGGGTGCAATCTGTCTGCGACGCGGGTGCGAACGCTTTCGTCGTGGAAGATCCCGACGATCGCCGCGCCGCGCGCTTTGGCCTGCTCGATCAGCTCTACTACGGCCGCGCTGTTTTTATCGTCGAGCGAGGCGGTGGGCTCATCAAGAAGCAATATCGGGTAGTCGACGATAAAGCCGCGGGCGATGTTGACGCGCTGCTGTTCGCCGCCGGAAAAGGTCGACGGAGCAAGGTGCCACAGGCGCTCGGGCACGTTGAGGCGCGTCAGCAGGCTGGCGGCTTTGGCGGCGCAGGCTTCACGCGGTACGCCGAGATCCAGCAGCGGCTGCATCACCACGTCCAGGGCGGAGATCCGCGGGATCACCCGCAGAAACTGGCTCACCCAGCCGATCGTCGAGCGGCGCACGTCCAGCACCTTACGCGCCGGAGCTTGTACCAGATCGACCCATTCATCATTGTGGCGAATATGGATATGGCCTTCGTCGGGCAGATAGTTGGCATACAGGGAGCGCAGCAGGGTGGATTTCCCGCTGCCGGAGTGGCCGTGCAGCACTACGCATTCGCCGCTGCTGACCTCCAGAGAGGCATTTTGCAGTACCGGCAGGCGCACGCCGTTTTGCTGGTGGAGCACGAAGGTCTTACTCACGTTTTCTACGCGGATCATGTTGGCCTCTTAGTTCTGCAATACGGACGACACCAGCAGCTGGGTGTACGGATGGTGTGGATCGTCGAGCACGCGGTCGGTTAACCCACTTTCCACCACCTGGCCCTGCTTCATCACCAGCAGACGGTCTGCCAGCAGGCGCGCAACGCCTAAATCATGGGTGACAATCACCACCGCCAGGTTCAGTTCCACCACCAGGCCGCGCAGCAGGTCGAGCAGGCGCGCCTGCACGGAGACGTCCAGCCCGCCGGTGGGTTCATCCATAAACACCAGCTTCGGGTGCGTGACCAGGTTGCGGGCGATCTGCAGGCGCTGCTGCATGCCGCCGGAAAAGGTGGTGGGTAGGTCGTCGATGCGCGACGCGGGGATTTCAACTTCCTCCAGCCAGCGCTGCGCCGTGGCACGGATGTTGCCGTAGTGGCGCGCGCCGGTGGCCATCAGCCGTTCGCCGATGTTGCCCCCCGCCGACACCTGACGGCGCAGGCCGTCCATCGGGTGCTGATGCACCACGCCCCACTCGGTGCGCAGCAGGCGGCGGCGTTCGGCCTCGCTTATGCCGTAGAGGGAGCGTCCCTGATACAGGATCTCACCGTGTTGCGGCACGAGGCGCGCGGAGATGGACTTCAGCAACGTCGTTTTGCCGGAGCCGGACTCGCCGACGATCCCCAGCACTTCCCCCGGCCAGAGTTCAAACGACACGTCGCTGAAGCCTTTGTCCGGCGCATAGAGGTGGGTCAGGTTGTTAACCGAAAGCAGCGGTTTCATTGGCCGTTCGCCTCGCTCTGTTGGCGGCAGTAATCGGTGTCGGAGCAGACAAACATCCGTTTGCCCGTATCGTCCAGCACCACTTCATCGAGATAGCTGTGCTTCGAACCGCAGATGGCGCACGGCTCGTCCCACTCCTGCACCGTAAACGGGTGATCGTCGAAATCCAGGCTTTCGACACGCGTGTAAGGCGGGACGGCGTAGATGCGTTTTTCGCGCCCGGCGCCGAACAGCTGCAGGGCAGGCATCATGTCCATCTTCGGGTTATCGAATTTCGGGATCGGCGACGGGTCCATGACGTAGCGCCCGTTGACCTTCACCGGGTAGGCGTAGGTGGTGGCGATATGGCCGAAGCGGGCGATATCCTCATACAGCTTCACCTGCATCACCCCGTACTCTTCCAGCGCGTGCATGGTGCGGGTTTCCGTTTCGCGCGGCTCGATAAAGCGCAGCGGCTCCGGGATCGGCACCTGGAAAATCAAAATCTGATCTTCGGTGAGCGGCGTTTCCGGAATGCGGTGGCGGGTCTGGATCAGCGTCGCGTCTTCGGTTTTTTCAGTGGTGTTTACGCCGGTTACGCGCTGGAAGAAGCTGCGGATTGATACGGCGTTGGTAGTGTCGTCGGCACCCTGGTCGATGACCTTCAGCACGTCAGACTCGCCGATCACGCTGGCGGTGAGCTGGATGCCGCCCGTGCCCCAGCCGTAGGGCATCGGCATTTCGCGGCCGCCGAACGGCACCTGATAGCCCGGAATGGCCACCGCTTTGAGTATGGCGCGGCGGATCATGCGTTTGGTTTGCTCGTCCAGATAGGCAAAGTTGTAGCCGCTTAAGTTAGCCATTGGCGCGCTCCCGTTGCAGGCGTTTCAGCAGTTCCAGTTCAGCCTGGAAATCGACGTAGTGCGGCAGCTTGAGGTGCGAGACGAAGCCTGCGGCCTCAACGTTATCCGCGTGGGCCAGCACGAACTCTTCGTCCTGCGCCGGGCCTGCAATGTGCTCGCCGTAGTCCGGCGCCTGCAGGGCGCGGTCGACCAGCGCCATTGCCATGGCTTTGCGCTCGCCGAGGCCGAACACCAGCCCGTAGCCGCGGGTAAAGTGAGGGTCTTCATTTTCGGGCGCGACAAAACCGTTCACCATTTCACACTCGGTCATCAGCAGTTCGCCGACGTTTACCGCAAAACCCAGCTCTTCCGGCACGATTTCGACGTCGATATAGCCGCTGCGGATCTCGGCCGCAAACGGGTGGTTGCGCCCGTAGCCGCGCTGGGTGGAGTAGGCCAGCGCCAGCAGGTAGCCTTCGTCGCCGCGCATCAGCTGCTGCAGGCGCGACGATCGCGAGCACGGGTAAACCGGCGGCGTGCGGGTGACGTCATCCGGCTGCGCGCCGGAGTCCTCTTCCGCCTTCGCCAGACCCTGTTTCACCAGCAGGCTGAAGACATGGGGAGACGGTTCTTGTTCGGCGTCAGAGGTGCTGAGCGTCGGCGTTTCGCCGTTTGCCAGCAGAGTGAAGTCCAGCAGGCGATGGGTATAGTCATAGGTAGGACCCAACCGCTGGCCGCCGGGAATATCTTTGTACACCGCTGAAATGCGGCGTTCTAAGCGCATCTCCGCCGTATTGACCGGCTCGCTTACCGCCAGTTTGGCAAGCGTGGTGCGGTAGGCGCGCAGCAGGAAGATGGCTTCGACGTTATCGCCGCTGGCCTGCTTCAGGGCCAGCGCCGCGAGCTCGCGGTCGGCGATACCGCCCTCGGTCATCACGCGGTCAACGGCGAGGTTCAGCTGCTGCTCAATCTGGGCGACGCTCAGCTCGGGAAGCCGTTCATCGCCCCGTCGTCTGTGCGCCTGCAGCGCATGGGCGGCGGCGATCGCTTTTTCGCCCCCTTTGACGGCAACGTACATCAGCACACCTCCACGTGGGTGGTCCGCGGGATCGCCAGCAGGCGCTCGCCGCAGGTCAGGATCAGGTCAATGCCCAGCGGGAACGGGTGCGGGCGTTCGGTCAGCTCGTGAATGATGCATTCTGGCAGCTGCGGCGCGACCATGCGTTCTTCGGCGATGCCCGCGCCGGTCAGGCGCAGCATGCGGCCGCCGCTCAGGCTGGAAACCTGCAGGATCAGCGTGGCGCTGCTTTCCGGGGCGACGGCGCTGCCTTCACTCAGGGCGTTAAGCTGCTCATGGCTGATTTGCTCATCGGCCACGGCAAAGATTGCCTGCCGGGGCTGATCGACCAGCGGGGCGCTGGTGTGAAAACGCAGGTTCTGGCTGGCGATATCGTTGGATAATGCGCCTGAAAGCCAAACAGGCGTGTCGTTGTCGGCCATGGTCAGCAGTACGCTGGTGGTCGCCAGGTTCAGCGGCAGCCAGCCCTGAGAGAGCTGGTGCAGCGAGACGATCGCGCCCGGCTCGCTCATCGCCTTCAGCAGGCGACGAAAACTGTGTTGGGCATCCTGGACGGCCAGGGTAAAAGCAGGTTGAAGCGTCATGCGTTGTCTCCGCGAACGAGCGTAAAGAAGTCGACCCGGCTGGTGTTCACTTCGGCCTGACGTGCGGCAATGCGCGCGGCGCGGTCGGCTTCCAGCGGGGCAATAAGGGTTTCCATTAACGTCTGGAAATGCGGCTGTTCCTGTAAAAGCGCGTCGATCACCGCGCAGCGCTCGGCGTGGGCTTTGTCGCGCCCCAGCACGTAGCTGTAGCCCAGCGTGCCGCTGTTCAGACGGATTGCTGCGCGGGTGAGGGTGGCGTCTCCGGCGAAGAAGCGCTCGCCGGTGCCGCCCATGCGCGCCTGGATTTGTACCAGGCCAATCTCCGGGGCGCGGAGGGTGTCGTAATCAGGTGCCAGGCTAAGGGCGCTCATGCGGGCAGAGAGCGCAGCGGGCTGGCTGTGGGCAAGAGCGCGCATCCAGCGCTGTCGGGTGGCGGTGTCGAAGTGCATTCAGTGCTCCATGGTGAATTCGATCATGTCGGCGCGGGTCAGGCTGACGGAGTATTCCGTTGCGTTGACTTCACCGTCACGGTGGTTGAGCGTGCGCACGCAGAGCAGCGGGGCCATATTGGGGATTTCCAGCACCTTGCTCTCTTTTGCCTGCGCCCGGCGGGCGCTGATGCGCGTCTGGGTACGCTTAAGCGCAATGCCTGTCGCATCCTGAAGAAAATCATGCAGCGAGCCGCTGGAGAAATGCTGCAGCACCGTCCAGAGGGCGAGATCCGCGAAGTAGTGGTCTATCTGACAGACCGCGACGCCGTTGACCCGGCGCAACGTGCGCAGGTGAATGACGTTATCGCCCTCCTGAATGCCCAGCGCGTCCGCCACGTGGCTGGAGGCCGGGCGCAATACCGAGAGCAGCTTTTCACTGGTCGGGTGGCTGCCCTGGTCCAGCAGGTTCTGGCTAAAGCGCGCCTGGGCGTTTAGCGGGTAGTCGAACGGGCGCATCAGCACCAGGACGCCCACGCCCTGGCGGCGCTGCACCCAGCCGCGCTCGACCAGCTGGTCAATGGCGCGGCGCAGGGTGTGGCGGTTCACTTCGTAGCGGTCGGCAAGCTGCTGCTCGGCAGGCAGGTAGTCTCCGCAGCGGTAGTGCGTGCGCAGCTCCACTTCGAGCTTTGCCGCAATCTCTTGCCAGCGGGTGGGATAACTGGTCGGATGTCTGGATAAGTGCATAGAAAACAAAGCCTCGCTTCTCAGATGAAGTGCTTACGCAAACGTTGAGAGAGGAAATCCAGCAGGCTGACGGTGACGATGATGAGCACCATCAGGGCGCAGGTTTGCTGGAACTGGAAACCGCGAATGGCTTCCCACAGGGTGACGCCAATCCCGCCCGCGCCGACCATGCCCACCACGGTGGCGGAGCGGACGTTGGACTCAAAGCGGTACAGGGAGTAGGAGATCAGCAGCGGCATTACCTGCGGCAGGACGCCGTAGAGAATCTCCTCGATTTTGTTGGCACCGGTAGCGCGTATGCCTTCCACCGGGCCGGGCTCGATGGCTTCGACCGCTTCCGAGAGCAGCTTGGAGAGCACGCCGGTGGTGTGAATGAACAGCGCCATGACGCCCGCGAACGGACCGAGGCCGACGGCCACCACGAACAGCATCGCAAAGACCATCTCGTTGATGGCGCGGCAGGCGTCCATCAGGCGGCGCATCGGCTGATAAATCCACCACGGAACGATGTTTTCCGCGCTCATCAGGCCAAACGGAATGGAGAGAATGACGGCCAGGGCGGTGCCCCAGACGGCGATTTGCAGGGTGACCGCCATTTCGCTGAGGTAGTCCTGCCACTGGCTGAAGTCCGGCGGGAAGAAGTCGGCGGCGAAGGTGGCCATGTTGCCCGCGTCTTTGAAGAGCAGCAGCGGATCCATTTCCGCGCCTTTCCACGAGATAACCAGCACCGCCAGCAGGATGGCCCAGCTTATAAGCGAGAACCAGCTGCGCTTTGGCGGCGGGAGGGTGATGGTTTGCATGTTGGCTCCTTAATCTGTTCTCCCTCTCCCTGTGGGAGAGGGCCGGGGTGAGGGCATCAGCGTGCGCATTTCCCCCTCACCCTAACCCTCTCCCTCAAGGGAGAGGGGACTTGTGTTACTGCACCGCTTTATTCACGCTGGTCATCGCGCCGAGCGCGGCGGTCAGGCGGTCAAGGTCTTCCAGCTGGGCCTGAATGGTGGCCACTTTGCTGGTCTTCTCCTCGTCCTTCAGTCCCTTGTTGTCCTTCACGCCCTGCATCTCTTTAAACAGCGCCAGCTGGCGAATCGGCACCAGCTGCAGGTCGCTGGACGGACGGAACGGTGCCCAGCCCAGACGTTCCAGAACCGCTTTCTCTTCCGGCGTTTTTCCGTAGGTCATAAAGAAGTCGTACACCTTGTCCTTGGTGCTTTCAGACAGGTTTTTACGCCACACGATCGGGTCGCCGGGGATCAGCGGGGATTTCCAGATAACCTTGATCTCTTTCAGCTTGTCCGGTGCGGAGGTCTTCAGCTTGTCGAGGTTTTCGGTGTTGTTGGTGGCGACATCCACCTGCTTGTTGGCCACGGCCAGGGCGTTGGTTTCGTGGCTGGCGTTCACCGTGCGCTTGAAGTCGCTGGCGGAGGCATTGTTTTTGGCGAAGACGTAGTAGCCAGGGACAAGGTAACCAGAGGTAGAGTTTGGATCGCCGTTGCCAAAGGTCAGCTCTTTGCGTTTGGCAAGCATGTCGCTGAGGTTGTTGATCGGGCTGTCTTTGTTCACGATCAGCACGCTCCAGTAGCCCGGGGAGCCATCTGCCGCGACGGTCTGGGCAAAGACCTGGCCGTTTGCGCGGTCCACCGCTTCCATGGCGGAGAGATTGCCGTACCAGGCGATGTCCACTTTATTAAAGCGCATCCCCTGGATGATGCCCGCGTAGTCCGGGGCGAAGAAGGCGTTCACTTTGATCCCCAGTTTGGTTTCCATATCTTTCAGGAACGGTTCCCACTGGGGTTTCAGGTTCTGCTGTGATTCCGTCGAAATAATGCCAAAGTTCAGCGCTTTTTCCTGCTCTTCCGCGTACGCCGGGCTTAACAGGGTGCTGATGCTGAACATGCTGGTAAAGGCCAGCGCGGCAACCGTTTTATAGCTCATTTCCATTCCTCGTTATGGGGACGTTAAGCAGCCTGCGCGTTCTCTTCGACGCGATTAATGCTGCGGTAGAGATGGTCAAAACGTTCGTTATCAAACTGATGGCTCGCGCCATCAAAGAACACGTGCCCCTGACGCAGGGCGACGATGCGCTCGCAGTAGCGCAGGGCGTAATCCACCTGATGCAGCGTCACCACCACGGTGATGCCGTCTTTCTGGTTAATGTCGTGCAGTGTCTCCATCACAATGCGGGCGGACTCCGGGTCCAGCGAGGCGATGGGTTCGTCAGCGAGAATGATTTGCGCTTTCTGCATCAGGGCGCGGGCAATGGCGACGCGCTGCTGTTGTCCACCGGACAGGGTGGACACGCGCTGATGGGCGAAATGCGCCATACCGACGCGGGTCAGCGCCTGTAAGGCTTCCTGCTTCTGGGAAGGAGAGAACCAGCGCAGACAGGTGCGCCAGAACGGGGTGCTGCCGAGCGCGCCTGTCAGCACGTTCTCCAGCACCGTCAGGCGGTTCACCAGGTTGAACTGCTGGAAGATGTAGCCCGTCTGGGCGCGGCTCTTGCGGATATCGTTTGCCAGACGCCCCGCGCGCTGCACCGTATTGCCCAGCAGCTCGACGTGGCTTTCCGGTGTTTTATCGCAGGTGATAAGCCCGCTCAAATGGCGCAGGAGGGTGGATTTACCTGAACCGGATGGCCCCAGCAGCGCCACCATTTCACCCTGCTGCACGGTGAGATCAACGGCATGCAGCGCCTTGTTGTGATGAAAGGTCTTGCTCAGTTTCTCGACGCGGATGACGGTTTGCATGTGCTGGGCCTCACGATAAATGTGGCCTCATGCTGGCGCATCAATGTGACATTTGGGTTAAGTGCAGGTTGCGGGAGTTTGAAGAGTTAAACGGAGTTTGATGACAGGCGGAGGCAGACTGCCCACCGCCAGAAGATTAATGCTGTTGCTTCACGACGTTAATCATCCACGGCACGCCGTATTTGTCGGTGACTTTACCGAAACCGTGTGCCCAGAAGGTCTCCTGCCAGGCCATTTCGACATTGCCTCCTGCGGCAAGGTTATCGAACCAGCGTTTGCCTTCCGCCACGTCCTGGGTGTCGAGCACCAGCGTGAAGCCGGCGTACTGCGCTTTGCTGCCCGGCGGCAGCCCGTCACTCATCATAATATCGCTGCCCGCAATGCGGACGTTGGAATGAGCGATAGCCGAATCCGGAAATTGCATACCGGACGGACAGCCTTCCTCGCTGTTATCGCTTTTTGGCATTTCGCCGAAGGTAATTTTATAGAGAAGCTCTGCGCCGACGGCTTGCTGGTAGAAAGAAGTGGCTTCTGCACAGTTGCCGGCGAAAGAGATGTAGGGACTTAACGGCATAATCTTTACCTCACGTAAGAAAAGCCCATTAAGTGTAGTTGCGGGTGGCCCGGTAAGCGAAGCGCCACCGGGCAGGTCAATCAGTTCTTTTTCACAAACTCAGATTTCAGCTTCATCGGGCCAAAGCCGTCAATTTTGCAGTCGATATTATGATCGCCTTCAACCAGACGGATATTCTTCACTTTGGTGCCGATCTTCAGCATGGAAGAGCTGCCTTTAACCTTCAGATCTTTAATGACGGTAACGCTGTCGCCGTCTGCAAGGAGATTTCCGTTCGCATCTTTTACGACGAGAGCGTCAGCATCGTGCGCTGGCTCGGCATCATTCCATTCGTGAGCGCATTCCGGGCAGATGAACATGCCATTATCTTCATAGGTGTATTCAGAATTGCATTTCGGGCAGTGTGGGAGTTGCATATCGGTATCCTCAAAAAGTGTAAACGCGCTGGAAAGTGCCAGCTAAATGACGGCAGAGTGCCGAAAAAGGCGGCAAGTATAGCGCAAATCCACACGGTTGTCGGTGATATTGTGAATTAAAAAAAATGCTAAAAACGTATTGGGAGTGACACTTCCTGTCAGTCAGTTAAGCGATGCTTACGTCATTAACACGGTGGGAAGAAATGACGCGAAATATATCGAATATTTTATTGCCGCAAATTGCTACGCTTCTCCATTTCGGATAAGGTGAAGCGACACATTGTTATTTATCTCCGGACTTCGCTGCCATACATATCTTATGGCAGGGGTGCATTACCTCTCTTTTTAGGTGGGTAAATAATGAGGATATATCCTGAAGTTTCTTAAAAATGGGCTACGCTTTTTTCTTTTGGCTATCAGGCCAGGAGAAGAGCTCTACACGCCATGCAAGGATAGTGAATTATTTCTGATTATCTTCAATCAGTTATATTTCGGCGAACATGTTTTCCACACGTGATCATATAAGCCTGAACAACATAATTAATACCAGTGGCTTAATAAAAGTAATAAATTTGCGTTAAGGAAAGGCTTTTATCATGCACACACAGACCATTTTCGAATTAAGCCAGGAAGCTGAGCGTTTGTTACAGCTTGCCCTGCACAATCTTGATACGTTGAAATCAATGCCGACGGCGATGCTGGAAAGCACAACAGCTGCCATTACGGGTGAAAAGAATAACGTTTTACCTTTGCATTTTAGCGCACGCGGTGTCGAAGCGCAGCAGGCGATGCTGAATAATGAATTACGTAAAATAACCCGGCTGGAAATGGTACTGGCTATTGTTGGCACGATGAAAGCGGGGAAATCGACCACCATTAATGCGATTGTAGGGACCGAAGTGTTGCCGAACCGCAATCGTCCGATGACGGCGCTACCGACGCTGATTCGTCATACGCCGGGCCAGAAGGATCCGGTGCTGCATTTCTCCCATGCCTCGCCCATTGATGAATTGATCCAGCTGCTGCAGAAAAAGCTTTGCGATTACGATCGCGGGATACTGGCCCAGCGGCTGGAAATCGATAAAGACATGAATACCCTGCTGGAGCGTATTGAAAAAGGGGAAGCATTTGAGAAACATCACCTGGGGGCGCAGCCCATATTTCATTGTCTGAAAAGCCTCAACGATCTGGTGAGGCTCTCCCAGGCGCTCGGCGTCGAGTTTCCATTCTCTGAATATGCGGCTATCGAACACATTCCGGTGATTGAGGTGGAGTTCGTGCATCTTGCGGGCCTGGATGCTCACCTCGGGCAGCTGACGCTGCTCGATACGCCCGGGCCCAACGAGGCCGGACAACCGCATCTGCAAAAAATGCTCAGCGAGCAGCTCTCCCGCGCGTCGGCGGTGCTGGCGGTGATGGACTATACCCAGCTTAAATCCATTTCGGATGAAGAGGTCCGCCAGGCTATTTCCGCGGCGGGAAAATCCGTCCCGCTGTATGCGCTGGTCAATAAATTCGATCAGAAAGATCGCAATAGCGACGATGAAGAACAGATTCGGGCGATGATCTCCGGCACCTTAATGAAAGGCAATATCTCGCCCGGCCAGATCTACCCCGTTTCGTCCATGTGGGCGTATCTGGCGAACCGCGCTCGCTACGAGATGAGTACGCATGGACAGCTGCCGGATCATCAGGAGCAACCGTGGGTGCAGGATTTTGCCGAGGCTGCGCTTGGGCGTCGATGGCGTACGGCGGACCTGGACGATATCGACCATGTTCGTCATTCGGCCGATCTGCTCTGGGAAGATTCGCTATTTGAACAACCGATCCGCAAGCTGATTTACGCCGCCTATGCCAATGCCTCGCTGTTCGCTCTGCGTTCGGCTTCGCATAAGCTGCTCAACTACGCACAAAATGCCCGCGAATATCTCGACTTCCGCTATCAGGGGCTGACGGTGGCCTTTGAGGCGCTGGAGCTGAACATCGCACGTCTGGAAGAGGACATGACGCTTCTGCAGACGCGCCAGAGCGTGGTGAGCGATGAGGTGAAACATGAGGTTGAGGAGGCGCTGAACGCCACCGCGGACTTTATGGTGTCCCAAAAAACGGCGCTTCACCAGGCGATTGGCGATGTGTTCAGTGCGCACCATATTCTTGATTTGGCAGGCATCGATCGGATCAAGAGTCACAATGACGAACCGCAAGTGCCGAAGCAGCTGGTTCTGGACGATGAAGGGCAGGCGCAGATCGCGCTGAGTAAAATCCGCGCCTCCTGCGAGCTTATCATGCTGGACGCGCAGACGAAGATCGCCCGCGAGCTGGCGCTACGCTTCGATCAGCTGGAGTCTACGCTGGCGCGTTCCCTGAATGAAGCCATGCGTCCCATTGAAACGCGTATCAAAGAGCATCTGAGCCATGCGGGTTTTCGTGCGCGGATCAGCTTCCCGGCCTTTCAGGCGAGCCAGCTTAACTTCAATACGCGGGCGCTGTTTAACGATGCGATTGCGGAAGATGACAGCCAGGCTGGCCAGCCCTCTGGCGGGAGCAGCATGCGTGAAACGGTCTCTCGCTGGCTCAATCATCCAGGCTGGGGGTGGGATGATTATGTGGAAACGCGCACGCGCTATGTTATCGACATTGCGCAGCTACATGACAAATTTAAGCAACATATTGAGCAGTTTTGTGAACAAATACGTAAAGCTTTGTCCGCGCAGGTCGATGTCTCTGTTACGGCAGGGATGGCAACGTTCTTTGCAGAATTTTCGCTGTGCCTGACCGGTTTACAGGAAAGCTTGCGTGATAGCCTCGCAGTCCGTCAACAGAATGAGCATTCAACCCGAGCGCTCAGCCAGCTGTTGAAGCAAAGTATCACGACTGCGACGTGGATACAGGAAGATACCCGACTGTTACGCGATGATATTCAAACTCTATTCGCGGCAGAGCAACCATGACAACACAACTACTGGACGGCCCCGGGCGAACGCTGGAGTGTATTAATCCAAAATTTATGGTCGATCTGGTGCAGGGGGTAGACGCGGCGCGTCATTCCCACCTGGGACCACAACAGCTGCAGTTTCGTGAGCGTCTGACTCAGGAAATCATGACCCATACCCGTCTGCGCCCCTGGGCGATGGCGGGGATGCTCAATGAAAATACGGCGCTGCGCCTGGGGCTGGCGGAAAAACTGGCCGGTATGCTTGACCCGGGTCATCTCTCGCTGACGCTGATGGCGGAGAAGCTGATTGCGCTGCGCCAGCAGACCCACCCGCGCGCCCAGCAGCCTCCGGGTCTGATGCAGCAGTACGCTGAACTCGCTTCTCATTTTACCCAACGCGCAGCTTATAAAGAAAAAGCGCTAACCCAGCGCGGGCTAACGGTGCAGGCGGGTGAGCACAGCGAACAGATTTTTACCCGCTGGCGGGCCGGTCATTACGATGGCTGGTCGCTTGCCGGGCGCTGTTTTATCGTCCTGGAAGAGCTGCGCTGGGGGCCATTTGGCGATGCCTGCCGTCTCGCGAATGATGATGTGGCGGCCATGCTCAAGGATAACCTGCGCAGCATGGCGGCAAACTATCTGGCACAGGGCATCAATGCATCACCCACGACCCGCCATTTCTATCATCAGTGGCTGACAACCCCGGCATCTCCGGGGTTGATCGATCATAAAGACATGCTGGGCTGGCTGGGGGACTGGTGTCAGGCGGATAAACATCCGGTGAGCTGGTCAGTGACGCAAAACTGGCAGACCGTCGCACTGGGGATGCCGAGGCTCTGCTCGGCAAAACGGCTGGTGGACGGGATGGTGGAAGAGATTTTTGGATAATCCCTTACCCCTCACCCTAACCCTCTCCCCACAGGGGAGAGGGGATGGCCTGGCTAATGATTCATTTCTATTGGTTTCGGTTCTGGCAGGGTCTCTTGCCTATTCCCGTAGCGTTTCGCATACAGCGCGGTGATGATGGGCACCAGAATCGCGGTGACAATCACGCTGGCGGCAACGAGTGCCGTCGCTGAAGCCGCTACAGGTTCGAAGGCCGGGTTAATCTGGGCAATAATGACCGGGTTGGCGACGGCAGCGCCCGCGGCTGAAGAGGCGGCGACGCCCGCCGTACCGTTTCCTCCCCCGATTACGCGGTCGGCGATAATCAGCGGAATACCGGTGATAATGATAACGGCGATACCCAGCATAATACCCAGCAGGCCGGTATCAAGAATGACCTTCAGGTTTATGGTGTTCCCCAGCGCGAAACCGAAGAACGGGATCAGCACCGGCGTGGCTTTGCTGAAGAAATCACGCAGGTCGTGATCCAGATTGCCCAGGGCGAAACCGACCAGGAAGGGCAGGATCGCGCCGACAAAGTGGTGTGGTTCAAAAGATGCCAGCCCGGCAGATCCCAGGATCAGCATCGTCATCAGCGGGCCGGACTCCAGAGACATCAGCACAAATGCGCCGGACTCTTCCTTCGTCCCGTACTGGTTCATCAGGCTGGCGTACAACCCGCCGTTGGTCATATCCATCGCCGAGACAATCGCCAGCACCGATAAACCTGCGAAGAACCCGGTCTGAATTCCATTCTCCGGAATGAACATTGCGCATATCATCGCTACAGCCCAGGCAACCGCTATTTTGGTTATCACCAGCGTTCCGGATTTCCGTAATACGGTACCCGTTGCCCGCAAATTAATGGATGCTCCAATACAAAAAAACCAGACGGCCAGAATGGGAACCGTGCCCGTTATCATTCCTTTTGTGAAACCACCAAAATAAGCCCCGGTATCGGGAGCAAGGGTATTAAGGATGGCGCCCAGTACCAGCGGTACCAGCATCATACCACCGGGTATGCGTTCTATCGTGGCTTTAATCTTCATAGACAAACCTCACATCGGATCCCGCAGGACGGGTGATAGGTGTTAAAAATTAATCAATAAATTCAATGAATTGCTTTTATTGGCTGCGGTTTTTTTTCGCTGGCCCTGCAACCAAATTAAATGTGTGCTCTCGATTAACCTCATTCGAAAAAACCGAAAATGCTGTATTCGGATTTATGATGCGATCATTGGAATAACGATTCAATGAAAATAAAACACCGTTTTAGTTATCTTTGTCACATATTCACTGTAAAACTTTGGGCCGGTTCCTGATGATGAAAATTTATGTAAATCTGATGTGAAGTAACGTGGTTTGTTTTTCTGTTAAGTAGGAAATAATGACGCGTGTGAGGATGTTCTTTAGGTGGGGTAAGGAAGTACTTATTGGTGCGCGTTGACAAAAACTGAACTGAGTTGACCCGCCACAAAAATATGTGTGAAGTTGATCACAAATATAAACGCTGGTAGGGTAAAAAGGTCATTAACTGCCCAGACAGGCGTCAACAGGTTCGGTTGTATCGACGTAAAACGTCAATGTAAGTAAACCTGCTACGCTTGAATAAGGTGATTCGCATGGAGCGGATCCCATGGTTCACAGAACGCTAACTGGACTGTGAAACAGACAGGGCCGAGTCAACGAGGATAGCTATGCTAAGAAGGAAAAAGATTAAACCCATTACGCTTCGCGACGTCACCATTATTGATGACGCAAAACTGCGTAAAGCGATTACCGCAGCCTCGCTCGGTAATGCGATGGAATGGTTCGATTTTGGTGTCTACGGCTTTGTAGCCTATGCGTTAGGTAAAGTATTTTTCCCCGGGGCCGATCCCAGCCTGCAGATGATTGCCGCACTGGGTACGTTCTCCGTTCCCTTCCTGATTCGTCCGCTGGGCGGTCTGTTTTTCGGTATGCTCGGCGATAAATATGGTCGCCAGAAGATACTCGCCATCACCATCGTCATTATGTCGATCAGTACATTCTGTATCGGCCTTATACCTTCTTACGCCACCATCGGCATTTGGGCACCGATTCTGCTGCTGATTTGTAAGATGGCTCAGGGCTTCTCGGTGGGGGGGGAATATACCGGTGCCTCGATCTTCGTTGCAGAGTATTCCCCGGACCGTAAGCGCGGGTTTATGGGAAGCTGGCTCGACTTCGGCTCGATTGCCGGGTTTGTCATGGGCGCGGGCGTGGTGGTACTGATTTCAACCGTGGTGGGTGAAGATAACTTCCTCGACTGGGGCTGGCGTATTCCGTTCTTCCTCGCCCTGCCGCTGGGCATTATTGGCCTGTACCTGCGGCATGCGCTTGAAGAGACGCCTGCGTTCCAGCAGCACGTTGATAAACTGGAACAGGGTGACCGCGAAGGGCTGCAGGATGGTCCGAAGGTATCGTTCAAAGAGATTGCCACTAAGCACTGGCGCAGCCTGCTGACCTGTATTGGTCTGGTGATTTCGACTAACGTTACCTACTACATGCTGTTGACCTATATGCCGAGCTATCTGTCGCATAACCTGCACTACTCGGAAGATCACGGTGTGCTGATTATTATCGCCATCATGGTGGGTATGCTGTTTGTGCAGCCGATTATGGGCCTGTTGAGTGACCGTTTTGGTCGTCGACCGTTCATTATCCTGGGAAGCGTTGCGCTGTTTGCTCTGGCAATCCCGGCATTTATTCTGATTAACAGTAACGTGCTGGGGCTGATTTTTGCCGGTCTGCTGCTGCTGGCGGTGATCCTTAACTGTTTTATCGGGGTAATGGCCTCAACGTTGCCCGCGATGTTCCCGACGCACATTCGCTACAGCGCGCTGGCCGCGGCCTTTAACATCTCGGTGCTGATTGCCGGTCTGACCCCGACGCTTGCCGCTTCGCTGGTGGAGAGCACGCAGAACCTGATGATGCCGGCTTATTACCTGATGGTGATTGCGGTGATTGGTTTGATTACGGGTATTACCATGAAGGAGACGGCGAACCGTCCTCTGAAAGGTGCGACGCCTGCGGCGTCTGACATCCAGGAAGCGAAAGAGATCCTGCGCGAGCACTACGATAACGTAGAGCAGAAGATTGAGGATATCGACGCAGAGATTGAAGAGCTGCAGAAAAAACGCTCCCGACTGGTGGACCAGCATCCACGCATCAACGAGTGATAAAAAAACCCGCCGCTGGCGGGTTTTCTTTTATTAGCATCCGGCAGCGATGTAGTCGCCATTGGCGCTGATGGGTATCACCGTCAGGAAAAGGACTGTCGCGAACAGGATCAGGACTATCCCTCCGGCTATTTTGACTGCCGGCACCAGCCATCTTAATGAGGCGCTTTCTCCGAACCAGGTCACCGTGCGCTCGCGGGCATAACGCACTGCCAGCGAAAGTCCCACAATAGAAAGCGCGGTTCCCAAAGACATGGTCATGACCGCGGCCACTCCCCAGGTGACAATGCCCAGCGCATTGGAGAACATCAGAATCATGATCGCCCCGCTGCACGGACGTGCGCCGATCGCCAGAATGACGCCCAGACGCGTTTTCCAGTCTCCCTGCGTCAGGTCTGCCCCCACGCCGTGTCGGCCGCAGCCACAATGTTCGTCATGCTGATGAAGGGGCCTGATGGCGGAGATAGCCATCTTGCGCGGACGCAGGCTCTTCAGTGCCTGATAAATGATAAAAGCGCCGAATGCGCCAATAAGCACTGCGCTTATCTTCTCCACGTACCAGCGGCTGGTGCTGATATCTCCTGAGGCGAGGTTAAACCCCACCGCCAGAATAAAGACAAACAGAATGGCGCTGACGCCCTGCATCAGACTACCCAGGAAAGGGACGACCCGGGCAGCCAGCTCGCTTTCCTTATTTGTAGTCAGGTAGGTCGTCACGATGAACTTTCCGTGCCCGGGACCAATGGCGTGGAGAACGCCATAAAGGAAAGCGCCCGTTAACAGCCATAATCCGCCGCTGTACTGGTGGTTATTAAGCTGCAGCAAATACATCACCAGATAGCGGTGCAGAGTAATTTGTGTGGCAAGACACCACTGGATAAAGGCATTCCAGTGCGTATGCAGGGTAAAACCGGCAAAGAGGATTGCCAGCAGCATCACCCCTGCTGTAGGGAGACGCCAATCGCGGGCGAGGCGTTGTGTGGTCATGAGGGTGGGCCTGCACAGAGGAGAGTATTTGCCGCTAGTATAGTTGATCTTCCTGCTCAATTCGTAGGATCGCGCCGGGATCCGTTTATGATTGTGGATAACTTTGTGCATAAGAGGGTATAAGGCGGGGTTTTGCTGGGGAATGCAGCAGTCAGTCATTTTTTTGCAACTTTTAGGTTGCGGCCGCTCGGGAACTCCCTATAATGCGCCTCCATCGACACGGCGGATGTGAATCACTTCACACAACAAGCGGTTCGGTTGAAGAGAAAAAATCCTGAAATAACGGGTTG
>NZ_JBNDIZ010000009.1:0-152442 GCF_050434705.1 Enterobacter sp. AC1 | reverse complement strand
GTCAACCCGTTATTTCAGGATTTTTTCTCTTCAACCGACCGGGTTGTTTGTGAAGTGATTCACATCCGCCGTGTCGATGGAGGCGCATTATAGGGGGCCGCCGAGGAATGACAAGCGGAAAAATGCATTTTTATTTCAACCGCTCACCTTTTCGCCAAAAAGGCTATTTTTGGTGCTTTTTAATCTCTTTTGGCAGTTCGGCCAGACTATTAATCACCCAATCCGCTGCATTTTCTGCTTCTGGCGTCACTGGCTTACCTGTGCGAACTAATATTTTAGTTCCTACACCCGCTGCCGCTGCCGCCTGCATATCTTCCAGTTTATCGCCCACCATATAAGAGGCAGCCATATCAATGTGCAGGAACTGCTGCGCTGAGATGAACATCCCCGGGTGCGGCTTACGGCAATCACAGGTCTGACGATACTCTTCTACTGTTCCCTGTGGGTGGTGCGGACAATAATAGATACCATCGAGATCCACACCGCGGTCGGCCAGCGACCAGTCCATCCATTCCGTCAGCGTTTCGAACTGCGCTTCGGTGAATTTACCGCGTGCAATACCGGACTGATTCGTCACAACCACCAGCGCATACCCCATCTCTTTCAGCTGGCGCATGGCATCTATTGCGCCTTCGATAAACTCGAACTCATCAATCTCATGGACATAACCGTGATCCACATTAATAGTGCCGTCACGATCGAGAAAAATTGCGGGTACTGATTTTGCCACCGGCTTGCTCCTGAAAAAGGCATGTTCGACTAGTATCTCATGAATCGCAGCGCAATAAAGTGCTCATCGTACAGAGTTGGATTGATTTAGACGTCTGGATGCCTTAACATCCGTTTTGTTTACGGTCATCACCCGTATCTGGCAGAAGAAAATGCCACGGCTAACTTACATACGATAAAAATAATCTAATGATTAAACTTTCCAATATCACCAAAGTGTTCCAGCAGGGGAACCGAACCATTCAGGCGCTGAACAACGTCAGCCTGCATGTTCCTGCTGGTCAAATTTATGGCGTCATTGGCGCATCGGGTGCAGGCAAAAGTACGCTGATCCGTTGTGTTAACCTGCTTGAGCGCCCAACCCAGGGCAGCGTAGAAGTTGGTGGGCAAGAACTTACCGCCCTTTCAGAGAAAGAACTCACCAAAGCGCGTCGTCAGATTGGCATGATCTTCCAGCACTTTAACCTGCTGGCATCCCGCACCGTGTTCGGCAACGTTGCCCTGCCGCTTGAGCTGGATAACACGCCGAAAGAAGAAGTTAAGCGTCGCGTCACCGAACTGCTCGACCTTGTTGGTCTGGGCGACAAACATGATAGCTACCCGGCAAATCTGTCCGGTGGGCAAAAACAGCGCGTGGCCATTGCCCGCGCGCTGGCAAGCAATCCGAAGGTACTGCTGTGCGATGAAGCCACCAGCGCGTTAGACCCGGCCACCACGCGTTCTATTCTGGAACTGCTGAAAGACATTAACCGTCGCCTGGGCCTGACGATCCTCCTTATTACGCACGAGATGGATGTGGTGAAACGCATCTGCGACTGCGTGGCGGTCATCAGCAACGGTGAACTGATTGAGCAGGATACGGTAAGTGAAGTGTTCTCGCATCCGAAAACCCCACTGGCGCAGCAGTTCATTCAGTCCACGCTGCATCTGGACATTCCGGAAGACTATCTGGAACGTCTGAAAACCGAACCAACGGCAGACAGCGTGCCGATGCTGCGCATGGAGTTTACCGGTCAGTCCGTTGATGCTCCCCTGCTTTCCGAGACCGCGCGCCGCTTTAACGTAAACAACAACATCATCAGCGCGCAGATGGATTACGCCGGCGGCGTGAAGTTCGGCATCATGCTGACGGAAATGCACGGCACACAAGAAGAAACCCAGGCAGCCATTGCCTGGCTGCAAGAACATCACGTAAAAGTAGAGGTACTGGGTTATGTCTGAGCCGATGATGTGGCTGCTGGTTCGCGGCGTTTGGGAAACGCTGGCAATGACCTTTGTCTCTGGTTTCTTTGGTTTTGTGATTGGCCTGCCGGTCGGCGTCTTGCTGTACGTGACGCGCCCGGGTCAAATCATTGAGAACGCGAAGCTGTACCGTACGCTTTCTGCGCTGGTGAATATCTTCCGTTCTATCCCGTTCATTATTCTGCTGGTGTGGATGATTCCTTTTACCCGCGTCATCGTCGGAACGTCAATTGGACTGCAGGCGGCTATCGTTCCGCTGACCGTAGGCGCCGCGCCGTTTATCGCCCGTATGGTGGAAAATGCCCTGCTGGAAATCCCGACAGGTCTGATTGAAGCCTCCCGCGCAATGGGCGCAACGCCGATGCAGATCGTGCGTAAAGTTCTGCTGCCTGAAGCACTGCCGGGCCTTGTGAACGCGGCAACCATTACGCTTATCACCCTGGTGGGATATTCCGCGATGGGCGGTGCCGTTGGTGCCGGCGGTTTAGGTCAGATTGGTTACCAGTACGGCTATATTGGATATAACGCTACCGTGATGAATACCGTTCTGGTATTGCTGGTTGTTCTGGTTTACTTAATCCAGTTCTCTGGCGATCGCATCGTCCGGGCTGTTACTCACAAATAACGTTACACACAACACAAACTCTACGAGTTAAGGATAAAACATGGCGTTTAAATTAAAGACCTTTGCAGCAGTAGGCGCGCTGATCGGCTCTCTGGCACTGGTGGGTTGCGGTCAGGACGAAAAAGATCCAAACCACATTAAAGTGGGCGTTATCGTGGGTGCAGAACAACAGGTTGCTGAAGTCGCTCAGAAAGTGGCAAAAGAGAAGTATGGCCTGGACGTTGAGCTGGTGACCTTCAACGATTACGTCCTGCCGAACGAAGCGCTGAGCAAGGGCGATATCGACGCTAACGCTTTCCAGCATAAACCTTACCTGGACCAGCAGATCAAAGATCGCGGCTATAAGCTGGTTGGCGTCGGTAACACCTTCGTTTACCCAATTGCCGGTTACTCTAAGAAAATTAAATCACTGGACGAGCTGCAGCCGGGCTCTCAGGTTGCCGTGCCTAACGATCCAACCAACCTCGGTCGTTCCCTGCTGCTGCTGCAGAAAGTGGGCCTGATCAAACTGAAAGACGGTGTTGGCCTGCTGCCAACCGTTCTGGACGTCACCGAGAACCCGAAAAATCTGAAAATTGTTGAACTGGAAGCGCCGCAGCTGCCGCGTTCCCTGGACGATGCACAGATTGCCCTGGCCGTTATCAACACCACTTACGCCAGCCAGATTGGCCTGACGCCAGCCAAAGACGGTATCTTCGTTGAAGATAAAGACTCCCCGTACGTTAACCTGATCGTGACTCGCGAAGACAACAAAGACGCGGAAAACGTGAAGAAATTTGTGCAGGCCTATCAGTCTGACGAAGTTTACCAGGAAGCCAACAAAGTGTTTAACGGCGGCGCTGTTAAAGGCTGGTAATCTCACCTCAGTGTAATATCATCAAGACGGGCTTATGCCCGTCTTGTCATTTGTGCAGTCAACTGATTCAATATCTGACGTTTTGATTATCCATTGAGGAAATATTATGCGTGCTTTACCGATCTGTCTTTTAGCACTCATGCTGAGCGGCTGTTCTATGCTAAGCAGATCTCCCGTTGAACCTGTTCAAAGCACGGCAACCCCGCCAAAAACAGAGCCTGCAAAACCGAAAGTGGTGCGCTCTGCGCCGGTTCGCATTATTACGAAAGCGGACGAACTCGTCGGCAAACCGTTCCGTGAACTGGGCGAAGTGAGCGGCGATTCCTGCCAGGCGACCAATCAGGACTCACCACCGAATATCCCGACAGCGCGTAAACGCATGCAGATTAATGCCGCAAAAATGAAAGCCAACGCGGTCCTGCTGCACAGCTGCGAAGTCACCAGCGGCACGCCAGGCTGCTACCGTCAGGCAGTTTGCATCGGTTCGGCGCTGAACATTACGGCGAAATGAGTGCATTTCAGTTCGAGCAGATAGGCGTTATCCACTCTCCTTATAAAGAGAAGTTCGCCGTACCCCGCCAGCCCGGTCTTGTCACCAGCGGCAGCGGTGAGCTTCACCTGATAGCACCTTACAATCAGTCCGATGCGGTACGCGGGCTAGAAGCTTTCAGCCATTTATGGGTGGTATTCGTGTTTCACCAGACGATGGAAGGCGGCTGGCGTCCTACCGTACGTCCTCCTCGTCTTGGCGGAAATGCCAGAATGGGCGTGTTTGCGACTCGCTCAACCTTCCGTCCAAACCCGGTTGGCATGTCGCTGGTTGAGCTGAAAGGCATACGTTGCCAGAAAGATCGGGTGATACTGGAGTTAGGTAGCCTGGACCTGGTCGACGGCACGCCGGTTATCGACATCAAACCCTATTTGCCCTTCGCCGAAGCACTCCCGGACGCGCGCGCCAGTTACGCTCAGGACGCACCGCAGGCGGATATGCCTGTCTATTTTACGCCTGATATCGCCTCGCAGCTCAGCCAGCTCGAGAAACGCTACCCTCGCTTGCGGAATTTCATCACCGAAGTTCTGGCGCAGGACCCCCGTCCGGCCTACCGTAAAGAAGAGGAAGCAGGAAAAACGTACGCCGTCTGGCTGCTCGATTTTAACGTTCGCTGGCGCGTCACCGGGGCAGGTTTTGAAGTGTTTGCCCTTGAACCCAGGTAATTTTGTTCTCCTCTCTTTTGGCATCTTTGCCACACTGGTAAACTAAACCACTTTTTTTGTGTCAGGCTGATGTTTCAGCCTGTTCCAATCGTCGAAATGGAACCGTAACAACATGCGTACTAGCCAATATTTGCTCTCTACTCTGAAGGAGACGCCTGCCGACGCCGAAGTGATCAGCCATCAGCTGATGCTGCGCGCCGGGATGATCCGCAAGCTGGCCTCCGGGTTATACACCTGGCTGCCGACCGGCGTGCGCGTCCTGAAAAAAGTCGAAAACATCGTGCGTGAAGAGATGAACAACGCCGGTGCTATCGAGGTGTCCATGCCTGTGGTTCAGCCCGCTGACCTGTGGCAGGAGAGTGGCCGCTGGGAGCAATATGGTCCTGAACTGCTGCGCTTCGTCGATCGCGGCGAGCGTCCGTTCGTTCTCGGCCCAACGCATGAAGAAGTCATTACCGACCTGATTCGTAATGAGCTGAGCTCTTACAAACAGCTGCCGCTGAACTTCTTCCAGATCCAGACCAAGTTCCGTGACGAAGTGCGCCCGCGTTTCGGCGTCATGCGCTCTCGCGAATTCCTGATGAAAGATGCTTACTCTTTCCATACCTCTCAGGAATCCCTGCAAGAGACCTACGACAAAATGTACGAGGCATACAGCAAAATCTTCTCCCGCATGGGTCTGGATTTCCGTGCTGTGCAGGCTGATACCGGCTCCATCGGCGGTAGCGCGTCCCATGAATTCCAGGTGCTGGCACAGAGCGGCGAAGACGATGTGATCTTCTCTGACTCCTCTGACTACGCGGCGAACATCGAATTTGCAGAAGCGCTGGCGCCAAAAGCGCCACGCGGCGCGGCAACGCAAGAGATGACGCTGGTTGATACGCCAAACGCGAAAACCATCGCCGAGCTGGTTGAGCAGTTCAACCTGCCTGTCGAAAAAACCGTTAAAACGCTGCTGGTTAAATCTACCGAAGGTAGCGCTTATCCGCTGGTTGCCCTGCTGGTGCGTGGCGATCACGAGCTTAACGAAGTGAAAGCAGAGAAGCTGCCGCAGGTTGCCAGCCCGCTGACGTTCGCTACGGAAGCGGAAATCCGCGCCGTGGTAAATGCAGGCCCAGGCTCGCTGGGTCCGGTGAATATGCCGGTTCCTGTTGTCATTGACCGCACGGTTGCCGCAATGAGCGATTTCTCCGCCGGTGCAAACATCGACGGTAAACATTACTTCGGCATTAACTGGGATCGCGACGTGGCGACTCCTGAGGTGGCAGACATCCGTAACGTGGTCGCAGGCGATCCAAGCCCGGACGGCCAGGGTACCCTGATGATTAAGCGCGGTATCGAAGTGGGTCACATCTTCCAGCTGGGTGATAAATACTCGCGCGCGCTGAACGCCGCTGTTCAGGGTGAAGATGGCCGTAACCAAATCCTCACCATGGGTTGCTACGGTATCGGGGTGACGCGCGTGGTGGCTGCAGCAATTGAGCAGAACTACGACGAACGCGGCATCGTCTGGCCGGACAACATCGCGCCGTTCCAGGTTGCGATCCTGCCAATGAACATGCACAAGTCTTACCGCGTGCAGGAGCTGGCAGAGAAGCTGTATGCCGAGCTGCGCGCGCAGGGTATCGAAGTGCTGATGGACGATCGTAAAGAGCGTCCGGGCGTGATGTTTGCCGATATGGAACTGATCGGTATCCCGCACACCGTCGTTATCGGCGACCGCAACCTCGACAGCGATGAGATTGAATACAAATACCGTCGCAGCGGCGAAAAACAGATGATCAAGACCGGCGACATTCTTGATTACCTGCTGAAAGCCATCAAAGGCTAAACAAAAAAACCCCGCTCAGGCGGGGTTTTTTAATGGGTAATTGTCAGCTTATTTACTGTTACAGTCTTTGCCTGCAACAAACTTCGCGTCTTTATCTGCCACCAGCGTTTTCACCATCTCTCCGCTATCCGGGTTTGGCTCCAGCGTAAAGTGACCGTCAACCGTCAGCAATACCGGCTTGCTGTCATTCCCGCGCGCAACCGCGTAATCACGTTCAAGCTGCGCATTGTTTGCTACGCTGACCTTCCTGCCGGTTGCGCAGTCGGTAAAGATCGCCGCATCAGCCATATAGAAATACATCCCCCGCATTGCCATTGGCGTGGCAGGCAGAGCCGCTTTTACCGGCGCAAGCGTGTAGTTGAACTGGGATTCAATCGGGTTACCTTCGCGGTCAAGCATCTCCATCCCCTCGCCTTTGGCGCGGAAAAAGGTTTTCTCACCGGCGGTGTCCGTCAGAACCAGCTTCTCAGCCGTACGCGCCCATGTCCCGTAAGTCGCAAATGACGAGGGTTCTTTAGCGCCCTGATAGCGCTGATTCATAACCCAGGTTCCGTCTTTTTGCAGGAACAGTGACGTTTCAATGCCTTCACAGTCTGCACAAGGCAATACGCCGCGCCAGCTCTGCTGCATTGGCTTTAACTCTTCATTCTGCGCGGGCTGCATAACCTGCGTTTCAGAACGGTTGTTACACCCGAAAAGCGCAAACAGCGTACTCACTGCCAGCGCTGACAATAATGCTTTTTTCACAATGAATTCCTTATGAAATTTGTGTTCCCTTTCGTCACTCTGTCGGGCGACGAACTTTACCGCGTAGTGCTTTCACTGTGGATTTTTGGGCCTTCGAGGACAGCCGACGCTCTTTCGATGCGCGGGTTGGTCGCGTTGCCCGGCGGCTCTTTTGTACCGTCGTTAATTCTTTAATGACCGCCACCAGCCTGGCTATCGCCGCTTCCCGGTTTAACTCCTGGCTGCGGTATTCCTGAGCTTTGATCACAATCACGCCATCGCTGGTAATAAGGTGATGACTGGCGGCGAGCAGGCTTTCTTTATAATACTCTGGCAGGCTTGAGGCCCGAATGTCAAAACGCAAATGGATAGCCGTGGAAGCCTTGTTGACGTGCTGTCCCCCTGCCCCCTGAGCCCGAATGGCAGCGATCTCCAGCTCATTGTCAGGAATGCTGACGTTTCGGGACAAGACGATCATGACGCGGGTTGCCACGCCGTCAAATGAATTTCCAGATTATTCTGAGAATCAGAGAGCCAGATTGCGCCGTCCTGAATCGTCGCCTGCAACACCATGGTCCGGCCGGCAAATTCGCTCAGCTGCGCCAGCTGCTCATCATCCAGATACCAGACCGTGAGATTTTTAAACTGTCCGCACTTGCTCTTGCTTTGCTGCCACCAGATCTCCGCAGCGCGCTGATTATATGCGAATAAGGCCACTTCAGCGGACTGGGTGCAGGCCTTCTTAATCCTGCGCTCGTCCGGCAGACCGAGTTCAATCCACAAATCGATACCCAGATGATCGTTGCGCAGCCAGGCTTCAGGCTCGTCTTCTGCGCTTAACCCACGGGTAAACTGCAGACGCTCGTCGGCGTACTTTATCCACGCCAGCAGGCGCAGCATCATGCGCTCCTGGGTTTCAGAGGGGTGGCGTGCCAGAGTAAGCGACGCATCCAGGAACTGGTTGCGATCAAGATCGGCCACATTGACCACTGCTTTATAGATTGTCGCTTTCAGCGCCATGAGAGAACTCCATTCGAATCAGGCGCCCATTGTAGCGAAAACAACGGCAAAAGGCTGTTACGGGTGTTAAATACACCGCTATCAAGGCTCTGATATTGCTTAAATGAGTATGGTATAGTCACCTTGCTAAACCGAGTTTATCTTCGTAGGCTTAATGATATCTCACAGTAAGTCAGTGCGCTGGCGGGAGGGGATGTGAATAATTATTGTGAGTTAATTCGCAAACGGTATGCGGAAATCGCCAGCGGAGATCTGGGGTATGTCCCGGACGCGCTGGGCTGTGTATTGAAAGTGCTTAATGAAGTGGCCTCCGATGAGAGCCTTTCAGAGTCGGTCAGGGAAAAAGCAGCGTATGCTGCGGCGAATTTACTGGTGAGCGATTATGTCGATGAATGAAACTTATCAACCCATCAATTGTGATGACTATGACAACCTCGAACTCGCCTGCCAGCATCACTTAATACTGACGCTGGAGCTAAAAGATGGCGAAGTGTTGAAGGGAAAAGCCAGCGATCTGGTTTCACGTAAGAATGTGGAATATCTGATAGTGGAAGATGCCGGAGCAACGCGTGAGCTGCGTCTGGATAAAATTGCCAGCTTCAGCCACCCGCAAATCGGCACCGTCGTGGTGAGTGAATCCTGATGACACCAACGGGCAGCCAGGCTGCCCGTTACGCTTTCTGCCACTCAAAACTGACTCCCTCTTCCGACCATCCCTCTTCCGTGATGAAAACACCCGCAGCAGCAATCAACGCTTCACCGTAGAACAGAAGCGGCGTGGTGTCGCGCAGCCACGGCGGCACGTTACTCTCCTGCCATATTTTCTTCAGCTTGCGTCCCCCCTTACGCCCCACGATATGCAGCATACCGCCAGCCTTAAAGCGCACGGATACCGGCTCTCCCGGCTTAGGCAGCCGCACATGACCAGACGGTGTGAGAGAGACACGTCCCGTCTCACAGGGCAATACCAGCGGTGCGTCAGGAGAAAGCCAGTCGAGCACTACATCCGTCAGTGAGGGCGTGGATTTTATCCACCAGAGTTCCCCTTTATAGCGTCTTACGTCAAAGCCGTTCAGGTGTACGCACGGGGAAGCGTCATCCCGCGCCAGTGCGACTTCATCCCAGATGCGATTCAGCATCGCCCGCGACGGCATCGCTGCGTGATGAGAGGCCAGCCAGCGTCGTAACAGTGCGGCGCGACGTACCGGGCTCATCCCTTTCAGCGGTGCAATCGCCAGCGCCCCGTCGTCAGAAATCAGTTCAGCCAGCTCTTCACTCAGCAACTCATCCAGCAACGATTCCTGTTCGGCGCACAGCGTGGCGCTTCGTGCTGTCGCCTCGGCAAAATGCGGCCAGCGCTCGCTGAGCAGCGGGAGGACGCGCAGACGCAGGAAGTTACGGTCGTAGCCGTCATCCTGGTTGCTCTCATCTTCAATCCAGTTCAGCTGATGTTCTTGCGCCCAGGCTTCCAGCGACGCACGCGTCTCGCCAAGCAGCGGACGCAGTAATGTTGTGCCGGCAAACTCAGAGCGCTCAGGCATGGCAGATAGCCCCGCCGGCCCACTGCCCCGCTTAAGCGCCAGCAAAAACGTTTCGCACTGGTCATCCAGGTGCTGGGCCGTCACCAGCACTTCGCCGGGCTGCAATGCGCCGGTAAAAGCGGCATAGCGGGCTTTACGCGCCTGCGCCTCGATGCCCAACCCTTCATCTACAAGCGTGACGCGCTCCACGAGGAGCGGGATCGCCCAGGCCGCACACAGAGCTTCGCAGTGCGCCACCCACTCCTCTGCATGAGGACTTAATCCGTGATGAATATGCATAGCCCGAAGCTGGACGTCAGGTTCCCGGTCGCGCCAGAGTTTAAGACGATGGAGCAGAACGGTGGAATCCAGGCCACCGCTAAACCCCACCAGCAGCTGGCGGTACGGTGAAACGGCTTGCGCGATAGCGGGTAAAGTCATAGGAAATTACACATAAAAAATGCCCGAACTGAGCGGGCATTATCACACAGGACAAACATTACTGCTGGTAAAGCTCCAGCGGCAGGCCGTCCGGGTCGTTGAAAAAGGTAAAGCGCTTGTCGGTAAACGGATCGACACGGATCGGTTCGCACGTTACGCCGTGAGACGCCAGATGTTTTACCGCGCTATCCAGGTCATCAACGCTGAAGGCAAGATGGCGCAGCCCACAGGCTTCCGGGCGGGACGGACGCGCAGGCGGAAAAGGAAAAGAGAACAGCTCAATCACATATTGCCCGTTTAGCGCGAGATCCCCCTTCCAGGAGTCGCGCTCCTCGCGGTACGCCTCGCTCAACAGCGTAAAGCCAAGGATATCGCAGTAGAAGGCCTTACTTTTCGCGTAATCGGTCGCAATGATCGCAATATGATGAACAGCTTTTAAACCCAGCATAGCTTCTCCTTTTTATGATGCCTGAACGTTACAACCGAAAACCCGCACCTTGCAAGCGGTCACCCTTATTTTAGGACTCGCACCCAGTAAACGCCGCTCTCATCACGCTTCGCACCGTGAATATCCGTCTCAAAACCGGGATAGTGCCGCCCAACCGAACAGAGCATCAGCAGAAAATCGAGCACGGCCCGACTCTCTTCGGTAATCATCTCTCCCGGCATCAGGAGCGGTACGCCAGGCGGATAAGGCAGGATCATATTGGCCGATACGCGTCCGACCAGATTTTCCAGTTCGACGGTTTCGACCTCCCCTTTCACCTGGCGCTGCCACGCCTTGTGCGGGGTAAACTTCATCTCCGGCAACACATCGAACGCCTGAAGCATCAGACGCGGCAGATCGTGCTGGCGGATCAACCTGTGGATCCCCTGGGCCAGATCCTGAATACGCATATTGCGATAGAAGTCAGGATCTTCCGCGTAGAGATCCGGCAGCATGTTCTTCACCCGCAGGTTGAGATCGTAGGCGCGCTTAAACTCCATCAGGCCGCGCAACAACCCCATCGCCCGGGTTTTATCAATACCAATACTGAACAGGAACAGCAGGTTATAGGGGCCGGTTTTTTCCACCACCACACCCCGTTCATCAAGGAATTTCGCGACCAACGCGGCCGGAATACCTTCTTCACTCATCTTGCCCTGTTCATCCATGCCCGGCGTCAGGATTGTCACTTTTACCGGATCGAGGAACATATGGTCACTGTCGGCATCCCGGAAGCCATGCCAGCCTTCCCCGGGCGAGACCGGCCAGCACGCCGCTTCATCTATCTCTTCCGGCTGCCAGATATCAAAGAACCAGCCGTCGGCTTCATCTTTCAGCCGCTGAACCTCTTTGCGGAAATGCAGCGCCCGCTCTACCGAGCGATTGATGAGACGTTTGCCCGGGTTGCCGCGCAGCATCGCCGCGGCCGTTTCAATGGAGGCCACCAGCGGATAGCTCGGTGAGGTAGTGGTATGCATCATAAAGGCTTCGTTAAAGGTCTCTTCGTCGTACTCGCCTTTGATGTGAATAAGCGAAGCCTGGGAAAACGCGGCCAGCATTTTGTGCGTCGACTGCGTTTCGAAGAACACTTTACCCGGCACGCGTTCACCGCTCATGCCGCTTTTACCCGCGTAAATCGGGTGGAAGTTGGTGTACGGCACCCACGCGGAATCAAAGTGGATCGACGGCACGTCCAGCGTTTCTTTAATCCAGTTAGTGTTGTACAGCAGACCGTCATAGGTTGAGTTGGTGATCACCGCATGAACGGGCCAGCCTGCGCCGGGCACTGCCGCGACCTTGCTTTCAATGGCTTCATGCGTGAACTCCCGGCGCGGAATGCCGCCAAGAATGCCGAGCGCGTTACGCGTGGGTGACAGCCAGAGCGGTACGACGTCGCTCATCATCAGCAGGTGCGCCAGCGATTTATGGCAGTTACGGTCAATCAACAAGGTACTGCCGGCAGGTGCCGCATACATCCCGACGATTTTGTTTGAGGTTGAGGTGCCGTTGGTCACCATATAGCTCTGCTCGGCACCAAAGGTGCGGGCGATATATTCCTCGGCTTCCAGATGCGGGCCGGTGTGGTCAAGCAGAGAGCCTAGCTCAGTGACTGAAATTGACACGTCCGCCTTCAGCGTGTTGCCGCCGAAGAAATCATAGAACAGGCAGCCCACCGGACTTTTTTGATAGGCCGTCCCCGCCATGTGCCCTGGCGTACAGAAGGTATATTTACCCTCCTTCACGTAGGTGAAGAGCGCGCGGGTAAACGGCGGCGTAATGTTATCGAGATATTCACCGGTATATTGCTGAATGCGGGTCGCAATATCTTCCGCCACGCCGAGGGAATATTCAAAGAACCATAGCGCCATACGCATATCGTTGGCGCTGACGTCCATGGTCGAGTGGGTATTAATAAACGCGTACAGCGGGAGATATTCGTTCAGCTTGTTGATATCGCTGCACAGTTCGAGGTCATATTCATCCCAGTCGAAGATCACGCCGCAGATACGCGGATTATGCTCGATGAACTTCAGCAGGTCGGCGCTGTTGTGCGGCCAGATTAGCTGATACCCGCGCGACTGCAGGGCGTGCTCCAGCTCCTTGATGGGCTCGTCTTTATAAAAGACGCCGTGCGGCCCCATAATGGCAATGATGTTCACGGTTTACCTCCTTGAAAAACATTAGCTAAGCATAGTTAAGGTAAACGGCAGGTATAAAAAAAGCCGCAACATTGTGCGGCTTTTCAGATAATTGTGAAGCTTACGCGTAACCGTAGGTCATCAGACGCTGGTAACGACGGTTGAGCAGATCTTCTTTGCTCAGCACGTCCAGATCCGCCAGGTCAGCCAGCAGCTGCGCTTTCAGGGAAGCAGCCATCACTTCCGGCTTACGATGCGCACCGCCCAGGGGTTCCGGGATGATGGAGTCGATCAGCTTAAGCTCTTTCAGGCGTGGCGCAATGATGCCCATCGCTTCTGCGGCCAGAGGCGCTTTGTCGGCACTCTTCCACAGGATAGATGCGCAGCCTTCTGGAGAAATAACGGAATAGGTGCTGTACTGCAGCATATTCACTTTATCACCCACGCCAATTGCCAGCGCACCACCGGACCCCCCCTCACCGATAACGGTACAGATGACCGGCACTTTCAGACGAGACATCTCGCGCAGGTTGCGCGCGATGGCTTCAGACTGGCCGCGCTCTTCCGCACCCACGCCTGGGTATGCACCCGGGGTGTCGATGAAGGTGATGATTGGCATGTTAAAACGCTCAGCCATCTCCATCAGACGCAGGGCTTTACGGTAGCCTTCTGGTGCCGGCATACCAAAGTTACGACGGATTTTCTCTTTGGTTTCACGGCCTTTCTGATGACCAATGATCATCACCGGGCGTCCGTCCAGACGCGCGATACCACCAACGATAGCTTTATCGTCAGCGTATGCGCGATCGCCTGCCAGTTCGTCAAATTCGTCAAACGCCAGGCGGACATAATCCAGGGTGTACGGACGCTGTGGATGGCGTGCCAGCTGGGCTACCTGCCATGCGCCGAGATCGGCAAAGATTTTGCGCGTCAGTTCTACGCTTTTCTCGCGCAGACGATGCACTTCTTCGTCGATGTTAATATCCAGTTTTTCATCCTGACGGCTTACCGCTGTCAGAGAATCGATTTTCGCTTCCAGCTCAGCAATCGGCTGTTCGAAATCAAGGAAATTCAGACTCATAGTATTCCTGTATTAGTCAAACTCCAGTTCCACCTGCTCCGAACCAATGAGGCCACGGAGATCGTTAAGTAAACGATCGCTCGGAGAGACACGCCACGTTGCACCAAAGCGCAACCGCGCACGTGCATCCGCCCTCTGATAGTAGAGATGTACTGGAATTGTCCCCGAGCGGTGGGGTTCCAGAGACTGACGGAGTCGGTTTAAAAGCTGGTCATCAATTTGCCTGTCCGTCAGCGAGATAGCAAGCCCGCGAGCATATTTTTCCCGGGCTTCGTCAATGTCCATCACTTCGCGGGCGGTCATTTTAAGCCCCCCACTGAAGTCATCAAAGCTGACCTGTCCGCTGACGATAAGTATGCGGTCTTTTTCCAGCAATTGCTGGTATTTATCCAGCGCGTCGGTGAACAACATCACCTCCAGACGCCCGGAACGGTCATCCAACGTACAGATGCCGATACGATTGCCGCGCTTGGTGACCATAACCCTTGCAGCAATCACGAGCCCCGCAGCCGTGGTGATTTTACCACGTTCTGTCGGATGCATGTCTTTCAGCCTGTGGCCGCCGACATAGCGCTCAATTTCTTTGATGTACTGGTTGATCGGGTGCCCCGTCAGGTACAGGCCTAACGTCTCACGCTCCCCATCCAGCACCACCTGTTCTGGCCACGGCTGGCAGTTGGAATACGATTGCTCGATCTGCTCCGGCTCTTCCGCCAGCACGCCGAACATATCCGCCTGACCAATGGCTTCCGCTTTTGCATGCTGATCTGCCGCTTTCAGCGCGTCGCCGAGAGAATTCATCAGCGCGGCGCGGTGCGGCCCCAGCCTGTCAAACGCGCCGGACATGATCAGTTTTTCCAGCACGCGGCGGTTCAGTTTTTTGGTATCGGTACGGGCGCAAAGATCGAACAGCTCGCGGAAATACCCGCCGTTGTTACGCGCTTCGAGGATCGCCTCGATCGGACCTTCACCTACGCCTTTGATCGCGCCGATCCCGTAGACAATTTCTCCGTGCTCGTTGACGTGGAAATGGTAGAGACCCGAGTTAATATCCGGCGGCAGGATCTTCAGCCCCATGCGCCAGCACTCGTCCACCAGGCCCACCACCTTCTCGGTGTTGTCCATATCGGCAGTCATTACCGCCGCCATAAATTCAGCAGGATAGTGCGCTTTGAGCCACAGCGTCTGATACGAGACCAAAGCATAGGCGGCGGAGTGGGATTTGTTAAACCCGTAGCCGGCGAATTTTTCTACCAGGTCAAAGATCTTGATCGCCAGTTCGCCATCAATGCCGTTTTTTCTCGCACCCTCTTCGAAGGTGCCGCGCTGCTTGGCCATCTCTTCGGGCTTTTTCTTACCCATTGCACGACGCAGCATGTCCGCGCCGCCAAGAGTATAGCCGGAAAGCACCTGGGCAATCTGCATGACCTGTTCCTGGTACAGGATAATGCCATAGGTAGGCTCCAGCACCGGCTTCAGGCTTTCATGCTGCCACTGCACGTCCGGATAGGAAATCTCTTCGCGACCGTGCTTACGGTCGATAAAGTTATCTACCATCCCCGACTGCAGCGGGCCCGGACGGAACAGGGCAACCAGGGCGATCATATCTTCGAAGCAGTCGGGCTGCAGGCGCTTAATCAGGTCTTTCATGCCGCGGGATTCAAGCTGGAAGACCGCGGTGGTCTCCGAGCGCTGCAGCATGTCGAAACTTTTCTTGTCATCCAGCGGGATGGCAGCGATATCGAGCGGCGGCTCGCCGTTCTTTTCACGGCGGGCGTTGATCATCTCCAGTGCCCAGTTGATGATGGTCAGCGTACGCAGGCCGAGGAAGTCGAACTTCACCAGCCCGGCGTATTCCACGTCGTTCTTATCAAACTGGGTTACCGGATGCTGTCCCGCTTCATCGCAGTAGAGCGGTGCAAAATCGGTAATTTTGGTCGGGGCGATAACCACCCCGCCCGCATGCTTACCGGCGTTACGCGTCACGCCTTCCAGCTTACGCGCCATGTCGATCAGCGCTTTGACTTCTTCGTCCGCTTCGTAGATTTCGGGCAGCTGCGGCTCGGCCTCAAAGGCTTTCGCCAGCGTCATGCCCGGGTCAGGCGGCACCAGCTTAGAGATGCGATCGACGAAACCGTAAGGGTGCCCCAGCACGCGGCCTACGTCACGGATAACCGCTTTCGCCGCCATCGTACCGAACGTAATAATCTGCGATACCGCATCACGGCCGTACATATCGGCTACGTGCTCGATAACCTGGTCGCGTTTCTCCATGCAGAAGTCGACGTCGAAGTCGGGCATCGAGACACGTTCCGGGTTGAGGAAACGTTCAAACAGCAGGTCAAATTCCAGCGGATCGAGGTCGGTAATTTTTAGCGCATAGGCCACCAGCGAACCCGCACCGGAGCCACGTCCCGGCCCAACCGGCACGCCGTTATCCTTCGACCACTGGATGAACTCCATGACGATCAGGAAGTAGCCCGGGAAGCCCATCTGGTTGATCACCTGCAGTTCAATATCCAGGCGTTCATCGTACGGCGGACGCTTCTCTTTGCGAACGGCCTCATCCGGGAACAGGAACTCCAGACGCTCTTCCAGGCCTTCTTTTGATTTTGCGACCAGGAAATCTTCCGTGGTCATGTCTCCTGTCGGGAACTGCGGCAGGAAGTACTCGCCAAGGCGGACGGTAACGTTACAGCGCTTGGCAATCTCTACGCTGTTTTCCAGCGCTTCCGGGATATCGGAGAAGAGCTCACACATCTCCTCTTCGCTGCGCATGTACTGCTGCGATGAGTAGTTGCGCGGTCGTTTAGGATCGTCCAGCGTGAAGCCATCGTGGATCGCCACGCGGATTTCATGAGCGTCAAAATCCCCCGGCTCAAGGAAGCGCACATCGTTGGTGGCCACCACGGGCAGCCCGCGCTCTTCTGCGAGTGCCACAGCAGCATGAAGATAGCTCTCTTCGTCCTGACGGCCGGTGCGGATCAACTCCAAATAATAGCGATCCGGGAAGTGTTCTTCATAGAATGACACGCACTGATCCACCAGCGCGCTATTGCCGCGCAGCAGACATTTGCCGACATCGCCCATACGGCCGCCGGAGATCAGCAGTAGCCCTTCGTTCAGCTCAGCCAGCCAGTCGCGGTCGATCCACGGCCCCAGCGCGCCGTACCCGCGCTGGTAGGCTTTTGAGATAAGCAGAGTGAGGTTTTGATAGCCCGTGTTGTTCATCGCCAGCACGGAGATTTGCGTCATTTCATCGCCGATGAGATCGCTCTGCACGTGAAAATCTGCGCCGACGATAGGCTTCATCCCTGCGCCATGCGCCGTTCCGTAGAACTTCACCAGGCCACACAGGTTGGTAAAATCGGTGATCGCCAGCGCGGGCATGCCAAGAGAGGCCGCCTTTTTTACCAGCGGCCCGGTCTTCGCCAGCCCATCGATCATGGAGTAGTCGCTATGCACCCGGAGGTGTACGAAACGTGGTTCAGCCATCTTCAGATTCCGCGTTACTTAATTGCTTGCGTATTGATTCAGGACACCAGTCCCAGCGCGCGTTTCACCGGGCCAAAGCTGCGCCGGTGATGTTCGGTTGCGCCATGTTCAGCCAGTCTTTCCAGATGGAAAGCGGTGGGATATCCCTTATGCTGGGCGAAACCGTACTGAGGGTAAGTCAGGTCCAGCGCGGCCATTTCGGCATCGCGCGTCACTTTGGCAATAATAGAAGCCGCGCTGATTTCTGCGACCCGGCTATCACCTTTGACGACCGCCATTGAAGGCATTGGCAGTGCCGGACAGCGGTTGCCGTCAATCAGGACATATTCAGGGGAAATTTTCAAACCCGCAACCGCACGCTGCATCGCCAGCATCGTGGCATGCAAAATATTCAGCTCGTCTATTTCATGCGGTTCAGCGCGCCCCAGGCTCCAGGCGAGTGCCTTCTCCTGAATCTCGCTAAACAGCGCCAGCCGGCGCTTTTCGGACAATTTTTTAGAGTCGTTCAGCCCGATAATTGGACGAGCCGGATCGAGGATCACCGCAGCGGTCACTACAGCTCCCACTAACGGACCACGACCCACTTCGTCCACACCCGCCACAAGGTGGGTATGAGGATATACAAATTCCATCATTTTGCTAACTCCAGCACCGCATCAGCCGCTTGCTCATCGGCATTACAGCGGATCTGCTGATGCAGTTCGCGGAACGTATCATGCATCTGGTGGCTGGTCTTACCGTTTGCAAGCAGCGGGAGCAACGCATCGGCAAGCAGCTGCGGCTGACACTCATCCTGCAACAGCTCTTTCACCAGCTCGCGTCCGGCAAGCAGGTTTGGCAGGGAGACATAATCCGTTTTCACCAGACGTTTTGCCAGCCAGAAGGTGAACGGCTTCATGCGATAGCCTACCACCATCGGGCATTTTGCCAGCATACACTCCAGCGCTGCCGTTCCGGAGGCTAACAGCGCGGCATCGCTCGCAACCATTGCCTCCCGACCTTTCCCGTCCAGAAGGTGGATCTGGAGGTCTGGTGCGACGTCGGCCTTGATGCGCTCAAACTGCTCGCGGCGCCTGGCGTTGACCAGCGGTACCACGACTTCCAGATCGGGGTATGTCTGACGAAGGATTTGCGCGGTCTTAAGGAAATCTGCGCTCAGCATCTCAACTTCTGCGCCACGGCTGCCCGGCAGCAATGCCAGACAGTGCACATCATGCGGGATGCCCAGCACGTCACGCGCCGCGTTTTTATCCGGATCCAGCGGCATCGCATCCGCCATGGTATGACCGATAAAACGGCACGGAACATTGAATTTGTCGTAAAACGCCTTTTCGAAAGGCAGGAAAGCCAGCACCAGGTTGGTGGACCGCCCAATTTTGAAAA
The DNA here is from genome assembly GCF_050434705.1 of Enterobacter sp. AC1. NCBI lineage: Bacteria > Pseudomonadati > Pseudomonadota > Gammaproteobacteria > Enterobacterales > Enterobacteriaceae > Enterobacter > Enterobacter sp. AC1. Next base: position 133,653 of record NZ_JBNDIZ010000009.1, on the reverse strand, counting down.
CACGTTTCTGTCGCCACGCCCAGACGGACGGGCTGACGTAGTGAATGGTTTTAATGCCCTGCTTTTTCAGATTCCCTTCGAGGGTAATGTTGAAATCAGGTGCATCGATACCCACAAACACATCGGGTTTGAGCTCGGTGAAGCGGCGGGTGAGATCGGCGCGAATATGCAGCAAACGGCGTAGCCGCCCCAGCACCTCAACGATGCCCATCACGGCCAGCTCTTCCATTTCATACCAGGCTTTGCAGCCTTCGGCCTGCATCAGCGGGCCAGCAACGCCCACAAAGCGTGCGTTAGGTACACGCGCCTTCAGCGCGCGAATGAGACCTGCACCAAGAATATCGCCGGAGGTTTCTCCGGCGACCAGGGCTATCGTAAGCGGACGACTGTCGACCATTAACGAATCAGACCCCTCGTGGAACGGTCAAAGAATTCCATGAACGCGTTCACTTCCGGGTGCTTTTTCGCCAGCTCGGCAATGTCCGGCTTCGCCTCTTCCAGCGTTTTACCGCTACGGTACAGCAGTTTGTACGCGTTGCGGATGGCAGTAATCGCTTCGCGGGTAAAACCACGACGCTTGAGGCCTTCGATGTTCACGCCAAACGGCGTGGCATGGTTGCCCTGCGCAATCACATACGGTGGGACGTCCTGCGCCACACCGGAGCATCCGCCGACCATCACGTGTGCACCAATGATGCAGAACTGATGGACTGCGGTCATGCCGCCAATAATTGCGAAGTCATCAACCGATACGTGTCCTGCCAGCGTTGCATTGTTGGCAAGAATACAGCGGTCACCCACGGTACAGTCATGCGCGATATGCGCATTCACCATAAACAGGTTATCGCTGCCCACCTTCGTCAACCCACCGCCCTGCACTGTTCCACGATGAATGGTGACGCTTTCGCGAATACGGTTACGATCGCCAATTTCCAGACGGGTCGACTCACCAGCATATTTAAGATCCTGGTTAACTTCGCCGACGGAGGCGAACTGATAGATCTCGTTATTGCAGCCAATGGTCGTATGACCATTCACGACAACGTGAGATTTCAGTACTGTACCCTCACCAATTTCGACATGGGGTCCAACAATACAAAACGGGCCAATGTGGACGTTAGCACCAATGATGGCACCGGTTTCCACAATCGCGGTAGGATGAATAAAGGCGGATTTATCAATCACGTATCAGGACTCCCGGCTACGAGCACACATCATCGTCGCTTCGCAAACAACTTTGCCGTCAACCAGAGCTACGCCTTTGAAGCGAGTCAGGCCGCGACGCGTTTTTTCAAAAGTGACTTCCATGATCATCTGATCACCAGGCACGACAGGGCGCTTGAAGCGCGCTTCATCAATACCCGCAAAGTAATACAGCTCACCTGGCTCCAGTTTGCCAACGCTTTTAAACGCCAGAATACCGGTAGCCTGTGCCATAGCTTCCAGGATCAACACACCCGGGAAGATAGGTTTCCCCGGGAAGTGTCCCTGGAAGAACGGCTCATTCACGGAAACATTTTTCACTGCGCGCAGAAAACGACCTTCTTCAAAATCCAGCACACGGTCTACCAGCAGAAACGGGTAGCGGTGCGGCAGAAGTTCTAAAATCTCTTCAATATGCAGAGTATGAGTGTCAGTAGTCAAAATACTCTTCCTGTCAAAATGTACTGATAACAATAATAACACGGCCTGCCGGTTTATTAGAAAGCCGACAGGCCGGGAAAAATAGCGTTAAACGGATGACGCTTAGTCTTGTTGATCGATTTTGCGCTCAAGAGACTTGAGGCGCTTGCTCATATCATCAATGTTCATCACCAGAGCTGCTGTTTTACGCCATACCTTGTTGGGCTGTAGCGGAATGCCTGAGGAATAGACGCCAGGTTCAGTGATAGGACGCATTACCATGCCCATACCCGTCACAGTCACCTTGTCGCATATTTCCATATGACCATTAATCACGCTCGCACCGCCAATCATGCAATAACGGCCAATTTTCAGGCTGCCTGCCATGATGACGCCACCCGCAACCGCGGTATTGTCGCCAATCACGACGTTATGCGCAATCTGGCACTGGTTATCGATGATAACACCATTGCCAATGATCGTGTCGTCAAGTGCGCCACGGTCAATGGTGGTACAGGCGCCAATCTCCACGCGATCGCCAATAATAACGCGACCAAGTTGCGGGATCTTAACCCAATTACCGCGATCGTTAGCGTAACCAAAACCATCAGAACCAATCACGGTACTGGACTGGACGAGGCAGTTTTCGCCAATGTCGACTTCATGGTAAACGGACACATTGGCCCATAAACGGGTCCCGGCACCGATTTTGGTATTTTTCCCAACGAAGCAGCCTGGGCCAATGACGACGTTATCGCCGAGCATCACGCCGGATTCGATAACCGCATTCGCGCCAACGGCGACGTTGTTACCAAGCTTAGCCGTCGGATCAATCGCTGCGCTGGCAGCAATGTTCTGGGCCGGCTGCGGCGTGGTATCAAGAATTTGAGCCATGCGCGCATACGTCAGGTAGGGGTTTTTCACTACCAGTGCGCTTACAGTGGCAAATGGAAGATCGTCCTGCGTCAGAACAACAGCTGACGCCTGGCATTGAGCCAGTTGCTCACGGTACTTAGGGCTTACCATGAAGGTAATCGTGCCAGCTTTAGCAGATTGCATGGACGCAACAGCGGTGATGACGACATCGCCATCACCGTGTAATTCTGCATCCAACTGCTGAGCTAAATCAGCCAGTCGAATTGAAGGCATTACTTATTTAACCTGTTTCAGAACATCAGCGGTGATGTCTTTAACATCGCTGCTGTTGAAAGCTACAGCGTTCGCATCAACAACCAGATCGATGTTCTGATCGGCAGCCACTGATTTAACAGCAGTCTGAATGCGAGTCACCAGCTTGCCACGTTCTTCGTTAGAACGACGCTGACGATCCTGCTCGAAAGCCTGCGCTTTCTGGGAGAACGTCTGGCGCTGAGCCATTACGTCTTTTTCCAGCTTGCTGCGATCGCTCGCTTTCATGGTAGAACCATCACGCTGCAGACGCTGCATTTTGGACTGAAGATCGTTTTCCATACCCTGCAGTTCGCTTGCACGGCCTTTGAATTCGTTTTCCAGAGTCGCAGAAACGCCAGTTTTCTGTGCTACCTGCTGGAACAAATTACCCATGTTGACGATTGCAATTTTGTCTGCTGCCTGAGCAGAAGTTGCCATCGCTAAACCGAGACCTGCAGCTAATAACCACTTTTTCACAATTAACTCCTTACCATCCCATTGGCACCAGAAGGTACCGTTCTTTGCGTGGCAAGGCGACCGTTTACCGATCGCCAGTTGTCAGCGCTACACTGCCAACGCATTCCTTTGCAGCGGATTATTACCAGGTTTTACCAATGTTAAACTGGAATTGCTCCGACTTATCTCCATCATATTTCTTAAACGGCTGGGCGTAAGAGAAGACCAACGGCCCCAGCGGTGACATCCATTGTAATGCGATACCGGCAGACATGCGAATATTGCTCGGATCGCTGTAGTCTGGAACGCCAGCTGCACGCATCTGGGCTGTGTTCTCCCAGTTGGTATCCCACACCGTACCGGCATCCCAGAAGAAGGATGTACGCACGGAGTTTGCGTATTTATCACTGATAAACGGCGTTGGCGTGATGAACTCCAGGCTTGCAACGGCCATAGCGTTACCACCGACTGCATCATCAGAGCTACAAACTTCAGATGAGGAAGACTTATCGCAGTTATCTTTGTCGTTCCCGCCGTAGTAAACCGCTTTCGGACCAATGTTATTGGACTGGAAGCCACGAACGGTACTGGAACCACCGGCATAGAAGTTTTCATAGAACGGCAGTTCTTTGCCACCTAAGCCGTCACCGTAACCCCAACGGGTACGACCCAGAACCACCCACTTATGATCGTCATCGATCGGGAAGTAGGACGCGGTATCCAGCGTGACTTTATAGAACTCGTTATCGGAACCCGGCACGGTAACTTTACCGTTCAGGTTGACGCGAGAACCTTCCGTTGGGAAGTAGCCACGGTCGAGACGGTTATAGGTCCAGCCGTAGTTGAAGGTGAAGTCATCCGCAGCGAAACCGTTGTTATCGCTGTTTTTGCTCGCCGACTGACCGATAGAGTCCAGATAACGCCACATCGCCACCTGAGGTTGCATATTGGACAGGTCGTTATGCACGTAACCTAAGCCCGCACGCAGGGTGTTGTATTCGTTAACCGGGAAGCCAAGCGTACCGTCTACACCGTAGCTCTTGTTGGTGTACGAGGACAGATCCGCATCGTCAGCTTTAAAGTCGTTATAGAAGATACGACCGCCCAGGCTCACACCGTCAACGGTGAAGTATGGGTTAGTAACAGAGAACTCAGAATAGGTCTGGTAGTCGTTTTTGGTACCGTTAATGCCGACAGAGTAACCCGTACCCAGCCAGTTATCCTGCTGCACGCCAACCTGGAAGCTGACGCCGCTTTCAGTACCGTAGCCCACACCGAAGTTGAAGCTACCGGTGTTACGCTCTTTCACTTTATAAACGACATCAACCTGATCCGGGCTGCCCGGTACGCGTTGGGTATCGGTATCCACCGTTTCAAAATAGCCCAGACGGTTCAGACGCTCTTTACCTTGATCAACGAGATCGCTACCTAACCATGCGCCTTCCATCTGACGCATTTCGCGACGCAGAACGGAATCTTTGGAGGTGTCGTTGCCGACGAAGCGAATCTTACGCACGTAGAAACGGTTGCCCGCGTCGACGTTAACGTGCAGCTTAACGGTTTTATCCGCATCATTGATTTCAGGCTGCGTTTGTACGCGCGGATAGGCATAACCATAGCGGCCGAGCAGCTTCTTAATGCTGTCTTCCATTTTGGTGACTTTAGAGCCGCTGTACAGATCGCCTGGCTGAATTTTGGTCAGCGATTCGATTTCAGCTGAATGCCCCGCCAGGTTACCACTCACTTCAACACCAGAAAGCTTGTACTGATCGCCTTCAGTGATGTTAACCGTAATGTAGATACCTTTCTTGTCCGGAGTCAGACTCACCTGAGTCGAGTCGATGTTGAAACGCGCGTAGCCACGATCCAGATAGTAGCTGCGCAGGGTTTCGAGGTCGCCCGCCAGTTTTTGTTTCTGGTATTTGCGATCGCCTACCACGTTCCACCACGGCACTTCATCGCGCAGCTGGAAAGTGGAGATCAGTTCGTCGGTGCTAAAAGCGTGGTTGCCGACAATGTTGATCTGCTGGATCTTCGCAGAAACACCTTCCTGGAAGACCAGCTTCAGGTCAACACGGTTACGTGGCAGTGGGGTTACCACCGCTTTCACGCTGGCACTGTATTTACCGACGCTGTAGTAAAAGTCTTCCAGACCTTTTTCAATGTCTGAAAGGGTTGTGCGGTCCAGAGATTCCCCCACACGAACACCGGATGCTTCAAGGTTCTGCTTGAGCATGTCATCTTTCACCGACTTGTTACCGGAGAAAGTGATACTGGCGATCGTCGGACGTTCTTTTACCTGAACCAGCAGCGTATCACCATCGCGCAGAACGCGAACGTCCTCAAAGTTGCCGGTGGCAAACAGAGCACGGATGGTGTTACTGATATCTTCATCATTAACCGTATCGCCGGGGCGTACAGGCATACTGAGGAGGGCCGCACCAACGGCGACACGCTGGAGGCCTTCGAAATGAATGTCTTTCACTACGAACCCGTCAGCACCGTATACGGTGGCGCTGCTAAACAGCAGCGACGCTATGAGCAACTTTTTCATCGCCATCGTTATTATGCGTTCTTCCTAACACTCTCTTACAACCGAGAGAAATCATTGAAAAGTGCAAGCCCCATTAACAGCACCAGCAAAATCGAGCCAATGCGATAACTAAAGTCTTGAACTCGCTCGGATACCGGTCCGCCTTTTAGCTTTTCAATCGCTAAAAACAGCAGATGACCCCCGTCTAAAACGGGAAGCGGGAACAGGTTGATTATCCCAAGGTTCACGCTAATGAGCGCGAGGAACATGAAATAGTAAATCACCCCGAATTCCGCTGACATCCCAGCCCCCTGAGCAATCGAAATTGGCCCACTGAGGTTGTTCAGTTTCACATCACCGGTTATCAATTTCCCCAACATGTTGACCGTCAGCTTCATCAGTTGCCATGTTTTATCCGTGGCTTCAAGGATGGCGCTGAACGGCCCATACTGGCGTATTGTCTTGTACTCATCTGGCAGCGGGATCACTTTTGGCACTACGCCTGCAAACCCTTCTGCCTTTTTGCCGACCGACTTCGTATCCGGGATCAGCGTCAGCGAAAGCGGACTACCTTGCCTTTCAACTTCCAGCGCGAGAGACGTTCCCGGATTATCGCGCACCAGAGTAACAAAGGTCATCCACTCTGTTAATGGTTGACCATCGACTTTAACGATCCTGTCGCCTGCTTGCAAACCCGCTTTGCTCGCTGCCGAATTTGCCTGTACTTCGGCTAATGCCGGCTCGATCTGTGGGCCGCGTGGACGAATACCCAGCGCAGCGACGGGATCCTCTTTGTCTGGCTCGAAACGCCAGTGACGCAAATCGAGCACTTTGTCCTGACGCGCGTCTGAGCCAAACGGCGACACGCTGATGGTTGTCTGCGGGTCGCCAATTTTGGCTACCAGCTGCAGTCGCACGGCATCCCAATCAGGGGTTTCGATGCCATCAATCGCTTTAAGTTCCATCCCGGATGTAATTTGCGCACTTGCCGCGATGGAGTTGGGGGCAATTTCACCCACCACCGGACGCACGCCGGGGACGCCGATGATAAACACCAGCCAGTAAGCGAAAATAGCAAAGATGAAGTTAGCTACCGGTCCGGCAGCAATGATGGCGGCGCGCTGTCCAACGGTTTTATTGTTGAATGCGCTGTGTCGCAGCTCAGGAGCAACAGGCTCAACGCGTTCGTCGAGCATTTTGACGTAGCCACCCAGCGGGATAAGGGCGATGACAAATTCAGTGCCATGACGGTCGGTGCGCGTCCAGAGGGATTTGCCAAAACCGATGGAAAACCGCTCTACCCGCACACCGCAACGGCGAGCAACCCAGAAATGGCCAAATTCATGCACGGTAATCAGTACACCCAGTGCAACAATGAACGCCGCCAGATTCCAGAGAATGCTCAGCATAAAACCTTCCGTTAAATCGTCCCGAATACCAGTAAAAGCAAACAAGCAAACACTGGAACAGCCGCTGTGAGGCTATCAATGCGATCCAGTATACCGCCATGCCCTGGAATCAGGTGTCCGCTGTCCTTAATCCCTGCTTCACGCTTAAACATACTCTCGGTTAAATCACCGAGCACTGAGGCAAGCGCAGCAAAAATCGAGCACACCAGCAGTATTGACGGTGCCACTTCCAGATTCGCCCAGACGCCATAGCCCCAGGAGATGATCGCTGCCGTAAACAGGCCGCCGATGAATCCCTGCCAGGTTTTGCCCGGAGATACCTTCGGCGCCAGCTTGTGTTTGCCAAACAGTTTACCAAACATATAGGCCCCGGAGTCAGCCCCCCAGACGAGAATCATCACATAAAGCAGCCAGATTGCACCGCTGTAATGGTTTTCGTCGTAGTGCCAGGCCCTAAGCGCGACCATACCCCAGAAAAATGGAACAATTGTGAGCAAGCCAAATATCAGTCGCAGCACTTTAGAATTACGCCATAACGCCGCAGAACCTGGATAAAAAAGCACCAGCAGCAGCGCGCCAACCCACCAGGCCAGCGATACCCAGAGGGAGCCAGCAACCAGCGGTTGATGAATATCATGATGATATTCAGGCAACGTAAACAGCATTATGGCCAGGATAAAGCCACAGAGTACCGCAAGCCATACTCGCTGGCTGCGCGAGGTAAAGCCGCTAAACTGTCCCCATTCCCACGCGGCGAGCATGCACACCACCAGCGTAACAATAGCGAATCCCACCGGAGGCAGTAAAAACAGCGCCGCAATGACAATGGGTATTAATACAAAAGCGGAAATCAGGCGATACTTCAGCAAAAGCTACCCCCATCAGGCTTTGTCGCCACCAGGCTCGGTGCCGCCGAAACGACGCTCTCGATTGGCAAAAGCATGCAGCGCACCTTCAAAGTCTTGTTCATCAAAATCGGGCCAAAGAACATCCGTAAAGTAAAGTTCGGCATAGGCAATTTGCCATATCAAAAAGTTACTTATGCGATGTTCCCCCCCTGTCCTAATTACCAAATCCACTGGCGCCTGTTCATTCATGCAGATTTGCTTACTCAGCGCCTCTTCATCAATTTGGTCGGGTCTCAGCAGCCCTTCCTGAACCTGCTCGGCCAGATGCCGAACGCCCTGGATAATATCCCAGCGTCCGCCGTAATTCGCCGCAATATTAAGCGTCAGACCGGTATTACTTTCAGTCAACGCTTCTGCTTTACGAATCCGTTCCTGCAAACGTGAGTTAAAACGACTGGTATCGCCAATGATACGCAGGCGGACGTTGTGGCGGTGCAGGCTTTTTACTTCGCTGTCTAGCGCCCACACAAACAATTCCATCAACGCAGTCACTTCCTGCGCAGGTCGATTCCAGTTTTCACTGCTAAAAGCATAGAGCGTTAACGCATCAATGCCGTTATTGGCGGCAAAAGAAACGGCGCGGCGAACAGATTTCGCCCCTGCTTTATGCCCAAAGGCTCGTATTTTCCCTTGTCTTTTCGCCCAGCGGCCATTGCCATCCATAATGATTGCTACATGACGGCAGCCATGAGCTGGCAAGTTTTCGCTTATTGGTTGATTCGCAGACAACATAACGCGTTTTTTGTCCCTGAAAAGGATTTAACGGTACTCAGGAATACTGAAGCCTATACATAAAAAAGCCGTGTCAAACCACGGCTTACCTGACCACACAAAGTCAAATTCCTGCGATCAGGTGGCGCAGACTATATCACTGAAGCCCAACGCTAACAAATAGCACGACGACTAGTGCTTGCTTTATCACCAGCTTGCGAGACGAGTCACCTGTTGGCGCGCAATATCACGCGCAGCTGTATCCACCGCCAGCACCTCTTCCACGCTCTGTGGTTCGCGCAAATCCATCATTTCCAGTACCGATAAATTTAACGACGCGATATCGGTAAAGCGAATCTGCTGATTCAGAAATGCTTCAACGGTGATTTCATTAGCTGCATTAAGTGCCGTCGTTGCCGCCTGCCCCTGGTCAAAGGCATTCATCGCAAGCTTCAGACAAGGATAGCGGTCATAGTCTGGTTCGCTGAATGTCAGGGAACTAAGCTTGCAGAAATCAAGCGGCTTCACGCCGGATTTCACTCGATTCGGCCACGCCATTGAATGGGCAATAGGCGTACGCATATCTGGCTCGCCCAGCTGTGCCAGCACGCTGCCATCCTGATAGCGTACCATCGAGTGAATCACCGATTGCGGGTGAATCAGTACTTCCATCTGTTTCGCTGACGCATTAAACAGCCAGCGCGCTTCAATGTATTCCAGACCTTTGTTCATCATGGTGGCAGAGTCAACGGAGATTTTACGCCCCATCGACCAGTTCGGATGACGGCACGCCTGATCCGGCGTCATTGCGCTCAGTTCAGACAGTGGCGTTTCACGGAACGGGCCACCAGACCCGGTTAGCAGAATAGATACCACCCCATTCTGCTCCAGGTCAGCGTACCCCAGGTTCTGTTGAAAAGGTTGCGGTAAACTCTGAAAAATCGCGTTGTGTTCGCTGTCGACCGGTAAAAGACGCGCGCCGCGCTGCTTCACCGCATCCATAAACAGGCGTCCGCAGGTGACCAGTGACTCTTTATTGGCCAGCAGAACATCCTTACCGGCATCAATCGCGGCAAGCGTCGGCAATAATCCAGCAGCCCCGACGATGGCTGCCATAACCTGATCCACCTCATCCAGCGCCGCCATCTCGCAGGCCGCCTGTTGGCCACTCAGAACCTCGGTTCGGCAGCCTTTTTCACGCAGTTGTGCTTTCAGCAGACGTGCGCTCTCTTCGTCATCCATCACCGCATAGCGGGGCGTAAACTCCAGGCACTGCTCGACCATTCGCTGCACATTCTTACCGGCCACCAGCGCTGTCACGGTGTAAAGTTCAGGATTATGGCGAACAACGTCGAGAGTACTGCAACCGATAGAGCCGGTTGAGCCGAGGAGTGTTAAATGCTTCATGAGATGCCCGAAAAAAGTTAGACCAGAAAAAGCAAAACGCCGCCAGCAAGACCCGAAGCCCCTCTGAACGGCGTTTATCAGTGTACGACAGAAATCAGAACTGCATCAGTTCCGCTTCTTTATCTGCCAGCGCCGCATCAATTTTCTTGATGGCCGCGTCGGTCATTTTCTGAATATCGTCCTGAGAACGACGATCGTCATCTTCACTGATCTCTTTTTCTTTCAGCAGCGCTTTTACTTTGTCGTTCGCGTCGCGACGAACGTTACGCACGGAAACACGACCCTGCTCAGCTTCGCCACGCACCACTTTGATCAGATCTTTACGGCGCTCTTCGGTCAGCGGAGGCAGCGGAACGCGGATGTCCGCACCCGCCGAGCTTGGGTTCAGGCCGAGGTCAGAGGCCATGATCGCTTTCTCAACGGCCGGGCTCATAGAACGATCGAACACGTTGATTTTCAGCGTACGGGTATCTTCTACCGTTACGCTCGCCAGCTGGCGCAGAGGGGTTGGCGTACCGTAGTATTCTACGATGATGCCATCCAGCAGGCTTGGGGAAGCACGGCCAGTACGGATTTTGCTGATTTGGGTTTTGAACGCTTCTACGCATTTGTCCATGCGTACTTCAGCATCTTTTCTGATGTCGTTAATCACGTTACGAATCCTTGAAAACTTGTCTCAGGCAGACTATCCGCCAGCACAGCGCTAAAGGTGTGCTAAGTATAGTCGCGTTTAATTCATGACAACGCCAAAGGCGCGCCCGGGTAAGATACCACTACAAAATAAAGCGGAATCTTACCTGTATTTATCGCCAACGGAAATTATTCCGTGATCAAAGTGCCTTCTTTTTCGCCCATGACCACGCGACGCAGTGCGCCAGGCTTGTTCATGTTGAAGACACGAATCGGCAGTTTATGGTCGCGAGCCAGCGTGAAGGCGGCAAGATCCATCACTTTCAGCTCTTTATCCAGCACTTCATTATAGGACAGCTGATCGTACATGGTCGCAGAAGGATCTTTTGCCGGGTCGGCAGTAAACACGCCATCGACTTTGGTCGCTTTCAGTACCACATCGGCTTCAATCTCGATACCGCGCAGGCAGGCAGCGGAATCGGTCGTAAAGAACGGGTTACCCGTACCGGCGGAGAGGATCACCACGCGGTTGTTGCGCAGCAGGCTGATGGCTTCTGCCCAGCTGTAGTTATCGCATACGCCATTCAGTGGAATCGCGGACATCAGGCGAGCATTCACATAGGCACGATGCAGTGCATCACGCATTGCCAGTCCATTCATGACGGTTGCCAGCATACCCATGTGGTCACCCACAACGCGGTTCATCCCCGCTTTCGCCAGACCAGCACCACGGAAAAGGTTGCCACCGCCAATAACCACGCCAACCTGGATACCCAGCTCGACCAGTTCTTTGATTTCCTGTGCCATGCGGTCAAGAATGCTTGCGTCAATACCGAAGCCTTCCGATCCCTGCAGCGCTTCGCCACTCAGCTTAAGCAGAATGCGTTTGTACACGGGTTTTGCATTGGTAGCCATGTTTCTTTCCTGAGACTGTCAACGATTAAGATGGGGGTTAATTCTGGCGACATGATATGCCGCAAATCAGCACAGCGATACTGGAGCCTGTCTGATTTCATATGACGGGTGACAAAAAGAAGCCGCCCTCAGGCGGCTCCTTTTCAATCATTAAGACTGCTTGGACATTGCAGCAACTTCTGCTGCGAAGTCAGTCTCAACTTTCTCGATGCCTTCGCCCACTTCGAAGCGGATGAAGCCAGTTACGTCAGCATTGTGCTCTTTCAGCAGCTGAGCAACAGACTTGCTTGGATCCATAACGAAAGGCTGGCCAGTCAGAGAAACTTCGCCGGTGAATTTCTTCATGCGGCCTTCAACCATTTTCTCTGCGATTTCTTTTGGCTTACCAGACTGCATCGCGATGTCCAGCTGAACCTGGTACTCTTTCTCTACTACTTCAGCAGACACGTCTTCTGGCTTAACGAATTCTGGTTTGCTTGCAGCGATGTGCATCGCCAGCTGTTTAACCAGCTCTTCGTCAGCGCCTTTAGCCGCAACCAGAACACCGATACGTGCACCGTGCTGGTAAGAGCCCAGAACGTCGCCTTCCAGAGAAGAAACGCGACGGATGTTGATGTTCTCACCGATTTTAGCAACCAGCGCAACACGTTCTTCTTCGAACTGTGCTTTCAGAACTTCAACGTCAGTGATTTTGCCAGCAACAGCTGCGTCCAGAACTTTGTTAGCAAATGCCTGGAAACCACCATCTTTAGCAACGAAGTCAGTCTGGCAGTTAACTTCCAGAATGATACCGTAGTTGCCGTCGATCTTAGTGATGATCACGCCGTCAGCAGCAACGTTGCCTGCTTTTTTAGCTGCTTTGATCGCACCGGATTTACGCATGTTTTCGATTGCCAGCTCGATGTCGCCGTTCGCTTCAGTCAGCGCTTTTTTGCAATCCATCATGCCTGCGCCAGTACGCTCGCGCAGCTCTTTTACCAGGGATGCGGTAATTTCAGCCATTCTTAAATCCTCGGGAGATGTGAACTGCCCGGCCAGGGGCCAAACAGTGTAAATTGAAAAAAGGGGCCGGTAATGGGCCCCTATTCATACACGGTACTAATAAGGGGTAAAACCTTATTATTCAGCTTCTACGAAGCTTTCTTCCGCCTGAGAAGCCAGATCCTGGGAACGGCCTTCACGAACGGTAGCAGCTACAGCGCTCAGGTACAGGCTAACAGCACGGATTGCGTCGTCGTTACCCGGGATAACGAAGTCAACACCGTCCGGATCGGAGTTGGTATCAACGATAGCGAATACCGGGATACCCAGGTTGTTAGCTTCTTTGATTGCGATGTGCTCGTGGTCCGCATCGATTACGAACAGCGCGTCTGGCAGGCCGCCCATATCTTTGATACCGCCCAGGCTGTTTTCCAGCTTGTCCAGTTCACGAGTGCGCATCAGCGCTTCTTTCTTAGTCAGCTTGTCGAAAGTACCGTCCTGAGACTGGGTTTCCAGGTCTTTCAGGCGTTTGATGGACTGACGAACAGTTTTCCAGTTAGTCAGCATGCCGCCCAACCAGCGATGGTTCACGAAGAACTGGTCGCAGCTGTTAGCAGCATCTTTCACAGCTTCGCTTGCAGCGCGCTTAGTACCAACGAACAGAATCTTACCTTTACGGGAAGAGATCTTGTTCAGCTCAGCCAGGGCTTCGTTGAACATTGGTACAGTTTTCTCAAGGTTGATGATGTGAACTTTGTTACGTGCGCCGAAGATGAAAGGCTTCATTTTCGGGTTCCAGTAACGGGTCTGGTGACCAAAGTGAACACCAGCCTTGAGCATGTCGCGCATGGAAACAGTTGCCATGTTTAAAACCTCTATATTAAAAGTTGGGGTTATGCCTCCACGTATCCCATATTACCGACCCCAAAGGGCACCCCGGAATATGTGCCGATACGTGTGTGTTGTTACACAAAGTGAGATTTGTCGCTTCCGTCCAGCCTGTGTATCTGAAATGGATCGGAAGTCCGGCGCGCTTTATACCACAAAACGCCACCATAAACCAACTGTTGTTGGCGTAGTGTGCTGTTAATGATTCTCAATTTGGCACGGGGTGTGCCTGACTGATACCATTGACAGCACTTAGACTAGTATTGTCGAAAAAATCGACACCGATGGACAGATTACATGGCTATCTCTATTAAGACACCTGAAGAAATTGAAAAGATGCGCGTCGCCGGTCGTCTGGCCGCGGAAGTGCTGGAAATGATCGAGCCGTTCGTGAAGCCGGGCGTCAGCACCGGTGAACTGGACCGCATCTGTAATGATTACATCGTTAACGAGCAGCACGCGATTTCCGCCTGCCTCGGCTACCACGGTTTCCCGAAATCCGTCTGCATTTCTATTAATGAAGTGGTTTGTCACGGTATTCCGGACAACGAAAAACTGCTGAAAGATGGCGACATCGTCAACATCGACGTCACCGTCATTAAAGATGAGTACCACGGTGACACCTCAAAAATGTTCATCGTTGGCAAGCCAACCATTCTTGGCGAACGTCTGTGCAAAGTGACGCAAGAGAGCCTCTACCTGGCGCTGAAGATGGTTAAACCGGGCATTCGTCTGCGTACCATTGGTGCCGCCATCCAAAAATTCGTGGAAGCGGAAGGTTTCTCCGTGGTTCGCGAATACTGCGGTCACGGCATTGGTCGCGTTTTCCACGAAGAACCGCAGGTCCTGCACTATGATGCAGATGACGGCGGCGTGGTGCTGCAAAAAGGCATGACCTTTACCATCGAGCCGATGGTTAACGCAGGTGACTACCGCATCCGTACCATGAAAGATGGCTGGACGGTGAAAACCAAAGACAGAAGCTTGTCTGCGCAGTACGAGCATACTATTGTGGTAACAGACAACGGCTGCGAAATTATGACGTTGCGCAAGGATGACACCATCCCGGCGATACTGACGCACGACGAATGATAAAAAAGCCGGCAAATGCCGGCTTTTTTAATGGCTATCGTTTTTTCTTATGGGTGGCGCACGATGAGTAATCTTTTACCCGAACAGTATGCTAACACAGCACTTCCCACCCTCCCCGACCAGCCCGATAACCCGGGCGTCTGGCCGCAACAGGAGCTGACCTGTGCCGGCATCAAGGCGCACATGGACGTCTTTCACCGCTGGCTTGGAAGCGCATTTGATGCCGGAATTTCCGCAGAGCAGCTGATTGAAGCGCGTACCGAATTTATCGACCAGCTCCTGCAGCGTCTGTGGATCGATTACGGGTTCGGGCAGATCGGTGATGTGGCGCTGGTTGCCGTCGGGGGCTATGGCCGCGGAGAGCTTCATCCGCTTTCCGATATCGATCTCCTGATCTTAAGCCGCAAAAAGCTGCCGGACGAACAGGCGCAAAAAATTGGCGAGCTGCTGACCCTGCTCTGGGACGTGAAGCTGGAAGTGGGCCACAGCGTGCGCACCCTGGAAGAGTGTCTGCTGGAAGGACTATCAGACCTGACCGTCGCCACCAACCTGATCGAAACCCGCCTGCTGATTGGTGACGTCGCGCTGTTCCTGGAGCTGCAAAAACACATCTTCAGCGACGGCTTCTGGCCGTCAGAAAAGTTCTTCGCCGCGAAGGTTGAGGAGCAATATCAGCGCCACCAGCGCTACCACGGCACCAGCTATAACCTTGAACCCGATATTAAAAGCAGCCCCGGCGGCCTGCGCGACATCCACACGTTACAGTGGGTCGCCCGTCGCCATTTTGGCGCCACCTCCATGGACGAGATGGTCGGCTTTGGCTTCTTAACCGAGGCCGAGCGTAACGAGCTCAACGAGTGTCTGCACCTGCTCTGGCGCATTCGCTTTGCCCTGCATCTGGAAGTGACGCGCTACGATAACCGTCTGCTGTTTGACCGTCAGCTCAGCGTTGCCCAGCGCCTCAACTACAGCGGCGAGGGGAACGAGCCGGTTGAGCACATGATGAAGGATTTCTTCCGCGTCACCCGCCGGGTCACGGAGCTGAACCAGATGCTGTTGCAGCTGTTCGACGAGGCCATCCTGGCCCTGACGGCGGACGAAAAGCCGCGCCCGATTGATGACGAATTCCAGCTACGCGGCACGCTTATCGATCTGCGCGACGAAACGCTATTTATTCGCGAGCCGGAAGCGATTCTGCGGATGTTCTATACCATGGTGCGCAACAGCGCCATCACCGGAATCTACTCCACCACCCTGCGACATCTGCGCCATGCACGCCGCCATTTAACGCAGCCTCTTTGTTACATACCGGAAGCGCGATCGCTGTTCCTGAGCATGCTCCGCCACCCGGGCGCCGTCAGCCGCGGCCTGCTGCCGATGCACCGCCACAGCGTGCTGTGGGCCTATATGCCGCAGTGGTCGCACATTGTCGGGCAGATGCAGTTTGATCTGTTCCACGCCTACACGGTGGATGAACACACAATCCGCGTCATGCTCAAGCTGGAAAGCTTTGCCAAAGAAGAGACGCGATCCCGCCACCCGCTGTGCGTGGAATTATGGCCGCGCCTTACCCATCCGGAATTGATCCTGATTGCCGCGCTGTTCCACGATATCGCGAAAGGTCGCGGCGGTGACCACTCGGTGCTGGGGGCGCAGGACGTGCTTAAATTTGCCGAACTGCACGGTCTGAACTCGCGTGAAACGCAGCTTGTGGCCTGGCTGGTGCGCCATCACCTGCTGATGTCGGTCACCGCACAGCGTCGTGACATTCAGGATCCTGAAGTGATCAAGCAGTTTGCGGAAGAGGTACAGACGGAAAACCGTCTGCGCTATCTGGTCTGCCTAACGGTGGCCGATATCTGCGCCACCAACGAAACGCTGTGGAATAGCTGGAAACAAAGCCTGCTGCGCGAGCTGTACTTTGCAACTGAAAAACAGCTGCGCCGCGGTATGCAAAACGCGCCGGACATGCGCGAGCGCGTGCGCCATCACCAGCTGCAGGCGCTGGCGCTGCTGCGGATGGATAACATTGATGAAGAAGCGCTGCATCAGATTTGGGCCCGCTGCCGTGCCAACTATTTTGTCCGCCACAGCCCAAACCAGCTTGCATGGCACGCGCGGCATCTGCTGAAGCACGATCTGACGCAGCCGATGATCCTGCTGAGCCCACAGGCCACGCGCGGCGGGACGGAGATTTTCATCTGGAGCCCGGACCGGCCTTATCTGTTTGCTGCGGTGTGCGCCGAGCTGGACAGGCGTAATCTGAGCGTTCATGACGCGCAGATTTTCACCACCCGCGACGGCATGGCGATGGATACCTTTATTGTGCTTGAGCCGGACGGCAGCCCGCTGTCGTCGGACAGACATGAAGGAATACGCTTCGGACTAGAGCAGGCGATCACCCAGCGCAGCTGGCAGCCGCCGCAGCCGCGTCGCCAGCCGGCGAAGCTGCGGCACTTTACCGTCGATACCGAGGTCAATTTCCTGCCGACCCACACCGACCGTAAATCGTTCCTGGAGCTGATCGCACTGGACCAGCCAGGGCTCCTCGCCCGCGTCGGCCAGGTATTTGCCGATCTGGGAATTTCGCTTCATGGGGCAAGAATTACAACCATTGGCGAGCGAGTAGAAGATTTATTTATAATCGCCACAGCGGACCGGCGTGCCCTTAATAATGACCTTCAACTTGAAGTACAACAACGGTTGACAGCAGCCCTCAATCCAAACGATAAAGGGTGACGTGTTTTTTAGTGAAATGGAAAGAGTAAACCATGCAGCAGTTACAGAACGTTATTGAGTCCGCCTTTGAGCGTCGCGCCGAGATTACCCCGGCAAATGTGGATACCGTGACCCGTGAAGCGGTAAACCAGGTGATTTCCCTGCTGGATTCCGGCGCATTGCGTGTGGCAGAAAAAATCGACGGTCAGTGGGTCACTCATCAATGGCTGAAGAAAGCGGTGCTGCTCTCTTTCCGTATCAACGATAACCAGGTTATCGACGGAGCAGAAAGCCGCTACTTCGATAAAGTACCAATGAAATTCGCTGACTACGACGAAGCGCGTTTCCAGAAAGAAGGCTTCCGCGTGGTACCGCCTGCGGCAGTGCGTCAGGGTGCATTCATCGCCCGCAACACCGTGCTGATGCCATCCTATGTGAACATCGGTGCCTACGTTGACGAAGGTACGATGGTCGACACCTGGGCGACTGTCGGTTCCTGTGCGCAGATCGGTAAAAACGTTCATCTGTCCGGCGGCGTGGGCATCGGCGGTGTTCTGGAGCCACTGCAGGCTAACCCGACCATCATCGAAGACAACTGCTTCATCGGCGCGCGTTCTGAAGTAGTCGAAGGCGTGATCGTTGAAGAAGGCTCCGTGATTTCCATGGGGGTTTATATCGGTCAGAGCACCCGTATTTACGATCGTGAAACCGGTGAAGTGCATTACGGTCGCGTGCCGGCTGGCTCCGTGGTGGTTTCCGGTAATCTGCCGTCAAAAGATGGTAAATACAGCCTGTACTGTGCGGTTATCGTGAAGAAAGTGGATGCGAAAACGCGCGGTAAAGTTGGCATCAACGAATTGCTGCGCACCATCGATTAATCGGGTATAACAAAAAGCGGGGGCAACCCCGCTTTTTTTATATCTGAGGGTGGCGAAAATAGATTTTTTCGTTAATTATTCAAAGGTTATGTTGAGATCAAGGGTACCGCTATGTACGATAATCTGAAAAGTCTGGGCATTACCAATCCTGATGAAATTGATCGTTACAGCCTCCGTCAGGAAGCCAATAACGATATTCTGAAAATCTATTTTCACAAGGACAAAGGAGAGTTTTTCGCCAAAAGCGTGAAGTTTAAATATCCACGCCAGCGTAAGACCGTTGTTGCTGACGGCGTAGGTCAGGGATACAAAGAAGTACAGGAAATCAGCCCTAACCTGCGCTATGTGATCGATGAACTCGATCAGATCTGCCAGCGCGACCGCACTGAAGTCGATCTCAAGCGTAAGATCCTTGACGATCTGCGTCACCTTGAAAGCGTTGTGACCAACAAGATCAGTGAGATTGAAGCGGATCTTGAGAAGTTAACCCGGAAATAAAAGCAAAACGGCAATCCTTGATTGCCGTTTTTAGTGTTTGCGCCCTCTCCCTGTGGGAGAGGGATGGGGTGAGGGCACCAGACCGCACTCAGCTATCGCTGCTCATCCAGCTGCAGCGCCACATACAGCAGCAGCCTGTCGTCAAAATTCCCCAGATCCAGCCCCGTCAGCTCCGAAATGCGGTTGAGCCGATATTCCAGCGTATTGCGGTGAATAAACAGCGCTTTCGACGTCGCGAGCGGCTGCACGTTATGGCGGAACCACGCCTGTAGCGTTCGGCGCAGCAGGCCGTTATTGTCCATGGCTTTCAGACGCGCTAATGGTCGTGCCAGCTCATTGGCCTGCCAGCCGCCGCGCAGGCTGTCGAGCAGCACCGGCAGCATCAGATCCTGGTAGAAATAGCTGCGGCTCTCCGGCATGCGCTGCTTGCCCACCATCATGGTGGTGCGCGCGGTACGCCAGGAGCGGGCGATACTGCCCGGCCCGGTAAAATAGTTACCCAGTGCAACGCGAAAGCGCAGCTGGCCATTCTCCTTCATCCGGGAGATTAGCAGCTCCACGCGACGACGGTGATCTTCTGCATCCCAGCGACCAAACTGATTGAGTGCCGGTTTGAGTACCACCATTTCCGTCAGAGAGACTATCGCCACCAGGTTGTCGCGCTCCGGCGTTGCCAGCGCGTTTTGCAGCTGCTGCAGCTCGGCCATCGCACTGTCGACCCCAAGCTGGCCGCTATCGACCTCAATCACCGCCACGACGCGCGGCTGGTTTAGATCGATCCCCAAACGCTGTGCCCATTCGCTGAGTGCAGGGGTATGCTCTTCCGCCTGAATAAGGTTCATCACCAGCTCTTCGCGCAGGCGGCTGTCCTGAGCGAGCAGATGCATCAGGCGCGACTGCTCCAGCATCATTTCTGCCGTCATACAGACCAGCTCGCCGTATTTTCGCAGGGACTCCGGCTCGCCGGTCAGGCCAATAACGCCGACTATCTCCCCTTCCAGACGCAGCGGTAAATTGATCCCCTGCCGGACGCCGTGAAGATGTTTCGCTACCGCGTCGTCGATATCCACGACCCGCCCCTGGGAAAGCACCAGCAGCGCGCCTTCGTGCAATTCACCAATACGCTCGCGATCGCCGCTGCCAATAATGCGCCCGCGGGCATCCATTACGTTGATATTGGTATCAATGATGCGCATGGTGCGCGCCACGATATCCTGCGCCATTTTGGTATCAAGATGCCAGACAGCCATGCAACCCTCCTGTGAGCAGAGCTCAAGCATAGGGAAGTTTAGCTGCGGCTGCATTGTGCAAATGCACAAAGAGAGAGGGGGAAATATGGACTTGTGGAAAGGGTCACAGAAACGAGAAAAGCCCCTGCCTGTTACAGCAGGGGGTTACAGGAATTACTGCATCAGCAGGTAGATAGAGGAGTCACCACGCTGGATATTCAGCGCCAGCACGGAAGGCTTGCTGTCGAGAATTTTGCGCAGTTCAGCGATGTTTTTCACCGGCTGCTGGTTAGCACCCATGATCACATCCCCTTTTTTCAGACCGATACGGGCTGCCGGTGAGTTCGCCTTCACGTTATTCACCACCACGCCTTTATCTGCCCCTTTGTTGCTCATCTCCGCCCCTTCAATACCGCTGAAGATGGTGCTGGAATCCACCTGATTCTGGCTGCTCTGCTGCAGCTCCAGGCTCACGTTAACCGGCTTACCGTCGCGCAGCAGGCCGAGGGTGATTTTACTGCCAACCGGCATGGAGCCCACTTCGGCGCGCAGGGCAGCAAAGCTGCTGATCGGTTTACCGTTCAGGGAGGTGATCACATCCCCCGCTTTGATACCCGCTTTCGCTGCAGAGGAGTTCGGCATCACCTGGCTGACGAATGCCCCGCGCTGAGCGTCAACTTTCATTGCCTTCGCCAGTTCGGAGTTCAGTTCCGTACCCAGGATACCCAGCTCACCGCGTTTCACCTGGCCATACTGCACCATCTGTGCGGTGAGGTTTTTCACCATGTTGCTTGGGATAGCAAAGCCGATACCGATGTTGCCACCGTCCGGTGCCAGGATAGCGGTGTTGATACCGATCAGCTCACCGTTCAGGTTCACCAGCGCACCGCCGGAGTTACCGCGGTTGATCGCCGCATCCGTCTGGATGAAGTTTTCATAGTTCTCGGCATTGAGGCCGCTACGGCCCAGCGCAGAGACGATACCCGAGGTCACCGTTTCACCCAGACCGAACGGGTTACCGATTGCCACGGTATAGTCACCCACGCGCAGCGCGTCGGAGTCGGCAATTTTAATCGCCGTCAGGTTCTTCGGATCCTGAATCTGGATCAGCGCGATGTCGGAGCGCGGGTCTTTACCCACTACTTTGGCGTCAAACTTGCGGCCATCGCTCAGCTGCACCTTAATGCTGTTAGCGTTATCAACTACGTGGTTGTTGGTGACGACGTAGCCTTTCGCTGCATCAATGATCACCCCCGAGCCAAGCGCCATGAATTTCTGCTGCTGGGCGCCGCCCTGGCTGTCATCCCCTGCGCCACCGCCCTGGCAGAACGGAGAGCTCTGGAATGGCGAACCGTCCTGGCAGAACGGCGAGTTGTCGCCAAAGAACTGCTGGAAGTTACGCGGCATGCGCGGCGTATTGACGGTCGTGCTCCCCTCAACGTTAATACTCACCACCGATGGCATCACCTTTTCGAGCATCGGTGCCAGGCTTGGCATCTGCTGCGCGGTTGCTGCCGACGACGCGGTCTCGGCTGCAGTAGCAGTCAGAGGAGACAGCGCTAAACCTAAACTCAGAGCCAGTGCACTCATTGCTAATGTGGTTTTTTTCATGTTTCTCAATCTCGATTTACAGATAACGCAAAATTGCTGTGTAACTCAGATTCATTTTATACCGCTTAGTTCCGGCGATAAGTTTATGGAAAAGGTAAAAATTTATTGGCCGTCTTTACAAAACTCAGCGGTTATTCCACCGCCATCAGCTTGCGGTATTCATCCCAGGCGTATAAATCCGTCATGCCGCTGATATAGTCCTGAATAAGGCGGCAGCGATAATAATATTCCAGCACCGGCCACTGGGGAGAATGACGATCCAGCTTGCCAATCGCTTCGACATACGCCAGACGATGACGGGTCGAGAGTTTCTGATACAGCCGCGACTCAATCGGTATTCGGCGCACGCGCTCGTGTTCCACCAGCTCGCAGAATTCGTCGACCGACAGCTGAAGCAACGGGGAATAAATTTCCAGTAACCCACTGATTACCCGGTACCCCTGCAGCTCTAACTGCTCGACATCCGGATGGCTGAACACGTGCCGCATCGCCACATGTTTATAAAGCTCAAGGAGCTGGCTGAAACTACTGTCGTCTTCCAGCAGCGCGTGATTGAATTCTCCGCTATAAATCAGCGGCAAATTATCAATAAAGCGCGAAGCCGCATACGGCACCAGTTTATTTAATGTATTGACCCGCAAATACATAAAGAATTGGTCCTCAGTACTGCGGCTTAATGTATTTGAACGCGATTTTTCCCAGGCATTTTCGACAACCTGCGCAAATAGCGAGCCTTTTTCATGGGTGCCCCAGGCCGCATAAAGATGCTGATAAAGCTCCTCGACGCTGAAGATTCTTTTCTCAACGGCGTCTTCCAGATCGGCCACACAATAGGAAATATCGTCGGCGGCCTCCATAATCCAGGTTAAGGGAAAGCGGCCGTTTGGCGTCAATGAAAGTTCTTTACGCAGCCGTTCAATATAGGCTTCTTCAGAAAGGTAATAGCCCGGTTTTTTCATGAGATAACTGTGCGATTCGGGCGTATCTCCCATCCACCACGCGGGGCGGGTATATTTCAGGATACAGCCGACCTGTGCCCAGGTCAGGTTCATACGCATCAGTGAATGCACCAGCCGGATCCCCTGCGCGTTCCCCTCGAAGTGACAAAGATCCTGGCGCACTTTGCGACGCAGATCGTTCAGCCCCTCTTCCCCTTCACGCAGGCGTAAATCGCGTACGGTACAGCGGTCATCGCTGAGGGGCTGGCTGGCCGCATCCGAAGGATGAAGCCGCTGCTTAAACCAGTCATTGATTGCCGCCTCACCAAAGTGGCCGAAAGGCGGGTTGCCGATGTCATGCATCAGGCAGGCCATCTCAACGATGCTCTCGAAGGGCCCCGTCAGTTCGTCCAGGCCATAAGTTTCCAGTAAGCGCTGTTCTTTGAGACGGCTTAAAATCTCTTTGGCAATATAGCGCCCGACCTGCTGCACTTCCATGGAGTGGGTTAAGCGCGTGCGCACCGCGGCGTTACGCTCGAGCGGAAACACCTGTGTTTTTTGCTGCAAACGACGGATGGCCGGCGAGTTAATAATCCGCCCGCGATCGCTTTCGAAGATACGCAGGATCTCATGTTCGCTCTTATCGCCCTGCGGCGAACGGAAACGCCGGTGCCAGTTAATTTTGGTGCGAAAATCGATTGGTGACATGTGCTCCCCCGCCTGAGAATGCGTTTCCCCTTAACCGCATGATAGACTATGCATCTTAACAAGGCACATCGCGAGTAAATCTATGAAAATCGGCATTATTGGTGCAATGGAAGAAGAAGTTACGCTGCTGCGTGACAAAATTGAGAACCGTCAGACCCTCTCTCTCGGAGGCTGTGAGATCTACACCGGCCAGCTGAACGGTGTTGACGTGGCTCTGCTGAAATCAGGCATCGGTAAAGTGGCTGCTGCGCTGGGTGCAACCCTGCTGCTTGAGCGCTGCAAGCCGGACGTAATCGTGAATACCGGCTCTGCGGGCGGCCTGGCGCCGACGCTGAAAGTGGGTGATATCGTTGTCTCCGACGAAGCGCGTTACCACGATGCTGACGTGACCGCGTTCGGTTACGAGTACGGTCAGCTTCCGGGCTGTCCGGCAGGGTTTAAGGCTGACGACAAACTGATTGCGGCGGCAGAAACCTGCATTGCTGAACTCAATCTCAATGCGGTGCGCGGCCTGATTGTCAGCGGTGATGCCTTCATCAATGGCTCCGTGGGCCTGGCGAAAATCCGCCATAACTTCCCTCAGGCGGTGGCCGTTGAGATGGAAGCGACCGCGATCGCTCACGTTTGCCATAACTTCAACGTACCGTTCGTGGTGGTTCGCGCCATCTCTGACGTGGCAGACCAGCAGTCCCACATCAGCTTCGACGAGTTCCTTACCGTTGCGGCAAAACAGTCCACCGTGATGGTGGAACGCCTGGTGCAGAATCTGGCACGTGGCTAAACATAGCGTCAGGGCGCTGGCCGCCCTGCTTCTTTTCGCACCGGCATGGCTTTTCGCCATGCCGCGTGTGATTACTCTCTCCCCCGCGAATACCGAACTGGCCTTTGCTGCCGGGATCACCCCTGTGGGCGTGAGTAGCTTTTCGAATTATCCCCCCCAGGCCGCCAGCATTGAGCAGGTCGCGACCTGGCAAGGAATGAATCTCGAGCGCATTGTGGCGCTTAAGCCTGACCTCGTGCTGGCCTGGCGTGGGGGCAACGCCGAGCGGCAGGTTAACCAGCTCGCCACGCTTGGCATCAAGGTCATGTGGGTTGATGCCGTGAGCATTGAACAAGTTGCTCAGGCGCTACGCGCTCTGGCGCCCTATAGCCCTTCTCCCAAAAAAGCCGAAGCCGCAGCGAAACAGATGCTTAGCGACTATGCCGCGCTGAAATCCCGCTACGATACGCCGGTTAAAAAGCGCATCTTCCTGCAGTTTGGCAGCCAGCCGCTGTTCACCACCGGAAAAGGATCAATTCAGAACCAGGTGCTGGAAGTCTGCGGCGGTGAAAATATCTTTGCTGCCAGCCGGGTGCCGTGGCCTCAGGTTAGCCGTGAGCAGGTTCTGGCGCGCCAGCCACAGGCTATCGTCGTGGTCGGAAGTGCGAGCGAGATTCCTAAAATTGAACAATTCTGGCAAAGGCAGCTAAAAATTCCGGTGATCCCACTCAACGGTGACTGGTTTGAACGCGCCAGCCCGCGTATTATCCTCGCCGCAAAACAGCTCTGTGCCGCCCTGGCAGAGAGCCGCTAACATAAGACCCTTTTCGAGGATTTAACGATGCTCGTGTATTGGCTGGATATTCTTGGCACAGCCGTTTTTGCTATCTCCGGCGTTTTACTCGCCGGAAAACTGCGCATGGATCCGTTTGGCGTGCTGGTGCTGGGCGTAGTGACCGCCGTGGGCGGCGGAACTATCCGCGATATGGCGCTGGCGAATGGCCCGGTATTTTGGGTGAAAGACCCGACCGACCTGGTGGTGGCGATGGTCACCTGCATGTTGACCATTGTACTGGTTCGTCAACCCCGCAGATTACCCAAATGGATATTGCCGGTGCTGGATGCCGTGGGTCTGGCCGTGTTTGTCGGCATTGGTGTTAATAAGGCGTTTAATGCAGGTACCGGTCCGATGGTGGCGATCTGCATGGGTGTATTAACCGGCGTGGGCGGCGGGATCATTCGCGACATTCTGGCGCGTGAAGTGCCGATGATCCTGCGTACTGAAATTTACGCGACGGCCTGTATTGTAGGTGGAATTGTTCACGCCACCGCGTATTACACCTTTGCAGTCCCGCTGGAAAATGCCGCGATGCTGGGGATGCTCGTGACGCTGGTGATACGTTTAGCGGCGATACGCTGGCACCTGAAGCTGCCGACGTTTGCGCTGGATGACAGGTAAACGCAAAACGGTAACCGCAAGGTTACCGTTTTTAGTCTTTTCTCCCTCTCCCTGTGGGAGAGGGCCGGGGTGAGGGCATCAGCTCGCACCCTCTTAAATACTGAACGACGAACCACACCCACAGGTGCTTGTTGCGTTCGGGTTGGTCACCACAAAGCGCGAACCTTCCAGACCTTCGGTATAATCAACCGAACCACCGACCAGATATTGCAGGCTCATCGGGTCAACCACCAGCGCGACACCCTGCTTCTCGATGGTCATATCACCCTCGTTCACCTGGTCATCAAAGGTAAAACCATACTGGAAGCCGCTGCAGCCACCACCGGTAATATAAACACGGAGTTTCAGTTCCGGATTGTCTTCATCGGCAATCAGGACTTTCACTTTTTTGGCTGCTGCTTCGGTAAATTCGAGCGGTACAGCTACTACGTCATCACTCATCTTATGCTCCCATGAAGACTGCATACTGCTATTGGGTAAAAATCACCCAATTCTTTTTTTCATTATCTAATACCCTGGTAATTCATTCAAGTATTCTGCGTTGAGGCCCGTTCAGCCTCCTGTTTCGCCAGGGTCCGTGCAAGAATGGTGGAGTATAGCGGTTTTCCACCCAGGAATTGGGCTAATAGTGTCGCGCCGAGACAGGTAATGATCATTGGCAAAATGAGCTGGTAATTGTCCGTCATCTCAAGCACCAGCACGATCCCGGTCAAGGGTGCACGCAGGGACGCGGCGAGCAGCGCCCCCATTCCGGCGACGGCAAACGTCCCGGCTTCAAGATGATAGGCCGGGAAACCCACAGCCGCCGCCATGCCAAAAGCGGTTCCCAGCAGCGTGCCCAGCGCCAGCATGGGTGCGAAGATTCCCCCTGGCGCACCGGAGGAGAAGCACAGCACCGTCGTGATGACCCTCGAAATAAACATAAACAGCAGCAGCCCGACGCTGAAATTCCCTGCCGCCGCGATGGGAATCAGGCCGAACCCGCCGCCTGCGGCATTCGGTTCAATAAAGCCGAGTACGCCGCACATCCCGCCCAGCAGGCCACCCATCAGCACCCATTTGGTTGTATTCCCGCCGTGAAGACGCTGGAACATATCCTGAGCGCGCAGAATGAAGGTGTTAAAGAGCGGGCCCACCACGCCAAAAATCATACCGAGGATCAGATAAAGCCACAGGGTATTGACCGGCGCGTTGGTGAGTTTTCCCACCTCAATGACCGCCCCTTCGCCATTAAAGATGCGAAAGACGATGCTCGACATAATGACGCCGGTAAACACCGCTTTTATGGAGATCAGGTTGTAGCGAAACTGGGCGCGCATCTCTTCGATGATGAACAAAATCCCAGCCAGCGGCGCGTTAAACGCCGCCGACAGCCCCGCCGCCGCGCCGGTGGCCAGCAGCGTATGGCGCGCTTCGGCGCTGCGCATCCGAAACAGATCGCCCACCATGCGCCCGACGTTCCCGCCCAGCTGCACGGTTGGCCCCTCTCGCCCCAGCACCATCCCCGCACCGAGGGTTCCCATGCCGCCGATAAATTTCACCGGGATCACTCGCCACCAGCGCACCGGACGCAGCTCCTCCAGCGCGCCCTCAATTTCCGGGATACCAGAGCCGCCCGCCTCCGGCGCAAATTTACGCACCAGAAAATAACCCACCATAGCAAGCAGCGCAGACAGCCCAAATGCCGCTGTCCAGACCAGCCATCTGCTGTCGGCGAAACCGGCTACGGTCCCCACTCGCCAGTTGAGTACGGCATTAACCGCTTTTTCAAACGCCACGCCAGCCAGACCCGCAAGGGTACCCACCACGGCAGCGGCCAGCAGGATCGCCAGCGGCGTTTTATCGCGATTGAGCAGCCGCCGAATACTGATTCGGTGTTGGGCGCGCGAAAACTGTTGTTCTTCAAAAGACGGAGAATCTGATTTCATGTCCTGTTCTTATTCATCACACAAAAAGCCGCGAGGATTTTACCAGAGACAGTCGCGCCGTCCCGTGAAAAATCCTTAACAATTGTTTATGCATTAATGGGGCAAAAATTTCATAACCTTCCGCGAATCACTTAGAATAGTGTGCTTAATCATTTTATACGAACCAGGAACGACGCCATGAGCAAGTCTGAAAACCTCTACAGTGCAGCCCGCGAGCTTATTCCGGGTGGCGTGAACTCACCCGTGCGCGCCTTTACCGGCGTGGGCGGCACGCCGCTGTTTATCGAACGTGCTGACGGCGCGTATCTGTATGATGTCGATGGCAAAGCCTATATCGATTATGTCGGCTCCTGGGGCCCGATGGTGCTGGGCCACAACCACCCGGCGATCCGTAACGCGGTAATTGAAGCCGCCCAGCGCGGCCTGAGCTTCGGCGCGCCGACGGAAATGGAAGTGAAAATGGCGGAGCTGGTCACCGAACTGGTGCCGACCATGGACATGGTGCGTATGGTGAACTCCGGTACCGAAGCCACCATGAGCGCTATCCGCCTGGCGCGAGGCTTCACCGGCCGCGACAAGATCGTCAAGTTTGAAGGCTGCTACCACGGTCACGCGGACTGCCTGCTGGTGAAGGCGGGCTCCGGCGCGCTGACGCTCGGCCAGCCAAACTCCCCTGGCGTACCGGCAGATTTCGCCAAACACACCCTGACCTGCACCTACAACGATCTGGCTACCGTTCGCGCGGCGTTCGAGCAGTATCCGCAGGAGATTGCCTGCATCATCGTTGAGCCTGTTGCGGGTAACATGAACTGTATTCCACCGCAGCCTGATTTCCTGCCGGGCCTGCGTGCCCTGTGCGACGAATTCGGCGCCCTGCTGATCATCGACGAAGTGATGACCGGCTTCCGCGTGGCGCTGGCGGGTGCCCAGTCTTATTATGGCGTTGAGCCGGACCTGACCTGCCTCGGCAAAATCATCGGCGGCGGCATGCCGGTCGGGGCATTCGGTGGCCGTAAGGACGTTATGGAAGCCCTGGCGCCAACCGGTCCGGTTTACCAGGCGGGCACGCTCTCCGGTAACCCAATCGCGATGGCGGCGGGCTTCGCCTGCCTGAACGAAGTCGCTCAGCCGGGGATTCATGAAACCCTGACCGCCCTGACGACGCAGCTGGCAAACGGACTGCTTGAAGCGGCAGAGGAAGCCGGTATTCCGCTGGTCGTTAACCACGTGGGCGGGATGTTCGGGATTTTCTTCACCGATTCGAAAACCGTGACCTGCTATCAGGACGTGGTGAAGTGCGACGTCGAACGCTTCAAGCGCTTCTTCCACCTGATGCTGGAAGAAGGCGTGTACCTGGCGCCGTCCGCGTTCGAAGCGGGCTTCATGTCCGTGGCGCACAGCGAAGCAGATATCAATAACACCATCGACGCGGCGCGTAAGGTGTTTGCGAAGCTGTAAGATGTGCGGCTTGATGCCCTCACCCCAACCCTCTCCCACGGGGAGAGGGAGCAAACCCTAAAACGGCAATCTCAGGATTGCCGTTTACTTTTATTAGCGGCTCTGCTTTCTCAACAGATAAATAAAATACGGCGCGCCAATGAAGGTCGACAGCAGACCCGCCGGGATCTGATACGGGAACAGCACCATTCTTCCGCACCAGTCCGCAAACACCAGCATGACCCCGCCCGTGAGGGCAGACATCACAATATGCGGCATCGTTCGGCGGAATCCCATCATTCGGGCAATGTGCGGCGCCATCAACCCAACAAAGCTCAGCGGTCCGATAGTCATGGTTGCCACAGCCGTCAGGGACGCCGCCAGCAGCAGCAGGGCCACGCGCGCTGGGGTCAGCGCCATTCCCACCGCCCGCGCCGTTTCACCGCCGAGCGGCAGGATAGTCAGCCAGCGACGGCACAGCGGCACAATCGCCAGCAGCACGATCAACACGATCCCGGACCAGACAACCTGACTGCCGGTGGCACCGTACGTTGAGCCAGAAATCCAGGTCAGGATCTTCGCCATGCGCGGATCGCCGCTCGCCTGCAGCATCATCAGGAGCATCGTAAATGCGGTGCTGAGCGCCATCCCGGCCAGCAGCATCCGGTGCGGGGAAAATCCGCCGCGACCGGCAGCCATCAGGATAATCATCAGCGTGGCCGCCGCACCAATACTCCCGGCAGGCATCAGCCAGCCAAACGCATTGCCCGGCACAAAGAACAGCATCAGCACCACGCCAAAGGCGGCGCCGGAGCTGATCCCGAGCACTTCCGGGCTTGCCATTGGGTTGCCGGTCAGACGCTGAATAATGCACCCCGCCACCGCCAGCATCACGCCGGCGATCAGCGCGGCGAAGATACGCGGCCAACGCCACTGCAGCAGTTCGTTGAGTAAATCGCCCGTTGCCCAGTGCCAGCCCGCCGCATCGCGCCCAAACGCGAGCGCGGTAAACGAGGCGATAACCAGCACCGCCAGGCCGGCAAGGCTAAACCACAGCACCGACTGGCGTTCCGCATAGACTTTATCGCCCGCATCCATCGCCGGCGCGCTCATGCTGCGCAGGCGCGGCAGCAGCCACAGCAGCAGCGGCGCACCGATAAGCGCCGTGACCGATCCGGTGGACACCTCCCTCCAGACCCGCGCCAGCCACAGAATGAGCTGATCGGAAAGCCAGAGGATCAGCGCCCCAATTAGCGAGGCCAGCAGCAGACGCGCCAGCAAACGACGCGCACCGAGCATTTTCGCCAGCAGCGGCGCGAACAGGCCGATAAACCCGATGATGCCGACCGCGTTCACCAGCAGGGCGCTCAGTACAATCGCCAGCGTCAGCGCCGCCAGGCGAGCCAGCGACAGCGCCAGCCCCAGGTTTCGCGCCACGCCGTCATCCAGCCCCATGAGCGTCAGGGGACGCAGGAGCAGCAGCGTCAGCACGACGCCGCCGGCCAGCTGTGGCCACAGATGCGCCACCACGCTCCAGTCGGTCTGGGTGAGCGTGCCGGTACTCCACAGGAACATGCTTTGCAGCCGATCGTGGTGGAACAGCACCAGCAGCTGGTTAATCGCCCCGCAGTACAGGCTCACCACCAGCCCGGCCAGAATAAGCGTCACCGGGGAAAGGCGTTTGCCCCAGGCCACGCCAAAGACCAGCGCCCCCACCACGCACGCCCCCGCGAGAGCGGCAAACTGCGAGGTCAACGCCCCCGGCAATGACCACAGCGTGATGACCGTGATCCCAAGCTGCGCGCCGGTCGCGACGCCGAGCGTGGTCGGTTCCGCCAGCGGATTGCGTAAAACCTGCTGGAACAGCACGCCCACCAGCCCTAAACCGGCACCGACTAAGAGGGAGATCGCCAGGCGCGGCAGCAGGCTGTAGTGAAACAGCATCTGCTGAATATTATCGATATCCGGCGCGGCCAGGGCAGTGCCCCACTGTCCACGCGGTAGCGCCGTCGAGAGGTTGAACCAGGTTAATCCCAGCGCGGCAAGGAACAGTAAGGACAACAGCAGCGCCGGGAAGCGCGCAATGCGCATGCTCATGCTTTACCTCCCAGCGCGTTATCCAGCAGACGGGCAAAATGCATGGCCGACAGCGTCGCGCCGTAGAACCAGACCGCCGGGGCGCGCTGGAAGCGCTGCTCGCGCACAAACGGCATTGCCTGCCAGAGCGGCGTCGCCATCAGGGCCTGCATGTCACGCTCGTTTCCGTGGTCGAAACAGATCACATCTGCATCGCGAAACGCCGCCAGACGATCGATACCCACGGCGGTACTGCCCCAGAACGTCATCTCCCCTTCCCAGGCATTACGAATGCCAAAACTGTCGAGCACTTCCTGGAACAGGCAGTTTTTACCAAAGACCAGCATATGGCGGGCATCCAGCAGCGTCACCATCAGCAGCGGGCGATCGCCCCGGTGAGCAAAACGCGGCTTTAGCGCGTCAATCAGGGCATCAAATTCATCGAGATGCCGTTTGGCCTCCGCCTCGCGATTGAGGAAATGCGCCATCTCGTTAATCGAGTTTTTCGCCACGGTCAGCGGTTTTTTACCGTCGCTGAACGAGAATCCGCGTCCTGGCGCAATACGCGCCATCACCTCTTCTGACGGACCGTAGCCCGCGGACCAGAACAGGAACGACGGCTTCATCTGGGTGAGCAGCTCGAGGTTTGGCTCCGTACGCAGGCCGACGTCAATTACCGAGTCCGGCAGCTTCGGCTCGTTCACCCAGAGGTTATAGTTAGGAATGTCCGCCACGCCGTAGGGCGTAACGCCGAGCGCCATCATCAGTTCAACCGGCAGCCACTCCAGGGCCACAATACGGTGCGGATCCACGGCGGCAGCCCGCGCCGTATTCATTTTCAACAGCAGCGGTGAGAGCGCCATGGCCGTCAGCAGGCGACGGCGGCTGATAAGCATGTTGTCCAGCATCAGTATACGAAGCTCACCGGCGCAGCCCCGGCAGGGTGAGGCAGAATACCCATCGGAATACCGTAAATGTGTTCCAGCGTTTCACTGCGCATCAGCTCAGACGGCGTGCCCTGGGCAATCATCTCGCCCCCGCGCAGCGCGACGAGGTAGTCACAGTAGCGCGCCGCCATGTTGATATCATGCAGGACCGCAATCACCGTCAGCCCACGCTGCTGGCTTAAGCGATGCACCAGCGCCAGCACGTCGACCTGGTGGGCAATATCCAGCGCAGAGGTCGGTTCGTCGAGCAGCAGGCAGCGGCTATCCTGTGCCACCAGCATCGCAATCCACGCGCGCTGGCGTTCACCGCCGGACAGGCTATCCACCAGCCGGTGCGCCAGCGGTTTGAGCCCCACCAGCGCAATTGCCTCTTCCACTTTTTCTCTGTCGGCGACGCCGAAGCGGCCCAGCGCCCCGTGCCACGGATAACGCCCAATGGCCACCAGCTCGCGTACCGTCATCCCTTCCGCCTGCGGCAGCTGCTGCGGCAGATAGGCGACTTTGCGGGCAAAGGCTTTACTGCTCCAGCTCTCCAGCGGTTGGTCATCCAACAGAATATCGCCTTCTGAAGGTGGCTGGTGGCGTCCCAGCATTTTGAGCAGCGTGGATTTACCGGAGCCGTTGTGGCCAATCAGCCCCGTCACTTTACCTGCCGGAAACGTCAGAGAGAGCGGATGCAGCAGCGTGCGTCCGGGTACGCGAAAGGAGAGGTGGTTGAGCGTAAAGGTGGTGTCGGGTTGCGTTTGATTATCCTGCATATCAGCCAACTTAAATAAAAAGGGCACGGCGAACCGTGCCCAAAGAGCGGTTAGAAGCGGAAGGTCGCGGTGGCAACAACCTGACGTCCTGCTCCCCAGTAGCATGCGTATTCGCTGTAGCAGCTGGAGACATATTCACGGTCGAAGATGTTGTTCACGTTGACGCCGACTGACGAGCCCGGCAGCCCAAAGCGAGCCAGGTCGTATTTCACTGTGGCATCCGCCAGGGCATAGCCCGCGACGTTGAACGACTGGTAGGCTTTTGGCGACGAGGCAGAGTAGTAGGAGACCGTGTTGCCGATGTAACGCGTCCCCGCGCCAACGGTCAGGCCACTCAAGGCCGTCTCGTGGAAGGTGTAATCGGCCCACAGTGACGCCATGTTACGCGGCACTTCCGCCGGACGACGGCCTTCATACCAGGTATCGTGCGTGTATTCCGCATCGGTAAAGCTATAGGAAGCCGTCACGTTCACATTGGCAGAGACTGCGGCTTTCGCTTCCAGTTCGAACCCGCGGGAACGAATTTCGCCGCCCTGCACGCTAAAGCCGCTGGTCGGGTTCGCCGGATCGGCCGTCAGGTTGTTGTTTTTAGTCAGCTGATATACCGCTGCAGTCACAACCACAGGCAGATCTTTCGGTACGTATTTCACGCCCGCTTCATACTGCTTGCCGCGCGCCGGATCGAACGGTTTGCCGCCCTGAGTGGTACCCGAAATCGGTTCGAACGACTCGCTATAGCTGAAGTAAGGCGTTATGCCGTTGTCGAACAGGTAGTTAATCCCGCCGCGCCATGTGAATGCCTGGTCGTTGATTTCCGCAGTAGTACCGGTTGTACGCGTCAGCGCAGAGGTTTTCGCAAAATCGTAGCGGCCCCCCATTGTGAGTACCCACTTATCCCATTCAGCCTGATCCTGAGCATACAAGCCGGTTTGTTCCTGACGGTTCAGCACTTTGTATAGGTAGTAAACGTCGACATTCGGATTGCCGTACGCAGGCTTCGTCATGCTGATGGGATCGGCAGTGCCGTAATCAGCATCAATATCGTTACGCATGCGCAGGTAATCGACGCCCGTTAACAGGGTATGATCCACTGCACCGGTTGCAAATTTAGACTGAAGCTGGGTATCGACCGTGAACGAGTTCAGGTCCTCATCAGAGCGCACGTACGCACGGCTGATCTGAGCCGGTGCAATATAGCCGTTACCGTAGACGGAACGGTAAAGCGTGTTGATTTTGGTGTAGCGCAGGTTTTGACGCACGGTAAAGGTGTCGTCAAACTGATGCGAGAAGCTGTAGCCCACCATTTTCTGACGACGGGAGATCTTGTTGTCTTCTTCACCTTCGTTGAAATCGGTCGGCAGCTTGTGCGCGTTGCCGTTGGCATCATAGTAAGGCACAACGGTACCTTCCCGCGGCAGCCAGCCGTAATAGCCTGCATCCGGATCGCTCTGGAAGTTGCTCAGGAACGTAAAATCGGTTTTATCGTCAGGTCGCCAGCTGAAAGCAGGCGCAATGGCGTAGCGGGATGACTTAACCATCTCCTGCTGCGCATTTTCGCTGCGCCCCAGGCCGGTCAGACGGTATGACCACACGCCGTCATCATCAATCGCATCGCTGAAATCAAACCCGGTCTGCCACAGGTTATCGGTACCCATTTTGAACTGGATTTCTTTCAGTGGCTCGGTGGTTGGACGCTTGCTAACCATGCTGACCACGCCGCCCGGGTGACTTTTACCGTACAGAACGGACGTTGGACCGCGCAGCAGTTCAACGCGCTCAAGGAAATACGGATCCATGGACGCTTCAGAATAGTTATCCCCCTGCAGCTTCATACCGTCCAGGTACTGGTTAGTATTCACGGTACTGGAGGTGGTGAAACCACGGATAGAAACAACATCATACGTTGTTGAAGCACCACGAGTCGCAAAAACGCTCGGCGTATAGGCCAACGCTTGCTTAACCGTCCCCGGCTGCTTCATGTCCATCTCTTCACGCGTGACCACGGAAATAGACTGCGGGGTTTTCTCAATTGGGGTATCGGTTTTGGTCGCCGTTGCGGTGCGTTTTGCCGCAATCGTGGGTGCTGGCCCCCACGGACTCTCCTGCGCAGCGGGCGCGGCAGTAACGGTAATGGTTTCTTCTTTTTTCGGGGTTTCGGCAGCATGTGCATAAGTCGACATGCCGGCAACCGCTGTGGCTAC
This sequence comes from Enterobacter sp. AC1, assembly GCF_050434705.1. Lineage (NCBI taxonomy): Bacteria > Pseudomonadati > Pseudomonadota > Gammaproteobacteria > Enterobacterales > Enterobacteriaceae > Enterobacter > Enterobacter sp. AC1. The sequence continues at coordinate 98,784 of NZ_JBNDIZ010000009.1, read as the reverse complement.
GACGACCGCGATTTTACGCAGCGACGTGTTAATTGGCTGAGCAGTATTGGAAAGCGCCATGTTGAATCTCTGATGTGAAAGTGAATGATAACGTAAACGAGAATTATTATTATGAGCGCCAGAATAATATGCGAAACGCTGGTTGCATAGCAAGCAGTAAGCGCCCCTACGAGAATTAAGGGTTTAAGAAATAGACAAGAGAAAACGAAGGGTTAATCAGAGTTAAAGCGAGGGTTAACAAAATGGGTTTTACGGGTAAAAAAAGCCCCCTTCCTGGGAAGAGGGCTTTAAAAGTTTAGTTACCGCCGAACATGTCTTTAATCCAGCCCGCGACACCGTCGCTGTCTTTCTTCTCATTCTGCTGCTGCGGCTGTTGCTGCTGCGGCTGCTGTGGCTGAGAAGACTGGTCGAACGGGTTACCCGTTGGCTGTTCTGGCTGACTTTGCTGGCACAGCGAGTCCGGATTTGCGGTCCAGACAGGCAGGGTTCGCATCCCGCCCCCGCAGACAAAGTTGCCGGAACTGTCCACGCCCATATCGACGATGTCTTCCGGCGCAACCAGATTCAGCGGCACAGGGGACTGATTCGCCAGATAGCGCTGGTAAATCGACATCGCCCCGCTCGCACCGTACAGCTTGGTCGGCTGGTTGTTGTCGCGGCCTACCCAGGTGATCACCACTTCACGGCCATCGATACCGGCGAACCAGGTATCGACGTTGTTGTTGGTGGTCCCGGTTTTGCCCGCCAGATGCAGACCCGGATACTTCGCCCCCAGCTGACGTCCGGTACCGCGCTGCACAACCTGCTGCATCGTCCACAGCGTCATATAAGCTGCCTGAGCAGGAACGGCACGTTCTGCCTGCGGGAAGCTCTGATACAGCACGGAGCCATCTTCGGCAATCACCGAACGCAGGGCAGACAGCGGCGCGCGGTTGCCCCCGCTGGCAATGGTCTGGAACGCCTGCGCCACTTCGATCGGCGTCAGGTTAAGCGCACCGAGAATCATTGCGGGCACCGGATGCAGCTGATCTTTCGACACGCCGAGTTTCTGCCAGGTGTCGACAATGGCCGGCAGGCCCAGCGACATCCCCAGGTTAACCGTTGGCACGTTCATAGAGCGCGTTAAAGCATCCACCAGCATCACCTGGCCGCTGAACTGTTTATCATCGTTCTGCGGTGACCAGACCTGGCCGTTAGGCTGACGAAGGGAGATAGGCGCATCCGCAATCCAGGTATTCAGGCGATACTGATTTGGCTGGCTCAGCGCTGTGAGATAGGTCGCAGGTTTTGCCAGAGAACCGATCGAGCGACGCGCCTGCATGGCACGGTTGTAGCCCGCAAACTGCGGCTCGGCACCGCCCACCATCGCGCGAACTTCGCCGGTGTTACGGTCAACCACCACCATCGCGGTTTCCAGATCGCTCAGCTTACGCTGTTTCTTCAGCGCCGGAATGCCTTCCACAGCCGCTTTTTCTGCCGCATCCTGCGCTACGGAGTCAAAGGTGGTGAAGATCTTCACGCCGGAGAGATCTTTGACCTTATCACCGAGCTTGCTCTGCAGCTCCTGACGCACCAGTTGCATAAACGCAGGCTGAGGCGAAATCACGCCACCGCGCGGCTGCACGCCGAGTGGGCGCGCGCTCAGCATGTCGTACAGCTCCTGGTCAATCACCTGCTGTTGTTGCAGCAGGCGCAGCACCAGGTTACGACGCTCAAGCGCCAGCTTCGGGTTACGCCACGGGTTATAAATGGACGCACCTTTCACCATACCCACCAGCAGTGCCTGCTGGTCGAGGCTCAGTTCTTCCACCGGACGGCCAAAGTAGTACAGGCTCGCCAACGGGAAGCCGCGGATTTCGTTATCGCCGCTCTGACCGAGGTACACCTCGTTCATATACAGCTCAAGGATACGATCCTTGCTGTAACGCGCATCCATCAGCACGGCCATGTAGGCTTCGTTAGCTTTACGCCAGTAAGAACGCTCGCTGGAGAGGAACAGGTTCTTCACCAGCTGCTGAGTCAGCGTACTCGCGCCCTGCACGGTACGGCCCGCAGTGAGGTTAGCCAGTACCGCACGACCAATCGAGTAGAGGCTGATGCCATCGTGCTCGTAGAAGTGGCGGTCTTCAGTTGCCAACAGGGTGTCCACCAGCAGGTCCGGGAAACCGTTACGCGCAACGAACAGGCGCTGTTCGCCGTTTGCCGAGGAGAGCATGGTGATCAGACGGGGATCGAGACGGAAGAAACCGAACTGACGGTTGTTATCCATGTTCTCAATAATATCCAGACGATCGCCATCAAAGGTAAGACGCGCACGCACCTGCCCCTCTTTGCTGTCCGGGAAATCAAACGGACGGCGGATCATCTCAATGCTATTTGCCTGCACGGTAAATTCGCCAGGGCGCGTCATTTTAGACACCTGACGATACTGGGTGGCTTCCAGCAGCTTCACCATCTCGTTCTTACTGATGGACATATCTGGCTCAAGGTTCACCATACGGCCATACACTGCCGCAGGTAGCTGCCAGACTTTACCGTCGATACGGCTGCGGATCTTCTGATCCAGATACACGCCGTAAATCGCCATCAGCACAACAAAAACAATAAACAGCTTCAGCAGCAGCCAGAACCAGCCGCGTTTGCCCCGAGGCTTACGCCCTTTGCCTTTCCCTTTACGCGGCATCGGTTCTTCATCCTCATAATCGTCTTCATAGTCATCGTCATAGTCCTCATCTCTGAGGCGACGACGGCTTACCTTTTCTTTCGCCGGACGCGTTGGTTTTCCCTTACGTCCTATTGGCTCGCGGTCATTCCCCGCCATGCTTTTTCTCCGCAACTTTCAGGCGCAAAGGCCCGATTCTCTTTTCTTCCACCGATCAGTGAAAGAAGAAATCTCTCAAAATCTCTTTCTCCCTCTCCCTGTGGGAGAGGGCCGGGGTGAGGGCATCAGGCCGCACTCCCCTCTTTCGCGCATTACGAATACTTCTTCGTCCGCCGCGTCGGGGCCGTATTCGCCGGATCGTCCGGCCAGACGTGTTTGGGATAGCGCCCCTTCATCTCTTTTTGTACCTCACGGTAGCTCCCCGCCCAGAACGCTCCCAGATCGCGGGTGATCTGCAGCGGACGATGCGCAGGCGACAAGAGCTCAAGCACCATCGGAACGCGCCCTTCGGCGATAGACGGCGTGGTCGCCTCCCCAAACATCTCCTGCATCCGTACCGCCAGCGCCGGCGGATTATCCTCGTGATAACGAACGGCAATCCGGCTTCCGGTCGGCACAGTGTAATGCTCTGGCAGTTCACTATCCAGACGTTGACGTAATGACCAGTCGAGTAAATTCTGTAACGCGACCTTAACATCAAGCGCTTTCAGCGCCCGAAGCGAATGAACGCCCTGCATTTGCGGCAGTAACCAGCGCTCCAGAGAGCCCAGCAATGTCTCATCATCCACAGCAGGCCAGGCATACTCTGGCAGCCAGCGCGCGGCGCAATGCAGGCGAATACGGTACTGTTCCGCCTCTGGCGACCAGTTCAGCACGCCGAGCCCTTTTTCCCGGATACCGTTCAGCATGGCCTGGTGCAGCTCTTCTTCCGAGGGTTTTGCCAGCGGCTTCGTCCCGAGGGTCAGTTTACCTATCTGGCGACGACGAAATGCCTTCAGCGTCCCCTGGGCATCATCCCACTCGACGATATCGGACTGCTGGATCAGCTGAGGGCACGCGTGCGTCAGGGCGTCAATATCCACGGCAATCGCCTGCAAAATACGGGCATCCGGGGAGTGACTCCCCTGCAGCAAGAGCGGCGCAATCAGCCACTCGTGACGCGTCAGGGCGTCATCGCTGTCCAGCATCGCCCCCATGCCGTTTGCCAGCTGATAGCGTCCGTCCAGCCCGCGCCGACGCGCAATCCGGTCCGGAAACGCCTGCGCCAGCAGCCGTGGGATACTCTCACTGTCTGGCACGCCGCCGCGGCTGTTAAGCCGCTTACACAGCTGCTGCGCCCGCTGTTGCCAGTTCCCCTGACTGCGCGAAAAAGCCTGAGCCAGATCGCTACTGCCTCCGCGCGGCGGCTCCTCAAGGATAGCTGCCAGTTTCGCGGCCGTAGCAATTTCATCGTCTCCCTGCGCAGCCACCAGCATGGCGGCCAGACGAGGCTCGTTCCCCAGCGCGGCCATTTTTTGCCCGCGGGAGGACAACCGCTCGCCGTCAAGCGCGCCGAGCTGGGTCAGCAAAGCGCGCGCCGCGGCAAGGTTCACGCCGGAAGGAGGGTTAAGCCAGGTCAGCTGGGCGGGTTCCGGGCAGCCCCACTGCAGCAGTTCCATCACCAGGCCGGACAAATCGCTTTGTAAAATTTCCGGCGTGCTTTGCTGCGCCGCGCGTTCAGCCTGCTCCGCGCTGGTCAAATGCAGACAAATACCTGGCTCAAGGCGTCCCGCACGGCCCGCGCGCTGCACCATCGACGCCTGGCTAATGCGTTGCGTCAGGAGTTTCGTCAGCCCGGTACGCGGGTCAAAGCTTGCCACCCTCTCCTGCGCGCTATCCACCACCAGACGAATGCCTTCGATGGTCAAGCTGGTTTCAGCAATATTGGTTGCCAGCACCACCTTGCGCTGTCCCGCAGGCGCGGGAAGGATCGCTTTACGCTGCTCGGCCAGCGACAGCGCACCGTAGAGCGGGCAAAGCAGCACGTCGCGGCCTACGCGGGAGGCCAGCAGCTCCTGCACGCGCTGGATCTCGCCCACGCCGGGTAAGAACAGCAGCAGCGAACCGGGTTCCTGACGCAGCAGCTCTGCGGTTGCAATGGCCACGGCCTCATCAAAACGCTGATGAGCCGGCAGCGGCTGGTAACGCCGCTCGACCGGGAACGCGCGCCCCTCCGAGCTCATTACCGGTGCGTGCGGTAACGCCTGCTGCAGCCGCTCGTTATCCAGCGTAGCCGACATGATGAGCAGCCGAAGATCGTCGCGCAGCCCCTGCTGCACGTCCAGTAAGAGCGCCAGGGCCAGATCCGCCTGCAGGCTGCGCTCGTGGAATTCATCCAGGATCACCAGCCCGACGCCGGTCAGCTCCGGATCGTTTTGCAGCATGCGGGTGAGGATCCCCTCGGTCACTACCTCAAGCCGCGTGGAAGGCCCCACGCAGGTTTCCGCGCGCATGCGGTATCCCACCGTCTCCCCCGGTTTTTCGTCCAGCAGTTCCGCCAGGCGCTGCGCCACGTTGCGCGCGGCCAGCCTGCGCGGCTCCAGCAGGATAATTTTTCCGCTGATATTGCCATCTTTCAGAATCTGTAGCGGCAGCCAGGTAGATTTACCGGCCCCCGTGGGGGCGTTTAGCAAAACCTGCGGGGCATGACGTAAGGCAGCAAGAAGCTCAGGAAGGACGACGGCGACCGGCAATGAGGACACTAACAGCTCCAGAGGGTTAACATTAGTCGGCGTACATTGTAGCATCGGCGCATATCATTACCGAGTCCCCCGTATGCCTGAGTCGAAACGGCTGTTTTTTGCCATTGAATTGCCCACCACCATACAGCGTCAAATTGTTCGCTGGCGTGCTGAACACTTCCCGCCGGAAGCTGGCCGTCCCGTTGCGGCCGCTAACCTGCACCTGACGCTGGCCTTTTTGGGCGACGTCAGCGCCGAAAAACAGCGTGCACTGGCCGCTATGGCGGGGCGGATTTCCCAGCCGGAATTTACGCTGCACCTCGACGACGCGGGTCAGTGGCTGCGTTCGCGCGTAATCTGGCTGGGGACCCGCCGGCCGCCGCGCGGACTATTGCAGCTGGCGAACATGCTGCGCGCGCAGGCGGCACGCAGCGGCTGTTATCAGAGCCCGCAGCCGTTTCATCCGCATATCACGCTGCTGCGCGATGCCGGTCAGGCCGTTGCCATCCCGCCCCCGGGTTTTCACTGGGCTTTTCCGGTCAATGAATTCGCGCTTTACGAATCCGTCTTTGCACAGGGACGCACCCGCTATACGCCGCTCCAGCGCTGGACGCTGGGCAACACCGAAAGGAATTCTGATGAAGTTTGATCCTCCCCTGCAGCACGCCACGCTGATCCAACGCTACAAACGCTTCCTTGCCGACGTGATCACGCCCGAAGGCGTACCGCTCACCCTGCACTGCCCCAACACGGGAGCCATGACGGGGTGTGCGACGCCGGGCGACAGAGTCTGGTATTCCACTTCAGAAAATACTAAACGCAAATATGCGCATACCTGGGAAATGACCGAAACGCAAAACGGGGCATTTATTTGCGTTAACACCCTGCGCGCGAATCAATTAGTTAAGGAAGCCCTGTCCTTGGGTACCCTTCCCGAACTGGTGGGATATGGCACGCATAAAAGCGAAGTGAAGTATGGCGATGAAGGCAGCAGAATTGACTTCATGTTACAGGCGGAAGACAGGCCTGAGTGCTATATTGAAGTAAAATCAGTGACGTTAGCGGAACAGGAAAATGGCTACTTCCCGGATGCGGTAACGCTACGTGGCCAGAAGCATCTGCGAGAGCTAATGAGTGTTGCGGCGGCGGGCAAACGCGCCGTATTGCTGTTTGCAGTATTGCATTCAGCCATTGAACGGTTCTCGCCTGCCCGCCATATTGATCCTAAATACGCGCAATTGTTGAATGAGGCACAAAAGCAGGGGGTGGAGGTTTTAGCTTATAAAGCGGAACTTTCTGCCGATAATATGACTCTGAGATCCTCTCTTCCCATTGTCTTATAAGGGATTAGACGATTGATGATTAAGTGTTCTGGCCGCGGGCGCAAATACGCTTTTCCTCACAGGCTTGTCAAGTGTTACGTTTAGATAATTGCCATACGGAAAAGCATCTGCTATTTATAGCGACCTGATTTTTCCCCCAACACGGGGATCGATAGTGCGTGTTAAGGAGAAGCAACATGCAAGAAGGGCAAAACCGTAAAACATCGTCCCTGAGTATTCTCGCCATCGCTGGGGTGGAGCCGTATCAAGAGAAGCCGGGCGAAGAGTATATGAACGAAGCCCAGCTGTCGCACTTCAGGCGTATTCTTGAAGCATGGCGTAATCAACTCAGGGATGAAGTCGATCGCACCGTTACTCATATGCAGGATGAAGCTGCTAACTTCCCGGATCCGGTAGACCGTGCCGCTCAGGAAGAAGAGTTCAGCCTCGAACTGCGTAACCGTGACCGCGAACGCAAACTGATCAAAAAAATCGAGAAAACGCTGAAAAAAGTCGAAGACGAAGATTTTGGCTACTGCGAATCCTGCGGTGTTGAAATTGGTATTCGTCGCCTGGAAGCGCGTCCAACCGCCGATCTGTGCATCGACTGTAAAACGCTGGCCGAAATCCGCGAAAAACAGATGGCCGGTTAACACCAGCGCTGTTTACACACTCCAAAGGCGGGAGTCTCTCCCGCCTTGTTACTGTTGATATGTCTGAATCACACTATATTGGGCGCTTCGCGCCATCTCCCTCCGGTGAATTACACTTCGGCTCATTAATTGCCGCGCTCGGCAGCTACCTGCAGGCTCGCGCCAGCCAGGGCAAATGGCTCGTTCGCATTGAAGATATTGACCCTCCGCGTGAAGTTCCCGGTGCAGCAGAATCCATTCTGCGTCAGCTGGAACATTACGGTCTTCACTGGGATGACGAGGTTCTCTGGCAGTCAAAACGTCACGACGCTTATCGGGAACGCCTGGCCTGGCTTAGCGCTCAGGGGCTTTCCTACAACTGCACCTGCACCCGCGCGCGTATCCAGAGCGTGGGAGGGGTCTATGACGGTCACTGCCGCACGCTTAATCTTCCCCCGGATAATGCCGCAGTACGCATCAAGCAGCGCGCCCCGGTGACGCGCTTTAACGATTTACTCTCCGGTGAAATCCTTGCCGATGAGCGTCTTGCACGCGAGGATTTTATTATTCACCGCCGTGACGGTCTGTTTGCCTACAACCTGGCCGTGGTGGTGGACGATCATTTTCAGGGCGTAACGGAAATCGTGCGCGGGGCGGACCTGGTTGAGCCTACCGTGCGACAAATCTCGCTTTATCACCAGTTTGGCTGGGCGGCACCGGACTACATTCATCTGCCGCTGGCGGTCAACGAGCAGGGCTATAAGCTGTCGAAGCAGAATCACGCCCCGGCCCTGCCAGAGGGCGATCCGCGCCCTGTTTTGATCGACGCGCTGCGATTTCTCAACCAGAATGTAACCAACGAATGGCAGGATCTGCGTATTGACGAACTGCTGAAAATGGCAACGGCTCACTGGACGCTCACAGCCGTGCCAAAAATCCAGCATTCTCAAATGCGTTGCGCTGAGCTATGATTAGCCGCTTTTTTCATAACAAAACACACTACGAGGTGTACCATTTTTACCCGAGTCGCTAATTTTTGCCGTAAAGTGCTAAGCCGCGAAGAGAGCATGGTGAACGATGCTATTGCACAGCCACACATGTCGGTTATTCCGCGTGAGCAGCACACGATTTCCCGCAAAGATATCAGTGAAAATGCCCTCAAGGTGCTCTATCGTCTGAATAAAGCGGGCTACGAGGCCTATCTCGTGGGCGGTGGAGTACGTGATTTACTGCTGGGCAAAAAACCGAAAGATTTCGACGTGACGACCAGCGCCACGCCCGATCAGGTGCGCAAATTATTCCGCAACTGCCGTCTTGTTGGTCGCCGTTTCCGCCTGGCTCACGTGATGTTTGGACCGGAAATTATCGAAGTGGCGACCTTCCGCGGCCACCACGAAGCGGGCGCATCCGATCGCACCACGTCACAGCGCGGCCAGAACGGTATGCTGCTGCGAGATAATATCTTCGGCTCTATTGAAGAAGATGCCCAGCGTCGCGACTTCACCATCAACAGCCTTTATTACAGCGTGGCGGATTTCACCGTGCGCGATTATGTCGGCGGCATGCAGGACCTGAAAGAGGGTCTGATCCGCCTGATTGGCACGCCGGAAACACGCTACCGTGAAGATCCCGTGCGTATGCTGCGCGCCGTGCGTTTCGCCGCCAAGCTGAATATGCGCATCAGCCCGGAAACGGCAGAGCCGATTCCGCGTCTGGCAACGCTTATCAACGACGTGCCGCCTGCCCGCCTGTTTGAAGAGGCGCTGAAGCTGCTGCAGGCCGGCCACGGCTTTGAAACCTATAATCTGCTGCGTGAATACAACCTGTTCCAGCCGCTGTTCCCGACCATTACCCGCTACTTCACCGAAAGCGGTGACAGCCCAATGGAGCGGATGATTGCGCAGGTGCTGAAAAATACCGATACCCGTATTCGCAACGACATGCGCGTGAACCCGGCGTTCCTGTTTGCGGCAATGTTCTGGTATCCGCTGCTGGAAACGGCCCAGCGAATTACCCAGGAGAGCGGGCTCGCCTATTATGATGCCTTTGCGCTAGCCGCAAACGACGTTCTGGACGAAGGATGCCGGACGCTGGCGATCCCGAAACGAATTACCACGCTGGTGCGCGATATCTGGCAGCTTCAGCTGCGCATGTCCCGTCGCCAGGGCAAGCGCGCCTGGAAGCTGATGGAGCATCCGAAGTTCCGCGCCGCATTCGACCTGCTGTCGCTGCGTGCTGAAATTGAAAGGAACCAGGAGCTGCAGCGTCTGACGCAGTGGTGGGCCGAATTCCAGGTTTCCGCCCCCCCAGAGCAGAAAGATATGCTTACCGGTCTGGATGAAGAGCCGGAACCGCGTCGCCGCCATCGTCGTCCGCGCAAACGCGCGCCGCGTCGTGAAGGTACCGCATGACCCTCGCGTATATCGCCATCGGCAGCAATTTAGCCTCTCCGCTGGAGCAGGTGAATGCTGCCGTTCAGGCACTGGGTGAGATCCCCCAGTGCCGGGTCGTCGCGGTCTCCTCTTTCTACCGCACGCCGCCGCTGGGTCCACAGGATCAGCCTGATTATCTCAATGCCGCCGTGGTGCTGGAAACCGCTCTGGATGCCGAAACGCTGCTGGACAATACCCAGCGTATCGAACTGCAGCAGGGCCGCGTACGCAAAGCCGAACGCTGGGGACCGCGCACGCTGGACCTTGACATTATGCTGTTCGGTCACGAGACCATTACCACTGAACGGCTCACCGTTCCGCATTACGACATGAAAAATCGCGGTTTTATGCTCTGGCCGCTGTTTGAAGTCGCCCCCGATCTCACCTTCCCGGACGGCATTCCGCTCAGGGATATTCTGGACAAACTCGACGCGGAAAAACCCGCTCGCTGGTAAGCCAGATCCCCTGCCCATTAGCCATAAAATAATTGTGGCTAATAGACTATCTAAAATCATTGTTCCCTCGAATGTTACTGTTAGAATGCGCAAAGATTCGCTTTTGGGCTATCAGGAAACAGTATGAAACCAACCACCATCTCCTTACTGCAGAAATGCAAACAGGAAAAAAAACGCTTCGCCACCATCACCGCGTATGACTACAGCTTCGCCAAACTCTTTGCCGAAGAGGGTATCAACGTCATGCTGGTCGGTGATTCGTTAGGGATGACGGTACAAGGACATGATTCCACCCTCCCGGTCACGGTTGAGGATATCGCTTACCATACCCGCGCCGTGCGCCGCGGCGCGCCTGCCTGCCTGCTGCTCTCCGATCTGCCGTTTATGGCCTACGCCACGCCAGAGCAGGCCTTCGACAATGCGGCAGCCGTCATGCGCGCCGGGGCCAACATGGTCAAAATCGAAGGCGGAGCCTGGCTGGTTGAGACGGTGAAAATGCTCACCGAGCGCGCCGTGCCGGTGTGCGGCCATTTGGGCCTGACGCCGCAGTCCGTCAACATCTTTGGCGGGTATAAGGTGCAGGGGCGCGGTGACGCTGCCCAGACGCTGTTTGATGATGCCCTGGCGCTGGAAGCCGCAGGCGCGCAGCTGCTGGTGCTGGAGTGCGTTCCGGTTGAACTGGCGAAACGCATCACCGACGCGCTGTCGATTCCGGTGATTGGCATTGGTGCTGGCAACGTGACCGACGGCCAGATTCTGGTGATGCACGATGCCTTTGGCATCACCGGCGGCCATATCCCGAAATTCGCCAAAAATTTCCTTACTGAAGCGGGCGACATGCGCGCCGCGGTCAGGCAGTATATTGCCGACGTCGAATCCGGTGTTTACCCGGGTGAAGAACACAGTTTCCATTAAGGAGTCTCGTTGTGCTTATCATTGAAACCCTGCCGCTGCTTCGCCAGCATATCCGTCGCGCGCGTCAGGAAGGTAAACGTATTGCACTCGTCCCCACCATGGGCAACCTGCATGACGGCCATATGAAGCTGGTCGACGAAGCGAAAGCCCGTGCGGATATCGTGGTGGTCAGTATCTTCGTTAACCCCATGCAGTTTGACCGCGCCGATGACCTGGCGCGCTATCCGCGCACCCTGCAGGAAGATTGCGAGAAGCTGAAAAAACGCCATGCGGACATCGTCTTCTCTCCGGCACCGGCGGACGTGTATCCTCAGGGGACGGAAGAGGCAACCTACGTTGACGTACCGGGCATCTCCACCATGCTCGAAGGCGCCAGCCGCCCGGGCCACTTCCGTGGCGTTTCCACCATCGTCAGCAAGTTGTTCAACCTGGTACAGCCGGACGTCGCGTGCTTTGGTGAGAAAGATTTCCAGCAGTTGGCGCTGATCCGCAAGATGGTGGCGGATATGGGTTACGATATTGAGATCGTCGGCGTACCGATCGTACGCGCAAAAGACGGTCTGGCGCTCAGCTCCCGTAATGGCTATCTGACCGCCGACCAGCGTAAAATCGCCCCCGGCTTAAGCAAGGTCATGAATACGATGGCGGAACAGCTTCTTGCCAAAGAGCTGACCGCCGAAGAGATCGTCGCCCTCGCCGAACAGGCGCTGAACGATAAAGGCCTTCGCGCTGACGACGTACAAATTCGTGATGCTGATACGCTGCTGGAATTGACTGAATCCAGCAAACGCGCAGTGATCCTGGTAGCGGCATGGCTTGGCCAGGCTCGTCTGATTGATAATAAAGTGGTTGAGCTGGCGTAGTTCTCGCCTCTGAAAATTAAAGGTAAACGTAATGATTCGCAAAATGCTGCAAGGTAAGCTTCACCGTGTGAAAGTCACCCAGGCCGACCTGCACTATGAAGGCTCCTGCGCCATCGATCAGGATTTCCTTGATGCTGCGGGCATCCTTGAAAACGAAGCGATTGATATCTGGAACGTCAACAACGGCAAACGTTTCTCCACTTACGCTATCGCCGCAGAACGCGGGTCTAAAATCATCTCCGTTAACGGCGCGGCTGCACACTGCGCGGACGTGGGCGACATTGTGATTATCGCCAGCTTCGTGATGATGTCTGATGACGAAGCGCGCCGCTGGCAGCCTAAAGTCGCTTACTTTGAAGGCGACAACGACATGAAACGTACCGCGAAAGCCATTCCGGTGCAGGTTGCCTGATAGCGCTAAGGAGCAGATGCGTTAAGCATCTGCTCCTTTTTCTTAGCTAATATTCCATCCATAATACTCCTCATCGAAATTAATAGCCGAAAATAGATCTCTCGTTTATTGGCTGGTTATTCATCTTTAATTATCTTTGTTCATTCACCTTTCAAACATATTCTCTCGATCGATAGATTGCGGCAAAAGATCTTTCTGATTTATTAATAACTCAATTCACACTTCATACATCACAATAAAATAATTGAGAAAAATAAAACACGCCGTAACTTTCAAGATCAATTTCAACAACTTATCTAACTTTCAATTCTTCTAATAACGAGTTTTAGCAATTCTAAATATCCAATCCACTAATGCATATTTATTATCATTTTGCTTAAATTCAAAATGCAAAATGGCTTTTAAAGGGAATTTGAATCATGTTAAAAAAAACGTTGTTAGCTTCAGTTGTAACTTTGTCAGTGATGGGCTCCTTATCTGCCTTTGCTGACACAGATCTGGGCCTGATCACTTTTGATGGTGCAGTAACAGATACGACGTGTAATATTTCCACCTCAAATGGTGAATCACAAAACAATATTACTATCACCCTACCGGTTGTTAAAAAATCAGAGGTTGAATCTACAACCATCGATACTGGCGTTGGCTCTAAGAATTTCGAATTACTACTGACGAATTGTCCTGATACGCTCAAGAATGCTTCAGCGAGCTTTATGTCAAAAAACATGGGGGCAATTGCAAACGGTACCATTGAACCTGACGCTGGCGTAGCTGGCTCAGCAACAAACGTTGCGTTAGCCCTCTTCAACAATGCCCCAACCGTCTCTTCACGCATTATGGTGGGCCAGCCTGACAACAATACCCAGAAAGCCGATCTGAAATCAGGTTCCGGCAAGCTGTTCTATCGCGTTGCTTATGTCCAAGGCTCAAATTGGGTGAAAGACACCAGCCCCGTTCAGTCAGGTAAGGTTAGCGCTAACGCCTACTTCACGATGAGCTACGAATAATATCTTCCGAACTAAACAATGTGCCTTCGGGCACATTTTTCGTATCACAAGAGATTAAGTATGTACGCACTGAATATTAAAAGAGGGTTACAAGCATTGCTACTGGCATCGGTAAGCGCATTTGCGTTGGAGGCCAATGCAGATATTGTCATTTCGGGCACCCGCGTGATTTATCCTGCCTCAGCGAAAGATGTAACGGTAACAATGGATAACCGCGGTACCCGGCCATTACTGGTGCAAACCTGGCTGGATGATGGACGAGATTCGACGAATCCGCAGGAGCTGAAGCTACCTTTTATTGTTACCCCACCCGTTTCACGCGTGGAATCGAAAAAAGGCCAAACGGTGAGAATCACCTGGCTTGGTACGGCATTGCCGCAGGATAAGGAATCGCTGTTCTGGTTTAACGTTCTTGAAGTCCCTCCTAAGGCCAGCGAGAGCGACAGCCAAAGCATGCTTCAGCTTGCTTTTCGTACCCGCATTAAGCTTTTTTTCCGTCCGACAGGGTTGAAAGGAGAGCCGACGGAAGCGGCCAAAAATCTTAAATGGACACAAAACCAGCAAGGACAGAAGAGCGTCTTAACCGCGAAAAATGATTCACCTTATTATGTTTCACTGGCAAGTGCGGCAATCATTTCAGGTGGAAAAACTTACGATATTGAAACGCATTATATTGAACCATTTTCCAGCCAGGCGATGAATGTGAAAAATTACGCCCCCGTAAAAAATAGCAAAATCATCTGGAGTGCAATTAATGATTTCGGTGGCATTGATAAGTATGAATACGTACAAAATTGATTCCCTGGGTTCATTATCTCATTAATGAGAATTGTAATAATCAAGCTTCTGGAACTGAGTTCATTATGCACTTTAGACGTTCGCTAATATGTTTATCGATAAGTGCGGTATTGCCGCTATGTGCATTTGCTGCCGAAAATGGGACAGAAGAAAATGTGCAGTTTAATGACCAGTTTCTTTATAACACAGGCAGTACTATTGACGTCAGTCGCTTTTCACAAGGCAACCCCGTCATTGCCGGAACCTATAAAGTAAAAGTAAATATAAACGGTAAACCCTCTGTAAGCACCGAAGTACTCTTCGAAGAAAATGGGACACCGCGCGCTACACCGTGTATTACACGCAAATTACTTACCCAGACTGGAGTCACAATCGAACAGATTGAGAATCCTGAAGATGAGTCAGCAGCAACCTGTGTCCCTATGGCTGGCACCTATCCTGGCTCGCGCGTTGCGTACGATCCTTCCACACAAGAGTTGGATCTTTCTATTCCCCAGGCTTTTTTCATTCAACGCCCTGCCGGGTACGTCGACCCTTCACTTTGGGAAGAAGGTATCCCTGCGGCAATGCTTTCCTGGGATCTCAACGCCTGGCATACGGACAGTTCCGGAAGCAGTGCTGATACGGCATATGCAGGCTTACGCTACGGGGCTAATCTGGGGTTATGGCGCCTTCGAGCGAGAGGTAACCTGAACTGGGATCAGGATTCTGGCACGCATTACACCAGCCAGGATATTTATGTTCAACGTGACGTCACCCCGCTTAAAGCGCAGTTTATCGCGGGAGATTCTTATACCCGCGGCGATGCATTTGATTCGATTAGCCTGAGAGGCGCGCGCTTATACAACGACGATCGAATGCTTCCTAACGGCGTATCCACCTACGCGCCAGTCATTCGGGGCGTGGCGAACAGTAACGCCAAAGTCACAATTAGCCAAAGCGGAAGTACCATTTATGAAACCTCCGTTCCGCCAGGCCCTTTTGAAATCACCGATTTGAGCACGACTGGCTACGGCAGCGATCTCATCGTGACGGTAGAAGAATCGGATGGCAGCAAACGCTCTTTCTCCGTGTCATATTCATCCGTGGCGCAAATGCTTCGCCCCGGATACTCGCGGTGGGATGTGGGTATAGGTGTACTTCGCGATGACAGCCTTCGCGACAAACCTCAAGTCGGCTATGCGACGGGCTACTATGGCTTAACCAATGCATTTACCGGTTACACGGGTCTGGAATATACCGATACCGATTTTTACGCCGCATTGTTAGGTATTGCGATGAATACCCCCATCGGCGCGGTCGCTTTCGATGTTACCCACTCTGATGCCCGCATTGAGGGTTTACGCAATCTCAAGGGTGAAAGCTATCGGGTTTCCTACAGCAAGCTGATGGAAGAGACGAATACGTCTTTCAACGTTGCGGCATACCGTTTTTCGACATCTGACTATCTCAGCCTCAGCGATGCCGCCTCACTTAGTAATGAGATTAAATACCGGGACAGAGAGCGAAACCCTGCACGCGGTAACAGCGAGGTGTATCAGACCTTCCAGCGAATGAAAAATCAGATTCAGGTGAATATCAGCCAGCCGCTGAAAATTGCCGGGCGTGATTTAGGATCGCTTTACGTTAACACGACCTGGCAGGACTACTGGAATGATAACGGCTCATCGGCGCAGTATTCAGTCGGCCACAGTAACTCCTTGAGCTGGGGAAGCTACAGCCTCTCTTTGCAGCGTACCTACGATGAATTCGGTGAGAAGGAAGATAGCATCTACTTAAGCCTGAATATCCCGTTTGACTCATTAATGGGTAACGGGAAACGTGCAGCAGGCTTTTCGTCGATCAATATGGGTGTCGGGAGCGATCGTAACGGTAGCAGCAGCTTTAACACCAGTGCCAATGGCAATACTGAAGATAATCGCTTTAGTTACAGCCTTACCGAAAGCACTACGCACAGTGATGACTCAGTAAACCAGATCAGTGGCTACGGCAGTTACAACAGCCCGCACGGGCCGTTAAGTCTTTCCGCCTCCGCGTCAGATGATGGCACTCAACAATACTCAGCAAGCTATAGCGGCGGGATGGTATTGCATGCTGGCGGCATCACACTCGCACCCGGCAGCATCAGCGAAAGCGACACCCTTGCACTGATAAAAGCCGAGGGCGCAGAAGGTGCCCGCGTATCGATTGGTAATGGAGAAATAGGATCTTCGGGCTACGCCATCATGCCTTATCTGTCTGCCTATCGTGAAAATAACGTAAGCCTTGATATCAGCAATATGCAGGCCGACGTTGAAATGAAAAACACCCAGTCTATGACCATTCCACGCAGCGGTGCCGTTGTGCTGGTTAACTTTGAGACCGACCAGGGCCGCTCGGTATTAATGGAACTGACGCGTGACGATAGCGGGTTTATTCCGCTCGGTGCAGATGTTCAAACCGAGAAAGGCGTATCCGTGGGTAGCGTAGGCCAGGCGGGACAAGCCTGGATTCGCGGGATTGACGATAAAGGAATGTTAAAAATCGTCTGGGGAAGCGGGCCCGGATCATCCTGTACCGTCTCCTATCTGATCCCACCTGATGCGAAAAAGATTGGACCGACAACGCTGCTGACAGGCCAGGCCTGCCATATCTCAGCATTATAAAGGGAGTTAAAACATGCTTTTTGAAGCGGGTAAAAAAATAGGGTTGCTTATTCTGGGCTCAGGTCTAATGGCACTGTCCCTGATATCGCATGCAGATAATCTCGATATTACGTTTACCGCGAATATCCGTGACACCACCTGCGATATGGAGATTGAAGGAGGCAGCGGCGACGGGACAAGCAACGTTATCCCAATTGGTACCAGCGGTAAGGTACGGCTGGATTACATCATTCTCAAAAATGCAAAAGCCACAACCAGTTTTAAACTCAAAATGGTGTCTTGCCCGTCAAGTCTCGCATCGCTGAAAACAACCATTAGCGGTAATGCCAGCCCTGTCCCCACGGCCATTGATAACTCGCTCTCCGGTGACGGTAGTGCGGAGAATATTGGTGTGGCCATTTCCCGGACAGCCACTCCGGACGCACCGTTCACCATAAACTCAACCACCGATGCCCTGCGCCTCAATTGGTCAAGCGGAGAGATAAGCTCAGGAGAAGTTTCACTTCTGGCGACGCTGGTTGAAACCGCAAGCGGAAAAGGCACAACCGGCAACTTTAGCGGTATCGCTACATTTAATTTTACCTATGAATAACCGGCAGTAATACGGAGCGTTGAAATGAAAGTGAAAATGACACTATTAGTACTTGCGATTACTGCCCAACTACCTTCCGTCGCGTTAAGCGCCATTACGGGTACGACGAGCGTTCAGGCAACCTTTACCTCCGCTATTGAGGCGGGTACCTGTAACGCGGAAATTCAGAATGCCAGCGGGGCTCCTATTAGCATTTTACCGTTTGGCGACGTGTTTAAGTCTGACCTGGTTAGCCAGAACCGGGAAGAAGCGTTCAAAATCGCCTTCACCAACTGTGCCGGCGTAAAAAGTGCCACCATCCAGACCACGCCAGGTGCAGGGGGATCGTGTACCGGTGATGACAAAAGTGGCAGCTCTTTTGCAGGTGGCCACAACGTAGGTTTTGAAATCTGGAAAGGAACCGTTGCATCAGGCTCACTAATGAACTGCTTCGCGTCACCATCCCCTATGCTCAACCTGTCTAACGGAGCGGGTGATTTTGAAATGGATGCCCGTATAGTCATCGCAAAAGGGAAAACTATTTCTGACGTGACGACAGGCTCCGTCAGTGCACCGGTTACGTTTATCGTGACTTACCAATAATGTTTTTTCAGACAGGCATATTATTCAGGATGTCTCAGTCCCACTTTTATTTGAAAAACGCCGTCTCGGCTCTGCCCGCTTGTCTAATGATCTGCGGAATGTTTCCCGCAGTGGGGCAAGCATCGAATATGGAAATGGATATGACGGCAAACATCATCAACAACACCTGTCAGATCGCTATTCCTGAAAATGGAAAGGTATCGCTGCCGACCGTTGGAAAGTCGTGGTTTTATTCGTCAGATGGCAGTGACCGCCTTAAGCCTGCCGATCCCGCAGGGGGAACGCACTTTGCGGTACAGGTCGTTGATTGTAATGGTGATGATTCCGGCTCCGGACAGGCGCTGCACTTCACCTTTAAACCGCAGACAGCCCAACCAGATCACATCTCAAAACAGATATTCGATAACGATACGCCCGTCCTCGCTGGCGGCGCTGAAAACGTGGGTATTGTTATTTTTTCAGAATCCAATAATCAAAATGTACTTGATAGCAATGGTGAGTCTGATGTGGCAATTAAAATCGCTTCGCCATCAGATCAACAAAGCTATCTGAAGGAGTATGCCTTTTACGCCCGCTATCAAAATTACGGCAAGGTCAGTGCAGGAAAAGTGACGGCGCATGCACTGGTCAGCGTGATTTATAAATGATTTAACGTGGCTACTGTAACAAGGAAAGTATGATGTCTTGTAATAAAAAAATGCTGATGCGTATCGTTCATCATTTATCACTATTTATTATAATGATATTAAATAGTGCAAATAACTATGCTGCAACAGAATGCAAATTTGAAAGTGGCGCGACACTTTCTATTGGCAGAACGAGTGGCTTGACACAAACGTTGCAACCATTGGATGCAGTCAGTGCGCCAACACAAATAAGCCAGCAGGTTAATCTCAACCTCAGTCCATCATTAAGAAGTAAATGCTCCGTTGGGAATGACGGAGAGAATGTGTATACATTGACCCAATCTGGTATTTACATTGGAAGCATCGGCTCCACAGCTCTCTTTGCAACAAATGTCACCGGTATTGCATATTCCCTTGCCATCAGGACCCTGGATAATGCCGTGGTCGCTTTTTTTACCTCGCCAGTAGGTAGCTGGATAAAATCGGTTGACACCCAAGATAGAGAAAGCCTTGTCGAAGATAAAAACTGGTCAGCAGCAGCCATATTTTATCAACTTCCAAGCTATGCAGGTATCCCAGCAGATGTAACATCTATCACGCCTGTTGGAGGGACATTTGGTAAAGTAATACTTGGAAACCCAAGTGAACAGAGTGAAACTGACCATCCTCGCCCAACCGTGACAATTACCAATAACGCATTCTTCATACCAGTGGAAAAACCCACTTGCACATTAACAGCACCAAAAACCGTTAATCTGGGGGAATACGATGTTTCAGATATTGAGAATGATACTACGCTAAGTGTTTCATTCGGAATCAACGGAAATTGCACCAATACGCGTAAAATCACCATGAAGTTAACCACCAGCAAGACCACCGGAAGCGACGGCTCATTACTCGCTAACACAGCCTCATCTAATGCTGCAAAAGGCGTAGGTGCCCTCATTAAGTGGCCGAACAACACCCAGATCATGCCAAACTCAACCAGCAGCTATAGCGTTGAGCAAGGTACAACTATTGCCTTATTCAGCGCATCATTAACCGCTCGCCTGGTGAAATCTGACACAGAAAAAGTCACCTCAGGCCAGTTCAGCGCCATCGGCACCCTGCAGTTTACCTACGAGTAATTTACCCCTGCGGCTGATTACTGATCAGCCGCGACATCGTCTCCAGCGAATCCGTTCTTAAGATATACAGACGTTTCAGTAAGAACGGATTATCCCCCGGCTTAACCTTTCCTTTTACCGTTGTCACCGCCAGGTGAAAACCGGCATCGTTCGCTGCTTTTATCGCTTTGCTGTCGTAGCCGCCAAAGGGGTAAGAGAGATACAGCACGCGCGGATTAAACTGCGCCAGCCCCCGGCGAGAACGTTCAAAATCGAAGAGGATCACGTGGTAGCTGCGGCTCAGTAAAATCGGATGTTTGTTGCCATCGACGCGGTGCAGGAAGTGCGTGTGGGACTGGATATCAAACACGTCCTGAATGCCCTTCAGCTCCTGAACGCTCATAAACTGCAGCGATTTAGGATCCCACTTCTGTGGATGCCGCTTAATACGGGACGAGATAATAAACGCCGTGGCGTTAAAGCCGTACTCTTTCAGGATCGGATACGCATAGCGGCTTACCGATTTCAGACCGTCATCAAAGGTGATCGCCACCGATTTGGCCGGCAAATTCAGTTTATTGCGCACGTATCCTTCCAGCTGATACATCGTCAGGGTGGTATACCCCTGATCGCGCAGCCAGGCCATCTGGTTGTTGAACGCACGCACGCTCGTCGTGGTGGAGGTATGTCGAAAACGGGTGTTCTCTTCATCGCGCAGAATATGATGGTAGGTCAGGACCGGGATGCCGTTATCTTCCTGGGCATCCAGGCTACTCACCCACGCCAGGCGGTTACCGATGCGGATCTGGAACCAGGTCTGATTCAGACGGTCTTTAAGTTTGTTCAGGATCGGATAGCGAAGATTCGCGCTTAAAGTGCCGAACGGTGCACTTCCGCTGGAAGGCGCGTTATACACCGGCGTGTCTTTCCAGGTAATGAGGTTCTGATTGCTCAGGGGTTTATTGAGATCCCCAAGGCTGTCCTCGACGCGCTGTTTCCCCTGAACCGGCTCCAGGTGTCCCTTGTCGATAAAGCCCGTACCAAAACCGAAGCGAAATTCGTAGTAGTCCGCCGCCGCGGGCACAACCGCCAGGATCTGCCCGGCGCGCACGTTGCCAACGTTGATCACACTGTTCCCCACCTGCGCCCAGATAACCGCATCTTCGGTGGTTTGCATATACTGGGCGGGCAGCGTTTGCTGACTAAGTAAACTGGCTAAGCTGACGCCGGAAGTGAGCATCAAAAGCAAGAAAAGAATACGCGGTAACATGGTGTCTTAATCGGTGCGGGAAACTGCCGCTATTGTAACAAATGAGACATCAATACCAATGTTTAATTCTTATACAAGTCATGGAGCAGGACAAAGGGAGGATTTTTTTGCTGCTGATGCCATAAGCTGCTGACGCCCGGAACGCCCTGCGCCACAAGAACATTGCGAAACTCAGCGCTGCTTAATGATTCACGCTGTGGATACATTAACGCCAGCAGAGCGAAGTTAATGCCCGAGATCACTTCACAGCACGCATGCTTATGGCTCAGCAACGCGGCTGAACGGTAAGGTGCCGCGCCTGATTTATCGGTAAGAAAAATAACGCCATCACCCGTGTCAGTCTCATGCAGGGCATCGCACATCATTCGGCTCAGCATGTTGGTGCTCAACCCGCGCCAGTAATTTACCGCCCGGCATTGCACCAGCGGGCCAAATCTGGCTTCAAGCTTGTCCAGCATATCCTGCGCGTGTTCATCGTGGCAGGTGATAACCCATCCCAGCATAATCCTCTCCTTAGCAGGCAAGTAGTTTAGCGGAGTGAAGGTTAGCTTTCGGTGATAACTATCAAAGAAACGTGCCCGGCAAACAGAATGTCGCCGGGCAGAAGGTTAGCTGCGCAGACCGCGCCCGCGCTGGATCAGATACCAGCACAGCAGGTAGAAAGCGATGATAAACACCACCAGCACCGCCACCGTGGTAAACAGCGGCACGTCGGTAATCCCGAGGAAGCCAAAGCGGAAACCGCTGATCATGTAGACAATCGGGTTCAGGTGCGACAGCGCCTGCCAGAATGGCGGCAGCAGCGTCAGGGAGTAGAACACCCCACCGAGATAGGTCAGCGGCGTCAGCACGAAGGTCGGGATGAGGCTAATATCGTCAAACGTTTTGGCGAATACGGCGTTCAGCAGTCCAGCCAGCGAGAACAGGATTGCCGTCAGGAGCAGCGTCAGCGCGACAAACAGCCACGAGTGCACCTGGAACGGGACAAAGAACAGCGAAATCGCCGTAACCAGGATCCCCACGCACAGCCCGCGCGCCACGCCACCGCCGACATAACCAGCAATAATGACGTGCGTCGGCACAGGCGCGACCAGCAGCTCTTCAATATTGCGCTGAAACTTGGCGCTAAAGAATGACGACGCCACGTTGGCATAGGCGTTGGTGATCACCGCCATCATGATCAGGCCCGGCACGATGAACTGCATATAGGTAAAGCCGTGCATTTCACCAATCCGGGAACCAATCAGGTTACCGAAGATGATGAAGTAGAGCGTCATCGTGATAACCGGCGGCACCAGGGTTTGCACCCAGATACGCATAAAACGGTTTATCTCTTTTGCCCAGATACTTTTCAGCGCGACCCAGTAAAGATGCGTCATGCCTTGTCTCCTTGTTTATCGTGCACCAGAGAGACAAACAGCTCTTCCAGTCGGTTCGCTTTGTTACGCATACTTAATACCTGAATACCCTGCGCGCTCAGCTGCGAGAACACGCTGTTAATCCCCTGCTCGCGCAGCACTTCCACTTCCAGCGTCGAGGTATCGACGAGACGATACTGGTACCCTTCGAGCTTCGGTAGCGGGCTTTTTGCCGCCAGATCGAGAATGAAGGTTTCTGATTTCAGCTTCGAGAGCAGATTCTTCATTGAGGTGTTTTCCACCAGCTCGCCGTGCTGAATGATGCCGATATTGCGGCACAGCATTTCAGCCTCTTCAAGATAGTGGGTGGTCAGAATAATGGTGGTGCCTTTGTCGTTGAGGTCTTTCAGGAAGCCCCACATGGAACGACGCAGTTCGATATCCACGCCTGCCGTCGGTTCATCGAGGATCAGCAGTTTTGGCTCGTGCATCAGCGCACGGGCAATCATCAGGCGGCGCTTCATCCCGCCGGACAACATGCGCGCGCGCTCGTTGCGCTTTTCCCACAGATCGAGCTGTTTGAGGTACTTTTCGCTACGCTCCAGAGCCTCTTTACGCTCAACGCCATAATAACCCGCCTGGTTAACGACAATTTGCTGCACCGTCTCGAACGGGTTGAAGTTGAACTCCTGCGGTACCAGCCCCAGCTGGCGCTTGGCGTTCACCACATCTTTTTGGAGGTCGTATCCAAAGACGCTTACCCTGCCGGACGTTTTATTAACCAGCGAGCTGATAATACCAATGGTGGTCGATTTCCCCGCCCCGTTCGGCCCCAGAAGCGCATAAAAATCGCCGGCCTCTACTTTAAGATCTATCCCGCGTAGCGCCTGAACGCCGCCCGGATAGGTTTTTTTAAGCTGCTCAAGCTCCAGTGCAATTGCCATGAAATTCACTTACCTTCAGTTCTTACACGCGTTGTGTGGTTTCATTAAAAGTCGGGTTACCCTATAGTAGCGCAACGCAATTACTCGGTTACAGGTCGCTAACCTCCATGAACAACATAGATACACTCATCAGCAACAATGCACTATGGTCAAAAATGCTGGTGGAGGAAGACCCCGGATTTTTTGGAAAACTCGCGCAGGCTCAGAACCCACGCTTTCTCTGGATTGGATGTTCCGACAGCCGCGTACCGGCGGAGCGTCTGACCGGCCTCGAACCCGGCGAACTGTTTGTTCACCGTAATGTCGCCAACCTGGTCATTCACACCGATCTTAACTGTCTTTCTGTTGTTCAGTATGCCGTTGACGTTCTGGAAGTCGAGCACATCATTATTTGCGGCCATTATGGCTGCGGCGGCGTGCAGGCAGCGGTTGAAAACCCGGAGCTGGGGCTTATTGATAACTGGCTGCTGCACATCCGCGATATCTGGTTCAAACATAGCTCACTGTTAGGCGAAATGCCGCAGGAGCGTCGCATGGATACCCTTTGCGAACTCAACGTGATGGAGCAGGTATATAATCTGGGACATTCAACGATCATTCAGTCAGCGTGGAAGCGCGGGCAGAAGGTCTCTATTCACGGCTGGGCGTACGGTATTCACGATGGTCTGCTGCGCAATCTGGAAGTGACCGCCACCAACCGCGAAACGCTGGAGCAGCGTTACCGTTCAGGAATTGCCAACCTTAAGCTGAAGCATGTGAACCATAAATAAAGCCGGAGATTTTCTCCCTCTCCCTGTGGGAGAGGGTCGGGGTGAGGGCATCAGCCCGCAGTTACTCGTCCAGCAACACCACTTTCCCAACATACGGCAGATGACGATAACGCTGCGCGTAGTCAATGCCATAACCGACGACGAATTCGTCCGGAATGGAGAAGCCCACGAACTCGACCGGCACCTGCACTTCACGGCGGTCAGGTTTATCCAGCAGGGTGCAGATAGCCAGAGATTTTGGCTCTCGCAGGCTCAGGATCTCGCGCACTTTTGAAAGGGTGTTGCCGGAGTCGATAATGTCCTCAACGATCAACACATCTTTGCCACGAATATCTTCATCCAGATCTTTCAGGATTTTCACATCACGGGTTGTGGACATGCCGCTGCCGTAGCTGGAGGCGGTCATAAAATCGACCTCATGTGGCACATGCACTTCACGGCACAGATCTGCCATGAACATGAAAGAGCCACGCAACAGACCGACCAGCACCATTTCGCTGCCGCTGTCCTTGTAATGTTCGGTGATTTGACGACCCAGTTCGGCGATACGCGCTTTGATCTCGGCTTCCGGGATCATCACTTCAACAGTATGTTTCATATTACTAACCAAATGATTTTAATGAAAATCTCTCAATGCGGGTGAATTCATCTCCGGCATCGATACGCAAGCCAGCCATTATATCAGCAAATGGCTAAGCCTGGCGCATGAGTTATAAAAAGCAAATATTGTGATTCCGATCACACTTGTTAATACCTATAATTAGTTGCTAGCAAATTATTAACAAAAACTGACGAGTACACTTTCTATGGCTGAAACACACTCTAAACAGCCGCGTCTACTGGTGACATTAACAGCCGCGTTCGCAGCCTTCTGCGCGCTGTATCTGTTAATCGGTGGCGTCTGGCTGGTCGCTTTAGGCGGCTCCTGGTACTACCCGATTGCGGGTCTGGTTATGGTTGCCGTAACCGTCCTGCTGTTGCGTAGAAAACAATCCGCACTGTGGCTGTATGCCGCACTCCTCCTTGCCACCATGATCTGGGGCGTCTGGGAAGTCGGGTTCGACTTCTGGGCACTGACGCCGCGCAGCGACATCCTGGTCTTCTTTGGTATCTGGCTGATCCTGCCGTTCGTCTGGCGTCGCCTGATTGTGCCTTCAAGCGGTGCTGTGGCGGGCCTGGTTGTTGCCCTGCTGATTACCGGCGGCATTCTGACCTGGGCCGGTTTTAATGACCCACAGGAGATCAACGGTACGCTGAACGCGGAATCCACGCCTGCGGCGGCTATCTCCCAGGTCGCTGACGGTGACTGGCCTGCGTATGGTCGTAACCAGGAAGGCCAACGCTACTCTCCGCTGAAGCAGATCAACGCGGACAACGTGAAGAACCTGAAGGAAGCCTGGGTATTCCGTACCGGTGACCTGAAGATGCCGAACGATCCGGGTGAACTGACCAACGAAGTGACGCCAATTAAAGTCGGCAACATGCTCTATCTGTGTACGGCGCACCAGCGTCTGTTCGCGCTCGACGCGGCCACCGGTAAAGAGAAATGGCACTTCGATCCGCAGCTGAACTCCAACCCGTCCTTCCAGCATGTCACCTGCCGTGGCGTCTCTTACCACGAAGCGCGCGCCGATAATGCGAGCCCTGAGGTGGTGGCCGACTGTCCTCGCCGCATCATGCTGCCGGTGAACGATGGCCGTCTGTTCGCCATCAATGCCGAAACGGGCAAGCTGTGCGAAACCTTCGCGAACAAAGGTATCCTGAACCTGCAGACCAACATGCCGGACACCACGCCGGGTCTGTATGAGCCAACCTCTCCGCCGATCATCACCGATAAAACTATCGTGATTGCCGGTTCGGTAACGGATAACTTCTCCACCCGCGAAACTTCCGGCGTTATTCGTGGTTTCGACGTGAACACCGGTAAACTGCTGTGGGCCTTCGACCCGGGCGCGAAAGATCCAAACGCGATCCCGTCGGATGAACACACCTTTACCTTTAACTCGCCAAACTCCTGGGCACCGGCGGCGTATGACGCGAAGCTGGACCTGGTCTACCTGCCAATGGGTGTGACCACGCCAGATATCTGGGGCGGTAACCGCACGCCGGAGCAGGAACGTTATGCGAGCGCTATCGTGGCGCTGAATGCGACCACCGGTAAGCTGGCATGGAGCTACCAGACCGTTCACCACGATCTGTGGGATATGGATATGCCGTCCCAGCCGACGCTGGCGGACATTACCGTTAACGGCAAAACCGTACCGGTGATTTACGCGCCGGCGAAGACGGGCAACATCTTCGTCCTGGATCGCAGCAACGGTAAACTGGTCGTGCCTGCTCCGGAAAAACCGGTTCCGCAGGGCGCGGCTAAAGGCGATTACGTCAGTAAAACCCAGCCGTTCTCCGATCTGAGCTTCCGTCCGAAGAAAGACCTCAGCGGTGCAGACATGTGGGGCGCCACCATGTTTGACCAGTTGGTGTGCCGCGTGATGTTCCACCAGCTGCGCTATGAAGGCATCTTCACACCGCCTTCCGAGCAGGGCACGCTGGTCTTCCCGGGTAACCTGGGGATGTTCGAATGGGGCGGCATTTCCGTTGACCCTAACCGTCAGGTCGCGATTGCTAACCCAATGGCCCTGCCGTTCGTATCCCGCCTGATCCCGCGTGGTCCAGGTAACCCAATGGAGCAGCCGAAAGACGCGAAAGGCAGCGGTACCGAAGCCGGCATTCAGCCGCAGTACGGCGTACCGTTTGGCGTGACGCTGAACCCGTTCCTGTCTCCGTTTGGTCTGCCGTGTAAACAGCCTGCCTGGGGTTATATCTCCGGTCTGGATCTGAAAACTAACCAGGTCGTCTGGAAAAAACGTATTGGTACCCCGCAGGACAGCATGCCGTTCCCGATGCCGGTTCCGGTGCCGTTCAATATGGGTATGCCAATGCTGGGTGGCCCGATTTCCACCGCCGGTAACGTGCTGTTCATCGCGGCAACCGCAGATAACTACCTGCGCGCGTACAACATGACCAACGGTGAAAAACTGTGGCAAGGCCGTCTGCCAGCCGGTGGACAAGCTACGCCGATGACCTATGAAGTGAATGGCAAGCAGTACGTTGTCATCTCTGCCGGTGGTCACGGTTCGTTTGGCACGAAGATGGGCGACTATATCGTCGCGTATGCGTTGCCGGACGAAAACAAGTAACTGAAAAGCCGGGTGGTGGCTACGCCTTACCCGGCCTACAGAAATATCCAAAACGGCAACTTCGGTTGCCGTTTTTGTGTCTGTTCCCTCTCCCTGTGGGCTGAGGGATCCCCAGTAATTTTTTTTACCGGAAGCGGTGAATGTTGCTTCAGGAAAATGAATGGCTTACAGCGATGCCCTGGTCCGGCTGTAAATCGCCGAGGCGTTTCCGTAAGGCCGGGGCGAGGCGATTGAGCCACCCTGGCACGTTCACCGGTCATGTCGTTACAGAGTAGCAGGGAACATAAAGTGAACGGAATGACCACCAGAGCCGTATGTTCTCCCTCACCCTAGCCCTCTCCCTCAAGGGAGAGGGGATCGTCCGTGCAGGCATTATTTTGTGGGGAACCTTCAGCCCTGTGGGAGAGGGTCAGGGTGAGGGCATCTGGCCGCACTGTTTTAAACAGTAAAACCAAGCATCATCCCCGTATCCTCATGCTCCAGCAGATGGCAGTGCGCCATGTAGGCAAACTCCTTCGGCGCATCGTGGTCAAACTTCACCAGCACCTCGCTGACCCCGCCTTCAACCCTCACCGTATCCTTCCAGCCCGCACGGTGTATAGCAGGGGCCTTACCGTTCTCGGAGAGAATGCGGAACTGGGTACCGTGGATATGGAACGGATGCAGCATCATGTCCCCTTCGCCTGAAATCACCCAGCGCTCAAACTGCCCTTTTGCGGCAGCAAACATCGGCGTGTTCATGTCGAACGCTTTGCCGTTAATCATATTGGCGTTGTGGAAATCAAAGCCATGTTCGCCATGGTTCATGTTCCCCATGCCGCCCATGTTACCGTGGTCCATATTCATATGGCCCATCATCTGCCCGTGGTGCATCCCCGCCATCGCCTTATCGCCATATTTCGCCATCAGCGCCTGCATGCCCATCATGTCGAGCATCGGGTTCATGGAGAGCTGCAGCTTGCGTTGCGTAAGCCCGTCAAGCGAGGGGAGTGCTGGCAGGTTGGCTAAGCTATCCGGCAGCGTGCCGGAAGCGGTCACCAGTAATGGCTGAATGCGCAGCACCGGGTGCGCCTTATCAAAGGGCGCAACCGCCATCCCCATCTGACTGACCGGCAGCGTTACCAGGTCAAACGCCTTACCGTCGCTGATATCCACCAGCACCTCAAAACGTTCTCCCATCAGCATTGGTAGCTCGTTTACCTTCACCGGCTCGGGCAGCAGCCCCCCGTCGCTGGCAACCACGTACAGAGGACGTTTATCACTGGCGGCGAAATTGAGGGAGCGTGCGTTACAGCCGTTGAGCAGGCGCAGACGCAGCCAGCCTTTCGGTGCGGCATGTTGAGGATAAATAGCCCCGTTGGTCAGCAGCGTGTCGCCAAACCAGCCCACCGCCGCGCTCATGACGTCCAACTGGTAGTCAATTTGCCCATCAGCGGTGAATTTCTTGTCCTGCACAATCACCGGCACGTCGTCGATGCCCCACTGTTTAGGCAGGCGCAGCAGGCGGCTTTCGTCGTCTTCAATCAGCACTAGCCCCGCCAGCCCCATCGCTACCTGATGGCCGGTTTTACCATGCTGATGCGGATGAAACCAACAGGTGGCCGCACGCTGATCGGGCGTAAAGGTGACGCTGCGCTTGCCGCCCGCTTTGATGACGCCCTGCGGCCCGCCGTCCACCTCGCCCGGCACTTCCAGCCCGTGCCAGTGCAGCGTCGTCTCTTCAGCAAGCGTGTTGTGAATATCCACCGTCACCGCTTTCCCTTTACGTAACTGAAGCGCCGGACCGAGCAGATTGCCGTTATAGCCCCACGTCGTGGCACTGTGCTCGCCGAACGTCGTTTTGCCGGACTGAACAACAAGCTGGATACGGCTGCGGGCGTCAGCGGTCAGTAAATCAGGGATGGGTAAGGCCGGCCTGTCAGCGGCGAAAACCGCGCGGCTCCAGAGTGGTAATGCGCTGGCAGCCCCCAGCGCAACAGAGTATTTCAAAAAATCACGACGTTGCATGTTCATTTCCTTATTTCCAGCAGGCGATCTTTTGAGCATAAACCCTCCCCTTACCGGAAGGTCAAGCACGGCGGCAATAATAAAGATCGTCGCACTGGCATCAAGTATGCTAACGTTAATTTTCCGTGAAGATGTGGTAGAAGCAATGAAGACGTTTTTCAGGACAATTTTGTTCGGTAGCCTGATGGCAATGTGTGCGAACAGCTATGCGCTAAGTGAAAATGAAGCGGAAGATATGGCCGACTTAACGGCGGTTTTTGTATTCCTGAAAAATGATTGTGGCTACCAGAATTTACCCAACGGGCAAATTCGCCGCGCGCTGGTCTTTTTTGCCCAGCAGAACCAGTGGGATCTCAGCAACTACGACAGCTTCGACATGAAGGCGCTCGGTGAAGACAGCTACCGTGACTTAAGCGGCATTGGTATCCCCACTGCAAAAAAATGCAAAGCGCTGGCTCGTGATTCACTCAGCCTTCTCGCCTACGTGAAATAACCTTCCCGACGCCCCTTGTTGAGCCTATAGCCGTGCAACCACGGTTATAGTTAGCTATCATGTTTCGCTCATTTTTTGAGAGTGTAACGGATGTTAACACAGGAGGAGTCCGCATATGGCCGACCACACGTTGTGGCATGAAACACTGCATGACCAGTTTGGTCAGTACTTTGCCGTTGATAACGTGCTCTATCATGAGAAAACCGATCACCAGGATCTGATCATCTTCGAGAATGCCGCCTTTGGCCGCGTCATGGCGCTGGACGGCGTCGTGCAAACGACCGAGCGGGATGAGTTTATCTATCATGAGATGATGACCCACGTCCCTCTGCTGGCGCACGGTCATGCGAAGCATGTCCTGATTATCGGCGGTGGCGACGGCGCAATGCTGCGTGAAGTGTCCCGCCATCGGTCCATTGAAACCATCACCATGGTGGAAATCGATGCGGGCGTGGTCTCTTTCTGCCGCCAGTACCTGCCCAACCACAATGCCGGTAGCTATGACGATCCGCGCTTTAACCTGGTGATTGACGACGGTGTTAACTTCGTTAACCAGACTACCCAAACGTTTGACGTCATTATCTCCGACTGTACCGACCCGATCGGCCCCGGCGCGTCGCTGTTTACCTCCTCCTTCTACGAAGGCTGCAAGCGCTGCCTGAACCCTGGCGGGATCTTTGTCGCACAAAATGGCGTCTGCTTCCTGCAGCAGGATGAAGCGATTGACAGCCATCGCAAGCTGAGCACCTATTTCGGCGATGTCAGCTTCTATCAGGCCGCCATTCCGACGTACTACGGCGGGATCATGACCTTCGCGTGGGCAACGGACAACGACGTATTGCGCCATCTCTCCACCGAAATTATCCAGGCCCGCTTCCACCAGGCCGGTCTTCAGTGCCGATACTACAATCCGGCCGTGCATACCGCTGCGTTTGCGTTGCCGCAATACCTGCAAGATGCATTATCCACAAAGGGGGTGAGCTAATTGAAAAAGCTTAAACTGCATGGCTTTAACAACCTGACCAAAAGCCTGAGTTTTTGTATTTACGATATCTGCTATGCCAAAACAGCGGAAGAACGCGATGGTTACATCGCCTATATCGATGAACTCTACAACGCCAACCGTCTGACCGAGATCCTGTCAGAGACCTGCTCCATTATCGGCGCAAACATCCTTAATATCGCCCGCCAGGATTATGAACCCCAGGGCGCCAGCGTGACCATACTGGTCAGCGAAGAGCCGGTCGACCCGAAGCTTATCGACAAAACTGAACATCCTGGCCCGCTGCCGGAAGTGGTTGTTGCGCACCTTGATAAAAGCCATATCTGCGTTCATACCTACCCGGAAAGCCATCCGGAAGGCGGGCTGTGTACGTTCCGCGCCGATATCGAAGTGTCGACCTGCGGTGTGATTTCCCCGCTGAACGCGCTGAACTATTTAATTCACCAGCTGGAATCGGATATCGTCACGATTGATTATCGCGTGCGTGGTTTTACCCGTGATATCAACGGCATGAAACACT
The DNA here is from genome assembly GCF_050434705.1 of Enterobacter sp. AC1. Classification (NCBI taxonomy): domain Bacteria; kingdom Pseudomonadati; phylum Pseudomonadota; class Gammaproteobacteria; order Enterobacterales; family Enterobacteriaceae; genus Enterobacter; species Enterobacter sp. AC1. The sequence goes on along the minus strand of NZ_JBNDIZ010000009.1, from coordinate 67,453 downwards.
TCATCGACCACGAGATCAATTCTATTCAGAACTTTATGTCCGACGATATGAAATCGTTGTACGACATGATGGACGTGAACGTGTATCAGGAAAACATCTTCCATACCAAGATGTTACTTAAGGAGTTCGACCTTAAGCACTATATGTTCCACACGAAGCCGGAAGATTTGAGCGAAGAAGAGCGTAAGGCGATCACTGACCTGCTCTGGAAAGAGATGCGCGAGATCTACTACGGCCGCAATATTCCGGCCGTGTAAAAGCAAGCCGGAGCAGGGATGCTCCGGTCTGTTATTTCTGTTTCATAAAGTCTCGGTACGCCGTTACCACCTGAAGAAAGTCCTCTACGCCGCACATCGACAGGCTTTCTTCGTCGTAGTAGCTCATCCCCTCTTCCATCTCGTCACCTGAAAACTCGAGCTGGTTTGCGCGCACCATCACCTCTTCGCCATCCATCCACAGCGTGTATTCATGTCCGGCCCGTTGCCAGGAGCGTTCACTGCCTTTTACCGTATCTGCCGCCTGTTCAACTTCATCAAGAAGTGCGAGATTTTCTTTCACCTCTTCGTTAAACCAGTGTCCAACGGCTTCGTGGCCCATCGACATACGCACTTTCACCACTCCGGTGATGTCGCGCAGAAATTCGTAATCCATAGTGTTTTCCTCTGCAAAGCCATTAGGGTAATTATCGCAGCAGAGAAGAAGAAAAAAAGCATGAGAGGTGGGAGGAATGAAAATAAAAAAGCCCCTCACCCTAACCCTCTCCCCAAAGGGGAGAGGGAACTGGACTCCCCTCGCCCCTTTGGGGAGAGGGGCTGAGGGTGAGGGGTTGGTTTTTATACTGCCGTCTGGAAGATTACCCCGTCAGCCTTCTCGGTGTACTGAGCGAGCTGGTCGAAGTTCAGATAGCGATAGGTATCCACCGCCGTCTTATCCACCTGAGCCACAAAGGTCTGGTACTCTTCCGGCGTTGGCAGTTTGCCAATCAGCGCCGCAACCGCCGCCAGCTCCGCAGAGGCCAGGAAGACGTTCGCACCGGTACCTAAACGGTTCGGGAAGTTACGGGTAGAGGTGGAAACCACCGTCGCGCCGTCGGCTACGCGCGCCTGGTTACCCATACACAGGGAACAGCCAGGAATTTCAATACGCGCACCGCTCTTACCAAACACGCTGTAATAGCCCTCTTCGGTCAGCTGAGCCGCGTCCATACGGGTTGGCGGTGCCACCCACAGACGGGTTGGCAGCTGGCCTTTGTGGGTATCCAGCAGTTTACCGGCAGCACGGAAGTGACCGATGTTGGTCATACAGGATCCGATGAACACTTCGTCGATCTTCTCGCCCTGAACTTCAGACAGCGGACGCGCGTCGTCCGGATCGTTCGGTGCACACAGGATCGGCTCTTTGATATCCGCCAGATCGATGTCGATCACCGCCGCGTACTCTGCGTCAGCATCGGCCTCCAGCAGCTGCGGATCGGCCAGCCATTTTTCCATACCCTGGATACGACGCTCCAGCGTACGACGGTCGCCGTAGCCTTCTGCAATCATCCACTTCAGCAGCACGATGTTCGAGTTCAGATACTCAATAATCGGCTCTTTGTTCAGCTTGATGGTACAGCCTGCAGCAGAACGCTCGGCGGAAGCATCGGTCAGCTCGAACGCCTGCTCTACTTTCAGATCCGGCAGACCTTCAATTTCCAGGATACGGCCGGAGAAGATGTTTTTCTTACCTTTCTTCTCAACGGTCAGCAGGCCCTGTTTAATTGCATACAGCGGGATTGCGTGAACCAGGTCGCGCAGGGTGATACCCGGCTGCATTTTGCCTTTGAAGCGCACCAGCACCGATTCCGGCATATCCAGCGGCATCACGCCGGTCGCCGCAGCAAACGCAACCAGACCGGAGCCCGCCGGGAAGGAGATACCGATTGGGAAACGGGTATGGGAGTCACCGCCGGTACCCACGGTATCCGGCAGCAGCATGCGGTTCAGCCAGGAGTGGATGACGCCGTCGCCCGGACGCAGAGAGACGCCGCCGCGGTTCATGATGAAGTCTGGCAGCGTGTGGTGCGTGGTCACGTCAACCGGCTTCGGATACGCCGCGGTGTGGCAGAAGGACTGCATCACCAGATCGGAAGAGAAGCCCAGGCACGCCAGGTCTTTCAGTTCGTCACGGGTCATTGGGCCAGTGGTGTCCTGAGACCCCACGGAGGTCATCTTCGGCTCGCAGTACGCGCCTGGACGAATACCGGCTACGCCGCACGCGCGGCCCACCATTTTCTGCGCCAGAGAGTAACCGCGGTCGCTCTTGGCCACGTCTTTCGCCTGACGGAAAACGTCTGAATGCGGCAGACCCAGCGCTTCACGCGCTTTGGTGGTCAGGCCACGGCCGATAATCAGCGGGATACGGCCACCGGCACGCACTTCGTCGATCAGCACGTCGGTTTTCAGCTCAAAGCTTGCCAGCAGCTCGTTGGTTTCGTGATTACGCACTTCGCCTTTATACGGGTAAACGTCAATCACGTCGCCCATGTTCAGGTTATTCACGTCGACTTCAATTGGCAGTGCGCCCGCATCTTCCATGGTGTTGAAGAAGATAGGCGCAATTTTACCGCCGAGGCACAGGCCGCCGCCGCGTTTGTTCGGCACATGAGGAATGTCGTCACCCATGAACCACAGCACGGAGTTGGTCGCGGATTTACGGGAAGAACCGGTCCCCACAACGTCACCCACGTAGGCCAGCGGGAAACCTTTTTTCTGCAGGGCTTCGATCTGTTTGATCGGGCCGACGCTGCCAGGCTGGTCCGGCTCAATACCTTCACGGGCGTTTTTCAGCATTGCCAGGGCGTGCAGAGGGATATCCGGGCGAGACCATGCATCCGGCGCCGGAGAGAGGTCATCGGTGTTGGTTTCACCGGTTACTTTGAAAACGGTGACGGTAATTTTTTCAGCCAGCGCTGGACGGTTCAGGAACCATTCGGCATCAGCCCAGGACTGCATCACCTGCTTCGCATAGACGTTGCCTGCTTTGGCTTTTTCTTCCACATCGTAGAAGTTATCGAACATCAGCAGCGTAGAAGAGAGCGCTTTAGCGGCAATCGGTGCCAGCTTGTCGTTATCCAGCGCGTCAATCAGCGGATGAATGTTATAACCACCCTGCATGGTGCCGAGCAGTTCAATGGCTTTTTCAGGAGTAACCAGTGGGGAGGTGGCTTCGCCTTTGGCGATAGCAGCAAGGAATCCGGCTTTTACGTAGGCAGCTTCATCTACGCCAGGCGGTACGCGGTTGATCAACAGATCTAACAGGAATTCTTCTTCGCCCTTAGGCGGGTTCTTCAGCAGCTCGACGAGCGCGGCCATTTGGGTTGCATCTAAAGGTTTGGGTACAATTCCCTCGGCGGCACGTTCTGCTACGTGCTTACGGTATTCTTCTAGCACGACGGTTCTCCTCGCTCTCATTGTCATATGCGGCGGGCGTTCTCTTCACGCTCCTGTGAGACAGCAGTTTGTAGGGTAAATGCCCGATACCGCGTCGGGCAGCATAGCAGGATTTCTGCACAGTGTTAATCCGTTTACAAAAAAGCAACATTAAAAAGTTTGCTGAATCGTTAAGCATGGTGTAGCGGGGAGACAAGACGAATTTTGGGTACAAAAAAACCGCCTGGTAGCGGTTTATTTGTTGCCTTGCGGTGGTAGCACACCGGGCTGGCAGATTTGCGGCAATACACTCGACATGAATAATGCTCCTCAGTAAGAAAATCTGCAAGTACCTGTCTGGCATTTACGAGCCGCCGTCCAGTTTCGCATGAAAAAGGATGTAACTGCATTGCCATTCTTCTCAGCTCGTACCGACTGTAATACTGTTGCTCCCGGCCTGCTTCGCTGGCGTAGCAACCAGTCACCGGGCCCGGGAGCAGTTCCGTAACCTACGCGGCAATACACTTATTTGCCTGGTTCGGCCTTTCCCGGTGGAGAATGAACCCGCGTAGCCTTTACAGGAACGCATGCAATGGAGATGCGAATCACTGCGCTGATCGTTGCGATCGGTTTACTGCTTACCGCACTGCACGGTGGCTGGAATATATCCGACATCACGGTGCTGTTTGTCGTTAACCTCGGCAACTCGCTGCTGGCCGCTCGCAAGAGCGGCCTTCTGAATTCCCAGCTGTTTTTCCCGCATCGCATATAATTGTGTAATAAATACTCACACTCTTTATCCGGACGTACCGGACGCTTCCCAATAAAAGTCAAAACAGTAAAAGACGGGTGAATAATACTCACGCCAACCGTAACGCCTCACGGCACAGCGCTTGTCTCGTTGGAGTCATTTTATGAAGTTGCCCTTTAAGCCACATCTGCTCGTTCTTCTGTGCAGTGCCGGGCTGCTTGCCGCCTCAGGCGTCATGTTTGTCAAAAGTCGTGCAACGGAACCCGTTGCGCCAGCCCCTGCCGCACAACCGTCGGCTGCACCTGCCGCAGCACCACCCGCCCCTGTCGCCGCGCCAGCGTATACTGCCGCGCAAATCGACCAGTGGGTTGCCCCCATCGCGCTCTATCCGGACGCCCTGCTGTCACAAATTTTGATGGCTTCGACCTACCCGGCTAACGTGATCCAGGCGGCGCAGTGGTCCAAAGACAACCCCAAAATGGAAGGAGACGCCGCTATCCAGGCCGTTGCCAGCCAGCCCTGGGATCCCAGCGTAAAATCGCTGGTCGCGTTTCCTCAGCTTATGTCGCTGATGGGCGAGAACCCGCCGTGGGTACAAAATCTCGGCGATGCGTTTCTCGCACAACCGAAAGATGTGATGGATTCCGTTCAGCGCCTGCGCGCGCTGGCACAGAAGACCGGCGCCTTACAATCGACGCCTCAGCAGACGGTCACCACCGTGACCAAACCGGCGCCGGCTAAAACCAGCACCACCGAGTCAACGACAGCCACAACGTCCGCGCCAGCGCCTACGGTGATTAAAATTGAATCTGCCGATCCGCAGGTCGTTTACGTCCCAACCTATAACCCCAATACGGTGTACGGTACCTGGCCAAACACCGCCTATCCGCCTACCTATCTCCCTCCTTCACCCGGAGAGCAGTTTGGCAACAGCTTCGTCAACGGTTTAGGCTTCAGCCTGGGCGTCGCCACAACCTATGCCATCTTCAGCAACATCGACTGGGATGATGACGATGACTGGGACCATCACCATGACGACTGGGATAATCACGGCGGCTATAATCGCAACGGTGATAACAACATCAATATTAACGTTGAGAACTTTAATAAAATCAGCGGGCAGCGGCTGACGGATGCCAACCGCACCTGGCAGCACAACCCGGCCTACCGGGAAGGTGTCCCCTACCCCACTAACCAGCTCAACAATCGCTTCCACGCCACCAGCGCGGCCACAGGGTTAAGCTCAACGCAGCAAAAACCGGCTAACCGCGATACCCAGCGTCAGGCCGCCCTCAGCCAGATGGAGAAATCCACGGGCAAAACCTTCCCGCAAACGGCCCGTCCCGGAACGAAAGAGGGGCAGCGCCAGGCCTCAAGTGAACAGCTGAAGCAGATTTCTCAGCGCAATAACTACCGGGGCTACGACACCAAACCGCAGACGACGAAGCGGACGACCGCGCAGCAGCGAGAAAACCGCCAGGCCACAGCCCAGAGACAAGAAAAACGGGGTTCGCAACCTGCGCAGCAACGCGCTCCTCAGCAGCGAAACATTCAGCCCCGGGCTAATGCGCTGAGCGGCAACGACAGCCGCTCCGCTAACTGGCAGGCGCAGCAGCAGCGTGGTGCGCAAAGCAGACAGCTCGCGGCTCGCCAGCAGCAGCCGCGCCAGGCGTCTGGTGGACGCGCTGAACGCCGTGAAATTCGACATCGCTAAGGGAACCGACATGAAAAGTAAACTACTCAGTGGAATGGTGTTGTTCATGCTTTCGGCCTCGGCGATGGCGCAGCAGTCCTTTAGCACGCCCGACCAGGCGACCGATGCGCTGGTCAACGCCATAAGCGAACATAATGAGAGCGCGATGAGCAACCTGCTTGGAGAGAACTGGCGCGATTTTCTGCCGCCTGAAGGCGTTGATCCGGACGCCGTCGATCGCTTCCTGCGCGACTGGAAAGTCCGTCATAACACTGTTATCGAGGGGGATACGGCGCATCTTGTTGTCGGAGAGAGCCGCTGGCAGCTTCCCATTCCGGTGAACAAAACCGCAGCAGGCTGGCAGTTCGATATCAAAGAAGGTGCAGAAGAGATCCTGACCCGCGAAATTGGGCGTAACGAGCTCGCCGCCATTGAAGCCTTACATGCCTATGTCGATGCGCAGCAAAGCTACTTTGCGATGAACCAAAAATACGCGCAGAAAATTGTCAGCGCGGGAGGGAAAAAAGACGGTTTGTACTGGCCAGCCTCACCCGGGGAAGCGCCCAGTCCGCTCGGACCGGCATTCAGTCCGAAAGAGCCGGGTACCGGCTATCACGGCTATCGCTTTCGGATCCTGCCTGAGAACAACGGTTTCGCGATGGTTGCCTGGCCGGTCAGCTATGGCCAGACGGGCATCATGAGCTTCGTGATAAATCAGGACGACAAGGTTTATCAGTCAGATCTCGGCAGCGATTCGGAGCAGAAAGCCCGGGCGTTAACCGCGTATCACCCTGATAAAACCTGGCAGCCCGTTGCGCCCTGAGTAAGGTCAACGGACCACGTTTTGCAAGCCGGATATGACGAAGCCACCACCCGGCTTTTTAACTTACAGAATATTTGCGACCGACTTCGCCAGCTGCGCTTCCAGAACCGGTTTCGCTTCTTCGAATTTCAGATTCACTTTGTTCGCATTCGATACCACGCGGGTCTGATACTTCGCGCGATCGCCCTGCTCGCTGCTGGTTTGCAGCTTCACGCCGGACGTCCCCTGACGCAGCGCCGCAATGTTATCGGTGGTGACTTTCGCTTTGCTACGCTCGGAGATCTGCAGGTCGGTTACCATGGTGTAGTTCACATCTTCTACCATGGCATCTGCCGCCATGCCGATCAGACCCGCCGCCAGCCCTACGCCCAGCGCCGCACCTGAAGAATTACTGTTATAGGCCGTGATACCGGCACCCAGCGCAGCGCCAACGGCGGCACCTTCATAGCCGGTTTTCAGATAGCCCTGGGCTTCGCGCAGGTCCATTTTGTCCGCTTTAAGGACGTTAGCCTGAACCCAGTAGTATGCGCTGTCAGGAGAGGACGTTACCTTATACCCTTTAGCGCTCAGATCGTTTGCCAGCAACGTCTGGAGGTTGCTCATGTCTTTATCAGAGGTATTTTTTACCTGAATGTAGACCGTTTTCTCGTTAGACGGCTCAAGCCAGATGGTCTCGCTCATCTGCGTTTTCACTTCCAGGTTACGTTTTTTCACCGCCGTCGTCATCGCACCGCATCCGGTCAGCGTCATGACTGCCGCCAGTAGGCCAATCCCCATCACTTTCTTCAAAAACATGTTATTTCCTTTTTGCGTGTAATCAAAAATCCATCACTTCTAACCGTGCGGCCAGTAGCTACACAATGGTGAAAAAAGTATCGGCAGATAAGCGCAAATTTTTAGAGGAAATAACAATAAGTTACCCACCATAATGGGTAGTTTTCAGGCAAAAAAAACGCCTCCGAAGGAGGCGTTTAGTAAGAAGCAATAAACTTATTTCTTCTTCGCTTTCGCGTTTGGCAGGTCGGTGATGCTGCCTTCAAACACTTCTGCCGCCAGGCCAACAGACTCGTGCAGAGTCGGGTGAGCGTGGATAGTCAGCGCGATGTCTTCAGCGTCGCAGCCCATTTCGATCGCCAGACCGATTTCACCCAGCAGCTCGCCGCCGTTGGTACCGACAATCGCACCACCGATCACGCGGTGAGTCTCTTTGTCGAAGATCAGTTTGGTCATACCGTCTGCGCAGTCGGACGCGATAGCACGGCCAGAAGCAGCCCACGGGAAGGTGGCAGTTTCGTAGCTGATGCCTTTCTCTTTCGCTTCTTTCTCAGTCAGACCAACCCATGCAACTTCTGGCTCGGTGTACGCGATAGATGGGATCACTTTCGGATCGAAGTAGTGCTTCATGCCGGCGATAACTTCAGCGGCAACGTGACCTTCGTGAACACCTTTATGCGCCAGCATTGGCTGACCGACGATATCGCCGATAGCAAAGATGTGCGGCACGTTAGTGCGCAGCTGTTTGTCAACGCGGATGAAGCCACGGTCGTCAACTTCCACGCCAGCTTTGCCCGCGTCGAGGTTTTTACCGTTCGGCACACGGCCGATAGCCACCAGCACGGCGTCGTAACGCTGTGGTTCTGCAGGGGCTTTTTTGCCTTCCATGGAAACGTAGATACCGTCTTCTTTCGCTTCAACGGCAGTCACTTTGGTTTCCAGCATCAGGTTGAATTTCTTGCTGATGCGTTTGGTGAAGACTTTAACGATGTCTTTGTCTGCAGCCGGGATAACCTGGTCGAACATTTCAACCACGTCGATATCAGAACCCAGCGCGTGGTACACGGTACCCATTTCCAGACCGATGATACCGCCACCCATAACCAGCAGGCGCTTAGGAACGGTTTTCAGCTCCAGCGCATCGGTGGAATCCCACACGCGCGGATCTTCATGTGGAATGAACGGCAGTTCGATTGGGCGAGAACCTGCTGCGATGATCGCATTGTCGAAGTTGATCACGGTTTTGCCGTTTTCGCCTTCTACTTCCAGGGTGTTCGCACCGGTGAATTTACCCAGACCGTTTACCACTTTCACTTTACGGCCTTTGGCCATACCCGCCAGACCGCCGGTCAGCTGAGTGATAACTTTCTCTTTCCAGGTACGAATTTTGTCGATATCGGTTTTCGGCTCGCCGAAGACGATACCGTGTTCAGCCAGCGCTTTGGCTTCTTCGATAACTTTCGCTACGTGCAGCAGCGCTTTAGAAGGGATACAGCCGACGTTCAGACAAACACCGCCGAGGGTGCTGTAACGTTCTACGATGACGGTTTCCAGACCTAAATCCGCTGCGCGGAATGCTGCGGAGTAACCTGCCGGGCCTGCCCCAAGTACTACGACCTGAGTTTTGATTTCTGTGCTCATCATGACCTCTTAATTTATACCCGTCGTCCACCGGGTCGTTCTATCCGTCCGTATTTTACAAAATTGTTAACAATTTTGAAACAACAAACGGCTCACGAATTGTCGCTTTCGCCGATAACCTCACAACCATCAGGAGATTACCAGAAAAAAGCCGGCCGATTGGCCGGCTTTTCGATTACATCACCAGGCGGCGAATGTCGCTCAGGGTGTTATTGATGATGGTGATGAAACGCGCACCATCAGCACCGTCGATCACGCGGTGGTCGAAGGACAGAGAGATTGGCATCATCAGACGCGGCACGAACTCTTTGCCATTCCACACCGGCTCCATCGCGGACTTGGACACACCGAGGATAGCCACTTCCGGCGCGTTCACAATCGGCGCGAAGTGGGTGGTACCCAGGCCGCCGATGCTGGAGATGGTGAAGCAGCCGCCCTGCATTTCGCCGGCAGTCAGCTTACCATCACGCGCTTTCTTGGAGATGGTGGTCAGTTCACGGGACAGCTCAGTGATGCTCTTCTTGTTCACGTCTTTGAAGACCGGAACAACCAGACCATTTGGCGTATCAACCGCAACACCGATGTTGATGTATTTCTTCAGCGTCAGCTTCTGGCCGTCTTCGGACAGGGAGCTGTTGAAGCGTGGCATCTGCTCAAGGGCAGCGGCAACGGCTTTCATGATGAAGACCACTGGGGTGAATTTCACGTCCAGCTTGCGCTTCTCAGCTTCGGCGTTCTGCTGTTTACGGAACGCTTCCAGGTCGGTGATATCGGTTTTGTCGAAGTGCGTAACGTGCGGGATCATCACCCAGTTACGGCTCAGGTTCGCACCAGAGATTTTCTGGATACGGCCCAGCTCCACTTCTTCGATTTCGCCGAACTTGCTGAAGTCCACTTTCGGCCATGGCAGCATGCCCGGGATACCGCCACCGGCGGCTGCAGCAGGTGCAGCTTCGGCGCGTTTCACCGCGTCTTTCACATAGGTCTGAACGTCTTCACGCAGGATACGACCCTTACGGCCGGTCCCTTTCACTTTCGCCAGGTTCACACCGAATTCGCGCGCCAGGCGACGAATCAGCGGGGTAGCGTGGACGTAAGCGTCGTTTTCAGCGAACTCAGATTTGCCTTCCGCTTTTGCAGCAGGAGCCGCAGCAGGTTTAGACGCCTGAGCCGGTGCAGCAGCAGGTGCCGGAGCAGCCGCGGCAGCCGGAGCTGCGGCAGGCGCAGCGCCTTCCACTTCGAAGACCATGATCAGAGAGCCGGTAGACACTTTGTCGCCGGTGCTGATTTTGATCTCTTTAACGGTACCCGCGAACGGCGCAGGGACTTCCATAGAAGCCTTGTCGCCTTCAACCGTGATCAGTGACTGTTCAGCGGCAACTTTGTCGCCCACTTTCACCATCACTTCGGTGACTTCAACTTCGTCACCGCCGATGTCCGGTACGTTAACGTCTTTCGCGCCGCCAGCAGCTGCTGGTGCAGCGGCCGGAGCCGGAGCAGCGGCCTGTGCTGGCGCGGCAGCAGGTGCAGCACCCGCCACTTCGAAGACCATGATCAGCGACCCGGTAGACACTTTGTCGCCGGTGTTGATCTTGATCTCTTTAACGGTACCCGCGAACGGCGCCGGCACTTCCATAGAGGCTTTGTCGCCTTCTACGGTGATCAGTGACTGCTCAGCTGCAACGGTGTCGCCCACTTTCACCAGGATTTCAGTGACTTCAACTTCGTCACCGCCGATGTCAGGCACGTTAACGTCTTTCGCTGCCGCAGCAGCGGCTGGAGCAGCGGCGGCCGGAGCGGCTTCTTTCTTCTCTTCCTGCGCAGGTGCAGCAGCTGCTGCACCGTCGGCGGAATCGAAAATCATGATCAGTTTGCCGGTCTCGGTTTTATCGCCAACAGAGACTTTGATCTCTTTAACGATGCCAGCCTGAGGAGACGGGACTTCCATAGAGGCTTTGTCGCCTTCTACGGTGATCAGCGACTGTTCAGCTTCAACTTTGTCGCCTACTTTGACCAGGATCTCGGTGATTTCAACTTCATCAGCCCCGATGTCCGGTACATTGATTTCGATAGCCATTATTCTTTTACCTCTTACGCCAGACGCGGGTTAACTTTTTCTGCATCGATGTTGAATTTGGTGATTGCGTCAGCAACCACTTTCTTATCGATTTCGCCACGTTTAGCCAGTTCGCCCAGTGCTGCTACAACCACGTAAGAAGCATCAACTTCGAAGTGGTGACGCAGGTTTTCGCGGCTGTCAGAACGACCGAAGCCGTCAGTACCCAGAACGCGATAATCATCAGCTGGAACGTAAGTACGAACCTGCTCAGCGAACAGTTTCATATAGTCAGTAGACGCCACCGCTGGTGCATCGTTCATCACCTGAGCGATGTACGGAACGCGTGGAGTTTCCATTGGGTGCAGCATGTTCCAGCGCTCACAATCCTGGCCATCACGCGCCAGTTCAGTGAAGGAGGTCACGCTGTACACGTCGGAGCCCACACCGTAGTCTTTCGCCAGGATCTGTGCTGCTTCACGGACGTGACGCAGGATAGAACCGGAGCCCAGCAGCTGAACTTTACCTTTGCTACCTTCGAGGGTTTCGAGTTTGTAGATACCTTTACGGATACCTTCCTCGGCACCTGCTGGCATTGCCGGCATGTGGTAGTTTTCGTTCAGGGTGGTGATGTAGTAGTAAATGTTCTCTTGCGCTTCACCGTACATGCGCTGCAGACCGTCATGCATGATGACTGCCACTTCGTACGCGTAAGACGGGTCGTAAGAGATACAGTTAGGGATAGTCAGAGACTGAATGTGGCTGTGGCCATCTTCGTGCTGCAGACCTTCACCGTTCAGGGTCGTACGACCGGAAGTACCGCCTACCAGGAAGCCGCGAGCCTGCTGGTCGCCAGCCTGCCAGCACAGGTCACCGATACGCTGGAACCCAAACATGGAGTAGTAGATGTAGAACGGGATCATCGGCAGGTTGTTGGTGCTGTAAGAGGTCGCAGCAGCCAGCCAGGATGCGCCTGCGCCCAGCTCGTTGATACCTTCCTGCAGGATCTGACCTTTCTCGTCTTCTTTGTAGTATGCAACCTGCTCACGGTCCTGCGGGGTGTACTGCTGGCCGTTCGGGCTGTAGATACCGATCTGACGGAACAGACCTTCCATACCGAAAGTACGCGCTTCGTCAGCGATGATTGGAACCAGACGATCTTTGATCGACTTGTTCTTCAGCATCACGTTCAGGGCACGAACGAAAGCGATAGTGGTAGAGATCTCTTTATTCTGCTCTTCCAGCAGCTGAGAGAAGTCTTCCAGCGCTGGCAGTTCCAGCTTCTCGGTGAAGTTTGGCTGACGAGCTGGCAGGTAGCCTTTCAGTGCCTGACGACGTTCGTGCAGGTACTTGTGCTCTTCAGACCCTTCCGGGAAGGTGATGTAAGACAGGTTTTCTACCTGCTCATCGGTCACTGGAACGTTGAAACGGTCGCGGATATAACGCACGCCGTCCATGTTCATTTTCTTAACCTGGTGAGCGATGTTTTTACCTTCTGCGGTATCACCCATGCCGTAACCTTTGATGGTGTGGGCCAGGATTACAGTCGCTTTACCTTTGGTTTCCTGCGCTTTTTTCAGTGCAGCGTAGACTTTCTTCGGATCGTGACCACCGCGGTTCAGAGCCCAGATCTGCTCGTCAGTCCAGTCTGCAACCAGTGCTGCGGTTTCAGGATATTTGCCGAAGAAGTGCTCACGAACGTAGGCACCGTCTTTGGATTTGAAGGTCTGGTAGTCACCGTCAACGGTTTCGTTCATCAGCTGGATCAGTTTACCGCTGGTATCTTTACGCAGCAGCTCATCCCAACGACCGCCCCACATGACTTTAATCACGTTCCAGCCAGCACCTGCGAAGATGCCTTCCAGTTCGTTGATGATCTTGCCGTTGCCGGTTACCGGACCATCCAGACGCTGCAGGTTACAGTTGATGATGAAGCACAGGTTGTCCAGCTTCTCACGGGTCGCGATGGTGATCGCACCTTTAGATTCTGGCTCATCCATTTCACCGTCGCCCAGGAAGGCGTAGACGGTTTGCTCAGAGGTGTCTTTCAGACCACGGTGTTCCAGATATTTCAGGAATTTAGCCTGGTAGATCGCACCAATTGGGCCCAGACCCATAGATACGGTCGGGAACTGCCAGAATTCAGGCATCAGTTTAGGGTGTGGGTAAGAAGACAGACCTTTACCGTGAACTTCCTGACGGAAGTTGTTCATCTGCTCTTCAGTCAGACGACCTTCCAGGAATGCACGTGCATAGATGCCTGGAGAGATGTGGCCCTGGAAGTACACCAGATCGCCGCCGTCTTTCTCGTTAGCTGCACGGAAGAAGTGGTTGAAGCACACTTCGTAAACGGTTGCAGAAGACTGGAAGGATGCCATGTGGCCACCCAGTTCCAGGTCTTTCTTGGATGCGCGCAGAACGGTCATGATGGCGTTCCAGCGGATTGCAGAACGGATACGACGTTCCAGATCCAGATTGCCCGGGTATTCCGGTTCGTCTTCGACGGCAATCGTGTTTACGTAGTTGCTAGCCCCTGCACCTGAAGCAACCTTCACACCGCCTTTGCGGGCTTCAGAAAGCAGCTGATCAATCAGATACTGAGCGCGCTCAACACCTTCTTCACGGATGACCGATTCGATCGCCTGTAGCCAGTCGCGAGTTTCGATCGGATCCACGTCATTTTGGAGACGTTCTGACATGGGGGTATTCCTTATCTATCTAATACGTTGATTTGTCTGGAACCTGTCCCATTGTGCTCTTGGGCAAGAACACAATAAGACAGGTTCTGCGTTTAGTTGCCGCGCTCTAAAAGTACCTGGCGCTTAATCCTTTCGTTGCTGTATGCGGCGTAATGAACGTTCGCGACGCGATTGTTCACGGCTGCGGTCCAGCAAGATTTCCTCAATGAAAGCCAGATGTCGGTGCGACGCTTCGCGCGCCTGCTCCGGTTCCCCGGCCATTATCGCCTCGAATACTCGGGTGCGATGGTTGCTTACCAGTGGGAGCATGTCCCGACGGGCATACAACAATTCAAAATTCTGACGAACGTTCTGGGCCAGCATCGGCTCCATGCAGCGTAGCAGATGGAGGAGCACCACATTGTGTGCTGCTTCGGTGACGGCGATTTGATACTGGACGACGGCGCTGGACTCGGCGTCTAAATCGCCGGACTGCTGTGCCCGTTCAATGGCCTGATGCAGCTCGCGGATACGCACGCGATCTTCATCAGTGCTGCGAAGGGCGGCGTAATAGGCCGCAATCCCTTCAAGCGCGTGACGGGTCTCAAGCAGGTCAAACTGGGATTCTGGGTGGTCAGAGAGAAGTTCTACCAGCGGATCGCTGAAGCTCTGCCACAGGCTGTTTTGCACAAAAGTTCCGCCGCCCTGGCGACGAAGCAGCAAGCCCTTTGCTTCGAGACGTTGAATTGCCTCACGCAGAGAGGGACGTGAAACGTCGAACTGTTTTGCCAGTTCGCGTTCTGGCGGAAGTTTCTCACCCGGGCGCAGAGTCCCTTCGAGGATTAAAAACTCCAGCTGCTGCTCAATCACATCAGATAGTTTTGGTTGGCGAATTTTGCTGTAGGCCATATTCCCTGTCTTACGCCTTTTTGCCCGGAGTCAATTGGTCTTACCAATTTCTATTTCGTATCGCTAAAGTAACAAAGTATTCACCTTCTGTCCATATTGGTTTTGATTGAAATCAGTAAACCCTGCACATTTTAACAACCTTACAGAAATAACGTTTCAGAAATGTAACTTTGCACAAATGAGTTGATTACTACTAAAGAGGGAGATTTAACCTTAATGAAACGAGGGCTTTTGCAATCTGAAGCGATTCAACAAAGCAAATAATGAAATTTTGCCCACTTATGGCGCATTTCTATTCTATAGGTTGGGGTAAGAAGGGTGAGCGGAGCGATTTACAAATGCTTTCTTTTTATTCAAGTCGTCATCCGCTCGTCATAAAGCAGGTGCATTCGCAGGCACTTACCACTATTCTTGCGCTTACGGAAGTCATCTCCGCTTTTTTCGGTCTTATTAACCGTAAAGAAATAAATACAGAAAACGGATATTCATAATTACACACGCTCAGCGTGAACATAACAACCACACACGAGGTTTCAAATGGAAGCTCAACAGCACGGCGATCAGCTAAAGCGCGGGCTAAAAAACCGCCATATTCAGCTCATCGCACTGGGCGGTGCCATCGGAACCGGCCTCTTTCTGGGTAGCGCATCCGTTATTCAGTCAGCCGGTCCGGGCATTATTCTGGGGTACGCAATCGCGGGCTTTATCGCGTTTCTGATTATGCGTCAGTTAGGTGAAATGGTCGTTGAAGAGCCGGTGGCTGGCTCCTTTAGCCACTTTGCCTATAAGTACTGGGGCAGCTTTGCCGGTTTCGCCTCAGGCTGGAACTATTGGGTGCTGTACGTACTGGTTGCCATGGCCGAGCTTACCGCCGTCGGGAAATACATTCAGTTCTGGTATCCCGAGATCCCAACCTGGGCCTCGGCTGCGGCCTTCTTCGTCATTATTAACGCTATTAACCTGACCAACGTAAAAGTGTTCGGTGAAATGGAGTTCTGGTTCGCCATCATTAAGGTCATTGCCGTTGTGGCGATGATTATCTTTGGTGGCTGGCTGCTGTTCAGCGGCAACGGTGGCCCGCAGGCAACCGTTCGCAACCTCTGGGAACAGGGTGGCTTCCTGCCTCACGGCATGACGGGTCTGGTGATGATGATGGCAATTATCATGTTCTCCTTCGGCGGTCTGGAGCTGGTGGGCATTACGGCCGCTGAAGCTGACAACCCGGAGCAGAGCATTCCAAAAGCCACTAACCAGGTTATCTACCGTATCCTGATCTTCTATGTGGGTTCGCTGGCCGTGCTGCTCTCCCTGCTGCCGTGGACGCGCGTCACCGCCGATACCAGTCCGTTTGTGCTGATCTTCCACGAACTGGGAGATACCGTCGTGGCGAATGCGCTCAACGTTGTCGTCCTGACGGCGGCTCTGTCCGTTTACAACAGCTGCGTGTACTGCAACAGCCGTATGCTGTTCGGCCTGGCGCAGCAGGGTAACGCCCCGAAAGCGCTGCTCAACGTCGATAAACGCGGCGTGCCGGTAAACACCATTATCGTTTCGGCGATCGTGACCGCGCTGTGCGTCCTCATTAACTACATGGCGCCGGAATCGGCGTTTGGCCTGCTGATGGCGCTGGTGGTCTCTGCCCTGGTCATCAACTGGGCGATGATCAGCCTGGCGCACATCAAGTTCCGCCGCGCGAAACAGCAGCAGGGCGTCACCACGCGCTTCCCTGCCCTGCTCTATCCGCTGGGTAACTGGATTTGCCTGCTGTTCATGGCGGCCGTGCTGGTGATCATGCTGATCACCCCGGGTATGGCGATTTCTGTGTACCTAATTCCGGTCTGGATTGCCGTGCTTGGCGTCGGCTATATGTTCAGCCAGAAAAGCCGTAATGCGATGAAGGCCCACTAAGCCTGCCACTGCGGTACCTGCTTTTGCGGGTACCGCACGTTGTTACCTCCCTCACACTTTCACGTCCACAGCGCTTTTATCCATATCACCGCCCTGATACTGCAACGCATATATTCCTTTGCCAGCAAATAATTCTCTCCATACCGAAACCCGGAGAGCAGTCTATGGATAACGCTAAACTGTCAGTAAAAGAAAAGATCGGCTATGGGATGGGCGATGCAGGTTGCAACATCATCTTTGGCGCCATCATGCTGTTTGTTAACTATTTTTATACCGATATTTTTGGTCTGGCGCCCGCGCTGGTGGGCGTACTGCTGCTCTCTGTGCGCGTGATTGACGCCGTAACGGACCCGATCATGGGCGCGATTGCCGACCGTACCCGCAGCAAATATGGCCGGTTTCGTCCATGGCTGCTGTGGATTGCCCTTCCCTACGCGCTGTTCAGCATCCTGATGTTCACCACGCCTGACTGGAGCTATAACAGCAAAGTTATCTATGCGTTTGTCACCTATTTCCTGCTGTCGCTGACCTACACGGCTATCAACATTCCCTACTGCTCGCTGGGCGGGGTGATTACCAACGATCCCAAAGAGCGCGTTGCCTGCCAGTCATATCGCTTCGTGCTGGTCGGCATCGCCACGCTGCTGCTGTCGCTGACGCTGCTGCCGATGGCCGACTGGTTCGGGGGAGATAACAAAGCCAAAGGCTACCAGATGGCGATGACCGTGCTGGCGCTGATTGGAACCTGTATGTTCCTGTTCTGCTTTGCCACCGTGCGCGAGCGCGTGCGCCCGGCGGTTCAGACCAATGACCAGCTGAAAAACGACCTGAAGGACGTGTGGAAAAACGACCAGTGGGTGCGCATTCTGCTCCTGACCCTGTGCAACGTCTGCCCCGGCTTTATCCGCATGGCGGCCACCATGTATTACGTGACATGGGTGATGGGCCAGAGCACCCACTTCGCAACCCTGTTTATTAGCCTGGGCGTGGTGGGCATGATGCTCGGCAGCATGCTGGCGAAAGTGCTGACCGACCGCTGGTGTAAGCTGAAGGTTTTCTTCTGGACCAACATCGTGCTGGCGATCTTCTCAACCGCCTTTTACTTCTTCGACCCGAAGGCCACCGTCACCATTGTGGTGCTCTACTTCCTGCTGAATATCCTGCACCAAATTCCGTCACCGCTGCACTGGTCGCTGATGGCCGACGTGGACGACTACGGCGAGTGGAAAACCGGGAAACGCATCACCGGGATAAGCTTCTCCGGCAACATTTTCTTCCTGAAGCTGGGGCTGGCGATTGCCGGTGCAATGGTCGGCTTCCTGCTCTCCTGGTACGGCTACGACGCGGGAGCAAAAGCGCAAAGCGCGGACGCCATCAACGGCATTGTCCTGCTGTTTACCGTCATCCCGGGCGTTGGGTACCTCATTACCGCGGGCGTGGTGCGACTGCTGAAGGTTGACCGAGAGACGATGAAGCGGATTCAGGAAGACCTGGAGAAGCGCCGCATTAACTATCGCGAGCTGAACAAGTATCAGGAACTCAGCGCCGCTGAGACAAAATAAGGAAAGCCGAATGCAAACCTGGCCAAACCCGTTTATTGAACAACGCGCCGATCCGTATATTTTGTACCACGAGGGGCAATACTATTTTATCGCCTCCGTGCCGCAGTACGACAGGCTCGAAATTCGCCGCGCGGACTCGCTGGAAGGACTACGCAGTGCTGAAGAGGTGGTGGTCTGGCGAAAACCCGAGACCGGCCCGATGAGTCAGCTTATCTGGGCGCCGGAGCTGCATCATATCGACGGCAAGTGGTATATCTATTTTGCGGCCACGCATACGCAGGCGCTCGATAAGCTTGGGATGTTCCAGCACCGCATGTTCGCGCTGGAATGTAACGATCTCGATCCGCTCACCGGAACCTGGATCGAAAAAGGGCAAATAAAAACGCCGTTCGACACCTTCGCTCTGGACGCCACCACCTTTGTTCATCAGGGGAAACGCTGGTATCTGTGGGCGCAAAAAGCGCCGGATATCGCCGGAAACTCTAACCTTTATCTGTGTGAAATGGAGAACCCGTGGTCGCTCAAGGGCAAGCCAGTCATGCTCAGCAAGCCTGAGTATGACTGGGAGTGCCGCGGGTTCCGGGTCAACGAAGGCCCGGCGGTACTGGTCCACGGCGATAAGCTGTTCATCAGCTATTCTGCCAGCGCCACCGATGAGAACTACTGCATGGGGCTGCTGTGGATAGACGTCAACGCCGATCCGCAAAACCCGGAGAACTGGCACAAATCTCCGCGCCCGGTATTCGTCACCAGCTATGAAAACCGCCAGTATGGGCCGGGCCATAACAGCTTCACAAAGACGCCAGAAGGGGAAGATGTGCTGGTGTATCACGCAAGAAATTACACCGAAATTGAAGGCGATCCGCTTTACGATCCGAACCGTCATACCCGCCTGAAGCTTGTGCTCTGGAACGAAAGCGGGATGCCTGATTTCGGCATCCCGCCTGCGGATACGCTTTAACCGCTGCGGCGCGCTGGCTTACACCAGCGTGCCGTAAATCGTCAGCAGCGCCACGATAACCACCACAACAAACGAGGTTTTCTTCGCCATGGAGACGGCGGCTTTCGGCGTTGCAACCTTGTCGGTATGCGGCTCGCGCGCCAGAGAGAACTGCGCCAGGCGCGTTAGCACCTGGTACTGCGAGGTATGGCGGTCGGCAAGAGAAGCGAACCATGCGGGCAGCGCTTTTTCACCGTGGCCAATTAACGCATACACCACGCCCACCAGGCGAACCGGAAGCCAGTCGAGCACGTGCAGGATGGCATCAATCCCGGACAGCAAGCGTTCATGCGGCGTCAGATAACGGGCAAGCCATGTCTGCCAGGCACGAAGAAAAGCGTACCCCATCAGCAAGACCGGCCCCCACGGACCGCCCACCACGAACCAGAACAGGGGGGCAAGGTAGTAACGGAAGTTAATCCACAGCAGCGCGTTTTGCAGCTCGCGCAGGAACTCGCGCTCATCGCAATCCGGCGGCACGCCGTGGATCATCGTCAGCTCGCTCGCCATGGCACCGCGCGCGTGGGCATCGTCACGGGAAGCGGCTTTAAGATAAGCGTGGTAGTGCAAACGCACCTTCCCCGCGCCAATGCAAAGAACGCCGAGCAGGATCCACACCACCAGCAGCGGCACGTTGAAAAACAGGCCGTACAGCGAGCGCAGCAGCAGGAACGTAATGACCATCACTCCTGCCATCATCAGCAGCGTACGCAGCATAGAAAAGTGCTTAATTCGGCGGAAAATCACCTCCAGCCGGTGATCCAGATGCCAGTGCTCGCCGAGTTTAAACAGGCGTTCAGCGATGATAACCAGCAGCATGGTAAACAACGTCATGCGATCTCCTTATTTGACGCAGCGGCAAGCATAGTACGAAACCGCCCCCAGTCGAATGCCGGGCCGGGATCGGTTTTTCTCACCGGAGCAATATCGCTGTGTCCCGTGATATTTTCTGCCATCGCGGGGTACAGGCTGATAAGCGTTTGGGTAACCGCAACCAGCTGTTGGTACTGAGCATCGGTATAGGGTGTGGTATCGGTGCCTTCCAGTTCAATTCCGATGGAGAAATCGTTGCACCGTTCGCGCCCGTGATACAACGACACCCCGGCATGCCAGGCGCGCTTATCAAAAGGAACGTACTGAACGATCTCGCCATCACGACGGATCAGACAGTGGGCCGACACGCGCAGATGCGCAATCTCAGCGAAGAAAGGATGAGCGTCGGGATCTATCGTTCCCGTGAATAACGCGTCAATCCACGGACCGCCAAACTCACCCGGCGGGAGACTAATATTATGAACAACCAGCAGTGTGGGCTTTTCATCCTCCGGGCGGCAATCGTGGTGCGGCGAGGGCACATGCCGCGCGTCCACCAGCCATCCGTTTTCTAACAACATGCTGGAACTCCTTATGTATGGTGCTGTTACTCGGTTCAGAGTAGCATGTTTCAATATTATGATTCGTTACCAATTTGGAGTTTTATCATGCCGCCTCGCCGCTACAACCCCGACCACCGACGTGAAGCGCTTCTGGAACGTATTAACATGGATATTCCGGCAAGCGTCGCCCATGCTCTGAAAGAGGACCTGGGCGGGGACGTGAATGCCGAAAAGGATATTACCGCACAATTATTGCCAACAGAGTCACGCTCTCACGCGGTGATTATCACCCGTGAAAATGGCGTTTTTTGCGGCAAGCGTTGGGTTGAAGAGGTCTTTACCCAACTGGCGGGAGATGATGTGCAGATCGTCTGGCACGTTGAAGACGGCGATGCGATTACGGCAAATCAGCCGCTGTTTGAACTGGACGGCCCGTCCCGCGTGCTGCTTACCGGTGAAAGAACCGCGCTCAACTTCGTCCAGACCTTGTCCGGGGTGGCAAGTGAGGTGCGCCGCTACGTTGACCTGCTGGCCGGTACCCGCACCCAGCTGCTGGACACCCGCAAAACGCTACCGGGCCTGCGTACGGCGCTGAAATACGCAGTACTTTGCGGCGGTGGCGCAAACCATCGTCTGGGATTATCCGACGCCTTCCTGATTAAAGAGAACCACATTATTGCCTCCGGCTCCGTGCGTCAGGCGGTTGAGAAAGCCTTCTGGCTGCACCCGGATGTGCCGGTTGAGGTGGAAGTCGAAAGCCTGGACGAGCTGGAACAGGCGATTAAGGCCGGGGCCGATATTATCATGCTCGATAACTTCGAAACGGAGCAGATGCGCGAGGCGGTTAAACTGACCAACGGCCAGGCACAGCTCGAAGTGTCCGGGAACGTCACCTTCGAAACGATCCGTGAATTCGCCGAGACGGGCGTGGATTACATTTCCGTCGGGGCGCTGACCAAACACGTTCGCGCCCTCGACCTCTCGATGCGTTTTAAGTAGTGATTCCGCCCCTCTCCGCCTGGAGAGGGGCATTGCAGCCCCGCTCGCAACGCCGTTGTTCTTCCCTGCAACGCTGAATGAATCTTCTGAAGACCTCTTCTCGTTCCCATTTTTGCCCCTCGTTTCTGCCCTTTCGCGCTGACAGAGTAGCGCCACTTAACGTAAGGAGCAGATATGGACAGACAACACGGATTCACTCTCATTGAGCTGATGGTGGTCATTGGCATTATTGCGATTCTGAGCGCCATCGGCGTACCCGCCTATCAGAACTACCTGCGCAAAGCGGCGCTGACCGATATGTTGCAAACGTTCGTGCCTTATCGTACGGCCATTGAGCTGTGCGCGCTGGATCGCGGCGGCGTGACAAGCTGTGACGGTGGCAGTAACGGCATCCCCTCCCCAACGACAACGCGTTATATCTCGGGAATGAGCGTGACGCAGGGCGTCGTGTCATTAACGGGCCAGGAGAGTCTTAACGGGCTGGAGGTGGTTATGACACCCCAATGGAGCAGCGGCAATGGGATGACGGACTGGAAACGCAGCTGCAATATCAGTAACGGCGGCGAGCTCAAACAGGCCTGCGAAGACGTTTTCCGCTTCGACAATAACTGAGGAGCGGCTAATGAATACCGATCGGCTTATGGCACTTTGTCTGCGCCATCATGCTCTGCTGCTCACCAGCGACAGTGACATGATAAGCATCGCCGTCGTGGGCACCCCCGCGACTGAACTCATGGAGGCCCTGCGTTTCGCGACTCAGAAACGGATTGATATCGAGTGCTGGAGCGCCGAACGCATGGAAAAAAACCGGCAGCTCATGTCGCAATCGCATCTGCCCGTTGTTTCGCAAACTCACTCCACGGTGGATATGCTCAACCACACGCTGCAGCAGGCAATAAGCCAGCGCGCATCCGACATTCATATCGAACCGATGGAGCATGCGTGCCAGATCCGTTTGCGTATCGACGGCGTGCTCTGCCCGCAACCTCCCCTTTCCGCCTCATTGGCAAGCCAGTTCTGCGCACGCTTAAAGGTGCTGGGTAACCTGGATATTGCAGAACGCCGTTTACCCCAGGACGGTCAGTTTACAATTGAGCTGGCAAACGAGCCGGTCTCCTTTCGGATTGCCACGCTTCCCTGCAGCGGTGGCGAGAAAATAGTGCTGCGTCTTCTTCATCAGGTTCAGCAGGCGCTTGAACCGAAAGCGCTCGGGATGAGCGCTGAACAGCTGGCCTGCTTTAATGAGGTGCTCCACCGGCCGCAGGGCCTGATTCTGGTTACCGGCCCGACCGGCAGCGGCAAAACCGTGACGCTGTACAGCGCGCTGCAGGCGCGTAACACCCCTGAGGTCAACATCTGCAGCGTGGAGGATCCGATTGAGATCCCCCTTGCGGGATTAAACCAGACGCAGATTAACCCCCGGGCGGGTTTAACATTCCAGAGCGTGCTCAGGGCGCTGCTGCGCCAGGATCCTGACATCATTATGGTCGGCGAAATTCGCGACGGTGAAACGGCCGGAATTGCCATTAATGCCGCGCAGACCGGGCATCTTGTGTTGTCGACGCTGCACACCAATTCGACAACGGAAGCCCTGACGCGTCTGGAGCAGATGGGCGTGGCGCGCTGGATGATATCTTCCGCACTCTCGATGGTGATAGCCCAGCGGCTGGTGCGGCGTCTGTGCCCACACTGTCGCCGGGAAGCCAGCGAGCACGCTCAGTTACCTCGCTCCGTATGGCGCAGGCCGCTTCCCCACTGGCAGCCCACCGGCTGCGAACGTTGTTATCACGGTTTTTATGGCCGGGTGGCCATTTTTGAAGTGCTCGCGATCGACAACGCTCTGCGGCAGGCCATTGCCAGCGGGGCGGGAACAGAAGTAATAGAGGCGAGCGCGCGGCAGGCGGGAATGGTTTCTCTTTTCGAGCACGGCTGCATGGCCGTTGAACAAGGGCTGACAACGATTGAAGAGTTGTTTCGCGTCCTGGGCATGCCCGATGGCAGCTAATCAGCTCTGGCGCTGGCGAGCGCTCACCCAGGAAGGAGAACCCCGAAACGGGGCGCTCTGGGCTACAGATCGCAATGCGGCCTTCGTCAGGTTGATGCGTAACAACCTTCATCCTCTGACGCTGACCCGATGCGCGCAGCGACACCGCTGGCGGCCACATCACTGCTATGAAATGTTTCGCCAGCTCGCCACGCTTCTGCAGGCTGGGCTGACTTTGTCCCACAGCCTGCAAATGCTGGCAGACCAGCATCCGGTAAAACCGTGGCAGGCGCTGCTGCAGAGCGTTGCCGATGAGCTCAGTGAAGGATGTCCCTTTTCCGAGTCGCTAAAAAAGTGGCCAGCGGTTTTTAGCCCGCTGCACGTCTCGATGGTGAAGACCGGTGAGCTAACGGGAAAACTGGAGGAGTGCTGTCGCCAGCTCGCTCAGCAACAAAAAGCGCAGCAGCAGCTGAGTGCGAAAGTGAAAAAGGCGCTGCGCTACCCGGCGATCGTTCTGACTCTGGCCATTCTCGTCGTGCTGGCGATGGTCACCCTGGTCTTGCCCGAGTTTGCCGCGATCTACAAAACGTTTAACGCTCCGCTCCCGTGGTTAACACAAAAGGTGATGGGGATGGCCGCCTTTATGCAGTCATATGCCCTCGCGTTGTTCGCCGCATTATTGGTGCCCTGCGCTGCCGCCTGGGCGCTGCGAGAGAATCCTCGCTGGCAGCGCCTCCTGCTGCATACGCCAGTAATGGGGTCGCTGGCAAAAGGCCAAAAACTGGGACAAATTTTTACCGTGCTGTCGCTCACGCAGCAGGCGGGTATCGCCTTTTTACAGGGGCTGGAAAGTGCAGAGGAAACCGTTGAAAGTCGCTACTGGCAGGGAATACTCCGCAGCGTTCGTGAGGAGATTGAAAAAGGCCTCCCCGTCTGGTCATCCTTTCAGAAAGCGATAATCTTTACCCCGCTGTGTATCCAGCTTTTACGCACCGGCGAAATGTCAGGCGCGCTGGACGTTATGCTGGCAAATCTCGCCCGGCATCACACGGAACAAACTCTTCAACGGGCAGATAACCTGGCGGCACTTCTGGAGCCAGTACTTCTGATTGTGACAGGGGTCATCATCGGCACGCTGGTCGTGGCAATGTATTTGCCGATTTTCCATCTGGGGGATGCGATGAGCGCGGGATAGTGCTGAAACAGTGATGGAGGGCTGGCGCACGAGTATGCGCCAGCGAAGCCATTACAGGCTGTTGAATACGCGGTTTTCCTGTTCCTGAACGCGAATAAACGTCGTGCGTTTCGTGAGCTCTTTCAGGCGGGATGCACCCACGTAGGTGCAGGCGGAGCGCAAGCCGCCGAGGATATCGCGCGCGGTGTTTTCGACCGGGCCGCGCAGGGGCAGCTTGACGGTTTTGCCTTCTGCGGCACGGTATTTTGCCACGCCACCGACGTGACGGGTCATTGCCGATTCAGAGCTCATTCCGTAGAACAGCATAAATTTCTCGCCATTCTCTTCAACTACGGTACCACCGCTCTCTTCGTGACCTGCCAGCATGCCGCCGAGCATCACGAAGTCCGCGCCGCCGCCGAAGGCCTTGGCGACATCACCCGGCATGGTGCAACCGCCGTCGCTGATAATCTGCCCGCCCAGCCCGTGCGCCGCATCGGCACATTCAATGACCGCGGAAAGCTGCGGATAACCGACGCCGGTTTTAACGCGCGTGGTGCACACGGAACCCGGGCCAATGCCCACCTTCACGATATCTGCACCGGAAAGGATCAGCTCTTCACACATTTCACCGGTCACCACGTTACCCGCGATGATAGTTTTCGTCGGCCAGGCTTCACGCGCCTTGCTGACGAACTGCACGAAGTGCTCGGAGTAACCGTTCGCCACATCAATACAAACGAAGTTGAGTGCCGGGTTAGCATTCAGGATCTGTTTGGTCTTCTCGAAGTCTGCATCGGAGGTACCGGTAGAGACCATCACATGCTTCACCACATCAGCAGAGGCGGACGCAACAAACGTATTCCACTCCTCAGGGCTGTAATGTTTGTGCACTGCGGTGAGAATGTCGAACTGTGCCAGGGAGGTTGCCATCTCAAAGGTTCCCACAGTATCCATGTTGGCAGCGATGATCGGCACGCCAGACCAGGTCTGACCGGAATGCTTAAAGATGAATTGACGTTCGAGTTCAACGTCTGAGCGACTTTTCAGTGTAGAGCGTTTAGGGCGGATGAGAACGTCTTTGAAACCTAACTTCAGATCTTCTTCGATACGCATGTGCGGATTCCTGGGGTTAGAGGCAAATATGTTAAAAGCACAACTCCAGTGACGTTATCATACGCACTAATACCTGCTCCGCAAGACTGCGAAATTCTCTTTTTTTACGCTACAATCCTATAAATTTACCTGGTAAAAAGCCGGTAAACAGGGTCAAACAGTTGCTGGCGCATCTAAGAGTTTTAATTAACTGATTTTAATAATGAATAATTCCCAGGATTTGATTTAATGGGGTATATCGTTGCATTAACCGGCGGCATCGGTAGTGGCAAAAGTACCGTTGCGGACGCGTTCTCTCGTCTTGGCATCACGATTATTGATGCCGATATCATTGCCCGTCAGGTGGTAGAACCTGATACACCCGCGCTAAAGGCCATCGAAGCACATTTTGGTCAGTCCATCATCAATGCGGATGGCACGCTTAATCGCCGCCAGCTTCGTGAGCGCATTTTTGCTGATTCTGCGGAAAAGCGCTGGCTTAATGCCCTGCTCCACCCCATTATCCACCAGGAAACTCAGCGTCAGATTGCCGCGGCCGGTTCACCCTATGTACTGTGGGTGGTTCCGTTGCTGGTGGAAAATCAGCTACAGAAGAAGGCTGACAGGGTGCTGGTGATTGATGTCTCTCCCGAAACGCAAATCCAGCGAACCATGACGCGCGATCGCGTCTCGCGTGAGCATGCTGAACAAATTCTTGCCGCTCAGGCCACGCGCGCTCAGCGCCTTGCCGTTGCGGATGATGTCATTGATAATAACGGCGCACCAGATGCCATAGCATCGGATGTTGCCCGTCTGCACGCGCAGTATCTGACGTTCGCCGCGCAGGCCGTTGCACAGGAAAAACCATAATGTCGACACACATCCTTTTTGAGCATCCGCTCAACGAAAAAATGCGTACCTGGCTGCGCATCGAATTCCTTATTCAACAGCTTTCACAACATCTGCCCGTGAACGATCATGCTACGGCGCTGCACTTCTTCCGCAACGTAGGCGATCTGCTGGATGTGATTGAACGCGGCGATGTCCGCACAGAATTGCTCAAAGAGCTGGAGCGCCAGCAGCGTAAATTGCAGGCATGGGCTGAAGTTCCGGGGGTAGACGTAAGCCGTATCGATTCCCTTCGTCAGCAGCTTAAAAACAGCAGCAGCATCCTGATGGCCGCGCCGCGCGTCGGGCAGTTTTTGCGTGAAGACCGCCTGATCGGTCTGGTGCGCCAGCGCCTGAGCATCCCTGGCGGCTGCTGTAGCTTCGACCTGCCGACGCTGCATGTGTGGCTACATATGCCGCAAACGCAGCGCGATGCGCAGGTGAACAGTTGGCTGGCAAGCCTGGAGCCAATGCACCAGACGCTGTCGCTGATCCTCGATTTGATCCGTAACTCAGCCCCGTTCCGCAAGCAAACCAGCCTGAATGGCTTCTACCAGGATAACGGTGATGATGCCGATCTTCTGCGACTGAATTTATCGCCTGGCGAACAGCTTTACCCACAGATTTCCGGGCATAAGAGTCGTTTTGCGATTCGCTTTATGCCGCTGGACAGTGAAAATGGCACCGTGCCGGAACGTCTCGATTTTGAACTGGCCTGTTGTTAAGGAGTGCCGATGTCTGATGTCACCACCGTAAACTGCCCAACCTGTGGCAAAACCGTTGTCTGGGGCGAAGTAAGTCCGTTCCGCCCATTCTGCTGTAAACGCTGTCAGCTTATTGACCTGGGGGAGTGGGCGGCGGAAGAGAAACGCATTCCAAGCGAAGGCGATCTCTCGGATAGCGATGACTGGAGTGAGAGCCAGCAGTAATCTGTAAAGCCTGCTGGCGCTTCGCTTAGCAGGCCTACGGTTGTGCGACTAACCTCATGATCACAGGCTCGTTAGCTGGCGGGAATTTTTCGGCATCGCTTGCCTGTAGTTCAACCCAGTTACCCGGCTGCCCCTCTTTTCCCCAGGGCTCGCCTTCCCAGTTTTCCACCAGCCAGAACCACAGCGTAATGTGCCTGTCCGGAAACTGGTATTCGAGCTTGTCAAACAGCGTTGCGCCAAGCGGGGTAATCCCCACTTCTTCCTGGAGCTCGCGAACCAGCGCCTCTTCCGGCGTTTCACCTGACTCGATCTTTCCGCCAGGAAACTCCCATTTGTTCGCCATATGGGCATCGGCGGCGCGCTGGGTAATAAAGATTTGGTTTTGCGGGTTGCGAATAATCCCGACGGCAATTTGCAGTATTTTCATATTGTCACGTCCATAAAAAAGGCGCAGATTTCTGCGCCTTTTCGATTTGTTAACGTCTTAGCTCAGACGGCCGTGGCACGCCTTATATTTTTTACCGGAACCGCATGGGCACGGATCGTTACGACCCACTTTACGATCGCCGGTCTGTGCCGCGATCGCCGCTGCGGCTTCGCTGTCGTCAGTCTGGTGGCTCAGCTGTTGCATCTGTGCCAGACGCTCAGCTTCTTCACGACGCTGCTGCTCCATCGCTTCGACTTCTTCCGGCATGCGCACCTGAACTTTGCTCAGGGTGCTGATCACTTCATACTTCAGCGATTCCAGCATAGCGGCAAACATGGAGAAGGATTCACGCTTGTACTCCTGCTTCGGATCTTTCTGCGCGTAGCCACGCAGGTGGATACCCTGACGCAGGTAGTCCATCGCCGCCAGGTGCTCTTTCCACAGGGAGTCCAGCGTCTGCAGCATCACGCCTTTTTCGAAGTGACGCATCATCTCAGCGCCAACGACCTCTTCCTTACGCTTGTACACGTCCAGCGCGGTTTCAAAGATACGCTCGCGCAGCGTCT
The DNA here is from genome assembly GCF_050434705.1 of Enterobacter sp. AC1. Lineage (NCBI taxonomy): Bacteria > Pseudomonadati > Pseudomonadota > Gammaproteobacteria > Enterobacterales > Enterobacteriaceae > Enterobacter > Enterobacter sp. AC1. The sequence goes on along the minus strand of NZ_JBNDIZ010000009.1, from coordinate 38,810 downwards.
CTTCGTGCAGCTCAGGCTCTTTGTCCAGCCACTCTTTGATTGGCAGCTCAAGGTCAAAGTCGTTTTTCAGACGTTCCTGCAGACCTTCGATATCCCACATCTCTTCCAGAGACTGAGGTGGAATATGCGCGTCGATAGTCGCTTTAAACACATCTTCACGGATGCTGTTGATGGTTTCGCTCACGTCGGACACGTCCAGCAGTTCGTTACGCTGGGTGTAAATCGCGCGACGCTGATCGTTAGCCACATCATCATATTCCAGCAGCTGCTTACGAATATCAAAGTTACGGCTTTCGACTTTACGCTGTGCGTTAGCGATCGCTTTTGTGACCCACGGGTGCTCAATGGCTTCGCCTGGCTTCATCCCCAGCTTGCGCATCATGCCGGACACACGGTCGGAGGCGAAAATACGCATCAGCGCATCTTCCATCGACAGGTAGAAGCGGGAGGAACCGGCATCACCCTGACGACCCGCACGACCACGCAGCTGGTTATCAATACGACGAGATTCGTGGCGTTCGGTACCAATGATGTGCAGACCGCCCGACGCCAGTACCGCATCGTGACGAACCTGCCAGTCCGCTTTGATCTGTGCAATCTGTTCCGGGGTTGGGTTTTCCAGCTCAGCCACTTCGGCCTGCCAGCTGCCACCCAGCATAATATCGGTACCACGACCCGCCATGTTGGTGGCGATGGTCACGGCAGCCGGATAACCTGCCTGCGCAACAATGTCCGCTTCTTTGGCGTGGAATTTGGCGTTCAGCACGTTGTGCTTGATGCCCGCTTTGGTCAGCTCGTTAGAAACCACTTCGGATTTCTCAATCGAGATGGTCCCCACCAGCACCGGCTGGCCGTTCGCAGTACGTTCGCGGATATCTTCGATGATCGCCTGAATTTTTTCCGCTTCGGTCATGTACACCAGGTCCGGCATATCCTTACGGATCATCGGACGGTTGGTTGGAACGACCACGGTATCCAGCTTATAGATGGAGCTGAATTCAAACGCTTCGGTATCTGCCGTACCGGTCATCCCCGCCAGCTTCTCGTACAGACGGAAGTAGTTCTGGAAGGTAATAGACGCCAGCGTCTGGTTTTCGTTTTGAATATCAACGCCTTCTTTGGCTTCAACCGCCTGGTGCAGACCATCAGACCAGCGACGTCCCTGCATGGTACGCCCGGTGTGTTCATCAACGATGATCACTTCGCCGTCTTTCACAATGTAGTCAACATCACGGGTAAACAGTGCATGGGCACGCAGCGCAGCGGTCACGTGGTGCATCAGCATGATGTTGCTCGGAGAGTAAAGAGACTCACCCTCTTCCATAATGCCTTCAGCAACCAGCAGTTCTTCAATCTGAACCAGACCGCGTTCAGTCAGGTTCACCTGGCGCGCTTTTTCATCTACGGAGAAGTGACCTTCACCCTGGAAGGTGTCGGAGTCTTCTTTCTCCTGACGCAGCAGGTGCGGAATGATTTTATCGACTTTGCGGTACATCTCGGAGCTGTCTTCAGCGGGGCCGGAGATGATCAGCGGGGTACGTGCTTCATCGATCAGGATGGAGTCCACCTCATCCACCAGCGCATAGTGCAGCTTACGCTGTACACGTTCTTCAGGGCTGAACGCCATGTTGTCACGCAGGTAGTCGAAACCGTATTCGTTGTTAGTGCCGTAGGTGATATCCGCGTTATACGCGTCACGTTTGGCTGGCGCAGGCAGACCGGACATGTTAATGCCGACGGTCATTCCCAGGAATTCGAACAGTGGGCGGTTGTTTTCGGCGTCACGCTGTGCCAGATAGTCGTTGACGGTAACAACGTGAACGCCTTTACCGGTCAGGGCGTTCAGGTATGCCGGCAGCGTTGCGGTCAGGGTTTTACCTTCACCAGTACGCATTTCCGCGATGCAGCGCTCGTTGAGCACCATACCACCCAGCAGCTGAACGTCGAAATGACGCATGCCGAATACACGCTTACTCGCTTCACGCACGACGGCGAAAGCTTCCGGGATCAGGCTTTCTAAGGTTTCGCCTTTTTCGAGACGGGCACGGAATTCCGCCGTTTTCGCTTTCAGCTCGTCATCAGAGAGCTTCTCCATCGCCGGTTCCATACCGTTGATAACGGCAACGGCTTTGCGCATACGGCGCAGGGTACGATCGTTACGACTACCAAAAACTTTTGTTAATAATTTGATTAGCATAATAAATTCTCAAACGCCCCATCGTGGGCAGATAAATTAAAGTATTGAAAAAGTTAATTTAGCTGAGGCGCTGAGGCCCGGCGCGAATGCCGTGAGCCTGGCTAATCCATGTTGAAACAGAGAAAGAGGCTGGAGAAACGAGTGCACGTTGCGCAGTCTGGCGAACCATGACCGGCGGCTGGCTGTCCTGCGTGAGCAGCGCATTGAGCGTGTCCAGAAGGGCAAGATGCTGCGCCTGCACCGGCAGCGTCTCTTCAGCAACAGGCATGGCCTGCGGTGCCATCGCAAATGACAGATGGCGAATAACCGTGCGGATAGCGTGCTGGTGCCAGTAATCAACGGAGAAATTCGGACGACGATTGGCCTCAAGCCACGCGAGGTTAGTAAAGTTAACCCGCGTGTTGAGATCGTGTTTGGTTGTGGAGGTCTTCGCCGGCGTAGCCGCTTCGGCACTGTTGCTGAGCGCAGGCAAGCCAAAACTCGCCGCGACCATCCCTAATAAGAGATGCGGCCAGAAGTAACGTCTGCCAAATTGTCGCCAGCGCGTCAGTATTCCGCTCACTTGCTCCACCACATAAGCCAGCCTGGTACAGGCTGAATTCAGTTATTTTTTTAAGCGCCCAGATATTACCACTAAAGCCAATACACATCAGCAGGAATGAGGTGTCACCGCGGGGAAAAACGGTCAAGAATGCAGCTAACGCACCCATTTTCTGTGCAAGGTAAACAAGAGGTAAGCCTGGGGCGAGTAAAGAAAGGCAAAAATAAAAACGACTGGTCTTCCTGGTCGGAGAGAGTACCAGGTTAACCAGTCGATTTTTTACGAAACGGTGTGAACCGTTACGCCAGAACCATGTTTGGCGCTTTGAAAGCCAGCGGCAGTTCAGCTTCGTCTTCGAAGGTCACGTATTCCCAGGCTTCCTGTTTTGCCAGGACGGCCTGCAACAGTTTGTTGTTCAGTGCATGACCGGATTTGAACGCGGTAAATGCACCAATGATGTTGTGACCACACATGAACAGGTCGCCAATAGCGTCCAGCATTTTGTGACGAACGAATTCATCTTCGAAACGGAGGCCATCTTCGTTCAGTACGCGATAATCGTCAACAACGATGGCACAATCGAAGCTACCGCCCAGGCACAGGCCGCGGGACTGCAGATATTCGATATCACGCATGAAGCCAAATGTACGGGCTCGGCTGATCTGACGCATAAACGCATCGGCAGAGAAGTTCATCGCATAGCGTTGGGTGCTTGCATCAATCGCCGGATGGTTAAAGTCGATGGTAAAGTCCAGCGAGAAACCATTGTACGGTCTGAATTCAGCCCATTTGTCGCCATCTTCGACGCGAACGGTCTCTTTAATGCGAACAAATTTCTTCGCGCAGTTCAGTTCTTCGATGCCGGCATCCAGCAACAGATAAACGAACGGAGCAGCACTGCCATCCATAATCGGGATTTCTGGCGCATCGACTTCAACAATAATGTTGTCGATACCCAGACCCGCCAGGGCGGCGTTCAGGTGCTCTACGGTAGAAATCCGCACGTCATGCTCGTTCACCAGACAAGTACAGAGCATAGTATCACGCACAGATTTGGCATCGGCCGGAAAATCTACCGGTGGATTCAAGTCGGTGCGACGATAGATGACCCCGGTATTGGCCGGCGCAGGGCGTAACGTCAGTGTGACTTTCTTGCCGGTATGTAAACCGACACCCGTCGCCTGAACGATACGTTTAAGTGTCCTTTGTTTGATCATCGTATAATCTCGCCAAATTAACTATCCAACCGAGAGTGTATATCACTAACGGTGGGCCAGTTTAGCACAAAGAGCGCAAATCCCCAAATTCCAGCCAATTCTTAGTCAGCTTGCTTACGCAGGAACGCCGGGATGTCCAGATAATCTGGCTCTTTCGCCGTTTGCGGCGTTGGGTCGTTCACCACTTTCGCGGCCGGTTTCTGCTCCTGAGTCAGAGGAGACATACCGTGCTGCTGGTAACGATCCATTACCGGTTGCTGAGTCTGTTTGTTGGTTACCAGGGTGATCTCAGGACGTTTGTCCATGCCGATACCGGTCGCAACAACAGTCACACGCAGTTCGTCGTTCATTTCAGGGTCAAGAGAAGTACCGATTACCACGGTAGCGTTGTCAGAGGCGAACGCACGGATGGTATTACCCACGGTTTCGAACTCATCCAGACGCAGGTCAAAGCCAGCGGTAATGTTGACCAGCACGCCGCGCGCGCCAGACAGATCGATATCTTCCAGCAGCGGAGAAGAGATAGCCATTTCAGCCGCTTCTTCTGCACGGTCTTCACCGCTCGCCACACCAGAGCCCATCATCGCGTAGCCCATTTCGGACATCACGGTGCGAACGTCTGCAAAGTCGACGTTCATCAGGCCAGGACGGGTAATCAGTTCAGCGATACCCTGCACCGCGCCTTTCAGCACGTCGTTTGCCGCACCGAAAGCGTCCAGCAGAGAGATACCGCGACCCAGAACTTTCAACAGCTTGTCGTTCGGGATGGTGATCAAGGAGTCAACATGCTTAGACAGCTCGGTGATACCCTGCTCCGCAAAGGCCATACGCTTCTTGCCTTCAAAATTGAAAGGCTTGGTCACGACAGCAACGGTCAGGATACCTAAATCTTTAGCCACTTCAGCCACAACAGGTGCAGCGCCGGTACCCGTACCGCCACCCATACCTGCGGCGATGAAGACCATGTCCGCACCTTCCAGTGCAGCGCGCAGCGCTTCACGATCTTCTTCAGCCGCGTTGCGGCCCACTTCCGGGTTAGCCCCGGCTCCCAGCCCTTTGGTGATACCACCGCCGATCTGGATAGTCTGGCCTACAGCCGTCTTACGCAGTGCCTGCGCGTCGGTGTTAACGGCAAAGAATTCAACACCTTCGATGCGTTCACGCACCATATGCTCTACGGCGTTACCGCCGCCGCCACCGACGCCGATGACTTTAATCACCGCGTCGTTGGTCAGTTCCATAGGTTCAAACATAATTTCTCTCTCCGTTGTGCCTGTCGCCCGAGACCGCTAATTCTCTCCGGTCTCTTAAAAAAATTAAAACTCTTTTCGCAACCAGTTGTTCAGTCGTTTGACCCACGACCCCACTGAGACGCGTTTTTCCACTTCTGCTTCACCACTGAGGTGAGATTCCTTCCCGTAGTGGAGCAGGCCCACAGCCGTTGAATAATACGGCTCCTGAGCATAATCCGTTAAACCGGTGATATTCAGCGGCGCACCAATACGCACTTGCGTATGGAACACGCGCTGTGCACAGGCCGCAAGACCTTCAATTTGCGCTGCACCGCCGGTTAATACAATCCCCGCTGCAAGATGATGTTTAACACCCTGCTGACGAAGCTGTTCCTGTAACTGTAAAATCTCTTCGTTGACCAGGTTGAGCAGCTCGGTATAGCGCGGCTCAATCACCTCTGCCAACGTCTGGCGCTGCAGGCTACGCGGTGGACGACCACCGACGCTTGGCACTTCAACGCTTTCATCTTTGCCAACGATAGAACCTAGCGCACAGCCATGGCGCACTTTAATCGCTTCTGCATCGCTCGGTGGCGTACCAAAAGCGTAAGCAATATCGCTGGTCACCACGTTCCCGGCATAAGGGATCACTTTGGTGTGGCGCAGCGCACCGCCGGTATACACGGCCATGTCCATTGTACCACCACCAATATCGACCACACAGACGCCCAGTTCACGTTCGTCTTCGGTCAGCACGGAATAACTTGCCGCCAGACCAGCGAAAATAAGTTGGTCAACTTTCAGGCCACAACGTTCAACGGCTTTTACAATGTTCTTCGCCATATCATTGTGACATGTGATCAGGTGCACTTTTGCCTGCATACGTACGCCAGAAAGACCGACCGGATTCTTAATCCCTTCCTGGTAGTCAATCGCATATTCCTGCGGGATCACATGCAGCACGCGATGCTCATCGCGCACGCGCACGGACTTCGCCGTATGCACAACGTTTTCAACGTCTTCCTGCGTCACTTCTTCTTCGGAGATCGGCACCATACCGATTTCGTTCTGGCAGCTAATGTGCTTACCAGAAAGGGCCAGATAGACAGAAGAAATCTGGCAATCTGCCATCAATTCAGCCTGATCGATGGCGCGCTGAACGCATTTCACCACCGATTCAAGATCGTTTACCCCACCTTTATCCATACCACGGGACGGGCAACTGCCTACGCCAATGATATTGACCATACCGTCGGGCAGAACTTCCCCTACTAAAGCGGCAACCTTCGCGGTGCCAATCTCCAGTCCAACTACCAGTTTTCTGTCCGTCGCCTTGATCATTGTTGTTCTGCCTGTACCTGTGCCTGATTCTGTTGCTGATTAGGTTCCTCGACCGGAGCCGGTTCCCAACCGACTGCTGCGCCTGAGTCATAGCGCAAATCAACGTAGCTTATCCGTTTGCCGTCAGTCTGTGCCTGCTGCTGTAAAACCGGGTAAAGTTCTACAAAACGCGCCAGACGCTTCATTGTGTCCCCGCGACCCAGGTTGAGCTTAATGCCGTTCGTTAACGTCAGCTGCCAGGAACGGCGCGCCGTCATTGCAGCATCTTTTAGCGTAAACCTGTCCTTCGCCAGCACCTGACCCATTTCGCGAAAACCCTGTAACACTTCATTTTCGCTGCCTTCAGGGCCATACAACATCGGTAAATTTTGCTTGTTGACACGATCGGCCGGGACGCTGAAGGAATTTCCGTCTACGTCAACCATGTGCTGATCATTCCAACGCGCAATGGGCACATATTCAACCAGATGAATCTTCAATTCATCAGGCCATTGCTTTCTTACACTCGCCTGTTTTATCCATGGCAGACGTTCAATCTGGCTCTGGATAATATTGACGTCCTGAGTCATAAAGGTGCCGGGCGATCCCAGCGCCAGAATTGACTGGCGAATATCATCGTTACGCGTGTAGTGGCGCTCACCGGTTAGGACCAGCTTAGAAAGTGGCAACCGCTGCGCATCTTCCATCCAGCCCAGGACCATCCAGCCGCTGATAAACACGGTGCACAGCACCCCGAGCAGGAAAATAATACCTGCAAGACGCGTTCCATTACTCCGGCGTGAAGAAGCGTATTCTTCTTCGTCATCGCGGTTGCGCGTGTTCAGTGCAGCCTGAGACATATCAGCCCGCCTGGTCCAGAATGCGTACGACTAATTGCGAGAAGCTCATCCCCGCCTGACGAGCGGCCATCGGCACAAGGCTGTGGCTGGTCATTCCCGGAGAAGTATTCGCTTCCAGCAGATAAAATTGTCCATCACTGTCTTGCATCACGTCGATGCGCCCCCAGCCCTGGCAACCCAGAATATGCCAGGCTTTAAGCACCAGGGACTGCAAATCCGCTTCACGCTCAGCATCAAGACCACAAGGGCAGAAATATTGCGTCTCATCAGAGAGATACTTTGCCTCATAATCATAGAAGGTTCCGGCCGGTTGGATACGGATTGACGGTAAAATTTCTTCACCAAGCATCGCGACGGTAAATTCCGGCCCGCTGAGCCATTTTTCAATCAGAACTTCTTCATCATGTTGAAATGCCAGCGCTAAAGCGGAGGATAAATCGTCAGCTTTGTCGACTTTTGACATCCCCACGCTCGACCCTTCCCGGCTCGGCTTTACAATAACCGGTAAGCCCAGTTCAGCAATGCGAGTATTAACGCTATCCGGCAGGCCCAATTCAAATTCGCGACGCGTCAGTGCCACCCACGGCGCAACCGGTAATCCCGCGCCCTGCCAAAGCAGCTTACTGCGCAGTTTGTCCATTGAAATAGCGGATGCCATCACGCCGCTACCGGTGTATGGCATGCCAATTAAATCCAGAAGCCCCTGCAGAGTTCCGTCTTCACCGCCGCGGCCATGTAAAGCGATAAAGACTTTATCAAAGCCGAGCGCCTTTAATTGCGTAACGTCGACCTCTTTTGGGTCGACCAGGTGCGCATTGACGCCCCCTTCACGCAGGCCCGCCAGCACCGCAGCGCCGGAATTCAGGGAAACCTCACGCTCTGCGGAGGTGCCGCCAGACAGGACAGCAATCTTATCAGCCATGATGCTCATCCTCCTGGGTTTGCGGCTTCAGCTTGATTTCAGATAAGGTACGGGCGATTTTGCCGATATTTCCCGCACCCTGAATCAGAATCAAATCGTTACCTGTCAGGACCGGAGCCAGAATTTCCGACACCTGAGCCGGGTCAGAAACCAGAATAGGGTCAACTTTACCGCGTCCGCGAATGGTACGACACAGTGAACGGCTGTCTGCCCCCGGAATCGGCGCCTCACCTGCGGCGTAAACATCCAGCATTAACAGGATATCGACCTGTGACAGGACGCTGGCAAAATCGTCATACAGATCGCGCGTACGCGTGTAGCGGTGCGGCTGGAAGACCATCACCAGATTCTTGTCAGGCCAGCCTGCACGGGCGGCTTTAATGGTGGCATCCACTTCGGTTGGATGGTGACCATAGTCGTCCACCAGCATAGCGGTCCCGGCTTTACCGTTTACGGCGTCAAGCGGGAATTCACCGAGGAAGTCGAAACGACGCCCGGTCCCCTGGAAGCTTTCCAGCGCGCGCAGGATCGCGTCGTCATCAATGCCTTCTTCCGTCGCAACGGCAACGGCAGCTGCGGCGTTAAGGGCGTTATGACGCCCAGGCGCATTCAACGTTACGTGCAGCAGCTCTTTGTCCTGGCGCGCCAGCGTGAAATGTCCCTGCGCGCCAATCTGTTTGTACTCTTCCACGCGGACGTCAGCATCTTCACTGAAGCCATAAGTGGTGATTTGACGACCCACGCGCGGCAGTAGCTCGCGGATCACCGGATCGTCTACACACATCACCGCGCGTCCATAGAACGGCAGGTTGTGCAGGAAGTTGATAAAGGTCTGCTTTAAGTTCTCGAAGTCACCCTGGTAGGTATCCATATGGTCAGCTTCGATATTAGTGACAATTGCCACCATCGGCTGCAGGTGCAGGAACGACGCATCGCTTTCATCCGCTTCTGCAATCAGATAACGACTGTGCCCCAGACGTGCATGAACGCCTGCGGCTTTTACCAGACCACCGTTGACGAACGTTGGGTCAAGACCCGCTTCCGCATAAATACTGGAAACCATCGCCGTGGTCGTGGTTTTACCGTGAGTCCCGGCAATGGCAATGCCGTGGCGGAAACGCATCAGTTCCGCCAGCATTTCCGCGCGGCGGATCACCGGAATGCGCGCTTCATGCGCGGCAACAATTTCCGGGTTGTCAGAGGAGATGGCGCTTGATACCACCACCACGCTCGCATCGCGCACATTTTCCGGGCGATGGTTGAAATAGATAGTCGCCCCAAGCGACGCCAGCTGCTGCGTAACAGGGTTTGGCGCCAGGTCAGACCCGCTGATCTGATAGCCTTCGTTAGCTAACACTTCGGCAATACCGCCCATGCCAGCACCACCGATGCCAACAAAGTGAATGTGCCGGACGCGACGCATCTCGGGCACGATTGAACGCAGTTTTGCCAGTTGTTGTGTATTCATTCTCTAAACGCCATCGACTACTTAAAAATTCGTGCCGCGCTTCACGCGCTGCGAGGGTTAAGCCTGGGCTGCCAGGCTCACTTCTTTTGCCACCCGTTCCGTCGCATCAGGGATAGCGGTCGCGCGTGCGCGTTCTGCCATCTCCAGCAATACGTCTCTGTTCCAGCCCGCCAGGGTGGTGGCGACCGCGTCGGCGGTAAATTGTGGCTGCTCAAAAATTTTCGCTGCACCGGCTTTCTCAAGCGGCAGCGCATTCCAGTACTGCTGTCTGTCTTTGTGCTGGAACGGCACAAACAGGGCAGGTAAACCGGCGGCAGCGATCTCGCTCACCGTCAGCGCCCCTGAGCGACAAACGACGACATCGGCCCAGGCGTACGCGGCGGCCATGTCATCAATAAACTCGGTAACTTTATGCTGCGGCTGCCCCGCCTCGGCGTAAGCCTGCTCAACGGTTTGCTGAGCGCCCTTACCGCTCTGATGCCAGATGGTTACGGCATTTCCCAGCTTTGCAGCGACCTGCGGCATCGTCTGGTTTAAAATGCGCGCGCCCTGAGAACCGCCGACGACCAGCACACGAACCGGCCCCGCACGGCCCGTCAGACGAGCATCCGGCAGCGGCAGCGCCAGCACGTCCACACGCACCGGGTTACCGACCACGTCCGCTTTCGGGAACGCGCCGGGAAACGCCTGCATGACTTTGGTGGCGATTTTCGCCAGCCACTTGTTGGTCAGACCGGCAATACCGTTCTGCTCATGCAGCACGACGGGAATACCTAACGACCACGCTGCCAGCCCACCAGGACCCGAGACATAGCCGCCCATGCCCAGCACCACATCGGGCTTAAAGCGCTTCATGATGGTGCGCGCCTGACGCCAGGCGTTAAAAATCCGCACCGGCGCCAGCAGCATTGCCTTGAGGCCTTTACCACGAAGGCCAGAAATACGGATAAAGTCGATCTCAATACCGTGCTTCGGTACCAGGTCGGCTTCCATGCGGTCTGCGGTTCCCAGCCAGCGTACCTGCCAGCCCTGATCCATTAAATGGTGCGCAACCGCCAGCCCCGGGAACACGTGTCCGCCGGTACCGCCTGCCATCACCATTAACCGCTTCGGTTGATTCATCGTGAACCTCGTGTAAACGCCTGGGCTTTTTCCAGACGCGTTTCATAATCTATGCGCAACAACAGCATGATGGCCGTCGACATAATCAACAGACTGGAACCACCATAACTGATCAACGGCAACGTCAGACCTTTGGTCGGCAGCATGCCCGCTGCGGCCCCGACGTTAACCAATGCCTGGAAACTAAACCAGATACCAATTGAGCAGGCCAGGAAGCCTGAGAAGCGGTGATCGATCTCCAGCGCTTTCCGGCCGATGGACATGGCGCGGAAAGCGACGAAGAATACCATTAATAGCGCTAATACCACACCGATATAACCCAGTTCTTCCGCAATAATGGAGAAGATGAAGTCGGTATGGGCTTCCGGTAAATACTCCAGTTTCTGTACCGAGTTACCCAGCCCCTGGCCCCAGACTTCACCGCGGCCAAAAGCCATCAGCGACTGCGTCAGCTGATAACCGCTGCCGAACGGGTCTTCCCACGGGTTCCAGAACGAGGTCACACGGCGAATACGGTAAGGCTCGGCGAGGATCAGCAGCACAACCGCCGAAATGCCCATTCCGATAATCGCAATGAACTGCCACAGCTTCGCGCCCGCCAGGAACAGCATGGCCAGAGTGGTGACGAACAGCACGACAACGGTACCGAGGTCAGGCTGTGCCAGCAGTAGCACCGCCAGCACCAGAATCACGCCCATCGGTTTTAAGAAGCCGCGCAGGTTGTTACGCACCTCATCCACTTTACGCACCAGGTAGTTAGCCAGGTAGCAGAACAGGGAGAGCTTGGTAAATTCCGCCGGCTGAATACGCAGCGGGCCAAAGGCGATCCAGCGGGATGCCCCGTTAACGGAGCTCCCCACCACCAGTACGATCAGCAGCATGATGATTGAGGCAATCAGCATCGCCGTACTGTGCCGCTGCCAGAACTCCATTGGCAGACGCAAGGTGATCAGCGCCAGACAGAACGCCAGGATGATGTACAGGCCATCACGCTTGGCAAAGAGGAAAGGATCGTTCGCCAGACGCTGCCCAACGGGCATTGAAGCCGACGTCACCATGATAAAACCGATCGCTGCCAGCCCCATCGTGAGCCAGAACAGCGTGCGATCGTACATGATCAGGCTGTCGTTATCTTTTTGACGAGAGCCCATCACCCAGCCTTTGAGTGCCGCAAACAGCCATGCCAGGATCCCAAACCCTGGCAGGCGCGGCATTTTCAGGCGAGGGAGAGATAAACGCATCAGCCTAACTCCTTCGCCAGGCGGGTAAAGACATCACCACGCTGTTCGAAATTCTTGAATTGATCGAGGCTGGCACACGCCGGAGAGAGCAGCACCATATCGCCAGGCTTCACGCGAGGGGCAATCAGCCGCATCGCCTGTTCCATGGTTTCGGTTTGCTCTGCAACGTCAGGGCGCAGTTCAGCCAGCTCGCTACCGTCACGGCCAAAGCAGTACAGACGGATGTTATCTCCGGAGAGATAGGGCTTCAGGGAGGAGAAATCGGCTGATTTACCGTCGCCGCCCAGCAGTAAATGCAGAGTACCGTCAACGTGCAGGCCGTTCAGCGCGGCCTCCGTGCTTCCCACGTTGGTGGCTTTGGAGTCGTTAATCCAGCGCACGCCGTTATGCTCCAGCGCCAGCTGAAAACGGTGCGCCAGCCCGGAAAACGTCGTCAACGCCTTCAGGCTGGAAGAGCGCGGCAGCCCTACGGCATCCGCCAGCGCCAGCGCCGCCAGGGCATTGGTATAGTTGTGCTGACCAGAGAGTTTCATCTCTTTCACGTTCAGCACTTTCTCACCCTTCACGCGCAGCCAGGTTTCGCCCAGCTGACGGTTCAGATGGTAATCGCCCATGGTGATGCCAAAACTGATGCAGCGCTCGTCCGCGCCGCGCACCGGCATGGTCAGCGCGTCATCAGCGTTAACAACGCAGACCTTTGCATTTTCATAAACGCGCAGCTTAGCGGCTCGATACTGCTGCAAACCAAAGGGATACCTGTCCATATGATCTTCAGTCACGTTGAGGATCGTCGCAGCGGCAGCATGGAGGCTGGAGGTTGTCTCCAGCTGGAAGCTTGAAAGCTCAAGGACATACAGCTCACAACCTTTGTCCAGCAGCATCAGCGCGGGCAGGCCGATATTGCCGCCTACCCCTACGTTCATGCCTGCGGCTTTTGCCATCTCACCCACCAGGGTAGTGACGGTGCTTTTGCCGTTAGAACCGGTAATCGCGACAACGGGTGCCTGCGCTTCGCGGCAGAACAGCTCGATATCGCCGACAATCTCAACGCCTGCATCCGCGGCAGCGCTCAGTGAAGGATGCGCCAGCGCCATACCCGGGCTTGCGACAATCAGATCGGCTGACAGCAGCCAGTCATCATTCAGACCACCCAGGTGGCGTTCAACCTGTTCCGGCAGTTTGTCCAGACCCGGCGGAGAGACACGCGTATCCATCACCCGCGGCGTTACGCCGCGTGCGAGGAAAAAGTCCACGCAGGAAAGCCCCGTGAGGCCTAACCCGATGATAACGACTTTTTTGCCCTGGTAATCTGCCATGATTAACGTACCTTCAGCGTTGCCAGGCCAATCAGCACCAGCATCAGCGAAATAATCCAGAAGCGCACAATCACGCGCGGCTCCGGCCAGCCTTTCAGTTCATAGTGGTGGTGAATCGGCGCCATACGGAAGATGCGCTGACCGCGCAGCTTGAAGGAGCCGACCTGCAGAATCACCGACAGGGTTTCAACCACAAACACGCCGCCCATGATCACCAGCAGGAACTCCTGACGCAGCAGAACGGCAATGATGCCGAGCGCGCCGCCCAATGCCAGTGAACCGACGTCACCCATAAAGACCTGCGCCGGATAGGTGTTGAACCACAGGAAGCCCAGCCCCGCACCAACAATCGCCGTGCAGACGATCACCAGCTCACCCGCATGACGCAGGTAAGGAATGTGCAGGTAGTTAGCAAAGTTCATGTTACCTGTCGCCCATGCCACCAGAGCAAAACCAGCGGCCACAAAGACGGTTGGCATAATGGCCAGGCCATCCAGACCGTCAGTGAGGTTGACGGCGTTACCGGTACCGACGATCACAAAGTACGCCAGCAGGATGTAGAACAGCCCCAGCTGCGGCATTACGTCTTTAAAGAACGGCACGACCAGCTCGGTAGCTGGCGTGTCTTTGCCTGCCAGATACAGCGCAAAGGCCACGCCCAGCGCGATCACTGACATCCAGAAATACTTCCAGCGGGCAATCAGACCTTTGGTATCTTTGCGTACGACTTTGCGGTAATCATCAACAAAACCGATGATCCCGTACCCCACCAGTACCGTCAGGACACACCAGACGTACGGGTTGGAGGGGTATGCCCACAGCAGTACGGAAACGACGATCGCGGTCAGGATCATAATCCCGCCCATGGTCGGCGTGCCGCGTTTGCTGAAGTGCGATTCCGGACCGTCGTTACGCACAACCTGACCGAAAGAGAGTTTTTGCAGACGGGCAATCATGCGCGGGCCCATCCACAACGAGATGAACAGCGCAGTCAGCAGGCTGACGATGGCGCGAAACGTCAGATAGGAAAAGACGTTAAAGCCTGAATAATATTTGACCAAATGTTCGGCCAGCCAAACTAACATGTCCCGTTCTCCTGTAATGCGTGCACAACCTCTTCCATGGCGGCACTACGTGAACCTTTCACTAACACTGTCACAATTTGTTTTTCTGTAATTAATGCCTTAAGGCGCTCAATCAACGCGGCTTTATCGGCAAAATGTTCGCCAACGCTGCTCGCATGGCTAATCGCCTGGCTCAGTTTTCCTGCGCTCAGTACACAGTCCAGCCCCGCCGCTTTCGCCGCTTCACCCACCTGGGTGTGACAGGCTTCACTTTCGTCGCCCAGCTCTGCCATATCGCCGACCACCATGATGCGGTAGCCCGGCATTTCAGATAACACCTGCACCGCCGCCGTCATTGAGCCAACGTTCGCGTTGTAGGAGTCATCCAGCAGCAGTTTGTTTTCAGCAAGATGGATTGGGAACAGGCGCCCCGGCACGGCTTTCAGATTTGCCAGCCCGTTTTTAATCGCCTCATGCGACGCACCCACCGCCGTCGACAGCGCCGCCGCCGCAAGAGCGTTGGCAATGTTATGGCGGCCCGGAAGCGGTAAAAGCACGTCTACGTCACCTGTTGGGGTAGTAAGCGTGAATTCCGTACCCTGTGACGTCACATGGATATTGGTCGCGGTAAAATCACTGTTGGCCGCATTCGGCGAGAAGCGCCAGGTTTTACGCGAGCCAATGATGCTCTGCCAGTTCAGCCAGTCATTGTTGTCGGCATTCATAATGGCAATGCCGTCAGCGGGAAGACCCGTGTAAATCTCACCTTTCGCTTTTGCCACGCCGGCCAGCGAGCCAAACCCTTCCAGATGCGCAGCCGCCAGGTTATTCACCAGCGCCGCTTCCGGGCGAGTCAGGCTTACGGTCCAGGCAATTTCGCCCTGGTGGTTTGCCCCTAGCTCAATCACTGCGAATTCATGCTCTTTGGTCAGGCGAAGTAATGTCATCGGCACGCCGATATCATTATTGAGGTTGCCCGCGGTATAGAGCGTATTGCCGCACTGGCTGAGGATCGCCGCCGTCATCTCTTTCACGGACGTTTTGCCTGATGACCCGGTCAGGGCGACGACGC
The DNA here is from genome assembly GCF_050434705.1 of Enterobacter sp. AC1. Lineage (NCBI taxonomy): Bacteria > Pseudomonadati > Pseudomonadota > Gammaproteobacteria > Enterobacterales > Enterobacteriaceae > Enterobacter > Enterobacter sp. AC1. Next base: position 23,238 of record NZ_JBNDIZ010000009.1, on the reverse strand, counting down.
GAGTCGGCACCTGCTGACGAACCCAGGCAGCCAGCTCACCAAATGCAAGACGCGTATCTTTCACGACAATCTGCGGCAGGTCGGTGTCGAGCCTGCGGCTGACCAGCAGCGCACCGGCGCCATTTTCTTTGGCGTTTTCCGCAAAATCATGCGCGTCAAAACGCTCGCCTTTCAGCGCCACAAACAGACAACCCGCCGTCACTTTGCGGGTATCCGTCGTCACCGCATCAATGGTCAGATCCTGACCGTGCAGCTCACCCTGCAGGATTTCAGCGGCCTGGCTTAATGAGAGGCTAATCATGCCACGACTCCCAGCAGACGTGCTGCCGTTACGCGGTCCGAGTAGTCCAGACGGCGATTGCCAACAATCTGATAATCTTCATGTCCTTTACCCGCCAGCAGGACAACATCATTCTCCTGGGCCTGCATGATCGTGTTGGTCACGGCTTCCGCGCGGCCTTCCACCACGCGAGCACGGCCCGCGTCCAGCATGCCTGCCAGAATGTCATTGATGATGGCGCGGGGCTCTTCCGTACGCGGGTTGTCGTCGGTGACAACCGGGATATCGGCGAACTGTTCTGCAATGGCGCCCATCAATGGACGCTTGCCTTTGTCGCGATCGCCGCCGCAGCCAAACACGCACCAGAGTTTACCGGTGCAGTGCAGACGCGCCGCCTCAAGCGCTTTTTCCAGCGCATCCGGCGTGTGGGCGTAATCGACCACGACGGTCGGCTTGCCCGGTGCGCTGAACACTTCCATACGGCCACAAACCGGCTGCAAACGCGCGGCGGTTTTCAGCAGTTCAGCCATCGGATAACCCAGCGCCAGCAGCGTCGCCAGCGCCAGCAGCAGGTTACTGACGTTAAACGCGCCCATCAGGCGGCTTTCGATTTCGCCTTCTCCCCATGAAGAGTCAAAGCGAATCGTCGCCCCGCTGTCGTGATAGTTAACGTCAACGGCCTTCAGCCAGCGGCCATGGCAGTTCGGGTTAATTCGATCTTCCATCGACACCGCAACCGCGTCCGGCAGGTTTGCCAGCCAGCGGCGACCGACTTCGTCGTCGGCGTTGATAATGGCTTGTCCGTAATGGTGCGTGGAGTAGAGTAGCCATTTCGCGGCTTCGTAATGCTCCATATCACCATGATAATCAAGATGATCGCGGCTCAGGTTGGTAAACACAGAGGCGGCAAACTTCAGTGCCGCTACGCGATGCTGAACCAGACCGTGCGAAGAAACTTCCATCGCCGCAAAGGTTGCCCCCTGCCCTGCAAGACCAGCAAGCACGTGCTGCACGTCAACCGCAGAGCCGGTGGTGTTTTCCGTCGGGCTTACTTTACCCAGCAGGCCGTTACCCACGGTACCCATGACCGCGCCGGTTTCTCCCAGCAGCTGGGCCCATTGCGCCATCAGCTGCGTGGTGGTCGTTTTTCCGTTTGTCCCCGTCACGCCAACCAGACGCAGCTGGTCGGAGGGTTCGTGATAGAAACGTCCCGCCAGTGCTGAAAGACGCTCGTTTAACTGGCTGAGATAGATAACCGGCACGCCGTGCATTTCACGGATCTCACCGTCGGTTGCCTCATCTTTGGCCTCAGCAATAATGGCAGCAACACCTTGCGCAATCGCCTGCGGGATATAACGACGCCCGTCCGCCTGATGACCGACCACCGCCACAAAAAGATCGCCAGAAGCAGCCGCCCGGCTGTCCAGTACCATCTCTCGCAGTGCTCGCTCCGGTGCATTTGGCACCCACGGAGCGAGAAGGTCGCGCAAATTACGATCTGCCACCTGTACCCTCGCCTTGATTAATTACAAATTCACTTTTTTCGCCCGTCGCCAGCGCATCCGGTTCGATGTTCATGGTGCGCAGTACGCCGCCCATGATAGCCCCGAACACAGGCGCGGAGACGGCGCCGCCGTAGTATTTACCCGCCTGTGGATCGTTTATCACGACCACCAGCGCAAAACGCGGATTGCTTGCAGGCGCAACGCCTGCGGTATAGGCAATGTATTTGTTGATGTAGCGGCCGTCTGGCCCCACTTTTTTCGCTGTACCGGTTTTAATGGCAATGCGGTAGCCTTTGATTGCCGCCTTCACGCCGCCGCCGCCCGGCAGCGCCACGCTTTCCATCATATGTACCACGGTACGAACGGTGGATTCCGGGAAGATACGCTCGCCCGGAACCGGTGGATCAACTTTGGTGATAGACAGCGGGCGATAGACGCCATAGCTGCCAATCGTTGCGTAGACTCGCGCTAACTGTAACGGGGTTACCATTAGCCCATAGCCGAAAGAGAAGGTGGCCCTCTCTATGTCAGACCACCGTTGTTTTTGAGGATATAAGCCACTGCGTTCTCCGACCAACCCCAAATTGGTCGCCTTTCCAAGCCCAAAACGTGAGTAAGTCTCTACTAACGCTGAGGACGGCATCGCTAACGCCAGCTTTGAAACACCGACGTTACTCGACTTCTGTAACACCCCGGTCAGGGTCAATTCGCTGTAGCGCGCCACGTCTTTGATTTCGTGGCCGTTAATTCGGTAAGGAATGGTATTCAGTACGGTGTTTTCATTGACGATACCGCGCTGAAGTGCCGTCATGACCACCATCGGCTTCACGGTCGAACCCGGTTCGAACACGTCGGTGATGGTACGGTTACGCATAACATCCTTCTGCGTACCGGTAAGATTGTTAGGGTTGTAGGACGGGCTATTGGCCATCGCCAGCACTTCACCCGTGTTGACATCAACTAACACGGCACTGCCCGATTCCGCTTTGTTGAAGGCCACGGCATTGTTCAGTTCGCGGTATACCAGTGCCTGTAACCGCTCATCAATACTCAGTGCAAGGTTGTGTGCGGCCTGGCTGTCCGTTGAGGAAATATCTTCGATCACGCGACCATAGCGGTCTTTACGCACAATGCGCTCACCGGGCTGGCCGGTGAGCCATTTATCAAAGCTTTTTTCAACGCCCTCAATCCCCTGGCTATCGACGTTGGTAAAGCCAATGAGGTGAGCAGTCACTTCGCCGGATGGATAGTAACGACGTGATTCCTCACGCAGATGAATCCCCGGTAGCTTCAATTTTTTGATGTAGTCCGCCATGTCAGGATTCACCTGACGTGCCAGATAGATAAAACGCCCTCTCGGGTTCGTATTCACGCGTGAAGCCAGCTGGTCCAGCGGCATCTTCAGTGCATCCGCAAGCGCCTTCCACCGGTTATCAAGCGTAATGCCTCCGGCGTCGTGCAGCTCTTTCGGGTCAGCCCATATGGCTTTTACCGGCACACTCACCGCCAGCGGACGGCCAGAGCGGTCGGTGATCATCCCACGGGAGGTGGAGACCTCCTGGACACGCAGAGAGCGCATGTCACCCTGGCGGACCAGCATGTCAGGGGCGATGATTTGCAACCAGGCCACGCGTCCCAGCAGGAAACTCAGTGCCAGTAAAATGCAGCCGCAAAGCAACGCAAAACGCCAACTGATAAAGTTGGCCTGTTCTTCCTGACGTTTTGGTTTAAGCGTTTTTGCCGCTGCTTTCATGCGTCGCGATTTCCCTTATTTTTGTACTACGATATTTTCCTGGGAAGGATCAACATGCTGCAGTTGCAGCTTTTCCGTTGCGATCCGTTCAACCCGGCTGTGATCGCCGAGCGCGTTTTCTTCAAGGATCAGATTTCGCCATTCAATATCCAGCGCATCGCGTTCCAGTACCATCTGCTCGCGTTGCGCAGTCAATAAACGTGTATGGTGCGCCGTAGTCACCACCGTAACCGCCGTGACAATGATGCAAATGAACAGACAGAGTGGCAGTTTCCCAAACCGCAAAAGATCGTCGCCGATCACGCCAGGCAAGGCATGGCGCTCGTTGCTTCCTAACGAATCCTTAACTTTGCTTAGGGTCTCTGTCACTCTGCCGATCATGCGTTCGTCCTCTCTGCAACACGCAGCACTGAACTACGGGCGCGTGGATTCTCTGCCACTTCTTCTTCGCCCGGCATCAACTTGCCTAATGCTCGCAACTGACGGCCACCCAGCTTCCTGAGTTGTTCTTCCGTCATCGGCAGCCCCGCTGGCACCTGTGGACCGCGGCTTTGTTCACGCATAAAGCGTTTCACAATACGGTCCTCCAGCGAATGGAAGCTGATGATAGATAACCGCCCACCCGGGGCCAGCACGTCGAGCGAGCTTTTTAGCGCCAGCTCTATTTCCTCCAGTTCACTGTTTACCCAGATGCGAACCGCCTGGAAGGTACGGGTCGCGGGATGTTTGTGCTTATCCTTCACCGGCGTCGCCGCCGCGATCACCTCGGCCAACTCTTTGGTGCGGGTCATTGGCTCAATGCGGTTGCGCTCAACGATGGCGCGCGCAATACGTTTGCCAAAGCGCTCTTCGCCAAAGGTTTTGATTACCCATGCAATATCCGCTTCGTCTGCGGTCTGTAACCACTCGGCGGCTGACTGACCGCGCGTCGGGTCCATTCGCATATCCAACGGACCATCGCGCATAAAGGAAAAGCCGCGTTCAGCATCATCAAGCTGAGGTGAAGAGACGCCAAGATCGAGAAGAATCCCGTCGATCTTGCCCGTCAGGCCGCGCTCGGCAACATATTCCGCGAGCGCAGAGAAAGGTCCATGCACGATGGAAAAGCGTGGGTCATTGATGGTCTGCGCAACGGCAATCGCCTGCGGATCGCGATCGATTGCCAGCAGACGTCCTTCCTCTCCAAGCTGGGAGAGAATTAAACGCGAGTGACCACCGCGACCAAAAGTGCCATCAATGTAGATGCCATCCGGACGAATATTCAGGCCGTTAACGGCCTCGTCCAGTAACACCGTTTTGTGTTTATAATTTTCCATCATATTTATAGAGACAAGTCCTGCAGCCGTTCCGATAATGTCGCGGAATCAGACTGCTCAGCGTCGATATCTTCCTTGACCTGTTGATACCAGGTCGTTTCATCCCACAGTTCAAACTTGTTGAACTGCCCGACCAGCATCACTTCTTTGGTCAGACCGGCATGTTGCCGTAACACAGGCGCAATCAGTAATCGCCCTGCGTTATCCATCTGACATTCACTGGCATGTCCCAATAACAACCGCTGCACGCGGCGTTCCTGCGGGTTCATGCTCGACAGTCGCGACAGCTTTTGCTCAATAATTTCCCATTCAGGCAGGGGGTAAAGCAGCAGGCAGGGGGAGTTAATGTCAATGGTGCAAACCATTTGACCCGCAGCGTTCTCAATCAGCTGGTCGCGGTATCGGGTTGGTACCGATAAACGCCCTTTGCTGTCGAGATTGACTAACGTAGCTCCACGGAACATGCCAGTCTCACCCCTCCTCACCACTTTAACCCACAAATTCCCACCTAAAGGAGTTTACGGAGCGAGGGAAAAGCTTGTCAAGCCAGGACTCTCCCTGTAAGGACCCGGAAGCCCTCTATTTACAGAGATAAACAGTCCTGGCTAATAACTGCACAACTGGCGAGGCAAAATTAACGTTATGAATATTTGTAAGAAAAAAACCGAATATGCACACTAGCGTTAAAGCTCACTCAATTTCATCGCAGATAAATATAAAGTGTCAGTTTGCGACGCGGGCAGCATTTTATGACAGATTCTCAGGGGATAACAGCGCCAGATTCACTCAGACCCCCGGTAAGCGCGGCGGTTGCCGTGTTAGCTGGCAAAGCAGGAGGAAAAACGTCTGAATATTCATCGACCGGAGAGGGTTTGTAACAAAATAATACAAAAATAGCCGTTTAAAATTGCTCAGGCGTTCTTTAAAGAACAATTTAGAAGCCAAAACGAATTAAGAAATTAGGTGACTATGACCCCTCAAGAATTATCCTAATTTCTCTCCGGGAATTATTCATACGAATTATTGCGGCAAAACGGGGGCAGATTTCGCCGCCCCGGTCATTTTCATTTATGACGGCTTAAAATTCCGCGATGGTAAAGATTGCGTTTGATACGCGTCAGGCCCGGCTTCGGTTTACGGGGTTCATCCAAACTCGCCAGCACAATCTCCAGTACGCGTTCAGCCACGTCACGGTGACGCTGTGCTACCGCCAGTACCGGGCACTGGAGGAAGTCGAGAAGCTCGTTATCCCCGAAAGTGGCGATGGCCAGGTCGGAAGGGAGTTTACCTTCGCGGCGCAAGGTCACATCCATCACGCCCTGCAAAAGCGCAAACGAGGTGGTAAACAGTGCCTGAGGCATCGGGTGCGTTTCCAGCCATTTCTCGAACAGCTGCGCAGCGGCTTCTCGCTCGTAGCTGTTGGCATAGAGGTAGTGAACCTCGCGCGGATCGTCTTTCCAGGCAGTTCTGAAGCCCTGCTCACGCAGGAAGCTCACCGAAAGCTCAGGCAACGCGCCAAGATAAAGCACGGTTTCCGCCGGGAACGTTCTTAGCTCTGCGGCCAGCATTTCTGCGTCATCCTGATCGGCACCCACAACGCTTGTGAAATGCTCGCGGTCCAGCGCGCGATCCAGCGCAACGATCGGGAACGGGTCGTTCGCCCAGCGCTGGTAGAACGGATGCTCTGGCGGTAAGGAGGTCGACACGATAATGGCATCCACCTGACGCTGGAGCAGATGCTCAATGCAGCGCATCTCGTTATCCGGCTGATCTTCCGAGCAGGCAATCAGCAATTGATAGCCGCGCTGGCGCGCCTGACGTTCAAGATAGTTGGCGATACGGGTATAGCTGGTGTTTTCCAGGTCCGGGATCACCAGACCAATAGAGCGGGTGCGCCCGGCACGCAGGCCGGCTGCGACAGCATTCGGATGGTAGTTATGTTCACGAACCACCGCCATAACTTTTTCAACGGTCTTATCGCTGACACGGTACTGCTTTGCTTTACCGTTAATCACATAGCTGGCCGTTGTTCGTGACACGCCGGCTAGCCGGGCGATTTCATCCAGTTTCACAATTGCCCCTTAAAAAAAGAAAAGAGTCCATGGCCCTGTCAAGGTTATGGTTAAATCTTTTAACATCTAAACGCAGAAAAGCCTCCGCGGCAACCGCTTTTATCTGCGTTGTCGGCTGATTACGCAAAAAAAAAGCCCGGCTTTGGTAACCGGGCAGAAAGAGGCGAACCTTTTTGACAACTAACGCATAATTTTCTCGCCGCGTGAGAGACCCACTACACCCGATCTCGCCACCTCAACAATTTTTGCTACATCCCGCACGGACGCCAGGAAGGCATCCAGCTTGTCGCTTGTCCCGACCAGTTGAACCGTATAAAGAGAAGGCGTGACGTCGATAATCTGTCCGCGGAAAATATCCGCATTGCGTTTGACTTCTTCACGCCCGTAGCCACTGGCCTGAATTTTCACCAGCATGACCTCACGTTCAACGTAGGCCCCCTGCCCCAGTTCGCTCACGCGCAGCACGTCGACAAGCTTATGCAGCTGTTTCTCAATCTGCTCCAGCACTTTGGCGTCGCCGACGGTTTGGATCGTCATGCGCGACAGCGTTGGGTCTTCCGTCGGGGCGACTGTCAGGCTTTCAATGTTGTAGCCGCGCTGCGCAAAAAGCCCAATGACGCGCGACAGTGCGCCAGACTCGTTTTCCAGTAAAACAGATAATATCCGGCGCATATCAGGTTCTCTCCGTTTTGCTTAACCACATTTCATCCATACCACCACCACGAATATGCATCGGATAAACGTGTTCGGTTCCATCAACAATCACATCCATAAAGACGAGGCGTTTGTTTTTAACGTGCTCAAGCGCTTCTGCGAGCTTCGTTTCCAGCTCGGCCGGATCGGTCACCCGCATGCCAACATGGCCGTAAGCTTCAGCAAGACGAACAAAATCCGGCAGCGATTTCATATATGACTGTGAATGACGGCCAGAATAGATCATATCCTGCCACTGCTTCACCATACCGAGGTAGCCGTTATTCAGGTTCAGCACGAGAACGGGCAGTTCATACTGCAGCGCGGTAGAGAGCTCCTGAATGTTCATCTGGATACTGCCATCACCGGTTACGCAGACGACGGTTTCATTCGGCAGCGCCAGCTTCACGCCCAGCGCGGCGGGCAGACCAAAGCCCATCGTTCCTAAACCACCTGAGTTGATCCAGTGTCGCGGTTTATCAAACGGGTAATACAAAGCGGCAAACATCTGGTGCTGACCCACGTCTGAGCTCACATACGCTTCACCCTTCGTCAGTCGCCACACGGTTTCGATAACCGCCTGCGGCTTAATATTTTCGCTTTGCGTGTCATATTTCAGACACTGGCGCGCACGCCACTGTTCAATCTGCTGCCACCAGTCGCGGATCTCATCCAGCGGCTGGGTTGCACTCTCCTGGGCCAGCAGCTCCAGCATTTGCTCCAGAACCTGTCGGGCATCACCGACGATTGGCACATCCGCCGACACCGTTTTTGAAATGGATGTGGGATCGATATCAATGTGCAGCACGGTGGCGTTCGGGCAGTACTTCGCCAGGTTATTAGTGGTGCGATCGTCAAAACGCACGCCAACGGCAAAGATCACATCAGAATGGTGCATCGTCATGTTGGCTTCATAGGTACCGTGCATACCCAGCATACCCAGCGCCTGACGGTGGGTGGCGGGAAACGCCCCCAGCCCCATCAGCGACGACGCAACAGGAAGGTTCAGCTTTTCAATCAGTTCACGCAGCTGGACTTCACAGGCAGAATTGATCGCCCCGCCGCCAACATAGACGACCGGTTTTTTGGCTGCCAGAAGCGTTTGCAACGCACGCTTGATCTGACCTTTATGGCCCTGCGTGGTTGGGTTGTAAGAACGCATGCTCACCGACTCCGGCCAGACATAAGGCAGCTTGTTTGCCGGGTTCAGTATATCTTTGGGTAGATCGACCACCACCGGTCCCGGACGCCCGCTTGCCGCCAGCCAGAAGGCTTTTTTCAGCACGCCAGGGATGTCTTCGGTTTGCTTGACCAGGAAGCTGTGCTTCACAACGGGACGCGAAATCCCGACCATGTCGCATTCCTGAAACGCGTCGTAGCCAATCAGTGAGGTCGCCACCTGCCCGGAGAGGATCACCAGCGGGATAGAGTCCATATACGCCGTGGCAATGCCGGTAATGGCGTTTGTCGCGCCGGGACCAGACGTGACTAAGACTACGCCCACTTCACCCGTTGCACGCGCCAGGCCGTCAGCCATGTGTACCGCCGCCTGCTCGTGACGAACCAGAACATGGTCAATGCCCCCTACCGTATGAAGCGCATCATAAATATCAAGGACCGCACCGCCAGGGTAGCCGAACACTTGCTTCACGCCTTGATCGATCAGTGACCGAACGACCATTTCCGCGCCAGACAACATCTCCATGCTTTGCCTCCAGGCATTTTGTTATAGACGGACTGCCGAACTCATTTCCGCACCGTCTTACGAATCTTATATTTTGCAGAGTGTTCTTTACCTTAACTGCTCGTTATGAGGCAGGCAATTAGCAAACCCGGGGAGATAAACGGTGCGTAAAGCAGAAAAAGCAGCCGTTAACATAAGATATGGTTAATTCATCTGTGAATGGAGGATGGGATGATTAATCATCGCTGAAAAGCACGACAACGCAGAAAATCATCTATTTTTGCGCACCGGACAGCAGCCCTAAAAAAACACAACAGAATAAAATAGTAATCAACTAAAAAAACTCAGGATAAACCACATAAACCAATGCGGTTTATCCTGATGCGTTTACCGGCGACAGATGCCAACCAGCAGCTCTTCCATCCACTGGTGCCCTTTATCCCGGCCCGCCGCTTCATGCCAGGAAAGGAAGCAGGTACGGCTATTTAGCTTGAGCGGCAGCGGAAGAATTTGCAGATTTAAGGATTCTGAAAACTCTTCTGCTAGCCAGCGCGGCGCAATCGCCACCAGCTGCGTCTGGGAGACAACGTTTAATACGCTGACCATTGCCATTCCCTGATAAGCCACACACGCCTGTTTATCCGCAGTGTCATACCACGGCAGGCTAAAGGAAGCATATCTGTCGAGTGCAACAACGGCGTGCTGCTCATTATAAACATCGCTTTCTCGTAACGGAGAAGTCAGGCGCGGATGTTTTTTACTGGCGACCAAAACCATTTCATCTTTAAACAGCGGTACGCAGGAAAATTCAGGTCGACGGAACTCCTCATATCCCAGGACGAATTCGATCTCCTGATAGCGCAACTGATGTTCCGTGTTTTGATTGAGGGATGATTTAAAAACCAGATTAATATTTGGTGCGATCTCTTCAACTTTATTATAAATAATCGATGTTAAATAATTATCTAATGGGCTGCAGACACAGAGATGAAAGACTCGCTCGCTGCTTAAGGGTTCAAAACCCGACCCCGGCAGTTCATTTTGTACCAACTGCAGCGCCTGGCGGATTGAGCCGAATAACTGGAATGCACGCGCTGTGGGCTGGATCCCCCTCCCGTAACGAACGAACAGTTCATCGTTAAACATAACCTTAAGCCTGGCGACGGCATTACTGACGGCGGGTTGTGACATCCCCAACGTTTGTGCCGCGCGGGTAATATTCTGTTCCTGCATGACAGCATCAAACACCGTCAGAAGATTAAGGTCCACCGTGCGTAACTGTGGTTTAATCCCATCCGTAGTTTGAGGTTGTTTAATATTATTTTCTGGCACTTCAGACTCCACTGTCACGCTACACTCCCTTTGCCAACGTATTGTAACAATCTCGAAAAATATGATTTATCATGCAAATATGGCCAGCGAAAGAGAATTATTTAAAATTCGGAATATATAAAGACACTAAAAGAATGAAAAACAAAAACACGTAAATGATATGATTAACTTTAGGATTGAGATGAAACCATAAACCAAACAAATATACAATTACCCCTTGGTTAATGATGACTTAAGTATTATTAAACTGTTATAACTGGCGCTCTACAGTAAGTTAACAATCTGTTATCTCTGTTCATTTTTTAGAGAGCCCAAAATGATTCACTGAACTTACAACTTAATGATATTAAAACCCTTTAAGTATAAAGCATTCATGACAACGTACTTTACTCAATTTAAACGAATTATATTAATTTATTTCTGCAACCTTTTTTCCAGTCCAAAATTAGACTATTAGTCGGGTCGTAAAAGTAAAAACCAGCACAATTCGCTAAAGCAGACAGCCTGGGTGTTCAGCCTGCCGTGGCCGTTTTTATCCTCAGGGGTTGACATGAACGGCCGTATCCAGTACCACTAAAAGCATATTGAATTTAACGGAGCACGATTCATGATTCGCACCATTCGTTTCACCGGTCTACTACTACTAAACGCATCCACTGTGCGCGGTAGACTGGCGGGCGAAATTCAGCGTTGAATCGTCACCAGTAAGACTAAAAACCCGCGCCACTGCGCGGGTTTTTTTATGCTCGTAGCAAGGCGCCCTAAGACTGACAAGGACCTAACCCATGAGCCAGCAAGTCATTATTTTCGATACCACTTTACGTGACGGTGAACAGGCATTACAGGCAAGCCTGAGTGTGAAAGAGAAACTGCAGATCGCGCTGGCTCTTGAACGTATGGGTGTCGACGTGATGGAAGTCGGTTTCCCGGTTTCGTCTCCGGGTGATTTCGAATCCGTCCAGACTATCGCCCGCACCATCAAAAACAGCCGCGTGTGTGCCCTGGCACGCTGCGTAGAGAAAGACATCGACGTTGCGGCCGAGTCGCTGAAAGTGGCTGAAGCCTTCCGTATCCACACCTTTATTGCGACCTCGCCGATGCATATCGCAACCAAATTGCGCAGCACGCTGGATGAGGTTATCGAACGTGCGGTGTATATGGTCAAGCGCGCACGTAACTATACGGATGACGTTGAATTCTCCTGTGAAGATGCGGGCCGTACGCCAATCGAGGATTTGGCGCGCGTCGTCGAAGCCGCGATCAATGCGGGCGCAAAAACTATTAACATTCCGGACACCGTCGGCTACACCATGCCGTTTGAGTTCTCCAATATCATTACCGGCCTGTATGAGCGCGTACCGAATATTGATAAAGCGATTATCTCCGTTCATACCCATGACGATTTGGGCCTGGCCGTTGGCAATGCCATCGCCGCGGTACACGCTGGTGCACGTCAGGTAGAAGGCGCAATGAACGGTATCGGCGAACGCGCAGGTAACTGCTCGCTGGAAGAAGTGATCATGGCGATCAAAGTGCGCAAAGATATTATGGACGTGCACACCCGCATCAATCACAACGAAATCTGGCGCACCAGCCAGACCGTCAGCCAGATTTGCAACATGCCGATTCCGGCCAACAAAGCAATTGTTGGTACCGGTGCCTTCGCGCACTCCTCCGGTATTCACCAGGACGGCGTGCTGAAGAACCGCGAAAACTACGAAATCATGACCCCGGAATCCATCGGCCTGAACCAGGTGCAGCTGAACCTGACCTCCCGTTCCGGCCGTGCGGCGGTAAAACACCGTATGGAAGAGATGGGTTATCAGGACAGCGATTACAACATGGATCAGCTGTACGACGCATTCCTGAAGCTGGCCGACAAAAAAGGTCAGGTGTTCGACTATGACCTGGAAGCGCTGGCCTTTATTAATAAGCAGCAGGAAGAGCCAGAGCATTTCCGTCTGGATTATTTCAACGTGCAGTCCGGCTCCAGCAACATCGCCACCGCCTCGGTCAAATTGGCCTGCGGTGATGAAATTAAAGCAGAAGCCGCTAACGGTAACGGCCCTGTCGATGCCATCTACCAGGCGATCAACCGCGTCACCGAGTACGACGTTGAGCTGGTGAAATATGACCTGACGGCCAAGGGCCACGGTAAAGATGCACTGGGTCAGGTCGACATTGTTGTTACCCACAATGGCCGCCGTTTCCACGGCGTGGGTCTGGCGACCGATATCGTCGAATCCTCCGCAAAAGCGATGGTGCATGTTCTGAACAACATCTGGCGCGCCGCCGAAGTCGAAAAAGAGTTGCAACGCAAAGCTCAGAATAAAGAGAACAACAAGGAAACCGTGTAATGTCGAAGAATTACCATATTGCTGTGTTACCGGGCGACGGTATTGGTCCGGAAGTGATGGCACAGGCGCTGAAAGTACTGGAAGCCGTTCGCGCGCGTTTTGCGATGAAAATTACCACCAGCCACTACGATGTGGGCGGTATTGCGATTGATAACCACGGTACGCCACTGCCGAAAGCGACCGTGGAAGGCTGCGAAAATGCCGATGCCGTGCTGTTTGGTTCCGTCGGTGGCCCGAAATGGGAACACCTGCCGCCTGCAGAGCAGCCAGAGCGCGGCGCGCTGCTGCCGCTGCGTAAACATTTCAAGCTGTTCAGCAACCTGCGTCCGGCGAAGCTGTATCAGGGTCTGGAAGAATTCTGCCCGCTGCGCGCGGATATCGCCGCCAACGGTTTCGACATTCTGTGCGTGCGTGAACTGACCGGCGGGATCTATTTCGGTCAGCCAAAGGGACGCGAAGGCAGCGGCCAGCATGAAAAAGCGTTCGACACCGAGGTGTATCACCGCTTCGAAATTGAACGTATCGCCCATATCGCGTTTGAGTCTGCGCGCAAACGCCGCCATAAAGTGACCTCCATTGATAAAGCGAACGTGCTGCAGTCTTCCATTTTGTGGCGCGAAATCGTCAGTGAAGTCGCGAAGCAGTATCCGGACGTTGAGCTGTCGCACATGTACATCGACAACGCGACGATGCAGCTGATCAAGGATCCGTCGCAGTTTGACGTCCTGCTGTGCTCGAACCTGTTCGGCGATATTCTCTCGGACGAATGCGCAATGATTACCGGCTCCATGGGCATGCTGCCTTCTGCAAGCCTGAACGAAGAGGGCTTTGGCCTGTACGAGCCGGCAGGCGGCTCCGCGCCGGATATCGCAGGTAAAAACATTGCTAACCCGATTGCGCAGATCCTCTCTCTGGCCCTGCTGCTGCGCTACAGCCTGGATGCAGGTGATGCAGCAACCGCAATTGAGAACGCCATTAACCGGGCGTTAGAAGAAGGCGTCCGTACCGGTGATTTAGCACGCGGCACGGCGGCAGTCAGTACTGATGAAATGGGCGACATTATTGCCCGCTATGTCGCGCAAGGGGTGTAATCATGGCCAAGACCTTATATGAAAAATTGTTTGATGCGCACGTTGTTTACGAGGCACCAAACGAAACCCCTCTGCTGTATATCGACAGACATCTGGTACACGAGGTGACCTCTCCTCAGGCGTTTGACGGCCTGCGCGCGCACAAGCGTCCGGTTCGTCAGCCGGGCAAAACCTTCGCAACGATGGATCACAACGTTTCCACCCAGACCAAAGACATTAACGCGTCCGGTGAGATGGCGCGTATCCAGATGCAGGAGCTGATTAAGAACTGCAACGAGTTTGGCGTTGAGCTGTACGATCTGAATCACCCTTATCAGGGTATCGTCCACGTAATGGGGCCGGAGCAAGGGATTACCCTGCCGGGCATGACCATCGTCTGCGGTGACTCCCACACCGCGACGCACGGCGCGTTTGGCGCCCTGGCGTTCGGGATTGGTACCTCTGAAGTTGAACACGTGCTGGCAACGCAGACTCTGAAACAGGGTCGCGCCAAAACCATGAAGATTGAAGTGAAGGGAAAAGCCGCGCCGGGCATCACCGCAAAAGACATCGTGCTGGCGATCATTGGCAAAACCGGCAGCGCAGGCGGTACCGGCCACGTGGTGGAATTCTGCGGCGAGGCCATCCAGGCGCTGAGCATGGAAGGCCGTATGACCCTCTGCAATATGGCCATTGAGATGGGCGCAAAAGCCGGTCTGGTCGCGCCAGACGACACCACCTTCAGCTATGTGAAGGGCCGTCTGCACGCGCCGAAAGGTCAGGATTTTGACGCTGCTGTCGCGTACTGGAAAACTCTGAAAACCGACGACGGTGCCAGCTTCGATACCGTGGTTACCCTGCAGGCAGAAGAGATTGCCCCGCAGGTGACCTGGGGCACCAACCCGGGCCAGGTGATTTCCGTCAACGACAGCATCCCTGACCCGGCGTCCTTCGCCGATCCGGTCGAACGCGCCAGTGCGGAAAAAGCGCTGGCCTATATGGGGCTGAAACCTGGCGTTCCGTTGACCGACGTCACCATTGATAAAGTCTTCATCGGCTCATGCACCAACTCCCGTATCGAAGACTTGCGCGCCGCCGCTGAAATTGCAAAAGGCCGTAAAGTGGCACCGGGCGTGCAGGCTCTGGTTGTTCCAGGCTCCGGTCCGGTGAAAGCCCAGGCGGAAGCCGAAGGTTTGGATAAGATCTTTATCGACGCGGGCTTCGAATGGCGCCTGCCAGGCTGCTCCATGTGCCTGGCCATGAATAACGATCGCCTGAATCCGGGCGAGCGCTGCGCCTCCACCAGTAACCGTAACTTTGAAGGCCGTCAGGGCCGCGGTGGGCGCACCCATCTGGTCAGCCCGGCAATGGCCGCCGCTGCGGCAGTCACCGGCCATTTCGCCGATATTCGCAGCCTGAAATAAGGAGACAATCATGGCAGAGAAATTTACCCAACATACGGGCCTGGTTGTCCCCCTGGACGCCGCTAACGTCGATACTGATGCAATCATTCCTAAGCAGTTTTTGCAGAAAGTCACGCGTACCGGTTTTGGTGCACATCTGTTTAACGACTGGCGTTTCCTGGATGACAAAGGTGAAGTGCCTAATCCGGAGTTCGTTCTGAACTTCCCGGAATACAAAGGCGCATCCATTTTGCTGGCGCGGGAAAACTTTGGCTGCGGTTCATCCCGTGAACACGCGCCGTGGGCCCTGACCGACTACGGTTTTAAAGTGGTTATCGCACCGAGCTTCGCCGATATCTTTTACGGCAACAGCTTCAACAACCAGCTTCTGCCCGTCACGCTGAGCGACGAACAGGTTGATGAGCTGTTCGCCCTGGTGCAGGCGAATCCGGGTATTTTGTTTGAAGTGGATCTGGAAGCAGAAGTGGTGAAGGGCGGAGATAAGACCTACAGCTTCAGCATTGATGCGTTCCGTCGTCACTGCATGCTGAACGGTCTGGACAGTATTGGCCTGACGCTCCAGCACGAAGACGCCATCTCAGCGTACGAGAAAAAACAGCCTGCGTTTATGAGCTAAAGGCAATGGCCCGCAAAAAGCGGGCCATTGATTTGACTACGTTTTGGCATTCCAGCCTCCTTATTGCTTTTCGGCAATGAAGAGACTAACCTCGCAATGTGGGTTGTGAAGTTGGTCTCCCCATCAGTTTTGATGTGGGACTCTCCACTGTTTGCCTCTTGCGAAAGCCTGAGGCAAACAGCCTCAAGCACCCGCCACGCACTCTATTCCCCTTCTTCGTACCTGTCAGAAAGTCGTTCCATTTCGTGAAGCCGTCTTCCAGAATCAAACGTCTTTGACCCGGCAGGTCAGCCCAAGCGTAACCACCGA
This sequence comes from Enterobacter sp. AC1, assembly GCF_050434705.1. Taxonomy (NCBI): domain Bacteria; kingdom Pseudomonadati; phylum Pseudomonadota; class Gammaproteobacteria; order Enterobacterales; family Enterobacteriaceae; genus Enterobacter; species Enterobacter sp. AC1. The sequence goes on along the minus strand of NZ_JBNDIZ010000009.1, from coordinate 6,827 downwards.
AATCGCCGTAATCATCCAGTAAACCGAGGCATGGCCATAGCTTTGCGCCAGCGCCCCCTGAATCACCCCCGCCAGAATTACCCCCGTCGAAATACTGTTGGTAAAAAGTGTGGTCGCCGAGCCGGCGCGGCCTGGCATGAGGTCCTGGAACCAAAGCATGCCGATCCCGGCGACAATGCCAATAAACACGGCGTTGAACAGCTGCAGCACCAGCAGCGCTTCGCGCGAATGGAAAAAGATCAGCCCCGCGTAAAACAGCACCCCAGCCGCCACCGCGACGATCATCATCCGACGCTTTCCGAAACGCTTAACGTAATAACCCGCCAGGATCATCGCCGGGATCTCCAGCCCGGCCGCGGTACCCATTAAGATCCCGGCGAGCTTGTCCGGTAAGCCCAGTGAGCTGCTGATCCACAGCGGCATGTCGATGATGTACATGGTGTTGCAGGTCCACATCAGCGTGGAGGCAATAAACAGCATGCGGACGTTTTTGTCCTGCCAGCCGCTCACCTGAGTCATCGGTTTATCCGTCGTTTGCTCGACCCGGGCCACGGACGGCAGCGCAAAAGCAATCAGCGCCAGGCTGATGACAAAAATCCCTGCCGCAATGGAAAACATGGCGGTAAAGCCATAGTTCAGCGCCAGCATGAAGGCCAGCGGCGGGCCGATGACCCACGCCAGCGAGAGCTGGGCACGCATCACCGAGCTAAACATCACCACTTCCCGCGCCGAGTTATCCGCATATTCACGCGCCAGGGCGAAAAGCTGCGGCATGGCGGTATTCGCCAGCGACGCCAGCAGCACGCCACAGGTAATGAGCGTCAGGTAATCACGATTGAACGCAAAGAGCAGCGCGTTGCCTACGGCCATGGCGCAGCAAAAGAGGATCAGCTTGCGGCGATCGCCCTGGCTGTCCGATCGTTTCGCCAGCGCGAGGCTAACGAGGATCCCGGCAATGGCGTTGACGGTATAAAACAGCCCCACCCAAAACGGCTGCGCGCCCACCTCGCGGCTGAGGAACAGGCTCAGCGTCGGCGCCTGTAGCGCCCCCGCCACGCCCATCATAAAGGCCACCAGCATAAAAGCGGCATAGACGCCGTTCAGGCGTCGCCCCATCGTCATCAACCAGAGCATGCGCAAGTCCTTGTGAAAGCGAATCGAAACCGGGTGAAAGAATAAACGAAAAAAGCCAGCAAAAACATTTTGCTGGCGGGTGATTAGCACCAATACTCAGTCACACATGATCGAGGCGAGTTAGCGAGAAGAGGTCGGTTTCGTAACGTCCCACTGCATCAGGTCTTCCAGAATTTTCAGCCGTTGCTCTGCACACTGGCGGGCCAGCCAGGACGTTCCTTTTGTCGCTGAAAAATAGTGCTGATAAAACTGACGTGCGGTAGACCTCTTCATAATTTACCTCCTCACTTCATCGGTAAGGATTATTGGCTTAATATAGGGATTAATAAATTGCTGATTTTTTGTCAGGAGTTCCCCTTTTATGCCTTCCGGTCGACTGCAACAACAATTCATCCGCCTCTGGCAGTGCTGTGAGGGGCAATCGCAGGAGACCACGCTGAACGAGCTGGCCGACCTGCTTAGCTGTTCCCGCCGCCATATGCGCACGCTGCTCAATACCATGCAGCAGCAGGGCTGGTTAAGCTGGGAAGCGGAGGCGGGACGCGGCAAACGCTCGCGCCTGACCTTCCTCTATACCGGATTGGCGCTGCAGCAGCAGCGCGCCGAAGACCTGCTGGAGCAGGACCGAATTGACCAGCTGGTACAGCTGGTGGGCGACAAAGCCGCCGTGCGCCAGATGCTGGTTTCGCACCTCGGACGCAGTTTCCGCCAGGGCCGCCACATCCTGCGGGTCCTCTACTATCGGCCGATGAAAAATCTGTTGCCCGGCACGGCCTTACGCCGCTCAGAAACCCATATGGCCCGGCAAATTTTCAGCGGGCTGACGCGGATAAATGAGGAAAATGGGGAACTGGAAGCGGATATCGCGCACCACTGGCAGCAGCTTTCTCCTCTTCACTGGCGATTCTTTTTACGCCCCGGCATCCACTTTCACCACGGCCGCGAGCTGGAGATGCGCGACGTCATCGCCTCTCTGGAACGCGTCCGCAAGCTGCCGCTCTACTCGCATATTTCGCGCGTTCACTCCCCAACGGCGTGGACGCTGGATATTGAACTGTCCCAGCAGGACAAGTGGCTTCCCTGGCTACTGGGCTATGTGCCGTCAATGATTTTGCCCGGCGAGTGGGAGTCGATGAACAATTTTGCCAGCCAGCCGGTTGGCACCGGCCCCTATTCGGTCTCCCGCAATAATAATAACCAGCTGAAAATCCGCGCGTTCGATGACTATTTTGGCTATCGGGCGCTGATCGACGAAGTAAACGTGTGGGTATTGCCGGATCTGAATGAAGAGCTGAGCGCCGGCCTGACGCTGGAAGGCCCAACCACGGGAGAAAAAGCCGTGGAGAGTCGCCTGGAGGAGGGATGCTATTATCTGCTGTTTGATGGCCGAACCCATCGCGGGGCAAACCATGAGGTACGTAAGTGGATCAGCCACGTGTTATCCCCCTCCAATTTGATCTACCACGCGGAAGAGCAGTACCAGACCTACTGGTTCCCGGCGTACGGCCTGCTTCCGCGCTGGCACCACGCCCGCCCGGCGCACTGCGATAAACCCGCAGGCCTGGAATCCATCACCCTGACCTACTACCGCGAACACGTGGAGCATCGTTTTATCGCCAGGATCATGACCAGACTGCTGGCAGCAGAAGGTGTCAGGCTGGACATCAGGGAAGTGAACTATGACGAATGGCACCAGGGGGAACTTACCAGCGATATCTGGCTGAACAGCGCCAACTTCACCCTGCCGCTCGATTTTTCATTATTCTCACACCTGTATGAGGTCCCGCTGATCCAGCACTGCATCCACCGCGACTGGCAGCAGGATGCAGCCCTGTGGCGTGCAGGCGAAATGAATCTTGCCGTATGGTGCCAGCAGCTGCTGTCTGAACAGGCGATCGTCCCCTTGATCCACCACTGGCTGATGATCCAGGGACAGCGCAGCATGCGCGGTTTGCGGATGAACACCCTGGGCTGGTTTGATTTCAAATCGGCCTGGTTTGCGCCGCCGGAACCATAACGCTTTCGTAATATTCACCAAATCATTACAATAGCGCCGTTCTCAACGGGGTGCTGCATCACAGATGTGCGCTGAGATAATACCCGTCGAACCTGATCCGGATAACGCCGGCGAAGGGATTTGAGGCTGTCGCTCAAAATCCTTTGCCACTCAACTTTGAGGTGCAAAGTGTTAAAAAAAGCTCTTCCCCTGCTGGCGCTGTTTGCGCTGCCTGCTTTTGCTAAGCCCGTTCTGACGGTCTACACCTACGACTCTTTTTCTGCCGACTGGGGCCCTGGCCCGGTCGTCAAAAAAGCCTTTGAAGCTGACTGTAACTGCGAACTGAAGTTTGTGGCGCTGGAAGATGGCGTCTCGCTGCTCAACCGTCTGCGCATGGAAGGTAAAAACAGTAAAGCCGACGTGGTGCTCGGGCTGGATAACAATCTGCTGGACGCTGCCTCACAAACCAAACTGTTTGCCAAAAGCGGCGTAGCGGCAGATGCCGTTAACGTACCTGGCGGCTGGAAAAACGACACCTTTGTGCCGTTCGACTACGGCTACTTTGCTTTTGTTTACGACAAAAACAAGCTGAAAAACCCGCCGAAAAGCCTGAAAGAGCTGGTAGAAAGCGACCAGAAATGGCGCGTCATTTATGAGGACCCGCGCACCAGTACGCCGGGTCTGGGCCTGCTGCTGTGGATGCAAAAGGTCTACGGCGATAAAGCGCCGGAAGCGTGGCAAAAACTGGCCGCCAAAACCGTCACCGTGACCAAAGGCTGGAGCGAAGCCTATGGCCTGTTCCTGAAAGGCGAAAGCGACCTGGTGTTGAGCTACACCACCTCTCCGGCCTATCACATTATCGCCGAGAAGAAAGACAACTACGCGGCTGCTGATTTTGCTGAAGGGCATTATCTGCAGGTGGAAGTGGCCGCGCGCACCGTCGCCAGCAAACAGCCGGAACTCGCAGAAAAGTTCCTGAAATTTATGGTTTCGCCCGCGTTCCAGAACGCCATCCCGGCAGGTAACTGGATGTATCCCGTCACGAACGTTGCGCTGCCGGCAGGTTTCGAGCAGCTGACCAAACCAAAAACCTCGCTGGAATTTACGCCGCAGCAGGTCGCCGCGCAGCGTGCAGCATGGGTAAGTGAATGGCAACGCGCCGTCAGCCGCTGATTCCCGGCTGGTTACTGCCCGGGCTGCTCGCCGCCGTAGTGATGGTGGCGGTCAGCCTGGGGGCCTTTCTTGCGTTGTGGTTTAACGCACCGGAGAGCGACCTTCTCGCCCTCTGGCACGACAGCTACCTCTGGCACGTGATCCGGTTCTCCTTCTGGCAGGCGTTTCTTTCTGCCCTGCTGTCGGTGATCCCGGCTATTTTTCTTGCGCGCGCGCTCTATCGCAGGCGTTTCCCCGGCAGGCAGGCGCTGCTGCGCCTGTGCGCCATGACGCTGATCCTGCCCGTGCTGGTGGCGGTATTTGGCATTCTGAGCGTTTACGGTCGCCAGGGCTGGCTGGCTTACCTGTGGAGTCAGCTTGGTCTTGAATGGACATTCTCCCCCTACGGGCTGAAGGGCATTCTGCTGGCGCACGTGTTTTTCAATATGCCGATGGCGACGCGACTCTTTTTGCAGGCGCTGGAGAACATTCCCGGCGAACAGCGTCAGATTGCCGCCCAGCTTGGCATGCGCGGCGCGTCATTCTTCCGCTTTGTCGAATGGCCGTGGCTGCGCCGCCAGCTTCCCCCCGTGGCGGCATTAATCTTTATGCTCTGCTTTGCCAGCTTTGCCACCGTGCTTTCGCTCGGCGGCGGACCGCAGGCGACGACCATTGAGCTGGCGATTTACCAGGCGCTGAGTTACGACTACGATCCCGGGCGCGCCGCGCTGCTGGCGATGGTGCAGATGGGATGCTGTCTTGCACTGGTGCTGCTGAGCCAGCGGCTGAGTAAAGCCATTCCCACTGGCAGCAATCAAATAACCGGCTGGCGCGATCCGCAGGACAGCCTGCACAGCCGCATCACCGATTTTGCCCTGATCGCACTGGCGCTCCTGCTGCTGCTGCCGCCACTAATGGCCGTTATCGTTGACGGTCTTAATCTCAATCTCCTGTCCGTCCTGCAACAGCCTATCCTCTGGCAGGCCACCGGAACCTCACTTCGTATTGCACTGGCCGCAGGGCTGCTGTGCGTCACGCTGACCATGATGCTGCTGTGGAGCAGCCGCGAACTGCATGCCCGACAGGCGCCAAAAGCCGGGCACGCGCTGGAGCTGACAGGCATGCTGATTCTGGCCATGCCGGGGATCGTGCTGGCGACGGGCTTTTTCCTGCTGTTCAACAGCACCATCGGCCTGCCGGAAAGCGCCGACGGTATTGTGATTTTCACCAACGCCCTGATGGCCATTCCTTACGCGCTCAAGGTGCTGGAAAATCCGATGCGCGACGTCAACGGCCGCTACAGTTTGCTCTGTCAGTCGCTGGGGATGAAGGGCTGGCAACGGCTGAAGGTGGTCGAACTGCGCGCGCTAAAACGTCCGCTGGCGCAGGCGCTGGCGTTTGCCTGCGTGCTCTCAATGGGTGATTTTGGGGTCGTGGCGCTTTTCGGAAATGACAATTTCCGCACGCTGCCCTACTGGCTGTATCAGCAAATCGGCTCCTACCGCAGCCAGGACGGCGCGGTGACCGCGCTTTTGCTGCTACTGCTGTGCTTTGCCTTATTTACCGTTATCGAAAAACTTCCGGGGCGTGATGTTAAAACTGACTGATGTAACCTGGCTTTATCAGCATCTGCCGATGCGCTTCACGCTCTCCGTGCGTCAGGGAGAGATGATTGCCGTGCTTGGCCCAAGCGGTGCGGGAAAAAGCACGCTGCTCAATTTGGTGGCGGGATTTCTGCAGCCGGCAAGCGGATCGATAGTCATTGAAAACCGGGACCATACCCATACGCCGCCCGCAAAACGCCCGGTATCCATGCTGTTTCAGGAAAACAACCTGTTTACCCACCTGACGGTGCGGCAGAACATCGCGCTGGGGATGGATCCGGGGCTCAAGCTTAACGATGCCCAGCGTCAGAAGCTGGCGATCATTGCCGCGCAGATGGGGATAGACGGGCTTATCGACAGGCTGCCGGGCGAGCTTTCCGGCGGCCAGCGTCAGCGCGTGGCGCTGGCGCGTTGTCTGGTACGCGAGCAGCCGATCCTGCTGCTGGATGAACCGTTCTCAGCGCTCGATCCCGCTCTGCGCCAGGAGATGCTGGCGCTGGTGCAGGACGTCTGTCAGCGCCAGCAGCTCACGATGCTGATGGTTTCGCACAGTATTGAGGATGCCGCGCGGATTGCACCGAGATCGGTGGTTATTGCCGAAGGGCGAATTGCGTGGGATGGAAAAACAGAAGAGCTGCTAAGTGGTAAAGCGGGGGCGTCTTCACTGTTGGGCATTCCTGCGGCCTGATGCCCTCTCCCTGTGGGCTGAGGGATCCCCAGTAATTTTTTTAACCGGAAGCGGTGAACGTTGCTTCAGGAAAATGAATGGCTTACAGCGATGCCCTGGTCCGGCTGTAAATCGCCGAGGCGTTTCCGTAAGGCCGGGGCGAGGCGCAGGGACGCGCCGAGAGGGCGTGGCCTGCAGGGATGCAGGCTCATGCCCGACCCGATAGCCTGAAGGAATAAGCTGAGGGTACCGCGAAGCGGCGATTTACCGCCGG
>NZ_JBNDIZ010000008.1:0-189725 GCF_050434705.1 Enterobacter sp. AC1 | reverse complement strand
TGACCCCATGCCGAACTCAGAAGTGAAACGCCGTAGCGCCGATGGTAGTGTGGGGTCTCCCCATGTGAGAGTAGGGAACTGCCAGGCATCAAATAAGTAGAGAGGCCATCCGCAAGGATGGCCTTTTTGCGTTTCTACGCTGCACAAACTAATCCCCCAATCCCCTGCTTATACGGTAAACTACCTGCGTTTTTGCATCAGGATAGCGTCTATGAACCACTCCCTTAAGCCCTGGAATACCTTTGGCATTCAACGGAATGCTAAGAACATTGTACGTGCCGAAACCGCACAGCAGTTGCTGAACGCATGGCAAAGCGCAACAGAAAATAATGAACCTGTACTGATTCTGGGCGAAGGCAGTAATGTCCTGTTTCTTGAAGATTTTTCGGGAACGGTGATCGTTAACCGCATCATGGGAATTGATGTAGAAGAGCGTACCGATAGCTGGCACCTGCACGTGGGGGCCGGGGAAAACTGGCATCATCTGGTGCAATTTACCCTCGAAAAAGGGATGCCGGGTCTGGAAAATCTCGCGCTTATTCCTGGCTGCGCCGGATCGTCACCTATTCAAAACATCGGTGCCTACGGCATCGAACTGAAACACGTCTGCGAATATGTCGACTGCATCGAACTGACGACCGGAACGACTAAGCGTTTAACGGCTGAACAGTGCCGTTTTGGCTATCGTGACAGTATCTTCAAACATGAATATCAGGATCGCTACGCGATCGTCTCCGTGGGACTGCGTCTGTCGAAGAACTGGCAGCCCGTGCTGAGCTACGGTGATTTAACGCGTCTCGATCCGGCTACCGTGACCCCCCGCGACGTTTTTGACTCGGTTTGCCATATGCGGATGACCAAACTTCCCGATCCAAAAATCAACGGAAATGCTGGAAGCTTCTTCAAAAACCCGGTTATCAGCAGCGAAAATGCAAAAGTCCTTCTTGAAGCATGGCCAGCTGCGCCTCATTACCCTCAGGCGGATGGCAGCGTGAAGCTGGCTGCGGGATGGCTTATCGATCAATGTCAGCTAAAAGGCACCTCAGTCGGAGGTGCTGCCGTTCATCAACAGCAGGCCCTGGTACTGATTAATCAGCACGATGCGACCAGCGATGATGTTGTACAGCTGGCACATGATGTTCGCCAGCGCGTGGGCGAAAAGTTTAACGTCTGGCTGGAGCCGGAAGTCCGCTTCATTGGCCGCACTGGTGAAGTCAATGCCGTGGAGGCCATCGCGTGAAAGACAATACCATCCCCTTAACCCTGATTAGCATCCTCGCTGACGGTGAGTTTCATTCTGGTGAGCAGTTGGGTGAGCGGCTAGGCATGAGCCGCGCCGGCATCAATAAACATATTCAGACGCTCCGCGACTGGGGTGTTGATGTGTTCACGGTACCCGGAAAAGGGTACAGCCTGCCGGAACCTATTCAATTGCTGAATGAAGAAGCGATCCGCAGCCAGATTGGACACGGCAATGTTGCGGTGCTGCCTGTGATTGATTCGACGAACCAGTATCTGCTGGATCGCCTGCCTGAGCTGAAATCCGGCGATGCCTGTGTTGCTGAATATCAGCAGGCCGGACGTGGCCGCCGCGGCCGCAAATGGTTCTCACCCTTCGGCGCTAACCTTTATCTTTCCATGTACTGGCGACTCGATCAGGGTCCGGCCGCTGCCATTGGCCTGAGTCTGGTCATCGGCATTGTCATGGCGGAAGTGCTGCACGACCTGGGTGCGGATAACGTGCGCGTTAAATGGCCGAACGATCTGTACCTGAACGATCGTAAACTTGCCGGAATTCTTGTCGAACTGACGGGGAAAACCGGCGATGCAGCACAAATCGTCATTGGCGCGGGCCTCAACATGGTCATGCGCAATGTTCAAAATGATGTGGTGAATCAGGCCTGGACTAACCTTCAGGAGGCGGGCATCGTCATCGATCGTAATACTCTCGCCGTACGTATGATTAAAGAGTTGCGCAGCTCGCTCACGCTTTTTGAACAGGAAGGGCTGGCACCGTTCCTGTCTCGTTGGGAAAAGCTGGATAACTTTATTAACCGCCCGGTGAAATTGCTGATTGGTGATAAAGAGATCTACGGGACTTCCCGCGGAATTGATGCACAGGGCGCGCTGCTTCTGGAGCAGGATGGCGCGATCAAACCCTGGGTGGGCGGTGAGATTTCACTGCGAAGTGCCGAATAACCGGATTGAGTAAATGATGCGAAAACCCGTCTGCGCGACGCTGGCTGTGGTGATGAGCGTGCTATTTTCTCCTCTCTTGCAGGCGGGTCAGGCCTGGGAAAGTTACAAGGCACGCTTTTTCAAACCGGAAGGCCGCATTGTCGATACCGGCAATGGCGGCGTTTCGCATACGGAAGGTCAGGGTTTTGCCATGCTGATGGCGGTGGCCAATGACGATAAAGCCACGTTCGATAAGCTCTGGCAATGGACAGACAGTCAGCTGAAGAACAAAGAGAACGGTCTGTTTTACTGGCGTTATAACCCCGCGGAGACCAACCCGGTCGCCGACAAAAACAACGCCGCAGATGGCGATGTGCTGATTGCCTGGGCGTTGTTAAAAGCGGATGCCCGCTGGCATGATAAACGCTACAGCGCCGAATCGGATGCGATTACAAAAGCACTAATTGACCACAGCGTGATCCGCTATGCGGGTTACCGCGTGATGCTGCCTGGCGTCGAGGGTTTTAAGCTTGAGGGGGAAGTAGTCCTTAATCCTTCTTATTTCGTGTTTCCGGCCTGGCAGGCCTTTGCCGGGCGCAGTCATTTACCGGTCTGGCATGAGTTGATTAAGGACGGGAAACGCCTGCTGGGCAAAATGGGCTCGGGCAAAGCCAATCTGCCCGCTGACTGGGTTACACTGACATCAGGCGGCAAGCTGGCGCCGGCCACGGGCTGGCCACCGAGGATGAGCTACGACGCGATTCGTATTCCGTTGTACGTGGCCTGGTCTGATAAACAAAGCCCGCTGCTGACGCCGTGGAAAGCCTGGTTCGGTCAGTTTCCCCGGGAACAAACGCCCGCCTGGGTAAACGTCACGACCAACGACTATGCGCCCTACATGATGGAAGGCGGTCTGCTGGCGGTGCGCGATTTAACGATGGGACAGTCTTCCGGAGAACCCGAAATCACGTCTAAGGACGACTACTATTCAGCAAGTCTAAAAATGCTGGTGTGGATTTCAGCGCAATAATAACGCACCGACTATCCCCTCTCCCCGATGGGGAGAGGGTTAGGGTGAGGGGCCTTACTGCGGATACGGTACCCAATCCCCGCCGTTCAGGCGAACGTACGGTTTATTCTGATACTGAATCACCACCGCGTTGGCGTTCTCTGAGACTTCTGCCGTCTGCGGCAGTTTGCTGGTGAGTTCATCCCAGTTCACGCTATCTTCTACAAACAGCTTTCCGTCTACGGCACGGGCAACCAGTTCTGAGATCGCCAGATAGCTGGTTGGCTGAGCGATCTCAATCGGTGCGCCCTGATGCGGTGCCTTCATACCAAAGAATTTAATGCCTGCAGGCACGTTGGTAATCGACGGGCTTGGAATATCACGCAGGCCTGAAACCTGCATTCTGTCGCCTTTCAGCGCGCCACCGTGCTCAGGTACCACAACCACCATCACTTTACGGCCGGATTTTTCCAGCTCCGTGAAGAATGCGTCCAGCTCGTCAAAGAGCTTTTGCGCACGCACTTTATAATCCGCCGTTTTGCTCACGCCCGGGAAGTGGTTACCGTCGTGAAGGGGCAGGGTGTTATAGAACGTTGCGCTGCGCGGATTATTGTCTTTTTCGATGGTCTGCAGCCAGCGCTGCAGCACGGCGGTATCGTCATAAACGGGCGAACCGTCGAAGCCCAGCAGAGAGACGGGAAGACCGGTTTGATCCATCAGCGGCGCCTGCATGCCACCCTGTTCGCGCACCTCTTTCAGGAAGTTACCGAACTGGCCGTTATGCCCCAGCATCAGATGCTGCGTAAAGCCCAGCTTTGAGAGGTTATCGAACAGATAACACTGGTTGCCGGCGGGTTGATACAAATTCTTGTGCGATGGCTGACCGCAGCTTGCGCGCAGCAGGCGAATCGCCGCCGGGCCGCTGTATGAGGTGGCAGAGTTGAAATCTTTAAACTGAATGTCGAAATGCGACCACAGCGGGTGCGACATTAACCCGGCAGCGTCCACGTCGGCCCAGGAGAGGGAGCAGATATTAATCACCAGCAGTTCAAACGGCTGGGCATCTGCCGGCAGCGCGTCCGGGAATTTCGTCTGTCGCTTGTCTTCCGCGGCGTAGAAACTGGAGAGCCAGGCGTTCAGGTTTGTTGAAGTCGGCGGTGCAGTCTGAGTTGGGATATCCCCCACTACGGGCGTATTGCCTGCCGTCGTCACGGTTGCCGCTGCGCTTCCACCTGTAGTGGTCACAGTCGTGGTCGGCTGACCGGCTGGCCACAGCGAAAAGTTTGGACCCGCCAGCGTTAGCACGTTAAGCCAGATCATAATCGCGACGACAAACACCGTGACGCGGATCCACTGTGACAGGAACAGCCAGGCAACCAGCAGCACAAAAACCGCGCCAATCATCTGCCAGTTAATAAAGCGCTCAGCCAGGTCAAGCATATAGTCTGCACTGAAGCCTGCCACCTGCGAGCCCTGGCTCATAATGCTGTCCGGGCCCGGCAGCCAGGTATCATGCCAGAACAGCGCAAAGCCGAGAGGGATGGCTACCCAGTGGCGTAAGCGATGCAGCCTGATATTTGGCAGAGGCATCAGCAGGAAGGCCATAAACACCAGGTTGAGAAGGGGATGGAAATTCAGATAGCCTGCCCACAGCAGACCAAACTTCACCAGAAAGTAGAAGTTCCAGCCGGAAAGGCCGCGCCAGTATTGCCAGAGCGGCGAGGGTGACGAAGCGGTATAGGTAGAATTAGTCATGTTTACGGTCTGCCTTGACGTGTGATGCCCGTGTCAGAGTTCCGGCTGGTTTCACGTAGCGAGGTTTTACAAACAGCACTCTGGCCGTATCGCGGATACGGCGTATGGAATGGCGTGCATAGTAGCCAAGCGGGAAAAAGATCAGCGCACAGAAGATAACCAGTTGAATGATATCGCTGATATTCATGATGGTGCGTTCTCCGCGTTGTCTGTTAATAAGCGAAGGGGCTCCGGCACCCGACGCCAGACGTGTCCATCATGTCTGGCATTGAGGATCGGTTTGGCATCGCTCGTCATCGTAAGCGGTTTAGCCCATTGTTCAGGCTGGAGCGCGCGCATCTGCACCAGCTCCGCGCTGATAGAATTATCTTCGAACCAAATCATACGGTTCGAGAAAATATCCCCGGTAGGCAGGGGGAAGATGTGGTTAAGCGCCGTATCGAGATCGTTCACCCGGCAGAAGGACAAAAACAGCACCAGGCGATTGTCGCCAATGGTCATGATGTCCCCGGTACGGTTCGGGCGACATAAGGTCAGGGCCTGCTCAACGCGGATACCTGGCACAGGGCGCAGTGCAACCATGACGCCTTTACCGTCAGCGGGAAGGAGCGTGTTGTTCATCATGTTCCCAACGGCGTCGCAGAAGGTATCCCATTTTTGGTATCCGCGCAGCTTCATCGGCTGCGTCATCGAGAGCAGTGTGGAAATATCTTCCGGTACGTGGCGGCTAAACTGCTGGCCCTGAACGCTTTCGATAAGCGTCAGGCAGCGCGACAGCGGAGCATTCCATGGAATAACCATATTGGCACCGCAGCCCAGAAGCAGGCGCTCGTCGGTGGCGCGCAGACTGGTATTATTTTCGCGCACGATAATTTTTAACGCGCTTCCGCGCTGGCGGCGTAAGGTGTGGATTTGCCTTGCCAGCGTCTCAATCTGGTTATTCTGCATCAACGAGAAAATAAGCGTTGCCGCCTGGGTTGTGCGGGCTTCATGGAAGAGGGCTTCGTTAGTGTCAAACAGTGTCCAGTTTTCCGACAGGGCAGGCGCGCCCTCTAAAACCGCGATATGGCTCAGGATGCGTTTTTCATCACTGCGCGGTTGTACCACGGTTTCTTCCTGCTGCGCCAGGTGCCACTCGCCCTCAATATGTTTGAGCGTAAGCTGTTGCCTGGCACTCACGCCTTTTTCATTACACCAGAATGCAATATCGTAGAGATAGCTGCCCACCTGGTCACGCACGCTTGCCAGACCGAACAGGGAGCGATATTCGCCCATTAAAAGTGAAAACAGCTTGTCGTTATTACTGCCGGGATTGACTATCAATAGCGTGCAATTTTGAAATTTTGCCCATTTATTGATTTTTTCCAGCCACGGCAACAGTTTTTCCGCAGGGATATTTTGCAGAACGTTATTTGCACATTTCAGGATCATTAAATAGTGATCCGGATCAATACTGCACTGAACATCGCGGGACAAAAAGTATAGACTATCGGCTTCCGATGTCATGGTAAATAATCGCACCGTCTGGGGTCCGCGGTCACTTTCAAGCGTGATAATTTTCTTCGGATCTTCACCCATGCTAATGACGGCCACGCGGGAATCCTTATCCTGAGCAGCAATTGTCTGGTTTACCAGACTGATAGCATCTTCATTACGGTCCGTATTAATCCACCAGACTCCTCCGACTGGCATGTGGCTCAATTCGTCCCATAATGACTGGATGCCAATAGAAAATATGGAGTCCACGGTGTCCCTCATTTCGTCTAATTTATCTGTATCTCAGTTTACTAGCGAAAGCGTAGAAATAAACCTAACATTGAAATTAAAGAACATCAGATTTAGCATGTAAATGAAATTTGTCAGGGCAGGAAGCCCCGCAACTTCTTTAGCGTGCGATTTTCCTCAAAGGGATGGAAAAAGAATGGATAATAACGAACCCGGAACCCCAGTCGACTCGACCCTGGGCTATACATTCCAAAACGATTTTCTGGCGCTGACGCAGGCCTTTTCTTTACCTGAAATAGATTACACCGATATTTCCCAGCGGGAACAGTTGGCCGCGGCTATTAAACGTTGGCCGTTATTAGCTGAATTCGCCCATCAACAATAAGGGAGCCATTGATGGCCATACTCGGATTACAGGGTGTCCGTGGCGGTGTGGGTACCACATCTGTTACCGCGGCGCTGGCGTGGTCATTACAGCTTTTAGGTGAATCGGTGCTGGTTATTGACGCCTGCGCCGATAATTTGCTGCGTATGTCGTTTAATGTCGACTTTACCCGCGAAGAGGGCTGGGCCCGCGCGCTGCTTGATGATAAAGACTGGCGGGATGCCGGTATGCGCTATACCTCCCAGCTTGATCTGCTGCCTTTTGGTCAACTGTCCACCTCGGAACGTGAGAATGAAGCCGCGTATCAGCGCCTGTTTTCGCAGTTCACGCTTGCGCTGCAGAGCCTGAAAGAAAAGGGTCAATACAAGTGGATCCTGCTGGATCTGCCACACGGCGCCGGCACGCTGACCCGACAGCTTATCGCACAGTGCGACCATGTCCTTTCGATCGTCAACGTCGATGCAAACTGCCATATTCGCCTGCATCAGCAGGGATTACCGCAAAATGGCCATATCCTGATTAACGATTTACGCATTGGCAGCCAGATCCAGGACGATCTGTATCAGGTGTGGCTGCAAAGCCAGCGTCGCCTGCTTCCTGTTGTCATTCATCGTGATGAGGGCATGGCTGAATGCCTGGCCTCTAAGCAACCGCTCGGCGAATACCGCAGCGACTCACTGGCGGCAGAAGAGATCCTGACGCTGGCTAACTGGTGTCTGCTGAACTTCGCCAAAAGGGCGGAGCCTGCAGGGAGCGCTGTATGAGTCGTCTCGCCAGCTGGTTACTCATCCCACCGGTCAGTTCGCGCTTGAGCGAACGTTACCGGCATTTCCGCCGGCATGGTGCTTCGGCATTTAGCGCCGCGCTCGGCTGTTTCTGGATGATTCTGGCCTGGATGTTCATTCCACTCGAACACCCACGCTGGCAGCACATACGTGCACGGCACGGTGAATTATATCCGCACATTAATCCCGACCGGCCGCGGCCTTTGGATCCGGCGCGTTATCTTATTCAGGCTATCTGGCTGGTGGCCACTTCCTCCCGCCCGGAGAAAAAAACGCCGCACTGGCGCAGCTTCTCCCGCGTGCAGCAGCTACGTGAACGCTACCACCAGTGGCTGGACAGATTGCCCAGCAGCGTAAGCGATAAGACCAGCCATCTGGATAACCATAAAGAGCTCGGGCACCTCCACCCGGGCTTGCGGCGTTTTATCCTCGGCGTCATCGTCGTGTTCTCGCTCATACTGGCGCTGGTCTGTATTACGCAACCCTTTAACCCTTTGGCGCAGTTTACCTTCCTGATCCTGCTGTGGGGCGTGGCGCTGCTGGTTCGCCGTATTCCGGGCCGCTTCTCGGCGCTGATGCTGATCGTGCTGTCGTTGACCGTCTCCTGTCGCTACATCTGGTGGCGTTATACCTCCACCCTGAACTGGGACGATCCGGTCAGCCTGGTGTGCGGCCTGGTGCTGCTGTTTGCTGAAACCTACGCCTGGATTGTGCTGGTGCTGGGCTACTTCCAGGTAATTTGGCCGCTCAACCGTCAGCCGGTTCCGCTGCCGAAAGACACCACGCAGTGGCCGACCGTCGATCTCTTCGTGCCGACCTACAACGAAGACCTGAGCGTGGTAAAGAACACCATCTATGCCGCGCTGGGCATCGACTGGCCGAAAGATAAGCTCAAGGTCTGGATCCTGGATGACGGCAACCGGCCGGCGTTTCGCCAGTTTGCAGAGGAGGTTGGCGTCGAGTACATCGCCCGTCCAACTCACGAGCATGCTAAAGCCGGGAACATCAACAACGCGCTGAAGTATGCCAAAGGGGAGTTTGTCTCGATCTTTGACTGCGACCACGTGCCGACGCGCTCGTTCCTGCAGATGACCATGGGCTGGTTCCTGAAAGAGAAAGAGCTGGCGATGATGCAGACGCCGCACCACTTCTTCTCGCCGGATCCGTTTGAACGTAACCTTGGCCGTTTCCGTAAAACCCCGAACGAAGGCACGCTGTTCTACGGTCTGGTGCAGGACGGTAACGACATGTGGGATGCCACCTTCTTCTGCGGCTCCTGTGCGGTTATCCGCCGCAAACCGCTGGATGAAATTGGCGGTATTGCCGTTGAAACGGTGACGGAAGATGCGCACACCTCCCTGCGCCTGCACCGTCGTGGCTATACCTCCGCCTATATGCGTATTCCTCAGGCCGCCGGTCTGGCAACGGAGTCGCTGTCGGCGCACATCGGTCAGCGTATTCGCTGGGCCCGCGGCATGGTGCAGATTTTCCGTCTCGATAACCCGCTGATAGGGAAAGGGCTCAAGCTGGCGCAGCGCCTTTGCTACGTCAACGCCATGTTCCACTTCTTATCCGGTATCCCGCGGCTGATCTTCCTGACCGCGCCGCTGGCGTTCCTGCTCCTTCACGCCTATATCATTTACGCGCCGGCGCTGATGATTGCGCTGTTTGTTCTGCCGCACATGATCCACGCGAGCCTGACGAACTCGAAGATTCAGGGCAAATATCGCCACTCCTTCTGGAGTGAAATCTATGAAACGGTGCTGGCCTGGTACATCGCGCCGCCGACGATGGTGGCGCTGATTAACCCGCATAAAGGTAAATTCAACGTCACCGCGAAGGGCGGTCTGGTGGAAGAGGAGTACGTCGACTGGGTAATCTCCCGTCCGTATATCTTCCTGGTACTGCTGAATATTGTGGGCGTTATCGCCGGTATCTGGCGTTACTTCTACGGCCCGGAAAACGAGATCCTCACCGTATTCGTGAGTATGGCCTGGGTCTTCTACAACCTGATTATCCTCGGTGGCGCGGTGGCGGTATCGGTTGAGAGCAAACAGGTTCGTCGCGCGCATCGCGTGGAAATTTGCATGCCTGCGGCGATTGCCCGTGAAGATGGGCATCTCTTCTCCTGTACCGTGCACGACTTCTCTGACGGCGGTCTGGGAATCAAAATCAACGGCCAGGCGAAGGTGCTGGAAGGGCAGAAAGTGAACCTGCTGCTTAAGCGCGGACAGCAGGAGTACGTCTTCCCGACGCAGGTCGTTCGTGTGACGGGCAATGAAGTCGGTCTGCAGCTGATGCCGTTGACCAAAAAGCAACATATTGATTTTGTGCAGTGTACGTTTGCCCGCGCGGACACGTGGGCTCTCTGGCAGGACAGCTTCCCGGAAGATAAACCTCTGGAAAGCCTGCTGGATATTCTGAAGCTGGGGTTCCGTGGCTATCGTCACCTTGCAGAATTTGCCCCGTCGTCGGTGAAATTAATTTTCCGGTCACTTACTTCGCTGGTTTCCTGGGTCGTGTCGTTCATTCCTCGTCGTCCTGAGCGGGATGAGGCGAAGCAGGCGGACCCGGTTATGGCTCAACAATGATGATAACGCGATGAAAACAAAACTTTCCTGGTTATGTGCAGTGGCAATGGGGATGAATGCGCTCCCCGTAACAATGGCTAACGCAGCACCTGAGAACGCAGCGGCAACGCCTGCGCCAACGGTACCTGTCGTCGCGCAAGCAACCGATCCGGTTGTCACTGCGGCACCCGGTCAAACAGAAAACATCATGCCGAACCAGCCAACGGAGGGGAACACCCTGCCGGCAGACAGCCAGGTCGTCGGGCAGGTAATGCCGGGCGTTCGGGGCGCGAATGCGCCCGTCGTCGCGGACAACGCGCCGTCGCGGGACGTGAAGCTGACCTTCGCGCAAATTGCACCGCCTCCGGGCAGCATGGTGCTGCGCGGCATCAATCCTAACGGCGGCATTGAATTTGGCATGCGCAGCGATGAGGTCGTCTCTAATGCGATGCTGAACCTTGAATACACCCCGTCACCATCGCTGCTGCCGACGCAGTCTCAGCTGAAGGTTTATCTGAATGACGAGCTGATGGACGTTCTGCCGGTCACGAAAGAGCAGCTCGGTAAGAAAACGCAGGCGCAGGTGCCGATCAACCCGCTGTTCATCACCGACTTTAACCGTATCCGCCTGGAGTTTGTCGGTCACTACCGCGATGTCTGCGAAAACCCTGCCAGCAACACGCTGTGGATGGACGTCGGGCGTAACTCCTCGCTGCAGATGACCTACCAGTCGCTGGCGCTGAAAAACGATCTCTCGGCCTTCCCGGTTCCGTTCTTCGACCCGCGTGATAACCGTCCGCTTACTCTGCCGATGGTGTTTGCGTCGTCCCCGGACGTGACCGAGCAGCTGGCGGCCACCATCGTGGCGTCCTGGTTTGGTTCCCGCGCCGGCTGGCGAGGTCAGAGCTTCCCGGCGATGTATGACAAACTGCCGGACAGAAATGCCATTGTGTTTGCGACCAACGCGAAGCGCCCGGCCTTCCTGCGCGACCATCCGGACGTCAAAGCGCCGACCGTGGAAATGATAAGCCACCCGGAAAACCCGTACGTCAAGCTGCTGGTGGTCTTTGGTCGTGACGATAAAGATCTGGTGCAGGCCGCAAAAGCGATTGCCCAGGGCAACGTCCTTTTCCGCGGCGACAGCGTCGTGGTGGATGAGGTCAAGCCGCTGCTGGCCCGTAAACCTTACGATGCGCCAAACTGGGTGCGTACCGACCGTGCGGTAACATTTGGCGAGCTGAAAACCTATGAGGAACAGCTGCAGGCGACGGGTCTCGAGCCCGCGCCGATTAGCCTGTCGCTGAATCTGCCGCCGGATCTCTACCTGCTGCGTACTAACGGCATTGATATCAACCTGAACTACCGTTATACCGCGCCAGCCACTAAAGACAGCTCGCGCATGGATATCAGCCTGAACAACCAGTTCCTGCAGTCGTTCAGCCTGCAAAGCACGCAGGATACTAACCGCCTGATGCTTCGCCTGCCGGTGCTGCAGGGGCTGCTGGACGGTAAAACGGATGTCTCTATCCCGGCTCTGAAGCTTGGCGCAATAAACCAGCTGCGCTTTGACTTCCAGTACATGAACCCGATGCCTGGCGGTTCGGCGGAGAACTGCATCACCTTCCAGCCGGTGCAAAACCACGTCGTGATTGGCGATGAGTCGACCATCGACTTCTCGAAATACTACCACTTCCTGGCGATGCCGGATCTGCGCGCCTTTGCCAATGCGGGCTTCCCGTTCAGCCGCATGGCCGATCTCTCTGAGTCCATCGTTGTGATGCCAAAAGCGCCAAGCGAAGGGCAGGTGACAACCCTGCTGGACACCATGGCGACCGTTGGCGGGCAGACAGGCTTGCCGGCAATTAACGTCACGTTGACGGACGATGGCAGCCAGATTCAGAACAAAGACGCTGATATTCTGCTGATCGGTAGCATCCCGGACAAGCTGAAGGATGACAAACGTATCGATCTGCTGGTGAAAGCGGCCCAGTCCTGGGTTAACACGCCGCTGCGCCAGACCGAGTTCCCGAGCATCATGCCGGATGTGAACGATCGTCAGGCCAGCGCGCAGACGACCGTAACGTCTCAGGGGGCAATGGCCGCGGTGGTAGGCTTCCAGTCCCCTTACAACGACCAGCGTAGCGTGGTGGCTCTCCTGGCGGACAGCCCGCGCGGGTACGAACTGCTTAATACGGCCATGAACGACAGCGGTAAACGTGCCGCGATGTTTGGCTCTGTGTCGGTGATCCGCGAGTCCGGCGTCAATAGCCTGCGCGTGGGCGATGTGTACTATGTCGGCCATCTGCCGTGGTTCGAACGCCTGTGGTATGCGCTGGCTAACCATCCGGTTCTGCTGGCTATCCTGGCGGCGGTCAGTGTGGTCTTGCTGGCATGGGTACTGTGGCGTCTGCTGCGAATCATCAGCCGTCGTCGTCTGAACCCGGATGAGTAAGATGTGATGAAAGCCTTTCGCTGGTGTGCATTAGCAGCGTTGATGCTGGCGGCGCTCCCTCTTCGCGCCGCCTGTACCTGGCCTGCCTGGGAGCAGTTTAAAAAGGATTACATCAGCGAGGGCGGGCGCGTCATCGATCCCAGCGACACGCGCAAAATAACGACCTCTGAAGGGCAAAGCTACGCCTTGTTCTTTGCCCTGGCGGCGAACGATCGCAACGCGTTTGACCAGCTGCTGACGTGGACGCGCGATAATCTTGCCGGCGGTAATCTCAACGATCGTCTGCCTGCCTGGCTCTGGGGTCAGAAAGATAAAGAAACGTGGGCGGTGATTGATACCAACTCCGCCTCCGACGCCGATGTCTGGATTGCCTGGTCACTGCTCGAAGCGGGTCGGCTGTGGAAACACCCGGACTATACCCGAACGGGTAAGGCGCTGCTTAAGCGCATTGCCGGCGAGGAAGTGGTGAAAGTCCCGGGGCTCGGCGCAATGCTGCTTCCCGGTAAAGTCGGTTTTGCCGATGAACACGCCTGGCGCTTTAATCCCAGCTATCTTCCTCCGCAGCTGGCGCGTTATTTCACGCGCTTTGGTGCTCCATGGACCCAGATTCGTGAAACCAATCTGCGCCTGCTGCTGGAGAGTGCGCCAAAAGGTTTTTCGCCGGACTGGGTGCAGTATCAGCAAAACAGAGGCTGGCGGTTACAGCAGGATAAATCGCTGGTGGGGGGCTACGACGCCATCCGCGTTTATCTCTGGGTGGGAATGATGAGTGATAAAGATCCTCAGAAGGCCCCGCTGCTGGCACGCTTCCAGCCCATGGCGGCAATGACGATAAAACGGGGTGTGCCGCCGGAGAAAATGGATGTGGCGAGTGGAAAGCACATGGGTAACGGCCCGGTCGGTTTCTCTGCCGCCATGCTGCCTTTTTTACAACAGCGCGATGCCCAGGCGGTTCAGCGCCAGCGCGTTGCAGACCATTTTCCCGATAATAATGCCTATTACAGCTACGTACTGACTCTCTTTGGTCAGGGATGGGATCAGCATCGTTTTCGCTTCACCGCTAAAGGTGAATTAATACCGGATTGGGGCCAGGAATGCGCAAGTTCACAGTAAATCTACTCAGTTTATCGCTTGGCCTGGCACTGATGCCGTGGGCCCAGGCCGCCAACTCTCCGCAGCAGAAACAGCTGCTGGAGCAGGTTCGTCTGGGTGAATCGACACAGCGTGAGGATTTGGTTCGTCAGTCGCTCTATCGCCTTGAGCTGATTGACCCGAACAACCCTGACGTGATTGCCGCACGCTTCCGCTATCTGCTGCGCCAGGGCGATAATGCCGGTGCGCAAAAAGAGCTGGATCGTCTGAAAGGGATCGCTCCAGGCTCGAGCGCGTACCAGTCCTCGCGCAATACGATGCTGCTTTCCACTCCGGACGGCCGCCAGCAGCTACAGCAGGCGCGATTGCTCGCCACAACGGGACACACGCAGGAGGCGATTGCCGCCTACGACAAGCTGTTTGACGGCAACCCGCCGGGCGGCGATGTGGCGACGGAATACTGGAACGTCGTGGCGAAAGATCCTGCCCGCCGCAGTGCGGCCATCAGCCAGCTCAAGAAAATAAATACCAGCAGCCCCGGCAACACCCAGCTGCAGGCGACGCTCTCCCAGCTTCTGTTCCAGAGCGGACGCCGTGAAGAAGGCTTTGCGGTGCTGCAGGAGATGTCCCGGTCCACCAATGGCCGCAGTCAGGCGTCTGATATGTGGTATGACCAAATCAAAGACCAGCCCGCCAGCAGCGCCAGCGTCAGCGCGCTGCAAAAATACCTGAGCGTGTTCAGCGACGGTGATAGCGTCGCGGCGGCGCGTGCTCAGCTTGAAGCGCAGCAAAAACAGCTCGCTGACCCGGCGTTCCGCGCGAAAGCGGAAGGGCTGGCGGCGGTGGATGCCGGACAGGGGAGCAAGGCGGTGGCGGAGCTGCAAAAAGCCGTCAGCGCCAACCATGCCGACAGTGAAGCGGTGGGAGCCCTTGGACAGGCTTATTCCCAGAAAGGCGACCGCGCCCGCGCGGTGGCACAGTTTGAAAAGGCGATTGCCCTCGACCCGCAGAGCGATAACCGGGGAAAATGGGACAGTTTGCTGAAGGTTAACCGCTACTGGCTGCTGATCCAGCAGGGCGATGCGGCGCTGAAGGCGAATAACCCGGCTCAGGCGGAGCGTTACTATCAGCAGGCACGCAATATCGACAATACCGACAGCTATGCCGTGCTGGGGCTGGGAGATGCCGCTGCGGCACGCAAAGATAACGACGCGGCGGAGCGCTATTATCGCCAGGCGTTGCGTATGGACAGCGGCAACAGCAATGCGGTCCGCGGGCTGGCCGGGATTTACCGCGCGCAGTCTCCGGAGAAGGCCTCGCAGTTTATCCAGTCTCTCTCCGCCAGCCAGCGCCGCAGCATTGATGATATTGAACGTAGCCTGACCAACGAGCAGCTGTCCGCCCAGGCAGAACAGCTGGAGAATCAGGGGAAATACGCGCAGGCTGCCGACATTCAGCGTCGTCGCCTGGCGCTCTCTCCCGGCGACGTGTGGATAACGTATCGCCTCTCGCGCGATCTCTACAGCGCGGGCCAGCGCAGCCAGGCGGATACCCTGATGCGTCAGCTTGCCAGTCAGAAACCGTCCGATCCGGATCAGGTTTACGCCAACGGGCTATATCTTTCGGGTAACGATCAGGACCGGGCCGCGCTGGCGCATCTGGACACGCTGCCGCGCAGCCAGTGGAACGGCAATATCCAGGAGCTTGCCGACCGCCTGCAAAGCAATCAGGTGCTGGAAACCGCCAACCGTCTGCGCGACAGCGGCAAAGAGCAGGAGGCGGAGAATCTCCTTCGCCAGCAGCCAGCCTCTACCCGTATCGACCTCACGCTGGCGGACTGGGCGCAGCAGCGTGGCGATCTGGACGCGGCGAAAACGGCCTACAGCACCGTGCTTCAGCGCGAGCCGCAGAACGAAGACGCAATCCTCGGCCTGACCGAAATCTACAGTGCGCAAGGTAACAAGGATGCCGCGCGCGCGGAGCTGGCGAAGCTGCCCGCCGCGCAAAACGGCCAGCCGCTGTCGCTCAATATGCAGCGTCGGATCGCGATGGCGCAGGCAGGCCTGGGCGATTCCGCCGCCGCAGAGCAGACCTTCAACAAAATTATTCCGCAGGCTAAATCGCAGCCCGCCTCCATGGAAAACGCGCTGGTGCTGCGTGATGCCGCGCGTTTCCAGGCGCAAAATGGCCAGCCCCAGCAGGCGCTGGAAACCTATAAAGATGCGATGGTGTCGACAGGCATTACGACGACGCGTCCGGCTGATAACGACAGTTTCACCCGCTTGACGCGTAACGATGAAAAAGACGACTGGCTGAAGCGCGGCGTGCGCAGCGACGCCGGTGACCTGTACCGTCAGCAGGATGTTAACGTCACGCTGCAGCACGATTACTGGGGCTCCAGCGGTACGGGCGGGTATTCTGACCTGAAAGCGCATACCACCATGCTGCAGGTTGATGCGCCGCTCTCTGATGGACGGATGTTCTTCCGCAGCGATCTGGTCAATATGGATGCCGGTTCGTTTGCCACCCGTAACGGCACCTACGATCCTAAATGGGGTACCTGCGCCGAAACGCCGTGCAGCGGTAATACTCATCAGTCAGACAATGGCGCGAGCGTCGCCGTTGGCTGGCAGAACAAAACCTGGTCATGGGATATCGGCACCACGCCGATGGGCTTTGACGTCGTCGACGTGGTGGGTGGCGTAAGCTACAGCAGCGACCTGGGTCCTGTCGGCTACACCATTAACGCCCATCGCCGGCCAATCTCCAGCTCTCTGCTGGCCTTTGCCGGGCAAAAAGATACCAATACCGGCACCACATGGGGCGGCGTGCGCGCCACCGGCGGCGGCGTAAGCATGAGCTACGACAAAGGGGAAGCGCACGGCGTCTGGTCAAGCCTGAACGCGGAAACGCTGACGGGTAAAAATGTGGAGGATAACTGGCGCGTCCGCTGGATGACGGGTTACTACTACAAGCTCATTAATAAAAACAATGAGCGCCTGACGGTCGGCGTCTCCAATATGCTCTGGCACTATGACAAGGACCTGAGCGGTTATACCTTGGGTCAGGGCGGTTATTACAGCCCGCAGGAGTATGTCTCCTTCGCACTGCCGGTAACCTGGCGTAAACGCACGGAGAACTGGTCCTGGGAGCTGGGGGGATCCGTGTCCTGGTCCCATTCCAAAACCAAAGACGAGCTGCGCTATCCGGACCAGAGCCTGATCCCGACCGATGAACCTGGCCGCTATACCGACCGCGGCGCGATGGAAACCGGCAGCAGTTCCTCAGGCACGGGTTACACCGCGCGAGCCATCATCGAACGTCGGGTGACGTCTAACTGGTTTGTCGGCATGGGCGTGGATATTCAGGAAGCGAAGGACTATACCCCAAGCCATGCGCTGATCTATGTACGCTACTCTGCCGCAGGCTGGCAGGGCGATATGGACTTACCGCCGCAGCCGCTCATCCCTTACGCGGACTGGTAATCGGATTTTACTTAATCCATTTGTAAGTCTCTCTTAATAGCGCAGCAATCGGGTATACTCAGGCGCGCCGGGTTTACACCCTGGTGCGCCCCTGCGCTTCGAGTTTTGTGGAGAGTCATTTTGCGTGTTAGCCGTTCTTTAACGATCAAACAGATGGCGATGGTTTCAGCCGTCACAATGCTGTTTGTACTGCTCTTCTGCGTAATTTTGCTGTTTCATTCCGTACAGCAGAATCGCTATAACACGGCTTCGCAGTTAGAAAGTATCGCCCGCTCGGTGCGCGGCCCGCTTTCTGCCTCTATCCTGAAAGGGGATATTCCCGAAGCGGAAACCATTTTAAAACGCATTCAGCCGGCCGGTATTGTGAGCCGGGCCGACGTCGTACTGCCCAACCAGTTTCAGGCGCTGCGGATGAGCTTTATCCCGGAGCGTCCCGTCCCGATGATGGTGATGCGCCTGTTTGAACTGCCGGTACAAATTTCGCTTCCCGTCTATTCGCTTGAACGCCCTGCTAATCCGCAGCCGCTGGCCTACCTGGTATTACAGGCGGACTCATACCGCATGTATAAATTCGTCATGAGCTGGGTGGTTACGTTAGTGACCACTTGCTTACTTATGACACTTATTCTCAGCGTGGCGCTAACCTGGTGCATTAACCGGCTGATTGTTCATCCGCTGCGCCATATTGCCCGAGAGCTGAACACGCTTTCACCACAGGACCTGATGGGCCATCAGCTTACGCTGCCGCGCCTTCATCATGATGATGAGATTGGTATGCTGGTGCGCAGCTATAACCTAAATCAGCAGCGTATCCAGCGTCAGCAGGATGAGTTAAGCAGCAGCGCCACGCGCTTTCCGGTGTCGGAGCTTCCGAATAAAGCCTTCCTGATGGCGATGCTGGAGCAGACCGTTGCCCGCCAGCAAACCACGGCGCTGATGGCGATCGCCTGTGAAACCCTGCAGGACACGGCGGGCGTGCTCAAGGAGAGTCAGCGCGAAATGCTGCTGCTGACCCTCGTGGAAAAAGTGAAGTCTGTCCTTGCCCCGCGCATGGTGCTGACACAGGTCAGCGGTTACGACCTGGTGGTAATTGCCAATGGCGTGAAAGAGCCATGGCATGCGATCACATTAGGTCAGCAAGTACTCACTGTTATTAATGAGCGGCTGCCCATTCAGGGCATCCAGCTTCGTCCGAGCGCCAGTATCGGTATTGCCATGTACTATGGCGATTTAACGGCAGAGCAGCTTTATCATCGCGCGTTCTCGGCGGCATTCACCGCCCGGCGCAAAGGCAAAAATCAAATCCAGTTCTTTGACCCGGAGCAGATGGAAAAGGCGCAGCAGCGTCTGACGGAAGAGAGCGATATCCTGACCGCGCTGGATAACCGCCAGTTTGCCCTCTGGCTACAGCCGCAGGTGAATTTGCTGACGGGAGAAGTGAAAAGCGCCGAGGCGCTGCTGCGCGTGCAGCAGCCGGATGGTTCATGGGAGCTGCCGGAGGGGCTGATCGAGCGCATTGAGTCCTGCGGTCTGATGGTCACCGTCGGCTACTGGGTGCTGGAAGAGACCTGCCGCCAGCTTGCCGCCTGGCAGGAGCGCGGCGTCACGCTGCCGCTGTCGGTCAATTTGTCTGCCCTGCAGCTTATGCACCCGACCATGGTTTCAGAGATGCTGGAGCTGATCCATCGTTACCGCATCAAGCCTGATACATTGACCCTGGAAGTCACAGAGAGTCGGCGCATTGACGACCCGAATGAAGCGGTCGCGATTCTGAAGCCGCTGCGTAACGCCGGCATTCGCATTGCGCTGGACGATTTTGGCATGGGATACGCCGGGCTGCGCCAGCTTCAGCACATGAAAACCCTGCCGGTGGATGTGCTAAAAATTGATAAAGCGTTTGTCGACGGACTGCCGGGCGACAGCAGCATGGTGCAGGCGATTATCCAGATGGCGCGTAGCCTCAACCTGCATCTTATTGCCGAGGGTATTGAAACTGAAGCGCAACGCAGCTGGCTGGCAGAGGCGGGCGTGGAGAGCGGACAGGGCTTCCTTTTTGCACCTGCTGTGCCTTCGGATGTCTTTGAAGAACGATACCTTTCTGGCGCTGACAGCCGCGCAAACGTGTAATTTTGTTGCTGGCTTGTGCGAGCCAGCTCAAAGTTCTTAACATTTGTGTTTCAAATTTGAGCTGAGTTTATTTCTGTCCTGTTATGTGGGTGTTATTTTAAAGCCGCAGGTTAACCATAACCTTACAAAGCCTGTGGTTTTTCTTCCCAAGGACACCTTATGAAAACCTCACTCTTCAAAAGTCTTTACTTCCAGGTCCTGACAGCCATCGCCATCGGTATTCTGCTCGGTCACTATTACCCCGAGCTGGGTGCGCAAATGAAACCGCTTGGCGACGCGTTCGTTAAGCTCATTAAAATGGTCATCGCTCCGGTGATCTTCTGTACGGTCGTGACGGGCATCGCTGGCATGGAAAGCATGAAGGCGGTAGGCCGTACCGGTGCAGTGGCGCTTCTCTATTTTGAAGTGGTCAGTACGCTGGCGCTGATTATCGGTCTGATCATCGTCAACGTGGTGCAGCCGGGCGCGGGTATGAACGTAGACCCGTCGACGCTGGATGCCAAAGCGGTCGCGGTTTATGCCGAGCAGGCGAAGGATCAGGGCGTGGTGGCCTTCCTGCTGGACGTGATACCTGGCAGCGTCATTGGCGCGTTCGCCAGCGGTAACATCCTGCAGGTGCTGCTGTTCGCCGTCATGTTTGGCTTTGCCCTGCACCGTCTGGGCAGCAAAGGCCAGCTTATCTTTAATGTGATCGAAAGCTTCTCGCAGGTGATCTTCGGCATCATCAATATGATCATGCGCCTGGCGCCGATTGGTGCCTTCGGTGCGATGGCCTTCACCATCGGTAAGTATGGCGTCGGTACGCTGGTGCAGCTGGGTCAGCTGATTATCTGCTTCTATATCACCTGTATCCTCTTCGTGGTCGTGGTGCTGGGCTCCATTGCCCGCGCGACAGGCTTCAACATTTTCAAATTTATCCGCTATATCCGCGAAGAGCTGCTGATTGTTCTGGGGACATCCTCTTCAGAATCGGCGCTGCCGCGCATGCTCGATAAGATGGAAAAGCTGGGGTGCCGTAAATCCGTCGTCGGGCTGGTGATCCCGACGGGCTACTCCTTCAACCTTGATGGTACCTCGATCTACCTGACGATGGCGGCCGTGTTTATCGCGCAGGCGACCAACAGCCATATGGATATTTTCCATCAGATTACCCTGCTGGTGGTGCTCCTGCTCTCCTCTAAGGGGGCGGCAGGCGTGACGGGGAGCGGCTTTATCGTGCTGGCGGCCACTATCTCTGCAGTGGGTCACCTGCCGGTGGCGGGTCTGGCGCTGATTCTGGGTATTGACCGCTTCATGTCCGAGGCTCGTGCGTTAACCAACCTGGTGGGTAACGGTGTGGCAACGGTGGTGGTGGCGAAATGGGTGAAAGAGCTGGATCACAAAAAGCTCGACGATACTCTGAATAATCGTTCATCTGACAGCAAAAATCCTGGTTTATCCTCTTAATCTTGTCACAAATGCCCGTATTCCCTTGTCGGGATGCGGGCTCCTGCGCATAATAACTGTTCGTACCTGTCATAATTCGACAAGATTTTTTTTGGGTATATTTCACTTCTGACCGTGACGTTTTGCCGAACGCGCGGTCTAATCGACGTGTTTTCATCGTCATCTTTAAGAGTGAAGCGCGTCGCGAGACACTCTTTTTTAACCAGGAATGTTGATCAGGGGTTCACATGCAGGGCACAAAAATTCGACTCTTAACCGGCGGTTTGCTGATGATGGCAGCAGCCAGTTATGTGCAGGCAGATGCGCTCCAGCCAGACCCGGCCTGGCAACAAGGGACATTAGCGAACGGTTTTCAGTGGCAGGTGTTAGCCACTCCGCAACGTCCCAGCGACCGTATTGAAATCCGTCTGTCTGTTAATACCGGCTCCCTCACGGAAAGCACCCAGCAAACCGGTTTTAGCCACTTTATTCCCCGGCTGGCGCTCACTCAGAGCGGCAGCCTGCAAGCGGTTCAGGTGCGTTCGCTTTGGCAACAGGCCATCGATCCGAAACGCCCGCTCCCACCGGCTGTTGTCTCGTATGACTACACCATGTTTAACCTGAGCCTGCCTAATAACCGTAACGATCTGCTTAAAGAAGCGCTGACGTATCTCTCCGATGCCTCTGGCAACCTGGCGATTACCCCGGATACCGTCAACTACGCGTTGAGCAACAGTGACATGGTGGCGACCTGGCCTGGAGACACCAAAGAGGGCTGGTGGCGCTACCGCCTGAAAGGCTCGACGTTACTGGGCCACGATCCGGCCGAACCGCTGAAACAGCCGGTGGACGCCGAACAGGTAAAATCGTACTACCAGAAATGGTACACCCCGGACGCAATGACGCTGATCGTGGTGGGCAACGTGGACAGCCGCGCGGTAATTGAGCAGATCAACAAAGCGTTTGGCGATCTGAAAGGCAAGCGTGAATCGCCGGCACCTGTTCCGACGCTCTCCCCGCTGCGTGCAGTGCCGGTCAGCATTATGACGGACACCGTGCGTCAGGACCGACTCTCCGTGATGTGGGATACCGCCTGGCAGCCAATTCGTGAGTCCGCGGCGCTGTTGCGCTACTGGCGTGCCGATCTGGCCCGTGAAGCGCTGTTCTGGCACGTTCAGCAGACGCTCAGTAAGAACAATATGAAGAATATCGGGCTTGGCTTTGACTGCCGCGTGCTGTTCCAGCGTGCGCAATGCGCCATTAACGTTGAATCGCCGGGCGATAAGCTGAACGCGAATCTGGGTGTGGTCGCGAAAGAGCTGGCAAAAGTGCGTAAAGAGGGGCTTTCCGAAGAGGAATTCAACGCCCTTCTGGCACAGAAAAAACTCGAGCTGCAGAAGCTGTTTGCGACCTACGCTCGTGCCGATACCGACATTCTGATCAGCCAGCGCATTCGCTCCCTGCAGAATCAGGTGGTGGACATAGCGCCGGAACAGTACCAGAAGCTGCGTCAGGACTTCCTGAACGGGCTGACCGTCGATATGCTCAATCAGGACCTCCGTCAGCAGCTGTCTCAGGAGATGGCCTTGATCCTCCTGCAACCGAAGGGCGAGCCGGAATATGACATGAAGGAACTTCAGACGACCTGGGATTCCATTATGGCGACCACTCCGCAGCCGGCGCAGGCCGCCACGGCTGATGATTTACACCCGGACGCGACGGATATTCCGCAGGGGCAGTAATGCTTAACTATTCCCTCTCCCTGTGGGAGAGGGTTAGGGTGATGGCATCAGCCCGCACCTTACTTAAACAGGCATCGCCTCACGCGGAATAATCGCCCCGCGATACTGAATAACGGTGCTGGCCGTCAGGTGGCCACGCCGTGCCGCCGCTTCCGGGGTTCCGCCCGTCAGGCGTACCGCCAGATAGCCCGCGCTGAATGAATCACCCGCCGCCGTGGTATCAATCACTTTCTCTTTGGCAAGCTTCACCGCCGGGACGTCAATCACCGCTTCACCCGCCACCGCAACCAGGCACGACTCCGCACCGCGCTTAATTACCACTTCGCTTACGCCAGCCGCCTGCGTGCGCGCAATTACTTCATCAACCGGCTTCTCACCCCACAGGGCGTCTTCATCGTCGAGCGTCAGGAACGCGATGTCGGTGCATTGCAGCATCTGCTGATAGACCTGCTGCGTCTCTTCGCGGCTGGCCCACAGGCGTGGACGGTAGTTATTATCGAAAATGACCTTCCCGCCGTTCGCGCGGCATTCGCGCAACAGCGAGAGTAGTTTTTCACGGCTGGTGGGGCTCAGGATCGCCAGGCTGATCCCGCTCAGATAGAGATAGTCAAATGTCGCCAGCGTTTCGCAGATGGCAGCGGCAGCATCGCTCTCCAGCCAGAATTTGGCAGCGGCTTCGTTACGCCAGTAATAAAACGTGCGTTCGCCGGTGCTGTCGGTTTCGATGTAGTAAAGCCCCGGGAGGCGGTTTTCCATCCGCTGAATCAGCGATGTTTCAACGTGTTCACTCTGCCAGGCCTCGAGCATTTGCTGGCTGAAGCTGTCCGTGCCCAGGGCGGTAACGTAGTTCACGGTGAGCGCCTCAGGCGCAACCTGACGGGCAATATAAACGGACGTGTTTAACGTATCGCCACCAAATCCGCGGCTGACTTCCGCGCCTTTTTGTGACAGCTCAATCATGCATTCGCCAATCACGGCAATTTTTTTAGACATAGTCGTGAACCTGAACAGAGTAATTTTGGGTAGTGTGCGCTGGGTGAATTAACTGGTCAACTATATTAAAACAACGTTCCATTATTTTATTTGAGCCAGCACGTGTTCCTGCCCATTTCTGTCATCTTAATTTCCTTTTCACGGTGAATTGAACATAAAGTTCTCAATTGCCGCGCCGATAATCCTGTGACGAGTCCAGAAAGGCTATCCCAACAACAGGACATCTGAAATGAAGTCAGAGCAGGTTATCCAGCGGCTGAGCACTACGCCTGAGGCAAGTATTGAGAACTTGCAGGAGCATCGCTACTGGCTGCAATGTGAGCGTGCGTACACTTATCAGCCGATCTACCGAACAGACGGTCGACTGATGGCCATCGAAATTTTGACCGTTGTGACGCACCCATCAAACCCTTCTCAGCGTATCGCGCCGGATCGCTATTTTGCCGAAGTGGCCGTTCGCCAGCGTCTGGATGTGCTGGAAGAGCAGCTCCGTATGCTGGCGACGAAGCAGTCCTTTTTTGAACAGCACGATATTCTCGCCTCGGTCAACGTCGATGGTCCAACCCTGCTGGCGCTGCGTCAGAATGCGAAATTACAGGAGCTGATCGCGACCCTGCCGTGGATGCGCTTTGAGCTGGTAGAGCACGTCCGCCTGCCGCAGGACTCCTCGTTTGCGTCGATGTGCGAATTTGGCCCGCTGTGGCTGGACGACTTTGGCACCGGCATGGCGAACTTCTCCGCCCTGAGTGAAGTGCGTTACGACTACATTAAAGTGGCCCGCGATCTGTTCATTATGCTGCGTCAAACCCCGGAAGGGCGGAATCTCTTTACGCTGCTATTACAGCTGATGAACCGCTATTGCCAGGGTGTGATTGTTGAAGGCGTGGAAACGCTGGAAGAGTGGCGTGATGTGCAAAACTCCCCCGCCGCGGCGGCACAAGGCTATTTTCTCTCTCGCCCGGTACCGATGGATCGCCTTGAAAGCGTGATAACAACGCTCTGATAAGCCCGCTTCCCTTTGTCTGGACTATAGTTTTACAGGACAGGTCATCAGGAAAGGGGATAAAAATGACTAAAACAACCAGGGTAATCTCCTGGAGTGCAGGGATTTTCTTGTTGTTGATCGCGATCGTGGTCATCATTATTGCAACGTTTGACTGGAACCGCCTTAAGCCGACCATCAACCAGAAAGTCTCAACCGAACTGAATCGTCCCTTCGCCATACGCGGTGATTTGGGGGTGGTATGGGAGCGCCAGAAGGAGGAGCGAGGCTGGCGTAGCTGGATCCCCTGGCCACACGTTCATGCCGACGACATCATTCTCGGCAACCCGCCGGATATCCCGGAAGTGACCATGGTTCACCTCCCTCGTGTTGAAGCCACGCTGGCACCGCTCGCGCTCTTCACCAAAACGGTCTATCTGCCGTGGATCAAACTTCAGAAGCCCGATGCGCGCCTGATCCGCCTCTCAGAAAAAAACAATAACTGGACGTTTAACCTCGCCAGCGACGGCGAAAAAGATCCGCATGCCCAGCCTTCCTCCTGGTCATTCCGTCTCGACAACATTCTGTTCGATCGCGGACGGATCGCTATCGACGATAAAGTCAGCAAGGCGGATGTAGAGATCCTGGTCGATCCGCTGGGCAAGCCGCTGCCGTTTAGCGAGGTCACGGGCACCAAAGCGAAAGGCGACACGGCCAGCGTGGGTGACTATGTCTTTGGCCTGACGGCAAAAGGGCGCTACAACGGCCAGCCGCTGAGCGGAAAAGGGAAAATGGGCGGCATGCTGGCGCTGCGGAGTGAAGGCACGCCGTTCCCGGTACAGGCGGACTTCCGTTCCGGGAACACCCGCGTGGCGTTCGTGGGGACGGTCAACGACCCGATGAATATGGGCGGCGTCGACCTGCAGCTCAAATTTGCCGGTGATTCGCTGGGCGAGCTGTACGATCTGACCGGTGTACTGCTGCCGGATACCCCGCCGTTCGAAACGGACGGGCATCTGGTCGCCAAAATCGACGCCGAAAAATCCTCTGTTTTTGACTACCGGGATTTTAACGGCCGCATCGGCGACAGCGATATCCACGGCTCGCTGACCTACACCACTGGAAAACCGCGCCCGAAACTGGAAGGGGATGTCGAGTCCCGTCAGCTGCGGCTGGCCGACCTGGGCCCGCTGATCGGCGTCGATTCCGGTAAAGGCACGAAGTCAAAAGAGGTGAAGAAAGATCTCCAGCCGGCCGGGAAAGTGCTGCCCTATGACCGCTTTGAGACGGATAAGTGGGACGTGATGGACGCGGACGTGCGCTTCAAAGGCGGAAAAATTGAGCACGGCAGTACGCTGCCGATCAGCAATCTTTCAACCCATATCCTCCTCAAAAATGCCGACCTGCGCCTGCAGCCGCTGAAGTTTGGCATGGCGGGCGGGACGATTTCCTCGAACATTCACCTCGAAGGCGATAAGAAGCCAATGCAGGGTCGAGCCGAAATTCAGGCCCGCAGGCTCAAGCTGAAAGAACTGATGCCTAATGTGGAGCTGATGCAGAAAACCCTCGGTGAAATGAACGGCGATGCCGACATTCGCGGCGTGGGCAATTCCGTGGCGGCCCTGCTGGGAAGCAGTAACGGCAACCTTAAGCTGCTGATGAACGACGGGCTGGTGAGCCGCAACCTTATGGAGATCCTGGGCCTGAATGTGGGTAACTACGTTATCGGGCAAATTTTCGGTGACGATGAGGTGCGGGTGAACTGCGCGGCTGCCAATCTGGATCTGGTTAACGGCGTGGCGCGCCCGCAGATTTTCGCCTTTGACACCGAAAACGCGGTCATTAACGTGACCGGTACCGCCAGCATGGCCTCGGAGCAGCTTGATTTGACGATTGACCCGGAAAGTAAGGGTGTCCGAATCATCACCCTGCGCTCGCCGCTTTACGTGCGCGGAACGTTCAAAAATCCGCAGGCGGGCGTGAAGCCTGGCCCGCTGATTGCTCGCGGCGCGGTGGCAGCAGCTCTTGCGACGCTGGTCACGCCAGCCGCAGCGCTGCTGGCGTTGATTTCGCCTTCAGAAGGCGAAGCGAATCAGTGCCGGAATATTTTGTCGCAGATGAAGAAATAGCTCCCTTTCTCCCTCTCCCTGTGGGAGAGGGCCGGGGTGAGGGCATCAGGCCGCAGTGAATTACAGAGCCTGGTGCTTAGTCTCGTGCGTCAGCAGCAGCGCAATCAGCGTCAGCGCCGCCATCGCCGCCAGATAGACGCCTACATAGAACAGACCGTAGTTCGCCTGCAGCCAGGTGGCGATATATGGCGCAACGGACGCGCCCAGGATAGACGAGACGTTGTAAGAGAAAGAGGCACCCGTATAACGGACTTCCGTCGGGAACAGCTCTGGCAGCAGCGCACCCATCGGACCGAAGGTCAGCCCCATCAGGCTCAGGCCAATCAGCAGATAGGCCATGACCAGCGCCGGGCTACCTGAACCCAGCAGCGGTGGGAAGACGAACAGAGCAAACAGAATGATGAGCGTGGTGATGACAATCATGCTCGCACGACGACCAAATTTGTCCGCCAGCAGACCCGCAATCGGTACCATCACGCCAAAGCCAATCACCGCCATCATCAGCATCCACAGCACTTCGTTACGCGGCAGCCCCAGCCCAACCGGCGCGGCGGCGGTACTGAAGGTCATGGAGTAAACCGTCATGATGTAGAACAGCGTGTAGGTTGCCAGCATGATAAACGTGCCCAGTACGGTTACGCGGACGTGTTTGGTCAGCAGCGTGCCCAGCGGCACTTTTACCTGTTTTTTCGCCGCGGCAACTTTCGCGAAAACAGGAGTCTCGTGCAGTGAAACGCGGACGTACAGGCCAATCAGCACCAGCACGGCTGAGAAGACAAACGGGATACGCCAGCCCCAGTTCATAAACTGTTCATCCGTCAGCAGCCAGGAGAGCAGCAGGAATGTGCCGTTCGCAAAGAAGAAGCCAATCGGTGCGCCAAGCTGCGGGAATGAGCCATACAGCGCGCGCTTGCGCGCCGGGGCGTTCTCGGTGGCCAGCAGCGCCGCGCCACCCCATTCACCGCCCAGGCCCAGGCCCTGACCAAAACGCGCCAGCGCCAGCAGGACCGGTGCCAGAATACCGATGGTTTCATAGGTAGGCAGCAGGCCGATGGCCACGGTGGAAATTCCCATGGTCAGCAGCGAAGCAACCAGCGTCACTTTACGGCCAACGCGATCGCCAAAGTGACCAAAGACCGCTGAACCAATCGGACGCGCTACAAACGCGATAGCAAAGGTCGCCAGAGACTGCAGCGTGGCTGCCGTCGGGTCACCCTGCGGGAAGAAGATATGCGGGAAGACGATGACCGCAGCGGTGGCATAAATATAAAAGTCGAAGAACTCAATGGCGGTGCCAATCAGCGATGCGACGACAACTTTATTGCGCGAGTTTACCGGAACGTTTTCCGTTCCCGAGTCGAGTGTGGTGGCTGTTGCTTGCATAATATTTTCTTATTTTTGTCGAACGAAAGGCCATATTACGCACAGCAAAAGCGACATTTCAATCTGTAACAAAGCCGCGTGCTGGCGATAAAAGCAACAAAAAGCGAATAATTTTCAGGCCAGCCAAAACTCGTCTATGAAATGCTTCACAGTTTTCTAATATCAGTCAATAAAACTGGTTTTCGGTTAAATAAAAGTTACGGGCTGGATTTATATGCTGAAATGATGAATCGGGCTGAAATTTCAGCCCGAGAGAGGGGCTACCGGTGCGTTTTACCCGGCATCCGTGGGTCATCTTTGTACTCGGCAGTGGCAATCCACGCCGCGCAGAACAAGGTCAGACGCGCGAAGAAATAGAAGAACGCCATCAGCCCCAGCACCGAACCAAACGCCGCGCCGGAAGGTGATTTCACCAGTGAAGGCAGGGTGTAGGTCATCACGATTTTGATGACTTCAAAGCCGATCGCCGCAATCAACGTGCCGCGGATCAGCGCCTTCTTACGCGGGCGATGGCGGGGCAAGCGCCAGAAGATCCAGAAGAACAGCAGGTAGTTGGCGAAGATGGAAATGGCCAGCCCAATGCCGCGCCAGGCAGGCTTCAGCCACTCGATGTAATCAAGATAGAGCGCAGAGATAATCATTTGCTGCGCCGAACCCGCCACCGAGGTTATGGAGAGCGTCACGATGAGGGCGACCAGCAGGCCAATCAGCGAAATAAAGTCGCGGAGATACTTAACCCATATTTTCTCCTGGTCCTGCGGCTTACGCTCCCAGACATCGCGCGACTGGGCGCGAATGGCCTCGCGCAGGTTGCCCATCCAGTTAACGCCGGAGTAAAGGGCGATCAGCAAACCGACGATCCCGACCGTGGTACGCTGCTGAACGGCGGTATTGATGGTGCTTTTGAGCGTGCTGGCAAGAGTCGGGTCACTGACGTTATTCAGGATCTTTGTGAAGATATCCTGCAGCAGCGTCGGGTGGGACGCGAGCACAAAACCGGCCGCCGCAAATGACACCATCAGGATCGGAATCATCGACAGGAAGGAAAAATAGGTTATGGCAGCACCAAACTGGTTCCCCATGCGGTCATTAAAGCGCTCGGTCGCGCGGATCAGATGCGCCACCATGGGAAACTGCTGAATTCTCGCGGCTATGCCAGTGACGGTTCCCAGCGCTTTGCTGGCGGTGCCAGGCGATTTGGCCTCTTCTGGCTCGGTTTCCATCTTTTTGATGGGATCATACGCTAAATGTTGGGTGGGTCGTTGCGGGTTGTTTTCCGGCGTCACGCGTCTTTTCCTTTTCGTTTGGCTGGATGTTATTGAATTATAGCTTGCGACTAGTCCACGTAAGCTTTTGTGAGTTCAGTAAGCCACTCCATAAACAGATGTACCCGGCGGGAGAGGTTGCGGCGGTGGGGATAAATCAGGGAAACAGGCATCGGCTCAGCCCGGTATTGCGGGAGGATCTCAACCAGTTTCTTCGCGCGCAGAGAATCACGCACGCCCACGCGCGGAACCTGAATGATGCCCAGCCCGGCAAGGCAGGCAGCTTGGTAGGTCTCCGTGCTGTTAACGGTTAATACCCCGCCCGTTTTTATCCACTGTGTCGTACTGCCGTTATAAAATTCAAAGCCCTGCGGGCGGCTTCCCAGCGTGGCGGCGTAGTGAATAACGGCGTGGGAGCCTAAATCGTCCAGCGTTTCCGGGTAGCCAAAACGCGCCAGATAGTCCGGGCTGGCGCAGTTAATTACCGACAGCTTGCCCAGCGGGCGGGCGATAAGCCCCGAATCCTTCAGCGTGCCGACGCGCACCACGCAGTCAAACCCTTCGCGGATAACATCCACGAGGCGATCGCTGCTGCTGAGCTCCAGCTCAATGCCCGGATAGTGCTGCAAAAAAGCAGGCAGCTTGGGGATGACTAAATTTCGAGCAACGCCAACGGGCATATCCACGCGGAGCCGTCCGCTGATGCTGGAGGGATCGTGCTGAAACATACCGTCGAGTTCATCAAGGTTTGCCAGCAGATCTTTTGCCCGTTCGTAATAGACCATGCCGTCCTGCGTCAGGCTGACGCGCCGCGTGGTGCGGTGCAATAGCTGGGTGCCAAGCCGGTTTTCCAGGGCCTGAATTTGCCGCGAAACGCTGCCCTTCGGCAGGGTTAATGTTTCCGCCGCGCGCGAAAAACTCTCCAGTTCCGCGACGCGGACAAACAGCTGCATTGCGTGAATTTTATCCATAGACGAAGCTCATTGTTGTTTCTGCTGAAACAGTGAAGCGTTTTATCCCATCTTTATTGATTTTCTATCACCTAATAAGCTCTTTCTCAATCTCCATAACAGCCAAAACGAGGTTTATGATGACTGAACGTATCGCATTAGTGACGGGTGGTAGCCGTGGTCTGGGTAAAAACGCTGCTTTGAAGCTGGCGGCAGACGGCACGGGAATTGTCCTCACCTACAACCGTAGCCAGCAGGAAGCGCTGGAAGTCGTGCAACAAATTCAGGCAAAAGGCGTTAACGCGGCGGCATTACAGCTCAACGTCGGAGATGTTGCCGGTTTCGACCATTTTGCCCGGCAGCTTCAGGAAACCCTGAAGACGGTCTGGCAGCGTGAAAACTTTGATTATTTATTAAACAATGCCGGGACGGGACTATACGCGCCCTATGCCGACACGACGGAAGCCCAGTTTGATGAGGCATTAAACATCCATTTCAAGGGGCCCTTCTTCCTGACGCAGCGCCTGTTGCCCTTGCTGGCCGACGGTGGGCGGATCCTCAACGTCTCCAGCGGGCTGGCCCGTTTTACCCAGCCGGGCTCAGGGACCTATGCGGCCATGAAGGGGGCGATGGAGGTGCTGACGCGTTACCAGGCGAAAGAGCTGGGCGCGCGCGGGATCGCCGTCAATATCATCGCGCCCGGTGCGATAGAAACGGACTTTGGCGGCGGGCGCGTTCGCGACAA
Source organism: Enterobacter sp. AC1 (assembly GCF_050434705.1). Lineage (NCBI taxonomy): Bacteria > Pseudomonadati > Pseudomonadota > Gammaproteobacteria > Enterobacterales > Enterobacteriaceae > Enterobacter > Enterobacter sp. AC1. The sequence goes on along the minus strand of NZ_JBNDIZ010000008.1, from coordinate 158,548 downwards.
CGCGGAGCTGAATCAGATGCTGGCCGCGCAGACGGCGCTGGGACGAGTGGGGCTGCCGGACGATATTGGCGATGCCGTTGCGGCGCTGCTCAGCGATAAACTGGGCTGGATGAACGCGCAGCGCATTGAGGTATCAGGTGGTATGTTCCTGTGATGCACGCGCTTAAGGGGAAGGACCCTCTTAAGGAAATCCTTAAGGTGAATGTGTCTAAATACGGACAGATATATAGAACCCGGGGGGATTTGTAACGTCTCCGTTCGTTGAGTTTTTTCTTAAAAGATGCCTCTGTAGAATCCCCCTTCGCTATTCTCAGAGGGAGAAAAACGATGCGAGTAATCATGTTTGACAGGCAGTCAATATTTATTCATGGAGCGATACACAGTCTGCAGAAGCTCATTCCGGAATTAAATATGACGGGGACCTGTCAGGCAGAAGATTTATGGGCGCAGGTATCCGCGTCGCCGTCTGCTATCGTCCTGATTGACGGGAATGTCATTCAGAACGAGGAGACAGCGTGGCTGGAAGCGCTCATGCATCGCTTTCCGGCGATCCGCGTGGTGATGGTGTTGGCGAAAAAAGAGGCCAGATGGGTGGAGCAATTGCGGCAGCGAAACGTCATGGCCATTATTCCCCGAAACGCCAGCCCCGAGCGCTTTTCCGCCGTGCTGGACTCGGTGTCCCGAGGGATGGTCTGTTTTCCGGGAGAGTGGGTCCGACAACACTCGTCGCCGCAGGCGTTATTAGCATTAAGCGAGCGCCAGCGGGAGGTGTTAAAACGGCTGGCGGCGGGGGAGTCAAACAAAGAGATTGGACGCAATCTCAACATCAGTGCAGCCACGGTAAAAGCGCACCTCGAAGCGCTTTTCCGGCGGCTGGACGTGAAAAACAGAACGCAGGCTGCCATGTTCTATACCCGGGCGATGGCCTGAAAATTCACTTTCTGGAGTAAAGGGATCTCTCCAGAAATGAAAATCATCATTACCAGCGCGTCATGCTGCTGTTGGGTTAATGGGCCTGTACACATTTCCCGCAGCAGCGTCTCACACTGCTGGATATCTTCCTGGAGTAAATATTCCGCCTGCAGGGGAGTAATAAGGCCGCGGAATTTTTCTCTCTCACGGATCGCATGTCCATAGCCAATAACCCACAATCCGTTTTCGTCACGGTATTTCTCCAGCGAAAGACCCTGATGTTTTTTAATTAACGCAATGGCGGCAGAAGATATTTTCAGCGCATGACCTTTCATATTCGTTTCCTCTTAAGTCGCGACACTGTAGAGGAAACGATTTACGATAAATATCCGCCAAATGGCTGTTGATCAGGAATTGTTATTCAGATATTCCTGCCGTAATAAACCAAATAACCAGTCATTATGCCAGCGCCCCGCGAGGAAATAGCTCTCACGTAATTCCCCTTCCAGGCAAAAGTGGGCTTTTTCCAGCAGACGTCTTGAGGCGACATTCCCCGCCGTGACGGTAGCGGTGAGTCGGCGTATACCCCCCTCTTCAAAGGCATAGCGGCAAAGCGCCTGCAGGGACTCGAAGCCGTAGCCTTTTCCCTGCGCCTCGGGTGCGAAAAGAAAACCGACCTCAGCGCAATCCTCCTCCCGATGAATATACCCGGTGACGCCCAGCGGAGCACGGGAGAGGGCATCACGGACGACGAGACACAGCCAGTGCGCGCTGCCTGGCGTCCAGGGCGTCAGACGAGCATCAAACGCCTCGCGGATGGCGGCAACGGGGCGGTCATCCGCCACAAAGCGCATAACGTCAGGGTGCTGCTGCAACGCCAGAAAAAAGGGCCAGTCCTCTTCCTGCAGGGGCGAGCAGTGAAGACGAGGTGTGATTAAAACAGGCATTCAGATTCTCCTGACACTTTTTAAATGATTTTAGGGTTGTCACTTTATTTCAACAGAAAGTCAGGTATGGTTAACCTCGTATAAATAAAAAGAAAAACGGCCGTCACATGCCCATTTCGATGTTTTCGTTGTCACTTAAGGTAAATAATGACCCTCAGCACATCACATCATATTCGCGAACAGTTCGAACACTGTCTGGCGGTCATTCGCCAGGCATCGGTTGAAATTTTGCTTCTTCTGAATGTACATGCTTCTGAGGGTAAAGATCCACGCTGGTTCCTGGAGCAGCTGGACAGCGCGCGATTAGCCCTGGGAGGCTGGGGTGCCGTTGCGAAGAAGCTCAACCTGAATGATGCCGAGATGTCGGAATTTACGCTCCAGCTGCGCCTGCTGCAGCAGCGCGTGCCGCAGTATGAAAGCGGACAGGATGTAAGTGAAAACCAGCTTATTGCGGCGATGCGGTTTGTGACCGCGCTGGAACATCTCCGCCTGCAGCAGCCGCTGTTGACCTACAGCACTGACCTGGCACCGGGAAGCGAGCTTCAGCAGCAGCAGGCGCAAAAGCAGGTCCGCGCGATAGAGCTGATGATAAAAGGGCTCATCCAGCAGGCCTGGCCCGATCAGGTGCGGCTGAATAATCATCTAAAGACGCTGTTTAACGCTGACCGCGTAAGGCGCTGGCTTAAACTCGGCGAGATCAACGACGTCCTGAGCGGCATGATGTTCAGTGAACTGGCGCAGATGCTGGTGGATAAAAAAGAGTTCAGCCGCTATTACGCTTCGCTGTTCAGCGATCCGTCCATGCTGACGCTGCTGGTTGAACCGCGTAAAACCCTGCAAACCTTCCTCGATGACATTCGGCAAATTCGCAACAACATTACCGTTCAGAAAACGTTAAGTTCGGCGCAAGTTCAGCTGCTGGATAACTACTACACGCAGATCGCGCGGCCGGTTCAACGCGCGTTTGAAGAGGGGAGAACGCGCGTCAATCCGGCCGGTTTTATGGCGGTGGATGCCAGCGAGTTACACACTTTCTGGGAAAAGGCGCAGAAAATGGATCGGGTCACCGGCGGGGATCTGTTTGAGGTCCGTGACACCATTGAAAAGCCGACTCAGCGCGCGCCGCGTACGCCCGAACAACGCGAGCAGCTCATTTCCGGTGCGTTATGGGGGGCGGTTGGCGTCATGGTGATTGCCATCGTGGCGGGGGGATTCTGGCTGGTGACCAGCAGCAAGCCGCAGCCTGCGGCCGTCAGTGCAGCAGAAGCGGCGCCTCCACAGGAAATGCGCGAGACGCCTTCCTCTCGCGAAACGTTAACGCGGATGGGGGTGACGTGGGACGAGAATAACTTCCGATCGGCCATTAACCGCAACGACACCCGCGTGACGCAGCTCTTTTTACAGGGCGGGATGGACTGGAAGCTTTCCTGGACCGAAGAGGCGATGTCGGCCGGCTATGACGATGTGCTGGAACTGATGTTGCGCTACCGGCAGAACATGGTGGAAGAGAAGCCGTGTCGCCGCTTCATCAACACGCTCAGCCACGCCATGTCGAACGGCGAATCTCTGACCTCGGTTCGTAAAGAGTATCTTAAAGCCTTCTGCACCGTGCCTGCCGTGGTCAAACGCCAGCAGCACGATCTCGACATGGCAACCCGCCGCGCGCAGTCGCAGCCGGATGCCACGACGAAAAAATGGCAATCCATTCAGTCTGCCATTTATGAGGTGATCCGCTGATCGCTTCTCCTTCCGGGAGAGGGCCAGCATCTTTCTCCCTCTCCCTTTGGGAGAGGGCCGGGGTGAGGGGATCAGACCGCACCCCACCCCACTCAAGGCTCCCCATACAGCCCAATCAGCCGGCGCACCACGCCGTTGGTCCAGCCGAAGCCATCCTGAAGCGGATACTCACCCCCGCCCCCTTCGCGCGGCGTGCTGCTGGCGATGTGGTACTTCTCAATCAGCTTATGGTGCGTCTTATAAAAATGGTTCACCGTATGCAGCCAGCTCCAGGCGATCTCATCCCCCAGCGAGTCATTGCCATACTGTTTGAACCCCTGAATCGCCATCCACTGCAGCGGCGCCCAGCCGTTGGGTTTATCCCACTGTTCGCCGGTTTCGTATTCGGTGGCCAGAATCCCGCCCGGCGTCAGTAGCCGCGCTTTCACCGCATCCGACAAGCGCTCGGCCTGCTCGTGGGTCGCCATGCCAACGTACAGCGGCACAATACTGGCTGCCGAGAACAGGGCCAGCTCTTCGCGTCGCCAGTCATAATCGCGGTAGCAGCCGCTCTCCTCATCCCACAGATAGCGGTTCACCGCTGCGCGGCGATCGCTGGCTTTCTGGCGGAACAGGTCGGCCGTCTCTTTATCCCCTTTTGACGCCGAAATGTTGGCGATGGCGCTTTCCAGCTTGAACAGGAAGGCGTTCAAATCGATGGGGATAAACTGCGTCGTGCGGATGCTGGCGAGCCGCGACGGATCGCGCAGCCAGCGGGACGAGTAATCCCACCCTGACGCCGCACCCGCACGCAGATCGCGATACACCTCATTGGGCGGACGACCGGAGTGGCGGGCGGTTTCCACGTCCTCAATCCACGATTCATCGCGCGGGGTGTCACGGTCGTCCCAGTAGCGATTGAGCAATGAACCGTCCGGCATGCGCACGGCGCTGCGGTAAGCCTGATTAAGCAGCAGCGACTCCGCGCCATCCATCCAGAAGGCGTACTCCATTTTGAGGTGATCCAGATAGCGTTTCGCACCGCGCACGCCGTCCTCCTCAAACAGCTCCACCATCAGCGCAAAGACCGGCGGCTGCGAGCGGCTGAGGTAATAGGTGCGGTTGCCGTTGGGGATATGGCCGTAGCGCTCGATAAGCCACGCGAAGTTATCCGCCATACACTTCAGCAGATCGTTACGACCGCTCTCCGCCAGCCCCAGCATGGAGAAATAGGAATCCCAGTAGTAGGTCTCGCTGAATCGTCCGCCGGGGACGATATAGGCCTGCGGCAGCGCCAGCAGGGAAGACCAGGGAATATGATCCTGCGGCTCGCGCGTCAGCACCGGCCACAGGTTATCAATGTGCTCTTTCAGGGAGAGGCCCGGGTCGGAGACATATTCTGTGCCGTACGTTTCCGGCATCCAGAAGTGGTTCTCCACAAACTGTCGCAGGTCGAAATCCCTGTGGCGTCTGACCTTGCGATAGCGGATCAGGATGTCCAGCGGATCCATTTTCGGCGCGCAGTCGGGGAAGGTTTTGCTGTCCGCAAACAGCCGCGACGACTGCACGTGTTCAAACAGTTCAAGGTAGCGGTCTGCGGGCGTCAGCGCATCCGACGCGGGCAGCCCTTCAATCATTTCCGGTTCCGGCTCCGCCTCGATCATCTCATCCAGTTTTAACTCGCAGGGATCGGTCTCGTAGCGCAGCTCTTCTGCAATCTCGAACTCGATGTTCTCGGTAGCCTGTAGTTTCTGGTTGAACATGGTGATAAGGACCTCCGGTTGTGTGTTCAAAAGACAGGTTTATCCGGGCGTCTTATAAGCGTAGTCATTCGCTTCGGTAGATGGGGAGGGATATGTGCGGTAGATCACTATTTTCGGAGCATTCGTTTTGCAACGATTTATGAATGTTAAAAAAATGCCCCTCGAGAAAGGGGCATCAGGATTAACGCATGGTCACAAACTCTTCCGCCGCCGTCGGGTGGATTGCCACGGTGTTGTCGAAGTCTTTTTTGGTCGCGCCCATCTTCAGCGCCACGGCAAAGCCCTGCAGGATCTCATCCATGCCGAAGCCAATGCCGTGGATGCCGACAATCTTCTCGTCCGGACCGACGCAGACCAGCTTCATGCGGCACGGCTGACGGTGAGAGGTGACGGCGGTATACATCGCGGTGAAGGCCGATTTATACACTTTCACCTGGTCGTCGCCATACTGCTCGCGCGCCTGCGGCTCGGTTAAGCCCACGGTGCCGATTGGCGGGTGGCTGAAGACCACGGTCGGGATGTTACTGTAGTCCAGATGCTCGTCCGGCTTGTTGTTGAACAGGCGCTCGGAAAGGCGACGGCCTGCCGCAACGGCTACCGGGGTCAGCTCAACCGCGCCGGTGTTATCGCCGACCGCGTAAATGCCCGGTACGCTGGTGTTCTGGAATTTATCGACGACGATATAACCTTTTTCGTCGGTTTTCACCCCGGTCACGCCGAGGTTGAAGTTATCGTTCGCAGGTTCACGCCCAATCGCCCAGATCAGGCAATCGACGGTCTGGCTGCGGCCATCTTCCAGCTCCAGGGTCAGGCTGCCGTCCGCGTTTTTCACGACCGCTTTTGGCACGGCGTTGGTGTGCAGGGTTGGGCCTTCGGCGTTCATCACTTCAACCAGCGTATCGACGATCAGCGGGTCAAAGCTGCGCAGCGGCGCGTGTTTACGCACGAACAGGTGCGCTTCCGCGCCCAGGCCGTTAATCACGCCGGCCAGCTCTACCGCAATGTAACCCGCGCCAACAACGGCAACGCGTTTTGGCAGGGCTGGCAGTTCGAAGAAACCGTCGGAGTCGATACCGTATTCCACGCCCGGGATGTTCGGGTGGCTCGGACGACCGCCGGTGGCGATCAGGATGTGATCGGCGGTGATCGTCTCGCCGTTCACTTCGATCGTTTTGGCGTCCACAAAGCGGGCGAAACCGTGGATAACGTCGACGTTATTTTTACCCAGCACGTTGTCGTATGAGGTATGAATACGGTCGATGTAGGCGGTACGGCTGGCGATCAGCTTATCCCAGTCGAAGTGGTTGAGGGTGGTATCAAAGCCGTAGTCCGGGCCATACATATGGATAGCTTCACGGATTTGCGCCGCATGCCACATCACTTTCTTCGGTACACAACCCACGTTCACGCAGGTGCCGCCCAGCGCTTTCGCTTCAATCAGCGCGCACTTCTGGCCGTACATGGCCGCGCGGTTGATGGAGGCGATGCCGCCGCTGCCGCCGCCGATTGCGATGTAGTCATAATGCTTAGTCATAGCTGTTATCCTTAATCGTGAATTGCCGCGATTGTATACCTGAAATCAATAGTTTCCACCGATGGCTGCGATTACTCCGGCACGATCCAACTGACGGTGGCGTGGCCAGTACCGGCTGGCACCAGCTTTTTATGCAGCCACGGCAGCACGTTGTTCATTTGCGCTTCAAGCTTCCACGGCGGGTTGATGACGATCATGCCCGAGGCGGTCATGCCGCGCTGGTCACTGTCCGGGCGCACCGCCAGCTCGATCTGCAGGATTTTGCGGATGCCGGTCGCTTCCAGGTCTTTGATCATACGTTTGATTTGCGCGCGCAGGACCACCGGATACCACAGGGCGTATGTCCCGGTGGCGAAGCGCTTGTAGCCTTCGTGGATGCCGGTCACCACCGCCTGATAGTCGGTTTTGATTTCGTACGGCGGGTCGATCAGCACCAGCCCACGGCGTGAAACCGGCGGTAGCTTGGCTTTTAGCTGCTGGTAGCCGTCGGCTTTTTCCACGCGGGCGCGGCCGTCTTTCTGGAATTCGGAACGCAGCAGCGGGAAATCGCTCGGGTGCAGCTCGGTCAGCTGGAGGCTGTCCTGCTCGCGCAGCAGCTGGCGTGCAATCAGCGGTGATCCTGGGTAATAGCGCAGCTGACCGTTGCGGTTGAAGTGGTTCACCACGCCGATATAGGACTCCAGCTCCGCAGGCAGGTCGTCCTGCTGCCAGATGCGGGCGATCCCTTCAAGATATTCACCGGTACGCTCGGCATGCTCGCCGCTCAGCTGATAACGGCCCGCGCCCGCGTGGGTGTCCAGATAGAGAAATGGCTTCTCTTTCTCTTTGAGCGATTCAATGATCAGGCTCTGAACGGTGTGTTTAAGGACATCGGCGTGGTTGCCTGCGTGGAAGCTGTGGCGATAACTGAGCATGGGTAATGATTTTCCGCTGAAATGACGATTTGCCACAGTTTACAGCAGAACGGCACAGATTACCCGCAGGCACGGTAAGCGCGGCCATTGAAATCCTCTACACTTAACCCCATTACTGAACAATATGCACAGCGCCGGAAGCGCGCTTCTTTCATCAAATTCAACAGGACAGCGTTTATGACCAATCCATTACTGACGCCTTTTTCGTTGCCACCGTTTTCTAAAATCCTCCCTGAGCATGTGGTTCCAGCCGTTACGCAATCGCTGGACAACTGCCGTGCGGCGGTAGAAAGCGTGGTCGCGCAGGGCGCGCCGTACACCTGGGAAAATCTGTGTCAGCCGCTGGCCGAAGTGGATGACGTTCTGGGGCGTATTTTCTCCCCGGTGAGCCACCTGAATTCGGTAAAAAACAGCCCGGAACTGCGTGAAGCCTACGAACAGACCCTGCCGCTGCTCTCTGAGTACAGCACCTGGGTCGGCCAGCACGAAGGGCTTTATAAGGCGTATCGCGACCTGCGCGACGGTGACCACTATGCCGAACTGAATACCGCGCAGAAAAAATCCGTCGATAACGCCCTGCGTGATTTCGAACTTTCCGGGATTGGCCTGCCAAAAGAGAAGCAGACCCGCTACGGTGAAATTGCCGCGCGTCTCTCCGAGCTGGGCAACCAGTACAGCAACAACGTGCTCGACGCCACCATGGGCTGGACGAAGCTGATTACCGACGAAGCGGAGCTGGCAGGTATGCCGGAAAGCGCGCTGGCGGCGGCAAAAGCACAGGCCGAAGCGAAAGAGCAGGAAGGCTTCCTGTTAACGCTGGATATCCCGAGCTATCTGCCGGTCATGACCTACTGCGACAATCAGGCCCTGCGCGAAGAGATGTACCGCGCGTACAGCACCCGCGCTTCCGATCAGGGGCCGAATGCCGGTAAGTGGGACAACAGCCCGGTGATGGCGGAAATCCTTGCGCTGCGTCACGAGCTGGCCCAGCTGTTGGGCTTTGAAAACTACGCCGACAAATCTCTCGCCACCAAAATGGCGGAAAACCCGCAGCAGGTGCTCGACTTCCTGACGGATCTCGCGAAACGCGCCCGTCCGCAGGGTGAAAAAGAGCTGGCCCAGCTGCGTGCCTTCGCGAAAGCGGAGTTCGGCGTAGACGAGCTGCAGCCGTGGGATATCGCCTACTACAGCGAAAAACAGAAGCAGCACCTCTACAGCATCAGCGACGAGCAGCTGCGCCCGTACTTCCCGGAAAACAAAGCCGTTAACGGCCTGTTCGAAGTGGTGAAACGCATTTATGGCATCACCGCGAAAGAGCGTACCGATATCGACGTCTGGCACCCGGACGTGCGCTTCTTCGAACTGTATGACGAGAAAAACGAACTGCGCGGCAGCTTCTACCTTGACCTGTACGCCCGTGAGAACAAGCGCGGCGGGGCGTGGATGGACGACTGCGTGGGCCAGATGCGTAAAGCCGACGGCTCCCTGCAGAAGCCGGTCGCTTACCTGACCTGTAACTTCAACCGCCCGGTGAGCGGTAAACCTGCGCTGTTTACCCACGACGAAGTGATCACCCTGTTCCACGAGTTCGGTCACGGTCTGCACCATATGCTGACCCGCATCGAAACCGCAGGCGTGGCCGGCATCAGCGGTGTGCCGTGGGATGCGGTCGAGCTGCCGAGCCAGTTTATGGAAAACTGGTGCTGGGAGCCGGACGCGCTGGCGTTTATCTCCGGTCACTACGAAACCGGTGAACCGCTGCCGAAAGCGCTGCTGGATAAAATGCTGGCGGCCAAGAATTACCAGGCGGCGATGTTCATCCTGCGCCAGCTGGAGTTCGGCCTGTTTGACTTCCGCCTGCACGCCGAATTTAGCCCGGAGCAGGGGGCGAAAATCCTTGAAACCCTGGCCGAGATTAAAAAGCAGGTCGCCGTGATCCCTGGACCAACCTGGGGCCGCTTCCCGCATGCCTTCAGCCACATTTTCGCAGGCGGCTATGCGGCGGGTTACTACAGCTACCTGTGGGCCGACGTGCTGGCAGCAGACGCCTTCTCTCGCTTTGAAGAAGAGGGCATTTTCAACCGCGAAACCGGCCAGTCGTTCCTCGACAACATCCTGACCCGGGGCGGTTCTGAAGAGCCAATGGTGCTGTTCAAACGCTTCCGCGGCCGCGAGCCTCAGCTGGACGCGATGCTTGAGCATTACGGAATCAAAGGCTGATTGTTACGTGAAGATCTGCTTAGTAGATGAAACGGGCGCCGGAGACGACGCCTTATCAGTTCTGGCGGCCCGCTGGGGGCTGGAGCACGATGAAGAAAACCCGATGGCGCTGGTGATGACGACAGCGCATCTCGAATTACGCAAGCGCGACGAACCGAAGCTCGGTGGGATTTTTGTCGATTTTGTCGGCGGCGCCATGGCGCACCGGCGCAAGTTCGGCGGCGGCCGCGGTGAGGCTGTTGCCAAAGCGGTCGGCATCAAAGGGAGCTATCTTCCGGACGTGGTCGATGCCACTGCGGGGCTGGGGCGCGATGCGTTTGTGCTGGCGTCTGTCGGCTGCCGCGTGCGGATGCTGGAGCGCAACCCGGTGGTGGCTGCACTGCTCGATGACGGCCTGACCCGTGGCTACGCGGACCCGGAAATCGGCCCGTGGCTGCAGGAGCGGCTGCAGCTGATCCATGCCTCCAGCCTGACGGCGCTGACCGATATCACCCCGCGCCCGCAGGTTGTTTATCTCGACCCGATGTTCCCGCACAAGCAGAAAAGCGCGCTGGTGAAAAAAGAGATGCGGGTGTTTCAGTCGCTGGTGGGGCCGGATTTAGATGCAGACGGCCTGCTTGAGCCGGCTCGTCAGCTCGCGACAAAGCGGGTGGTGGTAAAGCGCCCTGACTATGCGCCGCCGCTGGCGGACGTTGCCACGACCAATGCGGTGACCACCAAAGGGCACCGGTTTGATATCTACTCAGGTACGCCGGAATAAAAAAAGCCGGGTGGCGGCTTCGCCTTACCCGGCCTACGTCCTCGATCTATCCCCTCTCCCTGTGGGAGAGGGTTAGGGTGAGGGGAATTTAACGCACTTACTCGTCTTCTTCGTCACGCAGCGGAACAATCAGCATATCCACGTGAACGGTGTTAATCAGCTGGCGCGCTGAAGACATCAGCTTGCTCCAGAAGTCCTGATGGTGACCGCAAACCACCAGGTCCATATCGTATTTCTTAATCGCATCCACCAGTACCTGACCCAGGTCACCGCTGCCGCTCAGGGTTTCGGTGATAGGGTAACCCGCGTTAGTGGACAGCTCGCTCAGGGCGTGGTGCGTCTCTTCGGAGATGCGTTTCTGCATATCGCCAAGATTCACGTCGATCAGACCGGTATAGAGGTCGGAGTAATTCACATCAACGTGGATCAGCGAAACTTTCGCGTTGTAGGGGCGTGCCATGGATACCGCTTTATCAACCAGCACTTTGCTCTCCGGAGAGAGGTCTACCGCGATGAGAATGTGTTTGTAAGCCATAGTGTTACTCCTTCCTTAAGTTATCGATGACTAAATGCGAATGCCGTCGTCTGATACATTCATTACGGCCCAGTTAAACATATTTTTCAAGCTTTGGTGTTGATAACGATTAACCTTGTGGCAAAAAAATTAACGGATCTCCTACACTATTTAATGAGCCGTTCGGATATTAAAACGCGAACCGGATCGACTTTTAGTCATTCTTTCACTGAACTGTCTGTCAGGGCATTGGGGTGCGGTAGCTCAGGAGCCTTGCTTCGTGGGCGGACGCCGGGGAGGATGTATGATTAGCACCGTCGCATTGTTTTGGGCGTTATGCGTAGTTTGCATAGTGAATATGGCGCGCTATTTCTCATCGTTACGTGCGCTGTTAGTGGTACTTCGTGGTTGCGATCCGTTGCTTTATCAGTATGTGGACGGTGGAGGTTTCTTCACCTCGCATGGACAGCCCAGCAAACAGATGCGCCTGGTGGGATACATCTACTACCAGCGCTACCGCGATCATCACGATGAAGAGTTTATCCGTCGTTGCGAGCGCCTGCGTCGTCAGTTCATTTTGACCAGCGCTCTGTGCGGGCTGGTCGTGGTCAGTATGATTGCATTGATGATTTGGCACTGAGTATCACAGCAGGCGGGGAAAACCCCGCCTTCTTTCATCTGGCTCAGGGCTTAACTGAGAACCGGAGACTGGAGATATTGTTCTTGATAGAAATAACCTTTCCGCTATAGGTAATGTTCACTTCCCCGCTTGTATCAATACTGGCTGAGGTTATCGTGCCGGTACCTTCGATTACCGGATACTTCATAGCAAGCTGATGGATAATATCAGTGTCTTTCCCTGCAAGCGCCCCCGAGAGATAGTAACGGTAGATTGGTGGTACGGTTGTGCCACCCTGATTGTTCACGGTCATATAGAGCCAGACGCTATCGGATAATTTATAAACGCGCTGTAGCTCATCGCTATTCCGCTGATTGGGCTGATGGTTTAACCAGAGAAAGCCAATGACCAGAACCAGAAGCGAAACGGTAACAAGGCGATGAATCCATTTAATAGCCGTTTTGAATGGCATACTCTATTCCTTCTCTGATGTTGCGCTGATCCGTTGGGTCGTCTCCGTAAGGCGGCTTTTCGTACCATTTTCCCCATTCCGGTTTTGAGGTACCTGCCCGGCCTTGAGCCCAGCCAGCGCCCATAAGAAGGATGTTTACAGGGATACCTGCCGCAGTACCTGCGGCTCCGAAGTTGAAGTTACCAAATGCAGCAAAGTAAGGGTCGAATTTTTTATAATCCCAGGGACCGCCATTTCGGACTTTTTGGTAGAACCAATAATACGTTGAGGGCGTGGCCATATTGCGTGACATTCCGTTAAGGCGTGCCTCACGCATATTGTTCGCTATAACGATTGAACCCGGTCCTGAGATAGGGACAGAAGCCATACATTCTCCTTTGTCTGGATTTTTCTTCTGGCCGTCATGATAGTTTTTTCTGTGTTTTGAAATTGAGCAAAAAATGTTCAGAAAATCCTCATGTTATCAAACACCTTACGACAAATAGCAGCCATAAAAAAAGCGGGTCAGTTTCCTGACCCGCTTTTTTGTCGCACTCAACCGATTAAATCAGCTTCAGCGAGATCCAGTACAAACCGCCAGACAGCAGAATGGATGCCGGAAGGGTGAACACCCAGGCCATCAGAATGTTGGTCACGGTTTTGCGCTGCAGGCCGCCACCGTCAACAATCATGGTGCCTGCCACGGACGAGGAGAGTACGTGGGTCGTTGAGACCGGCATACCGGTATAGCTTGCCAGACCGATAGACACCGCCGCCGTCATCTGCGCGGACATACCCTGCGCATAGGTCATGCCTTTCTTACCGATCTTCTCGCCGATGGTGGTTGCCACGCGACGCCAGCCAATCATCGTACCGATACCCAGCGCCAGCGCGACGGCCATGATGATCCAGATTGGCGCGTACTCAATGGTGTTGAGCATATCGCCTTTCAGTTTCTTCAGAAGACGCTGGTCGTCAGCATTCACGTCAGGCAGTTTCGCCACTTTATCCGTCACATCAGAGATGCACAGCATAATGCGACGCAGCTGACCACGCTGTTCAACGGACAGTTTGTCATAGCTTTCGATATTGCCCAGCATGCCTTTCGCACGTTCCAGCGCGTTAATCGCGTTTGCCGGATGGCAGTGGAACTCGCCAGGCCCAGTCGTGGCACCCGCTTCCGGAGAAGGGATTAACTGGTCAACGCCGGTCGCCTTCTTCAGCAGTTCGGGATGCTGCTGGAAGTAGGTTTCGACGTTGTTTACCGCATCACGGGTACGGGTGATTTCGTAGCCAGAGGCATTCATGTTGACCACGAATCCTGCCGGTGCGACGCCAATCAGTACCAGCATCACCAGACCAATGCCTTTCTGACCATCGTTCGCGCCGTGGGAGAAAGCCACGCCGATAGCGGAAATGATCAGAGCAATACGCGTCCAGAATGGCGGCTTTTTCTTGCCGTCTTTCTTTTCACGCTCTGCTGGCGTCAGGTGAATACGGGAGCGCTTTTTGGTGTTGCTCCAGTAACGACGCAGGATGAAGATCAGCCCGCCAGCCACCACCAGACCCACAATAGGGGAGACGATAAGTGAGGCAAAGATCCCCAGTACTTTCGGGATATTTAACGCATCAACAACCGATGTACCGGTCATCAGGGCGTTTGTTAACCCGATACCGATAATCGCGCCGATGAGAGTGTGAGAACTGGATGCAGGCAGGCCGAAATACCAGGTACCGAGGTTCCAGATAATTGCAGCAAGCAGCATTGAGAACACCATAGCGAGGCCATGGCCAGAACTAACGTTAAGCAGCAGATCCGTTGGCAGCATATGCACGATGGCATACGCAACGCTCAGTCCGCCCAGGAGGACACCAAAAAAGTTAAATACCGCCGCCATAACAACCGCAAGTTGCGATCGCATTGCACGGGTGTAAATAACCGTTGCTACTGCGTTTGCAGTGTCGTGGAAGCCGTTGATCGCTTCGTAAAACAGTACAAAAACCAGAGCAAGCAATAATAAAAGCCCGGTATGTAAATCCAGGCCGGCAAACAAATGTAGCATAGGACGTTACGCCATTTTGAGGACATGAACGCGGCGCATTATCCAGGACAAATGCACGGCGGGCAAAGTGAAATATAGACTTTTTTTGACATACCACCTGATTTGGGAAAAGTACCTGAAAGGTTATTCTTTAAATTTCAATGGAATGGCTTTGTAATATCTTTTTACGCTGGTGTGACCACAGAGGAAACTTTACAATCCGCGGCAGTTAACCAAGAGGATTTTGACGTGGAAAGGTTTGATGCCGTGGTAATTGGCGCCGGTGCGGCGGGTATGTTTTGTGCGGCGATGGCCGGACAGGCGGGTCGTCGCGTGCTGCTGCTGGATAACGGTAAAAAGCCAGGCCGTAAGATCCTGATGTCCGGCGGCGGGCGCTGCAACTTTACAAACCTGTATGTTGAGCCCGCGGCCTATCTGAGCCAGAACCGTCATTTTTGCAAATCGGCGCTGGCGCGTTACACCCAGTGGGATTTTATCGATCTTGTCGGTAAGCACGGTATCGCGTGGCATGAGAAGACGCTGGGCCAGCTGTTCTGCGACGACTCCGCGCAGCAGATTGTCGATATGCTGGTGGCCGAGTGCGAGAAGGGGGGCGTGACGATGCGCCTGCGCACGGAGGTGCTGGAGGTCGCCCGCGACGAGCAGGGTTACACGCTACAGCTGAACGGTGAAACCGTCAGCGCCGACAGCCTGGTGATCGCCAGCGGCGGCCTGTCGATGCCGGGGCTGGGCGCGTCCCCGTTCGGCTATAAAATTGCCGAACAGTTTGGCCTGAAGGTTCTGTCGACCCGCGCCGGTCTGGTGCCGTTCACGCTGCATAAACCGCTGCTCGAACAGCTCCAGACGCTCTCCGGGGTGTCTGTTCCGTCAGTCATTACCGCTGAAGACGGTACGGTGTTCCGCGAAAATCTGCTCTTTACCCATCGCGGCCTCTCCGGTCCGGCGGTGCTGCAAATCTCCAGCTACTGGCAGCCGGGCGAATTTGTGACGGTAAACCTGGTGCCGGACTGCGATCTGGACGCGTTTCTCAACGAGCAGCGCGCGGCGCACCCTAATCAAAGCCTGAAAAATACGCTGGCAATGCAGCTGCCGAAACGCCTGGTGGAATGTTTGCAGGCGCTTGGGCAGATCCCGGATGTGTCGCTCAAGCAGCTTAACAGCCGCGAGCAGGAGACGCTGGTCGAGACGCTGACAAACTGGCGCGTGCAGCCAAACGGCACCGAAGGCTACCGCACGGCGGAAGTGACGCTGGGTGGGGTGGATACGCATGAACTCTCTTCCCGCACCATGGAAGCCCGCAACGTGCCGGGGCTCTATTTTATTGGCGAAGTGATGGACGTTACCGGCTGGCTCGGCGGGTACAACTTCCAGTGGGCATGGGCAAGCGCCTGGGCCTGCGCACAGGCGCTGGCAGAAGACAAGTGACATAAGCGCGCTGCCACTCATCACGGTTGGCTTTATGGGCTGGCGGTAGTGACGTCTGTCACGGCCAGAATATTGCTCGCGGCCACGGTCCCCATCTTGATATATGACGCTGCGGTGACGCCGCCAATATGCGGTGAAATAACCACATTTTCTACGGACTGCCAGAGGTGCGGCGCCGTCAGCGGCTCGTGGGTAAAACTGTCCAGTGCCGCGCTGTGCAGCGTGCCATCCCTCAGCGCCGCCAGTAACGATTCATTGTGGATCAGTCCACCGCGTGCCGTATTCACCAGGATTGCGTTTCGCCTGCAGTGCGCGAGCATCTGGCTATTGATCATCCCTCGGTTCTCATCGGTCAGCGGACAGTGCAAAGAGATGACATCTGAACGGGAAAGAAGTCCGATCAGCGTTTCTGCTCGTTCGCATTGGGCAGGCATGGACTGAGCATAGGGATCGTAAGCCAGCACCTTCATGCCGAAGGCGTGACCAATATTCGCCACGCGCGAGCCGATGGCACCCAATCCAATCAGCCCTAACGTTAAGCCCTCCAGTTCAATGGATTTATGCGTCGCCTTATCCCAGTGCCCGTCTCGCAGCCGCTTGTCCAGAGGCACCACGGACTTTGCGCAGGCGAGGATCAGCGCCCAGGTATGTTCAGCCACGGCCGCCGCGTTTGCGCCTGGCGCAGAACGGACGGCGATGTGGCGTTTGGCTGCTGCCGCCTGGTCTATCACATCGATCCCACTTCCGTGCTTGGAGATGACCTTCAGAGCCGGGGCGGCATCCATGACCTTCGCCGTGATCTTGCCGTAACGTACCAGAATTGCTACAGGATTGTGTCGTTTACACAGAGCGATCAGTTCATCTTCTGTGGGCTGGCGGCCCGCAAACACCACCTCAAAGCCTTGCAACATCACCATGGCCTGCTCTGCCAGATCGCTTCCGGTAACCAGAACTACGTCTTTGCCTCCCATCACAGCGTCTCCCCGTCAGCTAACATACCTGCCTTACGAAGCGCGTCATCAAGCCAGTGTGGACGTAAATCGCCTTCACGGATGGCGGCAAGACGCCGGGTCTCCATCTCCAGCTTTCCTTTTGCCAGAGCGATAACCTCCTGAACCTCATCGCGCGGGATCACTACCACGCCGTCGATATCCGCTACAACCAGATCCCCGGCCTGAACCGTCGCCCCGGCGACTGAAATGGGATGATTGACCCGGCCAGAAATTAACTTTGTCGGGCCGCAGGGGTTCAGACCGGCAGAGAAGACGGGGTAGTGACCTTTGCTGAGGGTATCGGCGTCACGTACAGCGCCGTCAATAATGATGCCCGCAATGCCGCTCGCCTGAGCCTGAGTGGCCATAATTTCTCCAAGCAGCGCGCAGCTCAGGTCACCTTTGCCATCGACGACCAGGACATCACCGGGTTTCGCAACCGCCATCGCAGCATGAATCGCCAGATTATCACCGGGACGGACTTCAACGGTGATGGCCGGACCCGCAACGGACATGTGTGGGGCCAGCGGCTTGATGCGACCATGAAGCGTACCGCGGCGACCGGCCACGTCGGCCAGAATGGCGGCCTGATACTCGGCAGCCAGGCGAACATTCTCGGCAGAAACGCGTTCGAACTGACGGTTAATCGGGGTTTTTTCAGAAATGGACATGTATGTCTCCATGTTGTTTTACTGTGTACAATGCAGGTGTACTATACAAAACAACTATAGCGGTGTTGCTTTCCTTTTAGCCAGACCCGAGGTGGCGTTTGTGATGTAAACACGAAGTGACTCACAAAATTTGAGGTACACTCACTGCCGGGCTAACAAGGAGATAAAGATGGGGAATGAAGGCGTTGTAGCGGTTGAAAAAGCGCTGGCTTTACTGGATTGCTTCCGTCCTGGGGATGAGAGCCTGACGCTGACCGCGCTGGCGCAGCTATCGGGTTACCACAAAACCACGGTATACCGCTTGATGAATTCTCTTGAACGGATGAACTATGTCGTCAGGCATGAGGACGGCAATTATGCGCTTGGCCCACGTCTGCTTTACCTCGGCAAGCTGTATGAACAATCTTTCCATCTTTCCAGGGTGGTTCAGCCAGAACTTCAGGCCTTATCCCTGGCTTCTCAGGAGAGCGCAAGCTGGTATGTGCTGGAGGGAGGGCAGCGCCTTTGCCTGTTTCGCGCTGAAGCATCGCATGGCCTGCGACACAGTAATCTTCCCGGCAGCCAGTTCCCGCTCGATAATTCGGCCATCAGTAAGGTATTGCGCCATTGGGGGCTCAATGAGAGCCTGCCGGAGGGAGAAGCTGAACTTCCTCTCTACACGTCAGGCGCACGCGATCCCCACACCGCTGCGTTTGCGATGCCTGTCTTCGGCGTTCACGACAAGCTAGTTGCGGCGTTAGCCCTGACTGGCCCCATCTCACGGCTGACGGAAGAGCGCCGTGATAAGGAGATAGGTCCGTTGATGAAGGCGACTGCCAGCCGTCTGTCGCAGAAAATGGGGGCGAGTAAAGCCTTTTGCTCGCAGTTTTATGGTGAAACGAGCGATACGGCGGAAGAGAACGCCTGACGAGCAAAGCGGGACAGGCGTCCCGCTCTGGTTTTGACTAGTTCGTAACCTGCTTTTTATGTAGTCCTGCGTTGCGCGCCTGACGCCCCATCACCAGCACCGCGATACCACCCGCTACGCATAGCCCGGCCAGAGGAAGCATGGCCAGGGTACTGCTGCCCGTATGCTCATTAATAATGCCGTAAGCATTGACCATCACCGCGCCGCCAATAAGGTTGGCGATGGCCCCAATCGCGGCGAGGCCAGCGGCGGCTGAGGTGCTGCTCATCCAGCCCGATGCCAACGCCCAGAACGGTCCCTTCATTGAATAAGCACCGATCAGAATGATACTGAGGATCACAATCGTGGCGAACAGCGATACACTCACGAACGCGGCAATTACGCCCGCAGCAATCATGAAAAGCGTCAGCGCGGTATGCCAGCGGCGTTCGTTGGTCCGGTCAGAACTCCGTCCCCAGACAATCATGAGGACAGAGGCCAGGCCATAGGGGATGGCGTTAAACAGACCTGTCTCCAGATTATTGAGATGGAACGTTTTGAGCAGCTGAGGAGACCAGACGCTGATCGTTGTACCCGCTGAAGATGCGCCCGCGTAGATCAGCGCCATCAGCCAGATTTGACGATGCTTCAGCAGCTGCCATGTCGTCTGGTGACCGATACTTTTATGCTGCTGACGTTCACTCTCGAGCGTCGTTTCCAGCCAGTGTTTCTGCTCGCCGCTGAGCCAGTTTGCCTGATGAGGGCGGTCGCGGAGAATAAACCATGCGGCAATACCCAGCAGCACAGCCGGCAAGCCTTCAATGATAAACAGTAGGTGCCAGCCGCGCAGGCCCAGCCAGCCATCCAGTGACAGAATTACGCCAGACAGCGGAGAGCCAATAAAGTTAGCCAGCGGGATCGCGACCATGAATGAGGCAATAATGCGTGCGCGATAGCGCGACGGGATCCACCAGGTCAAATACAGCACGACGCCCGGAAAGAATCCCGCCTCTGCGGCACCCAGCAAAAAACGTACGATATAGAGAGAGGTGGTGTTCTGTACCAGTGACATACACATGGACACAATGCCCCAGCTGATCATAATGCGGGGGATCCACAGCCGGGCACCCACTTTCTGCATCGCCAGATTGCTCGGTACCTCAAACAGAAAGTAGGCCACGAAATAGAGGCTACTGGCGAAGCCAAACGCGGCTTTGCTGAGGCCGAGGTCCTCATTCATCTGCAACGAAGCCATGCCGATATTCCCGCGATCGATAATGGAGACCAGGTAACTGACAATCAGAAACGGGAGAATACGCCAGATCACCTTCCGCATCGTCTCTCTTTCTATGTCCTCGGTGGCGGTAGCGCCGTTACGTAAATGTTCTGTCATTGTGTCCTCGCAGGGTTTGTTCTTGGTTTTATCAGGTACAACTATGTTTTATTAAACAAAACCACTATAGCGACGGCGCGTTATTTTTATCCAGTTAATGGAAGGTTTAAATGATGTAAATAAGAGGTGACTCACAGATAGTGCGCTCCGTATATATTGCTCAGAGCTGTTGCCCAGCCCCGAAAACAGGACACTCTGTTAAGGGAATAATCACGCAACGCAATTATTGCACTAACTTTTCCTCTCCACTCAACTAAGCTTCGACCAGATGCCCCGCCGCGTTCGCGGGGCCATATCCCTTTTGGTCAGAGCACGCGTCATGCAGCTACTCAGTATTATTATTTTGCTAACCCTCACCGTGGTGATTCATTCGCTGTGGATGTTTGGGGTATTGAAATTCATTACGTTAGAAGTCGATTCTGCGGTCCGCATCGTGTTACGTAACGTCGGCATCGTTATCTCCATGATCTTCGCCCATCTCCTTGAGGCCGGGCTGTTTGCTGCGTTTTATTTTGGCATTGACGCGTTTAAGGACTGGAACACCAGTTTCTACTTTTCGCTGGTGAGCTACGCCACGGTGGGATACGGCGATGTCACGTTACCCCAGCACTGGCGGCTTATCGGCGGGGTGGAAGGGCTGGTGGGCGCGTTGATGGTCGGCTGGTCTGTGGCGGTTCTGGTGGCGGTACTGCAGCGTTTGCGTGGCATGAGCGCCTAAACGGCAGATGCGCGATCCCCGCCTGGTAAGGTAAAGTACACTCCTCTTTACGCAGCCGACAGGGCTGCGGCTTTGAGGGTGAAAAGGCTGATTAACAGTCCACCCTTTTCTGTTCCTGGTTTACGCCAGTTTGCATGGTGTTGTGTTTTGTCTGCCAAAAGGGTTTTGTATGTCTGCTGCTCATCTCGGTTTCCCGACTGAAACCGTTGTTGTCTTTGTCGTGATGGCCGTTGGGGCGATGTTTATCGACCTCTTTATGCATCGTCATGATAAACCGATCTCGCTGAAAAGCGCCGCGATGTGGTCCCTCTTTTGGGTCATGATGGCAATGGCGTTCGCCGGGTTCCTGTATGTTCACCACGGCGCAGAGATGGCGAGCCTGTTCCTCACCGGCTACGCGCTGGAAGAGGTGCTTTCCGTCGATAACCTGTTTGTGATGATGGCGATTTTTGCCTGGTTTGGCGTGCCGGATAAGTATCGCCACCGCGTGCTCTATTGGGGCGTGCTGGGTGCGATAGTGTTCCGCGGTATCTTTGTGGCGATCGGGACAAGCCTGTTGAGTCTGGGGCCTTATGTTGAAGTGATCTTCGCGCTGGTCGTCGGCTGGACGGCGGTGATGATGCTCAAACGCAATGAAGAGAGTGACGAAGTGGAAGATTACTCGGGTCATCTCGCTTATCGCCTGGTGAAGCGCTTCTATCCTGTCTGGCCGAAAATCAGCAGCAATGCCTTTATTCTGACGCAGAAAGAGGTGGATGCGGAGCTCGAAAAACCGGAAAACCGGGACGTGACGGTGGGACGCGTTAAGAAGGCGAAGCGCTATGCGACGCCACTCCTGCTTTGCGTGGCCGTCGTCGAACTCTCTGATGTGATGTTCGCGTTTGACTCCGTGCCGGCCATTATTGCCGTGAGCCGCGAGCCACTGATTATCTACAGCGCCATGATGTTCGCCATTCTCGGCCTGCGTACGCTCTACTTCGTTCTGGAAGCGCTGAAGCATTATCTGGTGCACCTCGAAAAAGCCGTCGTGCTGCTGCTGTTCTTCGTGGCGTTCAAGCTGGGATTAAATGCCACCGATCACTTCTGGCATCACGGTTACAACATTGGCGCCACGGCAAGCCTGTTTGTCGTGCTCGGCGTGCTGGCGCTGGGGATTATTGCGAGCGTGATGTTCCCTGGGAAACGCGAGGCCTGATACCTGGCTTTTCTCCCTCTCCCTGTGGGAGAGGGCCGGGGTGAGGGCACCTAACCCTTAATCGGCGAATTCCGGCGCTTGCGCGGGTGATGGAAATGCCGCCAGTGCGGATCCTGCGCGGCTGCCAGCAGTTCGTGGTCGCCACGGGTGTCTCCCCAGGCGCGCAGGTGATAAGCGTTCAGATCGCCATACACTTTTTCCAGCCTGGCCACTTTCTGGGCGCAGCGGCAGTTATGGCCGGTAATGCGCCCCGTCAGCTTGCCGTCTTTCACTTCCAGCTGCGTGCCAATCAGCTTAATGCCCAGCTTGTCGGCCCACGGCTGAAGCACCAGCGCAGGCGACGCGGAGCAGATGGTCACTTCCGCACCGGAATTCACCTCTGCGGCGACGGCCATTACGCCCTCCGGACGCATCAGCTTGCCCCAGTATTTTTCGCAAAACGCCTCCGCCTGCTGGCGTAGCCAGTGTTCATCCACGCCCGTCAGGAACGTTTTAATCAGCACTTCCTTCAGCTCATCGCGCGTCAGCTTGCGACGCACGCAGTGGAGCGTGGGCAGCGCCATACGCACCAGACGACCCGCGAAGTAACGTTTACCAAAGGCAAAACGCAGGAAAGGGATAAAGCTGTCGTGGTGCGTTAATGTCCCGTCAAAGTCAAAGACAGAGAGCACGTTGGATTTCGCCACCGTCTCGTCGGCAATCATGTTGGTCATAAATACGTCTTAGCTGAAATACACATTCTGCTCATTAGTTTACCTGCTTTAGCGCCACAGTCCTTATACCCTGCGCGTTTTTTTCTCAATCTTGCGCCCTGGCGAAGCAGTCCAAAAACAGACCCGATAAAGATTGGGTGAAAAATGAACTGTCTATATTATCGCCACATTGAAAGATTTTTCGGGGAACCTTTGGCCCCCAACGGTAAGGAAAAACTCACTCACTGCTTCTGTGTTGATATGACTCTTAGATCGCTTATTTCAATCCTCTCGTTAAGTTTTGCTTCGTTCTCTGCATTAAGTTTTCAACTGCCTGCGTCGATGTTATCGATGAACAGCGAGCTGGCGGCATCCCCGGCGAAGTCTGCTCTGGTGCACCAGGAAACGGGTCCGCTACGCTCCCGAATTCTTGACCAATACCAGAAATGGAAAGGAACCCAGTACCGGTGGGGCGGGACCACGCAACGTGGGGTGGACTGTTCCGCGCTCATGCAGCATCTGTTCAGCGATGCGGCGCATCTTGATTTACCGCGCACGACGAGCGAGCAGATCCATCGCGGTGTGCAGGTGGCACAATACCGCCTGAGGCCCGGAGACCTGGTCTTCTTCCAGACCGGTCCGAACCGCAAGCACGTCGGCGTTTATATTGGTGATAGCCAGTTTATTCATGCCTCAAGCAGCCAGGGCGTAACGGTTTCAACCCTGACTGACAGCTAATGGCAGGAACACTTCATCACCGCCCGCCGTATAGCAGGCGCTGCAGCCTGACGGATCAGATGATGTCATCCACGACGCCGCCATCGACGCGCAACGCCGCGCCCGAGGTGGCGGAGGCCTGAGTTGAACAGACATAAATCACCATATTGGCCACCTCTTCAACCGTAGCCGCGCGCTGGATAACCGAGCTGGGGCGGTTGGCCATCACAAATTCTTTCGCCAGCTGCTCCAGTGATTTGCCGGTTTTTTCAATTTCATCCTTCATCATTTCCGCGAAACCGTCAGACATCGTTGGCCCCGGCAATACGCTGTTGACCGTCACCCCGCTTCCCGCCACGAACTTCGCCAGCCCGCGCGCCAGCGAGAGCTGCGCCGTTTTGGTCACGCCGTAGTGGATCATATCCGCCGGGATATTGCAGGCCGACTCGGAGGAGATAAACACCACGCGTCCCCAGCCTTTCTGCACCATGCCCGGCAGCAGGGCGCGGGAGAGGCGTACGCCGGACATCACGTTGGTCTGCCAGTAACGTTCCCAGGTTTCATCGTCGGTGGCATAGAAATCCTGCGGACCGTAAATCCCGGCGTTGTTGACCAGAATATCGACGTTATTCGCAACCTTCAGAAGCGACTCGACCCCTTCGGCCGTACCAAGATCGGCAATCGCGGCACGCACCTGCACGCCGGGCACCACCTGCTGGAGCTGTTGAATGCCCTTATTCACCGATTCCGTGCTGCGGCCATTGACGATCACTTCCGCACCGCTCTCTGCCAGACCTCTGGCAATGGCGAAGCCGATCCCGCCGGTTGAGGCGGTCACCAGCGCCACTTTTCCCGCAAAGTCGATTTTCATCATCTGCTCCTTATCATTTTAACGCTCGGACCTTAAAGCGTAGCAGGTGAGGATGAGGGCTCCTGGCTAAAAAGCCGCAACAGCGCCTCAACCTGCTCATCCAGCGGGGCGAGGGAGCGCTTAACGATGAGGTGAAGCGGCGTTGCCCTGCGCGCACCGTGGCTCAGCGGCAGCCGCTTCAGCACGCCTTGATCCAGCAGGGTCTGGATGCGTTCCTCCGGCAGCCAGCCATACCCGACCTGAGAGACGACGGCTTCAATGGCGGCATCGATGGTGGAAAACGTCCACGACTCGCCGGCCGCGCGCGCGGCAGTCTGGTTGTCCGCAATCTGGATAAGCGGCCACGGGCGCAGCATGTCGTCGTTAAGCGGCGCGTCGAGCTGAAAGAGGGGATGCTGGTGATGCGCCACGGCAACAAAGTCGATATTCATCAGCCATTCGCCGAGGCCGGTCACGTCCTGGCGGCGGGTTAAGACCATCACGTCGGCTTCGTCATTAATGGCATCGGCGCGGGACGTTTCCAGCACTTCGGTGAGACGCACCTGGGTTTGCGGATACCGCTGCTGGAACTGACGCAGAATGGCAAACAGGCGTCGACGCGGGAAAACCGTGTCTACCACCAGATCCAGCCGCGTGCGCATCCCGTTGCGAAGGGTCCCGGCGCGCGTCTCGACGTACGAAAACGCCTTCAGCAGCGGTTTAACCTGGCTGAGAAGGAGCTCCCCGGCAGGCGTTAACACTGCTCGTCGCCCCTCCGGTACCAGCAGCGCCACGCCGAGCCGCTCCTGCAGCAGCGACAGGTTATAGCTGACCGAGGACTGGCTGCGGTGGGTCTCTTCCGCGGCTTTGGCGAAGCTGCCCGCCTCAACCACTTTTGCCAGTAAAGACCATTGTTCAAGGGTCGTCTTAAGCATAATTTATCTAAAATTTGGATGAATTTGATTAAAACATAGCGCTATTCATTCATTTTTTGAAGGGGTACGATCGTCTCATCAAAACAAAGGAGACATCTTATGAACACCTTCGACAAACATGACTTAAGCGGCTTCGTTGGCAAACACCTTGTTTATACATATGACAATGGCTGGAACTACGAGATTTATGTAAAAAATGAGACCACGCTTGATTACCGTATTCACAGCGGTCTTGTGGCCAACCGTTGGGTGAAAGATCAGCAGGCTTACATCGTGCGGGTAGGGGAAAGCATCTATAAAATTTCCTGGACCGAGCCAACCGGTACCGACGTCAGCCTGATCGTGAACCTGGGCGACAAACTGTTCCACGGCACCATCTTCTTCCCGCGTTGGGTCATGAACAACCCGGAAAAAACCGTCTGCTTCCAGAACGATCACATTCCGCTGATGAACAGCTATCGCGATGCAGGCCCCGCGTATCCAACGGAGGTCATTGATGAATTTGCGACGATCACCTTTGTACGCGACTGCGGTGCAAATAATGAAAGCGTAATCGCCTGCGCGGCCAGCGAGTTACCAAAAAACTTTCCAGATAACTTAAAATAAGCGCGACAATTAACTAAAAAGAAAAGTTCCCGGCTATTCCATACTATTTTGGAATAGCCGGGTTTTTTTTTGTTTGTTTATGGTTGGTTTAAATCAATCCATTTCAAAATGTTGCTGACGATCACATTAAAAAAAATTCATATTAATTTAACTTGTTGTTTTTAAAGTAACTGCTAGTTGTTTTATAACGTTGTAAATACAGTCTTAATTTTTTCCTAAGAAAAGAAAGCTACTTTGAGACGAGTTTATGGTTCGTTGAAATAAACGGGCTGGCATTTGGTTAATATCAAAAACGTGCCATTTTTATTGCAAGGAAATTAATAATGAGTGATTTTCTGCCTTTTTCGCGACCGTCGATGGGCGCTGAGGAAATTGCGGCCATTCAGGACGTTTTGATGTCGGGCTGGATCACCACGGGGCCTAAGAATCAGGAACTTGAAGAGGCATTCTGTCAACTTACCGGGAATCAACACGCGATTGCCGTCTGTTCAGCCACCGCGGGAATGCACGTTACGCTGATGGCGCTGGATATTGGCCCGGGCGATGAAGTCATTACCCCCTCGCAAACCTGGGTTTCCACGCTAAATATGATCGTTTTGCTGGGCGCAACGCCGGTCATGATTGATGTGGATAAAGATACGTTGATGGTGACGCCACAAGCCGTTGAAGCCGCTATTACGCCACGTACCAAAGCCATTATTCCCGTTCATTACGCTGGCGCGCCGTGTGAAATTGACGCTATCCATGCCATTGGGGAACGTCACGGTATTCCGGTAATTGAAGATGCGGCCCATGCCGCCGGAACGTATTACAAGAACCGTCATGTGGGCTGGAAAGGGACGGCGATTTTCTCCTTCCACGCCATTAAAAATATGACCTGCGCAGAAGGCGGCTTAGTGGTTACGGATAATGCCGAGCTTGCTGCGCGCATCCGCAGTCTGAAATTCCATGGTCTGGGCGTGGATGCCTATGACCGCCAGACGCACGGCCGTGCGCCGCAGGCGGAAGTGATCGCACCGGGCTATAAATACAACCTGGCGGATATCAATGCCGCGCTGGCGCTGGTGCAGCTGGGCAAACTGAAAGAGGCCAACAAGCGCCGCCAGGACATTGCTGAACGCTACCTGCGTGAGCTTGCCGATACGCCGTTCCAGCCGCTGACTATTCCGTCATGGCCGCACGTTCACGCCTGGCACCTGTTTATTATTCGCGTGGATGAAGCGCGCTGCGGGATTTCCCGCGACAGCCTGATGGCGGCCCTGAAAGAGAAAGGCATCGGCACCGGCCTCCATTTCCGCGCGGCCCACACGCAAAAATACTACCGCGAGCGTTTTCCAGATGTATCGCTCCCGAATTCTGAATGGAATAGCGCGCGTATTTGTTCTCTCCCTCTTTTCCCGGATATGACTCATGACGACACAACCCGCGTCATTACCGCACTCCATCAGCTTGCAGGACATTGATATGTTCAGTGCACCGCCCGTACAAAAAGTTTCCGTGGTCATCCCGGTTTATAACGAGCAGGAGAGCCTGCCCGAACTGATCCGCCGCACAACGGCCGCCTGCGACACGATGGGCAAGGCTTACGAAATTCTGCTGGTAGATGACGGCAGTAGCGATAATTCCGCGCTGATGCTAACCGAAGCCGCACAGGCTGAAGGCAGCCATATTGTTGCGGTGCTGCTCAACCGTAACTACGGCCAACACTCGGCGATTATGGCGGGCTTTAGCCACGTCACGGGCGATCTGGTCATCACCCTGGACGCTGACCTGCAAAACCCGCCGGAAGAGATCCCGCGCCTGGTAGCCAAAGCCGATGAAGGCTACGACGTGGTCGGCACGGTGCGTCAAAACCGTCAGGACAGTCTGTTCCGTAAGCTGGCTTCGCGGACCATCAACCGACTCATCCAGCGTACAACCGGTAAAGCGATGGGCGATTACGGCTGCATGCTGCGCGCCTACCGCCGCCATATTATCGACGCCATGCTTCACTGCCATGAACGCAGCACCTTTATTCCGATCCTCGCCAACACCTTTGCCCGTAAGGCAACGGAAATTCCGGTTCTGCACGCCGAGCGCGAGCACGGCGAGTCGAAGTACAGCTTTATGCGTCTCATCAACCTGATGTACGACCTTATCACCTGCCTGACCACCACGCCGCTGCGTCTGCTGAGCGTTTTCGGCAGCATCATCGCCGTGGCCGGGTTTGCGCTGTCCGTCCTGCTGGTCGTGCTGCGACTGGTCTTTGGCCCGCAGTGGGCGGCGGAAGGGGTCTTTATGCTGTTTGCCGTGCTGTTTATGTTCATCGGCGCCCAGTTTGTCGGGATGGGGCTCCTCGGTGAATACATTGGCCGAATTTATAACGATGTTCGCGCGCGTCCGCGCTACTTTATTCAACGTGTTGTCCGTCAGGAACACAAAGCATCTCAAGAGGAAATTCACCCATGAAAGCTGTCGTATTTGCGTATCACGATATGGGGTGCACGGGCACGCTGGCCCTGCTGGAAGCGGGCTATGACATTGCTGCAATCTTTACCCATCCGGACGCGGCCGGAGAGAATAACTTTTTCGGCTCCGTGGCGCGTATCGCCGCCGAGCGTGGGATTCCGGTATATGCGCCGGACGACGTCAACCATCCGCTGTGGGTGGAGCGCATCCGCGCGCTCGCGCCGGATATGATCTTCTCGTTCTACTATCGCAACCTGCTTTCCGACGAGATCTTAGGTCTGGCCGCAAAAGGGGCCTTTAATCTCCATGGCTCTTTGCTGCCCGCCTACCGTGGCCGCGCCCCGCTGAACTGGGTGCTGGTGAACGGTGAAACGGAAACGGGCGTGACGCTGCACCGTATGGTGCGTCGCGCGGATGCGGGCGCTATCGTGGCACAGCAAAAGGTCGCTATTGATGCGGACGAAACCGCGCTGCAGCTGCATCAAAAGCTGAATGCGACGGCGCAGACGCTGCTGCGTGATGCGCTTCCCTCCATCCTCAGCGGTACTTTCAGCGAAACCGCGCAGGATGAGAGCAAGGCAAGCTGCTTTGGCCGCCGCGCGCCGGAAGATGGCCGTCTGGACTGGAACAAGCCGGCTCGCCAGCTGCACAACCTGGTGCGTGCCGTGACCGACCCGTGGCCGGGCGCGTACAGCTTTGCGGGCGTTAGCAAGTTTATCGTCTGGAAATCTCGCGTGCGTGATGACATCCCGGCCGCTAAACCGGGCACCGTTGTCTCTGTCTCCCCGCTGATTGTGAGCTGCGGCGAGCAGGCGCTGGAGATCGTCACCGGGCAATCCGATAACGGCCTGTACGTTCAGGGCACCCAGCTGGCAC
This sequence comes from Enterobacter sp. AC1, assembly GCF_050434705.1. Taxonomy (NCBI): domain Bacteria; kingdom Pseudomonadati; phylum Pseudomonadota; class Gammaproteobacteria; order Enterobacterales; family Enterobacteriaceae; genus Enterobacter; species Enterobacter sp. AC1. The sequence continues at coordinate 129,731 of NZ_JBNDIZ010000008.1, read as the reverse complement.
AGTCTCTGGGCCTGGTGGCCGGGGCGCTGATCACCAGCGCGCCGGTGGTTGCCATCAAACGCCGCACCCGCGTGCTGATCCTCGGCGTGAACGGCTTTATCGGTAACCACCTGACCGAACGCCTGCTCAAAGACGATAACTACGAAATCTATGGCCTGGATATTGGCGCGGATGCCATCAGCCGTTTCCTCGACAACCCGCGTTTCCACTTCGTGGAAGGGGACATCAGCATCCACTCTGAGTGGATCGAGTACCACATTAAAAAATGTGACGTGGTGCTGCCGCTGGTCGCCATTGCGACGCCAATCGAATACACCCGTAATCCGCTGCGCGTGTTCGAGCTGGACTTCGAAGAGAACCTGAAGATCATCCGCGACTGCGTGAAATACGACAAGCGCATCATCTTCCCGTCCACCTCTGAAGTATATGGCATGTGTACCGATAAAAACTTCGATGAAGACACCTCCAACCTGGTGGTCGGGCCGATCAACAAACAGCGCTGGATTTACTCTGTTTCCAAACAGCTGCTGGACCGCGTAATTTGGGCCTACGGCGAGAAAGAAGGGCTGCGCTTTACCCTGTTCCGTCCGTTCAACTGGATGGGGCCACGTCTGGATAACCTGAACGCGGCGCGTATCGGTAGCTCCCGCGCCATCACCCAGCTGATCCTGAACTTGGTAGAAGGCTCTCCTATTAAGCTTATCGAAGGCGGTAAGCAGAAACGCTGCTTTACCGATATCAGCGATGGTATCGAAGCCCTGTTCCGCATCATCGAAAACAAAGATAACCGCTGCAACGGTGAAATCATCAACATCGGTAACCCGGAAAACGAAGCGAGCATTCGCGAGCTAGCAGAGATGCTGCTGGCCAGCTTTGAGCGCCATCCGCTGCGCGATAAGTTCCCGCCGTTTGCTGGTTTCCGCGAAGTGGAAAGCAGCAGCTACTACGGCAAAGGGTATCAGGACGTTGAGCACCGTAAGCCAAGCATTCGCAATGCGAAGCGCTGCCTGAACTGGACGCCGACGGTGAAGATGGAGCAGACCATTGATGAAACGCTCGATTTCTTCCTTCGCACCGTGGAGCTCTCGGATCAGGCCTCATGAGAAAAGTCGGTTTACGCATTGATGTCGATACCTTCAGGGGAACGCGTGACGGCGTACCCAAACTGCTGGAACTGCTGAGCAAGCACGGCGTGCGTTCCAGCATTTTCTTCAGCGTGGGGCCTGACAACATGGGACGCCATTTATGGCGTCTGGTTAAACCGGCGTTTCTGTTCAAAATGCTGCGCTCGCGCGCAGCATCCCTTTACGGCTGGGATATTTTGCTGGCCGGCACCGCATGGCCCGGCAGGCGCATCGGCGCAGGTAATGAGGCCGTTATCCGTGAGGCGGCTCAGTACCATGAGATTGGCCTGCATGCCTGGGATCACCATGCCTGGCAGGCCTGGGCTGGCGTCTGGGACATCCCGCGCCTGTCCCGTGAGGTCGAGCGCGGAATGCTTGAGCTGGAGGCCATTACCGGTCAGCCGGTGCGCTGCTCTGCCGTGGCAGGATGGCGTGCGGATCAACGCGTCGTGAAAGCCAAAGAAGCGTTCGCGTTTCGCTACAACAGCGATTGCCGCGGAACAGAGCCGTTTTTGCCGCTGTTAGGTGACAATCGCTACGGTACGGTACAAATTCCGGTTACGCTTCCTACCTGGGATGAAGTCGTCGGGCGCGAGGTGAACGCTGAGGGGTTCAATCGCTATATTCTGGACTGCATCCATCGTGACGCCGGTACGCCGGTCTATACCATCCATGCCGAGGTGGAAGGAATTGCGTATCAGCATGATTTCGATGCGCTGCTGACGATGGCCGCTCAGGAGGGCATTGAATTCTGTCCGTTGAGCGAGCTGCTGCCAGACGACCTCAGCACCCTGCCTGTAGGTAAAGTGGTACGTAATGAACTGGCTGGCCGGGAAGGCTGGCTTGGCTATCAACAAACCGTGAGTTCGGCCCCATGAAAACAGCCCGTTATGGCTTAGCGCTTCTCGCACTGTTTATCCTTTACTACCTTATTCCTGTCGATATCCGCCTGCTGTGGCAGCCTGATGAAACCCGCTATGCGGAAATCAGTCGCGAAATGCTGACGTCCGGAGACTGGGTGGTCCCGCATTTTCTGGGGCTGCGTTACTTTGAAAAACCGATTGCCGGCTACTGGATCAACAGTATCGGGCAACTCCTGTTTGGGCATACGAACCTTGCCGTGCGCGCCGGGTCCATATTCTCGACCGGGTTAACGGCGCTGCTGGTTATCTGGATGGCCTGGCGTCTCTGGCGGGATAAGCGGACGGCCATTTTCTCCGGCCTTATCTTCCTGACCCTGTTCCTGGTGTATGGCATTGGGACCTATGCGGTGCTGGATCCCATCATCACCCTGTGGCTGGTGGCGGCGATGTGCAGCTTCTGGCTGGCCTCACAGGCCCAAACCGTTGCCGGAAAAGCGGGTGGCTATGTGCTGCTTGGGCTGGCGTGCGGGATGGGGGTGATGACCAAAGGCTTCCTGGCGCTGGCGGTACCGGTGATTGGCGTGCTGCCGTGGGTGATTGCCCAGAAGCGCTGGAAAGAGGTGTTGATATTTGGCTGGCTTGCGATCCTGAGCTGCGTGCTGATTGTCCTGCCGTGGGCGCTGGCCATTGCGCAGCGTGAGCCTGATTTCTGGCGTTACTTCTTCTGGGTTGAGCATATTCAGCGTTTTGCCCAGAGCGACGCGCAGCACAAAGCACCGTTCTGGTATTACCTGCCGTTCCTGATTGCGGGCAGCCTGCCGTGGCTGGCGCTGCTGCCCGGCGCGTTTCGTTTTGGCTGGAATGACAGGCAAAACGCCGGTGGCGGGTTCTACCTGCTGGGTTGGGTGGTGATGCCGCTGCTGTTCTTCAGCATCGCCAAAGGCAAGCTGCCGACCTATATCCTGCCGTGCTTTGCCCCGCTAGCTATCCTGATGGCACGCTATGCGTGCCTCGCGGCAGAAAAAGGCGCCAGAGCGTTGCGCATTAACGGCGGGATTAACCTGGCGTTCGGCGTCATCGGCGTGATAGCGGCGCTGGTGGTTTCGCCGTGGGGGCTGACTAAGCACCCGGTCTGGACGTCGGTGGAGCTGTATAAAGTCTTCTGTGCGGTGGTGGCGTTCCTCATCTGGGCCGCGGTGGGCTGGTTTACGTTCAGGCAGAGCCAGCAGCGCTGGTGGCTGGCTGCCTTGTGTCCTGCGGGCCTGGCGCTGCTGATAGGCTTTGCCATTCCTAACCTGGTGGTGGATTCCAAACAGCCGCAGTCGCTGGTCGATACCGTGCGCGCGCCGCTTCAGGAGAGCCGATTTGTGCTGGCCAATAACGTTGGTCTGGCCGCTGGCCTGGCGTGGGAGCTGAAGCGCAGTGACATCACGCTGTTTGGTCAGAGTGGCGAACTGCGTTACGGGCTGGATTATCCCGACGTTAAAGATCGTTTTGTCGGTAAGGATGACTTCGCACAGTGGCTGGCGGAGCATCGTCAGCAGGGACGCGTATCGCTGGTTATCCTGCTGTCAAAACGCGATGACCTTTCGCGGGCGAATCTGCCAGAACCGGATAGCGTGTATATCCAGGGTCGTCTGGCCTACCTGCAGTATCTGCCGAAGTGATGACCTGGATCTGGCTGATACTGGCAAGCCTGCTGAGCTGCGCGGGACAACTGTGCCAGAAGCAAGCCACCCGTCCGGCGAAAGCCGGGCGGCGTGGCACGCATATCGCGCTGTGGCTTGGACTCGCACTGCTGGCGCTGGGCAGCGGGATGCTGGTCTGGCTGGTGGTGCTGCAACGCCTGCCCGTGGGCATTGCCTACCCTATGTTGAGCCTCAATTTTGTCTGGGTGACGCTGGCGGCGAAAGCATTCTGGCGTGAGAACGTCGCGCCGCACCACTGGCTGGGGGTTGGGTTTATCATCATTGGGATTATTGTGCTGGGAGGAAGCCTGTGAAAGGGGCATTCTGGGCATTATGCAGCGTGCTGTTAGTCAGCGCCGCGCAGCTGCTGCTGCGAAGCGCCATGCAGGCACTGCCGTCCGTAAACGATATCCCGGTGTTTATCTCTGCACTGTGGCACTTCTCGTCCGGCACCGGCGCGCTGCTGCTGGGGTTGATAGGGTACGTGGCCTCAATGGGCTGCTGGTATCTGGCGCTGCATCGAATGGCGCTCAGCAAAGCGTACGCCCTGCTGAGCCTCAGCTATATTCTGGTGTGGGGCGCCGCGATCCTGCTGCCAGGCTGGTGGGAGCGCTTCTCCTGGCACGGGCTGGTGGGCGTCGGGTTTATTATTCTGGGTGTGCTGGTGATTTTTCTGCCAGCGCGTCGTCAGCAGAATGGATCAACCCGGCCCTGAGCTCGAAGGGCGTCGCGGTGCAGACCGCGAGACTCAACGAGTCAACCAGGCAGTGGCTCACCGAGTGGAATGCGCTGGCTGCACTATCAATGCTGACCATTTGCCACGCGTGACCGCCGCACTGTTTCACGATCGCTTCCTTCCGCGCCCAGATGCGCCAGAATGCCGTAAGCTGGCTCTCTGGCGTTTCCTTTTCCAGTTCTTCATGCTCGGCGTTGCTGAAGACCGCATTGGCGAGCGTACGCCAGTTATCCTGGGGGCGAATACGTTCAAGCGAACAGCCAACGTTGCCTTCATCACTGATGATTAACGCAATGTCATCCTGCGAGTGGCTAAGGCTGAACCATAGCGGAACGTCGCCCGCAAAAAGGGGTTTTCCCTGTTCGTTGTGAATAATTTCCGGAAGTGGCTTTGGGGCTACCAGACGCGAGAGCAGCCCGCGGCCCGCCAGCCAGCGCGCGCGCTGGTCACCTTCGGGCGCGTGTCGGGAGAGCGCTTCAGCCCAGCGATTGGTGCTGAGCGAGGAAATTTTTCCCAGAAAAACCTGGTACATATAACGTCTGGCCTTCAGTCATAGCAGAGAGAGCCGCAAAGTTGCGCAGCGAAACCATTACTATAATCCATTGACCTCGGTAATGGCTAACAGGACGAGGAGGTTTACCCTGGCAACCGGCTCTTAGGTCTTCCAGGCCCAAGCAGAATGGCCAGCTTGCTGCCGCCTTTGGTGGTTTCCATCCAGATCTTACACACGCTGGTCAGAGGGACCGAGAGCAGCATGCCGACCGGGCCCAGCAGCCATCCCCAAACCAGTAAGGATAAAAACACCACCAGCGTCGACATGCCGAGCCGGTGCCCCATCATGCGCGGCTCAAGAATATTGCCCAGCACCATGTGCACGACGAGGAACAGCGCGCCGACTAGCATGCATTCGTAGAAACCGTTAAACAGAAACGCCTGAATCATCGGCGGTACGGCAGAGAGCACCGCGCCAATATTCGGCACGTAGTTCAGCAGAAAGGCCAGTACGCCCCACATCAGCGCGAACTGCACGTCCATCAGCATCAGCCCCAGCCAGACAATGACCCCGGTCCATACGCTCAGGAGCGTTTTCAGCGCCAGATATTTGGACACGCCCTTCAGTGCCCGGTGCAAGCCGGCAATGTGAATCTGAGGATTATTCAGCGCAAAGCGCAGCTTATAGGGAACGTGGCGCACTTCGAACAGCATAAACACCACCGTCATGACCAGCAGCAGAATGCTGGCCATCGCGCCAGAAAGCCCCGTCATCAAGGTGGTGGCGTAGGTCATGACTTTCTCTGAATCCATCCGGCGCAGCATTCGTTCGGGTGAGATATGCAGATTAAGGAAAGGCACCATCTCCTGCAGCGCCACGATCTTACGCGTCAGCTCTTTGTTGTACTGCGGCAGCATCGTGGAGAATTCGCTCAGCGAGGCCGCCAGCACGCCGAAAAGCGCCGTCAGGGCAATCAGCATGACGATAACTACGATGGTGATCGCCACCGGTCGGCTGACGCCCCGGCGTAAAAACCAGGTGACAAGGGGATTAAGCACAATGGCAAAAAAGAGCGCCAGCAGGAGCTGAACGATAATGTCGGCGGCAGAATGGATACCCGCAAGGATAACCACCAGACAGGCGAGTTTTAATAAGATGTGTAGTCCTGCTTTGTCGGACGGATTAGGAGTCATGCGCGTTCCTTAGTGTGATGACCCGGTAAGTGTAGTGCCCGGGCTTCGCTTCGTCTGGATCCGTTAATCTGAAAGTCGGTGCTGATTTTCTTATTGCGTCGTGGTAATAGTGAAACACTGTTGCAAAAAATCAGGTAGAACCCCATGCCCGAACCTGCCGCTGAACCGGCACTGAGCGGACTGCGCCTTAATCTGCGCATCGTTTCCGTCGTTATTTTCAACTTTGCCAGCTATCTGACCATTGGCCTGCCGCTGGCGGTCTTGCCGGGCTATGTCCATGACGTCATGGGCTTTAGCGCCTTCTGGGCGGGTCTGGTGATTAGCCTGCAGTATTTCGCCACGCTGCTGAGCCGCCCGCATGCCGGGCGCTACGCGGACGCGTTCGGTCCAAAAAGCATCGTGGTTGTCGGGCTGTGCGGCTGTTTCCTCAGCGGTCTGAGCTACCTGCTGGCTGCCACAACCAGCCACTGGCCGCTGGTCAGCCTGGTGCTGCTCTGCCTGGGCCGCGTCATCCTGGGCATCGGGCAAAGCCTGGCGGGAACCGGGTCAACGCTGTGGGGCGTGGGGGTAGTCGGCGCGCCGCACATTGGCCGGGTGATCTCCTGGAACGGTATTGTTACCTACGGCGCGATGGCGCTCGGTGCGCCGCTCGGCGTGGCCTGCTATGCGTTTGGCGGCCTGTATGGACTGGCCATCACCATCATGGCTGTCGCGCTTGTGGCAATCCTCTTTGCGCTGCCGCGCCCGAAGGTGAAGGCCAGCAAGGGCAAGCCGCTGCCGTTTCGGGCGGTGCTGGGGCGCGTCTGGCCGTACGGCATGGCGCTGGCGCTGGCGACCACCGGCTTCGGTGTCATTGCAACCTTTATTACCCTGTTCTATGACGCTAAAGGCTGGGACGGCGCAGCCTTTGCGCTAACCCTGTTCAGCTGCGCGTTTGTGGGCGCACGTTTACTTTTCCCTAACGGTATCAACCGTCTGGGCGGGCTGAATGTGGCGATGATCTGCTTTGCGTTCGAGATTGTCGGGCTGCTGTTGACCGGAATCGCCGTGGTGCCCTGGGTCGCGAAAGTGGGCGTGTTCCTCGCGGGGGCGGGTTTTTCACTGGTCTTCCCGGCGCTGGGCGTGGTGGCGGTCAAAGCCGTGCCGCAGCAGAACCAGGGGGCGGCGCTGGCAACCTATACGGTCTTTATGGATATGTCTTTAGGGATTACCGGCCCGCTGGCGGGGCTAGTGATGAGCTGGGCAGGGGTTCCGGTTATCTATCTTGCCGCGGCGGGCATGGTGGTTATCGCCCTGTTGCTGACGTGGCGGCTAAAAAAATGGCCCCCGGTGCAGGCACCGGAGGCCACGTCATCATCGTGAAGACTTACTGGATCACGATGGTGTTAATGATGTTTTCAGCAGCCGTCTGCGCTTTCTGCTGGTTTTCCGCAGGCAGGGTGATCTGCAGGGTCAGCAGTTTGTTATCAACCTTGCCCAGCACGACAGAAGAGTAGGCGGTCTGGCCTTTAGCGGAGATGATGCTGTCCAGCTGCTGCAGCGTGTGGCCTTTCAGTTCGATGGACTTATTGGTAACCACCTGCAGCTGCGGATCGCGGCCGCGCTGCTGATCTTCCAGACGTTTGGACAGTACGGCCAGGTCTTCGCTGGTGTCGTCGCCCACAATCACAATGACCGCTTTCTGCCCGGTTGCGTCGGAGTAAACGTGCATATTGTTCGCCTGGGTGCCCAGCTTGCCGCTCTGGTCAGTCATATCGGCTGGCAGAGAGAAGCTGAGTTTGCCATCCATCAGATTCACCGGCTGACCGGTCGCATTGCTCTCTGCGGATGCGCCCTGAGCAGGCGTTTTCGTGTCGCTGTTATCACAGGCTGCAAGACCCACAACCAGCAGGCCAATCCCGACATATTTAACCAGATTGCGCATTGACTTCTTCCTTTCGATAAACGGCCATAGCGGCTCATTCGATCATCTTATCACAACTGATAAAGCGAACCCTTAACCAGCCTGCAATGCCGTGATTTCAGATTTATCTGCCAGCCTTTTCAGCAGCATATTCAGCAGCACGCCGTACATAGGCAGGAAGAAGACGATGCTGATGAGCACCTTGAAGCAGTAGTCCACCAGCGCGATTTCCATCCAGTGTTCGGCCATGAACGCGTCCGGGCTGCGCCAGAAGGCGATGAAGAAGAAGGCGAGCGTATCGCTCACGTTACCGAACAGCGTCGAGGCGGTGGGCGCCATCCACCAGCGATGGTTTTGACGCAGGCGGTTAAACACGTGTACGTCGAGGATCTGCCCCAGCGCGTAGGCCATAAAGCTCGCCGCGGCGATACGGGCAACAAACAGGTTGAAGTGGGTTAACGCCTCTAAGCCCTGCCAGCTTCCCATATAAAACAGGGAGGACACCACGTACGAGATAAACAGCGCCGGAAGCATGACGGCAAAAATAATGCGGCGGGCCAGCGGTGCGCCAAAAATACGTACGGTTAAATCCGTGGCGAGGAAAATAAATGGAAAACTGAACGCGCCCCAGGTGGTGTGAAAACCAAAAATGGAGATGGGGAGCTGCACCAGATAGTTACTGGAGGTAATCACCAGCAGGTGAAAAAGGGAAAGCCAGAACAACGCTTTTACGCGCTGCGATTCAGAAAACTGCGTCATATTGTGACCTTTTTATACGTTGGGGTGAGGGAACCCAATAAAAACCGCAGCATGATACTGCTTTGACAGGACATTGCAATGGTTAGTTTTTACGCAATCGTTAACCTGGTTTGCATTGACTGCAACGGGGCGTAAACTACAGCCGTTTTTACCTGACCGAGAAGATCATGACCGACCTGTTTTCCAGCCCAGACCACACCCTCGATGCCCAGGGCCTTCGCTGCCCGGAACCGGTAATGATGGTACGTAAAACCGTGCGCAACATGCAGACCGGTGAAACGCTGCTGATCGTCGCCGACGACCCGGCCACCACGCGCGATATCCCCGGTTTTTGTACCTTTATGGAGCATGAGCTGGTCGCCCAGCAGACCGACGCGCTGCCGTACCGGTATTTGATTCGTAAGGGTTAGTCCTCTGCGGCCTGATGCCCTCACCCCGGCCCTCTCCCACGGGGAGAGGGAACAAACACGAAAAATGGCCACGCAGTGGCCATTTTGCTTTTACCTAGCCCTTCATCCACGCCCGGATCCCATCCAGGAACATCTGCGTCGCCATCATCACCAGAATCAGCCCCATCAGACGCTCCAGCGCGTTTACCCCTTTCTCCCCGAGCAGGCGCAGGAACAGCGACGACTGCAGCAGGATAATAAATGTCCCGCCCCAGGCAATCAGCAGGGCAATCACCAGATGGCTCATCTGATTCGGATACTGATGCGACAGCAGCATCAGCGTGGCCAGAATGGTCGGCCCGGCAACGAGGGGAATCGCCAGCGGCACAATAAACGGCTCTTCACCCGCGGGCAGGCCGCTGCTGCTGCCTTCCGCGCTCGGGAAAATCATCTTAATCGCAATCAGGAACAGAATAATCCCGCCGGAAATCGACACGGTTTCGGCGCGCAGGTTCAGGAACGCGAGGATTTTTTCACCCGCAAACAGGAAGATAAACATCACCAGCAGGGCAATAAGCAGCTCGCGGATCATGATCGCCCGGCGGCGCTTCGGCTCGGTGTGCTTCAGCACCGACATGAAGATTGGCAGGTTGCCCAGCGGATCCATTATCAGAATCAATAAAACCGCGGCGGAAATGATTTCACTCATGTAAATTATCCCTGAAACTCTCTATGGTTATTATGATGATTAGCTGTATTTCTGATTGCCGGGCAATCATCGATTAATTTCGCTTGCGACTTTGGCAGCATTTTGTAATGTGAAGCATATCCCAGTTCAATACTGGCTTGCACAAACAGCACACACCCTCTGCAGGAAAAAAATGCTATGAAAAACGTTGGTTTTATCGGCTGGCGCGGTATGGTCGGCTCTGTACTCATGCAACGCATGGTTGAAGAGCGCGATTTCGACGCTATCCGCCCGGTCTTCTTCTCCACTTCCCAGCTCGGCCAGGCTGCTCCGTCCTTTGGTGGTACCACAGGCACGTTGCAGGATGCTTACGATCTGGAAGCGCTGAAGGCACTCGACATTATTGTCACCTGCCAGGGCGGCGATTATACCAACGAAATCTATCCAAAGCTGCGTGAAAGCGGCTGGCAGGGCTACTGGATTGACGCGGCCTCTTCGCTGCGTATGAAAGACGATGCCATCATCATTCTCGACCCGGTTAACCAGGGCGTCATTACCGATGGCCTGAACAACGGCGTGAAAACCTTTGTCGGCGGCAACTGTACCGTCAGCCTGATGCTGATGTCCCTCGGCGGCCTGTTCGCGCAGGACCTGGTGGAGTGGGTCTCCGTGGCGACGTACCAGGCGGCGTCCGGCGGCGGCGCGCGTCATATGCGCGAGCTGCTGACCCAAATGGGCCAGCTGCATAACAGCGTCGCGACCGAGCTGGCAAACCCGGCGTCCGCGATTCTGGATATCGAGCGTAAAGTCACTCAGCTGACCCGCAGCGGCGAGCTGCCGGTGGATAACTTTGGCGTACCGCTGGCCGGTGGGCTGATCCCGTGGATCGACAAACAGCTGGATAACGGCCAGACCCGCGAAGAGTGGAAGGGTCAGGCAGAGACCAACAAAATTCTCGCGACCGCGAATACCATTCCGGTTGACGGTCTGTGCGTGCGCATCGGCGCGCTGCGCTGCCACAGCCAGGCCTTCACCATTAAACTGAAAAAAGATGTGTCTATTCCGACCGTGGAAGAGCTGCTGGCCGCGCACAACCCGTGGGCGAAAGTGGTGCCAAACGATCGCGATATCACCATGCGTGAACTGACCCCTGCGGCCGTTACCGGCACGCTGACCACGCCGGTTGGCCGTCTGCGTAAGCTGAACATGGGGCCGGAGTATCTCTCCGCGTTCACCGTGGGTGACCAGCTCTTATGGGGCGCGGCAGAACCGCTGCGCCGCATGCTGCGCCAGCTAGCGTAATAATTTGTTAACTACAAGGGGGTGATTTTCACCCCCTTTTTTTGCGTACTACATGGAGTAAAACGCATATGTCTTATTTTTATCAGGAGTCGTGTAGAGCGTTGGCTATGCTTTAAGGAAGAGTCATTTCTTACCTGAGGTTAGGACGGGCTGACAGGATGCCCGTTCAGGTCACATTAAAGTCGTCCCAGGCGCTAAAAAAGGACGACATAAAAAAACAGGATGAATACCATGTCCGATCGTGTGGATAGAGACGTGATTAATGCGCTTATTGCGGGTCATTTTGCCGACCCCTTTTCCGTGCTTGGGATGCATCATACTGAGGCTGGTCTGGAAGTTCGGGCATTGTTACCGGATGCCACCGAAGTGTGGGTCATTGAACCCAAAACCGGCCGCAAGGTGGGTAATCTGGAATGCCTCGATTCACGTGGCTTCTTCTCCGGGGTCATGCCCCGTCGTAAAAACCCCTTTCGTTACCAGCTCGCCGTCATCTGGCACGGCCAGCAAAACCTGATTGACGACCCCTATAGTTTTGGCCCGCTCTTAAAAGAGATGGACGCCTGGCTGCTGTCTGAAGGGACCCATCTGCGACCTTATGAAACGCTGGGAGCCCATGCGGACACGATGGACGGTATCACCGGCACGCGGTTTGCCGTGTGGGCGCCAAATGCCCAGCGCGTCTCCGTTGTCGGACAGTTCAACTACTGGGACGGGCGCCGTCACCCGATGCGCCTGCGCCGCGAAACCGGCATCTGGGAACTGTTTATCCCCGGGGCGCACAACGGGCAGCTCTATAAGTTCGAGATGATCGACGCCCACGGCAAGCTGCGCATTAAATCCGACCCTTATGCCTTTGAAGCGCAGATGCGCCCGGAGACCGCGTCGCTGATCTGCGGCCTGCCGGAGAAAGTCGTCCAGACGGAGGAGCGCAAGCAGGCCAACCGCTTTGATGCCCCGATCTCCGTTTATGAGGTCCATCTCGGCTCATGGCGTCGCCACACCGATAACAACTTCTGGCTCAGCTACCGGGAACTGGCCGACCAGCTTGTTCCGTACGCTAAATGGATGGGCTTTACCCACCTTGAGCTGCTGCCGGTCAATGAGCACCCGTTCGACGGCAGTTGGGGCTATCAACCCACCGGGCTGTATGCGCCGACGCGCCGCTTCGGCACGCGCGATGACTTCCGCTACTTCATTGATGCCGCACACGCCGCCGGTCTGAACGTGATCCTCGACTGGGTGCCGGGTCATTTCCCGTCGGATGATTTTGCGCTGGCAGAGTTTGACGGCACGAAGCTGTACGAGCACAGCGACCCGCGCGAGGGCTATCACCAGGACTGGAATACGCTGATCTACAACTACGGTCGCCGTGAAGTGTCGAACTACCTGGTCGGGAACGCGCTGTACTGGATTGAGCGCTTCGGCATTGATGCCCTGCGCGTCGATGCGGTGGCGTCGATGATCTACCGCGACTACAGCCGCAAAGAGGGCGAGTGGATCCCGAACGAGTTTGGCGGCCGTGAAAACCTGGAAGCGATTGAATTCCTGCGCAGCACCAACCGTATTATCGGCGAGCAGGTCGACGGTGCCGTCACCATGGCGGAAGAGTCCACTGATTTCCCGGGCGTCTCCCGTCCGCCGTCAATGGGAGGACTGGGATTCTGGTACAAGTGGAACCTCGGCTGGATGCACGACACGCTCGACTACATGAAGCTCGATCCGGTTTATCGCCAGTACCATCATGACAAGCTGACGTTCGGGCTACTCTACAACTACACCGAAAACTTCATGCTGCCGCTGTCGCACGATGAAGTGGTGCACGGCAAGAAATCCATTCTCGACCGGATGCCGGGCGACGCGTGGCAGAAGTTTGCCAACCTGCGCGCCTACTACGGCTGGATGTTTGCTTTCCCGGGCAAAAAACTGCTGTTTATGGGCAACGAGTTCGCCCAGGGACGCGAGTGGAACCACGATACCAGCCTCGACTGGCATCTGCTGGAGGGCGGCGACAACTGGCACCACGGGGTGCAGCGTCTGGTCCGGGACCTGAACCTGACCTATCGGCATCACAAAGCGCTGCACGAGCTGGACTTCGATCCGTACGGCTTTGAGTGGCTGGTGGTGGATGACCACGAGCGCTCGGTGTTTGTCTTTGTGCGCCGTGACAAAGCGGGTAACGAGATTATCGTCGCCAGCAACTTCACGCCGGTGCCGCGCCAGCACTATCGCTTTGGCATTAACCAGCCGGGTAAATGGCGCGAAATCCTCAATACCGACTCCATGCATTACCACGGCAGCAACGCCGGCAACGGTGGGCTGGTACAGAGCGATGCCGTCGAAAGCCACGGGCGGCCCAACTCCCTGAGCCTGACGCTGCCGCCGCTTAGCACTATCTGGCTGGTGCGGGAGGGAGAATGACGCAGCTTACGGCAGGTAAACCCGAACCGCTCGGGGCGAGCTTTGACGGAAAGGGGGTGAACGTCACCCTCTTTTCCGCTCACGCGGAGCGGGTGGAGCTGTGCGTGTTTGACGGGGAAGGTAACGAGCACCGTTACGACTTACCGGCGCGCACGGGGGAGACCTGGCACGGCTACCTGGCCGGAGGACGGCCGGGGATGCACTACGGTTTTCGCGTTCACGGTCCCTGGGATCCCGCGCAGGGGCACTGGTTTAACCCGGCGAAGCTGCTGATTGACCCGTGCGCGCAACGCGTGGACGGCGAGTTTAAAGACGACCCGCTGTTCCACGTGGGCTACGGCGAGCCCGACCACCGCGACAGCGCGTCCGTCGTGCCAAAAAGCGTGGTGGTGAACGATCTCTACGACTGGGAAGACGATTCTCCGCCGCGCACGCCGTGGGGCAATACCGTCATTTATGAGGCTCACGTCAAAGGGCTGACGTACCTGCATCCGTCGATCCCCAAGGAGATGCGCGGCACCTACAAGGCACTCGGGCATCCGACGATGGTCGCCTACCTGAAACACCTCGGCATCACCGCTCTGGAGCTGCTGCCCGTGGCGCATTTCGCCAGCGAGCCTCGTTTGCAGCGGCTGGGGCTGAGCAACTACTGGGGCTACAACCCGCTGGCCATGTTCGCGCTCGAACCCCGCTATGCCGTCCATCCGGAGAAAGCGCGGGACGAGTTTCGCGATGCGGTGAAGGCGCTCCACGCGGCGGGTATTGAGGTCATTCTGGACGTGGTGCTGAACCACAGCGCCGAAAGCGATCTCGACGGTCCGACGCTCTCCATGCGCGGAATTGATAACCGTAGCTATTATTGGATCAGGCAGGATGGCGATTACGAGAACTGGACCGGATGCGGCAACACGCTCAATCTCAGCCATCCGGCGGTCACACATTTTGCTTATGAATGCCTGAAATACTGGGTGGAAACGTTCCACGTCGACGGTTTTCGTTTCGACCTGGCGCCCGTGATGGGGCGCACGCCGGCGTTTAGCCAGCAGGCGCCGCTGTTTGAGGCGATAAAAAACTGTCCGGTGCTCTCGCAGGTGAAGCTCATCGCGGAGCCGTGGGACATCGGTGAAGGCGGCTATCAGGTCGGGAATTTCCCGCCGCTCTTTGCCGAGTGGAACGATCATTATCGCGATGCCGTGCGCCGCTTCTGGCTGGAGCGGAATCTGTCGCTGGGGGAATTTGCCGGACGCTTTGCCGCATCCAGCGATCTCTTTAAGCGTGACGGCAAACGCCCGTCGGCCACCGTTAATCTGTTAACGGCGCACGACGGTTTTACGCTCCGGGACTGCGTTTGTTTCAATCAGAAACACAATGAGGCAAACGGCGAGGAGAATCGCGATGGCACTAACAATAACCATAGCTTTAATCATGGTATAGAAGGGTTAGGCGGAAGTCTGGACGTTATCGAGCGGCGACGCGCCAGCGTTCATGCGCTGCTGACAACGCTTTTACTGTCGCAGGGCACGCCGATGCTGCTGGCGGGTGATGAGCACGGCCACAGCCAGCACGGTAACAACAATGCGTATTGCCAGGACAACACCTTAACCTGGCTCGACTGGGGAGAAGCGAACAGCGGGTTGATCCACTTCACCGCGGCGCTGATCCATCTTCGCCAGCACATCCCTGCGCTGACCGCCGACCGCTGGTGGGAAGAGGGTGACGGGAACGTCCGCTGGCTGAATCAAGACGCGCAACCGCTAAGCGCGCAAGAGTGGCAACACGGCGTACCGCGCCTGCAAATCCTGCTCTCGGATAAGTGGCTGGTCACGCTGAACGCGACGGATGACGTCGCAGAGATTGTTTTACCTGACGGGGAATGGCGCGCCGTTCCCCCCTTTGCCGGAGCGGATAATCCGGTAGTAATGGCTGTCTGGCACGGGCCTGCGCACGGAGTGTGCGTATTCCAAAGATGATAAAAAAGGAGTTAGTCATGGTTAGATTAGAGAAAAACGATCCCTTAATGTTGGCACGCCAGCTACCATTAAAAACGGTTGCCCTGATACTTGCGGGCGGGCGTGGTACCCGTCTGAAAGATTTGACCATCAAGCGCGCCAAGCCGGCTGTTCACTTTGGTGGTAAGTTCCGCATTATTGACTTTGCGCTCTCCAACTGCCTGAACTCAGGTATTCGCCGCATTGGCGTCATTACGCAGTATCAGTCGCACACGCTGGTTCAGCATATTCAGCGCGGCTGGTCATTCTTCAGCGAAGAGATGAACGAGTTTGTCGATCTCCTTCCTGCGCAGCAGCGCGTTCACGGCGAAAACTGGTATCGCGGGACGGCGGATGCGGTCACGCAGAACCTCGATATCATTCGTCGCTATAGCGCGGAATACATTGTGATCCTCGCCGGGGACCACATCTACAAGCAAGATTACTCCCACATGCTCATCGACCATGTCGAAAAAGGGGCACGCTGCACCGTGGCGTGTCTGCCGGTGCCCGTTGCGGAAGCGACGGCGTTTGGCGTCATGCACGTGGATGCGGACGATAAAATTATCGACTTCGTTGAAAAACCGGCTAACCCGCCAACCATGCCGGGAGACGACACCAAATCGCTCGCCAGCATGGGGATCTATGTCTTTGATGCAGACTATCTTTATGAGCTGCTGGAAGACGACGACAAAGACGAAAACTCCAGCCACGACTTCGGTAAAGACATTATTCCGAAAATCACCAAAGCTGGCATGGCGTATGCACATCCTTTCCCGCTGTCCTGCGTGCAGTCCGACCCGAATGCGGAACCTTACTGGCGCGATGTGGGAACGCTGGAAGCATACTGGAAAGCGAACCTCGACCTGGCGTCGGTTACGCCTGAGCTGGACATGTACGACCAGAACTGGCCGATTCGTACCCATATGGAATCGCTGCCGCCGGCCAAATTCGTTCAGGACCGCTCCGGCAGCCACGGTATGACGCTGAACTCGCTGGTGTCCGGCGGGTGCATCATTTCAGGCTCGGTGGTGGTGCAGTCGGTACTGTTCCCCCGCGTGCGGATAAATTCATTTTGTAATATCGATTCGGCAGTCTTATTGCCGGATGTCTGGGTAGGGCGCTCGTGCCGTCTGCGTCGCTGCGTTATCGACCGTGCCTGCGTCATTCCTGAAGGGATGGTGATTGGCGAGAACGCGGAAGAAGACGCGCGTCGTTTCTACCGTTCAGAAGAGGGGATCGTGTTAGTCACACGGGAAATGTTGCGGAAGCTGCAGATCAAACAGGAGCGATGATGCAGGTTTTACACGTATGTTCTGAGATGTTCCCGTTGTTAAAAACGGGCGGTCTGGCAGATGTGCTTGGCGCATTACCGGCGGCGCAAATCGCCGGAGGCGTGGATACCCGAGTCCTGCTGCCCGCCTTTCCGGATATCCGGCGCGGTATTCCCGATGCAAAAGTCGTGTCGCGTCGTGAGACTTTCGCCGGACGCATTACCCTGCTGTTTGGACATTACAATGGCGTAGGGATTTACCTGATCGACGCGCCGCACTTATACGACCGACCGGGCAGCCCGTATCACGATACGAACCTGTTCGCATATACCGACAACGTGCTGCGCTTTGCGCTGCTTGGTTGGGTCGGAGCAGAAATGGCGACGGGGCTGGATCCGTTCTGGCGTCCGGATGTGGTGCACGCGCACGACTGGCACGCCGGGCTTGCCCCGGCGTATCTCGCCGCGCGCGGCCACCCGGCCAAATCCGTCTTTACCGTGCATAACCTGGCGTATCAGGGCATGTACTATGCCCATCACATGAATGACATCGATCTGCCATGGTCGTTTTATAACATGCACGGGCTGGAGTTTAACGGGCAAATTTCGTTCCTGAAGGCGGGGCTGTACTACGCCGATCACATCACGGCGGTGAGCCCAACCTACGCCCGCGAAATTACCCAGCCGGAGTTTGGCTACGGTATGGAAGGCCTGCTGCAACAGCGCCATCGTGAAGGGCGCCTGTCGGGTATTTTGAACGGCGTGGATGAACAGATCTGGAGCCCGGAAACCGATCTTCTGCTGGCGGCGCGCTATGGCCGTGATTCCGTGGAAGACAAAGCGGAAAACAAACGCCAGCTGCAGATTGCGATGGGCCTGAAGGTTAACGACAAAGTGCCGCTGTTTGCGGTAGTGAGCCGCCTGACCAGCCAGAAAGGGCTGGATCTGGTGCTGGAGGCGCTGCCCGGTTTACTGGAACAGGGCGGACAGCTGGCCCTGCTCGGCGCGGGCGACCCGGTGCTGCAGGAAGGTTTCCTTGCCGCCGCCGCGGAACATCCTGGCCAGGTGGGCGTGCAGATTGGTTACCACGAGGCCTTCTCGCACCGCATTATGGGCGGTGCGGACGTCATCCTGGTGCCAAGCCGTTTCGAACCCTGCGGCCTGACGCAGCTTTACGGCCTGAAATACGGCACCCTGCCGCTGGTTCGCCGCACGGGCGGGCTGGCGGATACCGTATCCGATAGCTCTCTGGAAAACCTGGCGGACGGTATCGCCAGCGGGTTTGTCTTCGAGGACAGTAATGCCTGGTCGCTGCTTCGGGCGATTCGGCGTGCTTTCGTCTTGTGGTCCCGTCCATCGCTGTGGCGTTACGTACAACGTCAGGCGATGTCCATGGACTTTAGCTGGCACGTCGCGGCGCAGTCGTACCGCGATCTCTATCAACGCTTGATGTAACGAGGCGAAGTTACTGATATGAACGCTCCATTTAGCTACTCTTCACCCACGCTCAGCGTTGAGGCGTTAAAGCACTCCATCGCCTACAAGCTGATGTTCACCATCGGGAAAGATCCGGTTATTGCCAACAAGCACGAGTGGCTGAACGCCACCCTGTTTGCGGTGCGCGACCGTTTAGTGGAACGCTGGCTGCGCTCAAACCGCGCCCAGCTCTCGCAGGAAACGCGTCAGGTTTACTACCTGTCGATGGAATTTTTGATTGGCCGCACGCTGTCCAATGCGCTGTTGTCGCTCGGTATTTATGACGACGTCAAAACCGCACTGGAAGAGATGGGGTTAGATTTAGAAGAACTGATCGACGAAGAGAACGACCCGGGCCTCGGTAATGGCGGTCTGGGGCGTCTTGCCGCCTGCTTCCTCGACTCGCTGGCGACGCTGGCGCTGCCGGGCCGCGGCTACGGTATTCGCTACGACTACGGCATGTTCAAACAGAACATCGTCGACGGGCGTCAGAAAGAGTCCCCGGACTACTGGCTGGAGTACGGTAACCCGTGGGAGTTTAAACGTCACAACACGCGTTACAAGGTGCGCTTTGGCGGGCGTATTCAGCAGGAAGGGAAAAAATCCCGCTGGGTAGAAACCGAAGAGATCCTGGCCGTGGCCTACGACCAGATTATCCCCGGCTACGACACCGATGCCACCAACACGCTGCGCCTGTGGAGCGCCCAGGCCAGTAGCGAAATCAACCTCGGTAAATTCAACCAGGGTGACTATTTTGCGGCGGTGGAAGACAAAAACCACTCCGAGAACGTGTCCCGCGTGCTGTACCCGGACGACTCGACCTATTCCGGCCGCGAGCTGCGCCTGCGTCAGGAGTATTTCCTCGTCTCCTCAACGATTCAGGATATCCTCAGCCGCCACCATCAGCTGCACAAAACCTACGCCAACCTGGCGGAGAAAACCGCGATTCACCTTAACGACACCCACCCGGTGCTCTCCATTCCAGAGCTGATGCGCCTGCTCATCGACGAGCATAAGTTCAGCTGGGATGACGCGTTTGAGGTGACCTGTCAGGTGTTCTCCTACACTAACCACACGCTGATGAGCGAAGCGCTGGAAACGTGGCCGGTGGATATGCTCGGCAAAATCCTGCCGCGACATCTGCAGATTATCTTTGAGATCAACGACTACTTCCTCAAGACCCTGCAGGAGCAGTACCCGAACGATACCGGCCTGCTGAGCCGGGCGTCCATCATTGATGAATCGAACGGCCGCCGCGTGCGCATGGCCTGGCTGGCGGTGGTGATCAGCCACAAGGTAAACGGGGTGTCTGAGCTCCACTCAAACCTGATGGTGCAGTCGCTGTTTGCGGACTTCGCGAAGATCTTCCCGACGCGGTTCTGCAACGTGACCAACGGCGTTACGCCGCGCCGCTGGCTGGCGCTGGCCAACCAGCCGCTGTCTGAGGTGCTGGACGAGAATATCGGCCGCACCTGGCGTACCGATTTGAGCCAGCTGAGCGAGCTTGAACAGCACATTGATTTCCCGACGGTGAATAAAGCCGTGCGCGAAGCCAAGCTGCTGAACAAAAAGCGTCTGGCGGTCTGGCTGGCGATGCACCTCAACGTGGTGGCAAACCCGAAAGCGCTGTTTGACGTGCAGATCAAACGCATTCACGAATACAAGCGTCAGCTGATGAACGTGCTGCACGTGATCACCCACTACAACCGCATCAAGGCCGATCCCACGGCGGAATGGGTGCCGCGCGTGAAGATCTTTGCCGGTAAAGCGGCCTCCGCCTACTACATGGCGAAGCACATTATCCATCTCATCAACGACGTGGCGAAGGTGGTCAACCAGGACCCGGAGATTGGCGACAAGCTGAAGGTGGTGTTCATTCCGAACTACAGCGTTAGCCTGGCGCAGCTGATCATCCCGGCGGCGGATCTCTCGGAGCAGATTTCCACGGCGGGGACGGAAGCGTCCGGCACCAGTAACATGAAGTTTGCCCTTAACGGCGCCTTAACCATCGGCACGCTGGACGGGGCGAACGTCGAGATGCTGGAGCATGTGGGGGAAGAAAATATCTTCATCTTCGGTAATACGACGGAAGAGGTGGAGGCGCTGCGCAGGAAAGGCTACTCGCCGCGTCAATATTACGAAGAGGATGAAGAGTTACGCCAGGTGCTGACGCAGATCGCAACCGGCGTGTTTAGCCCTGACGAGCCGAGCCGCTATCGCGATCTGGTGGACTCGCTGATTAACTTTGGCGATCACTATCAGGTGCTGGCGGATTATCGCAGCTACGTGGACTGTCAGGATAAGGTGGACGATCTTTACCGTCAGCAGGAGAAGTGGACCAGCGCCGCGATGTATAACATCGCCAATATGGGCTATTTCTCGTCCGACAGGACCATCAAGGAGTATGCCGAGACGATCTGGCATATTGATCCGGTGAGGTTGTAAAAGCAAAACGGCAACCCTGGTTGCCGTTTTTAGTGTTTGTTCCCTCTCCCTGTGGGAGAGGATCAGGGTGAGGGCATCAGCCCGCACCGATCGTATCAAGACGCTAACGACAGCTCACGCTTTCCCGCGTTCTGCAGCAACCACTGCGCCACGCGGGACTGCTGCTCGGCGTTGAGCCACATCCCTTCTTTGGTACGACGCCAGATAGCATCGTCCAGGCGGCGAACCCATTCGTGTTCGACCAGATAGCGCAGTTCGGCTTCGTACAGCTCGTGGCCGAAATGTTCGCCCAGATCCGCAATCTCTTTCGCGTCGCCCAGCAACAGCTCGGTATTGCTGCCGTAGGTGCGGGCATAGTGGCGCGCCATTCCTTCGGTGATGAACGGGAAGCGACGACGCAGCTTCGCGGCATAATCATCGCGGTTATCGCCGATATCACCGCCGGGCAGTACCGCGCCTTTGGTCCATGCCGGGCCAATGCCTTTGTAGTACGGCGCCAGTTTCTCCAGCGCGTGCTCGGCCAGCTTGCGGTAGGTGGTGAGCTTGCCGCCAAACACCGACAGCAGCGGCGCCTGGCCGTCTACGTCGTGAATATCAAGCGTATAGTCGCGGGTGATGGCCTGCGGTGAATCCGATTCATCGTCGCACAGCGGACGCACGCCGGAGTAGGTCCAGACCACGTCATCGCGCGACAGCTGTTTCTTAAAGTGCGCGTTATACACTTTGAGCAGGTAATTCACTTCGCTCTCGTCGATCTCGACGTTTTTCGGATCGCCTTTGTACTCCACGTCGGTGGTGCCGATGATCGAGAATTCGTCCATCCACGGGATCACAAACACGATGCGCTTGTCTTCGTTCTGCAGAATGTAGGCCTGTTTCTGCGTATGCACGCGCGGCACCACAATATGGCTGCCTTTGATCAGGCGAATGCCGTACGGCGAAGGGAGATGCATGCCGTCGTCAAAGAACTGCTTCACCCACGGACCGGTGGCGTTCACCAGGCCGCGCGCTTTCCAGCTAAACTTCTCGCCGGTATCGATATCTTCCGCTTCGACAATCCACAGGCCGTTTTCACGACGGGCAGCGGTCGCGCGGGTGCGGGTTTTCACCTCGCCGCCTTTCTTCTCGACCATCTGCGCATTGGCCAGCACCAGGCGGGCATCGTCCACCCAGCAGTCGGAATATTCGAAACCGCGCACGATTTCAGGCTTAAGGACCGATTCTGAGCCAAAACGCAAACCGGTCGACCCCGGCAGGCTGGTGCGTTTACCCAGATGATCGTACATAAACAGACCGATTCGGATCATCCACGCCGGACGCAGATGCGGGCGGTGGGGCAGGCGGAAGCGCATCGGAATAGCCAGATGCGGCGCCATTTTCAACAGCACTTCACGTTCGGCCAGTGCTTCACTGACCAGGCGGAATTCGTAGTGTTCCAGGTAGCGCAGGCCACCGTGAATCAGTTTGGAGCTGGCGGACGACGTCGCGCAGGCGAGATCGTTAGCTTCCAGCATCAGCACGGATAATCCGCGTCCTGCGGCATCGACCGCAATGCCGGCACCGTTGATGCCACCGCCTATCACAATCAGATCTTTGGTTTCCATAACACCCTCACGCACTTTCGTTAAAGCTCAGAAATGTTCGATATCGCTCATAATAGCAAAGGAACGCGCTTTTGGTAACATCAAAAAAACAATTTAGAGTGATATGGATAACATAATGGCGTTTACCCGCCGCCAGGACGTACACTACGGGGTAAAATAGTGCGACTAACTTTTCTCCCTCTCCCCGTGCGAGAGGGCTGGGGTGAGGGCATCAGAGCGCACCCAACCTGAACAACAGAAAGAGAACACCATGGATCAGTTTGAATGTATTAACGTAGAAGAAGCCCACCAGAAGATGCACCAGGGAAAAGCGGTGCTGGTGGACATTCGCGACCCGCAAAGCTTTGCGATGGGCCACACGCCGGGCGCGTTCCACCTCACCAACGACACGCTGGGCGCGTTTATGCGCGATAACGACTTCGAGACGCCGGTGATGGTCATGTGCTACCACGGCAACAGCAGCAAAGGCGCGGCGCAGTATCTGCTTCAGCAGGGCTATGACGCGGTATACAGCGTCGACGGCGGTTTCGATGCCTGGCATCGTCACTTCCCGGCAGAAGTGGAATACGCTTTTGAGCGCTGATCCCGCTATACTGTCCCCTTTTGTGTGGAAATAAGCGACCGCTGCCCATGTTGATGATCACCTCTTTTACCAACCCGCGCGTCGCCCAGGCGTTTGTCGACTATATGGCGACGCAGGGCGTTATTCTGACCATTCAGCAACATCATCAGACCGACGTCTGGCTGGCCGACGAGAGCCAGGCCGGGCGGGTAAACGAGGAGCTGGCGCGTTTTCTTGAGAATCCCGGCGACCCGCGCTATCTGGCGGCAAGCTGGCAGTCTGGCCAGACGGACACCGGGCTGCACTACAGCCGTTTTCCTTTCCTTGCCACCATCCGCGAACGCGCGGGCCCGTTTACGCTGCTACTGATGGCCGCCTGCATCATCGTCTTCATTATTATGAACGTGGTGGGCGACCAGAGCGTGATGATTGCCCTGGCGTGGCCGTACGATCCGTCTCTTGAGTTTGACGTCTGGCGCTACTTTACCCACGCGCTGATGCACTTCTCGGTGATGCATATCCTCTTTAACCTGCTCTGGTGGTGGTATCTCGGCGGCGCCGTCGAAAAGCGCCTGGGGAGCGGCAAGCTGATCGTTATCACCATTATTAGCGCGCTGCTGAGCGGCTACGTGCAGCACAAATTCAGCGGCCCGTGGTTTGGCGGGCTGTCCGGCGTCGTGTATGCCCTGATGGGCTATGTCTGGCTTCGTGGGGAACGCGACCCGGAAAGCGGCATCTATCTGCAGCGCGGATTAATAACCTTTGCGTTAATATGGCTGATTGCCGGATGGTTTGATCTGTTTGGTATGTCTATCGCCAATGGTGCGCACGTCACCGGGCTGGCCATCGGGCTGGCGATGGCCTTTGCCGACACGCTCCATGCGCGAAAACGAACATAATTCTCAGGGATAATTGATGAAACAAACACAACGCCATGACGCCATTATCGAACTGGTAAAAAAACAGGGATACGTCAGCACCGAAGAGCTGGTGGAGCAGTTTGCCGTCAGCCCGCAAACCATCCGTCGGGACCTGAACGACCTGGCCGATCAAAACCGCATTCTGCGCCACCACGGTGGAGCGGCGCTGCCGTCCAGCTCGGTCAATACTTCCTGGCACGACCGTAAAGCCACGCAGACGGCAGAGAAAGAGCGCATTGCCCGCAAGGTCGCCAGCCAGATCCCGAACGGGGCGACGCTGTTTATTGATATCGGCACCACGCCTGAAGCGGTCGCCCATGCGCTGCTGGATCACGAGAATCTGCGCGTGGTGACCAACAACCTGAACGTGGCCAACACCCTGATGCAGAAAGACGATTTCCGCATCATCCTCGCGGGCGGCGAACTGCGCAGCCGCGACGGCGGAATTATTGGCGAAGCGACCCTCGATTTTATCTCCCAGTTCCGCCTCGACTTTGGCATTCTGGGGATCAGCGGCATCGACAGCGATGGCTCGCTGCTGGAGTTTGATTACCACGAGGTGCGCACCAAACGCGCGATTATCGAAAACTCGCGCCACGTGATGCTGGTGGTGGATCACTCTAAGTTTGGCCGTAACGCGATGGTCAACATGGGCAGCATCAGCATGGTGGATGCGGTCTATACCGACGTGATGCCGCCGGCGGGCGTTATGCAGGTGATTAAAGATAATAATTTGCAGTTAGAGCTGTGTTGAGACGCCTTTCTCCCTCTCCCTGTGGGAGAGGGCCGGGGTGAGGGCATCAGCCCGCACAAACCTACACGCCATACCCCATCATCTTCAAAAGCTGCTGTGCATGCTGCACCGCATCCTGACGATGCGCCACGCCCAGCTTCTGATACAGGTTGCGGATATGCGTTTTGATGGTGGTCGCCGCCACCGCCAGCTCGCCGGCAATCTGCTCATTGCTGTAGCCTGAATAGATCAGTCCCAGAACCTGCCATTCGCGCTGGGTGAGCGGGCTGGTGCGGATAAGCTCCGGCACTTCCGGGTGGTTCAGCAGACGTTCAACGAAGTTCTCATCGAAATGCGCAAACTTGTGGCGATGGTGCTGGTTAATCTCGCGCAGAATGCGCTGGGCGCGATGCTGATCGAGTTCCGGCAGCGTATTGAGCTGAATAAGCTGACGCAGCTGCTGCGCCATCACTTCACCTTCAATCACAAAGTGGCTGATAAACCCGGTGCGGTTAGCCAGCTGCAGCGCTTCCAGCAGCACGCGCTGCGCGTCGTTTTTACGGCCCGCCTGCCAGTAGAGCTGGTTAAGCAGCAGCAGGTTGCGGTTCAGGTCGCTCATCAGGCGCAGGCTGCGCGCGTTCTCGTTCAGCTCTTCCAGCACAATCTCTGCGGGCTCTAAATCACCGAGCAGGATCTGCGCGCGGGCGATGTTGCGCCACTGGCTCTGCAGGAAGTGGTTGTTAGCAAATTCCGGTTTTGGCGTCTGGCGCAGCCAGTTGGCGGCGGATTTTTTGTCGCCGGTCATCTGCCAGTAAATCACCCGGACCTTATCGGCGTTCGAAACCCAGTCGCTATGATACTGACCGTTGCCGAGCAGGTTTTCCAGGCGGTTAAGATGGTTGCGGGCGTTATCGAGATCGCCGCGCGCCAGCGAGCACTGCACCAGCAGCGCCAGACACTGCAGCTGCTGCTGTGGCTGGAAGCCGGAGAGGACGTTCACACCCTGACGGGCGCAGCTTTCGGCTTCATCCAGACGCGACCAGGCCCACAGTAGCTGAGCGCGAATACGCAGCAGGAACTCGTGCATCGGCAGCTGTTCAAGGTGCTGTTCACGAATCAGCTGGAACGCTTTTTCCTGGTTTTCCCAGGCGGCCTGCAGGAAGCCCTGAGCGAACAAAATTTCGCTTTGCTGGATCAGGCTCCACAGCGCGTAGTGCCAGACATCATGGCGACGCGCCATCTGTTCGGTTTGCTGCATCAGCGACAGGGAGCGCGTCAGCTCGCCTTTGCAGTGCAGCACTTCGCCGTGTACCGACGTGGCAACGATCCGGCTGTAGAAGTTGGCGAGCGGCAGTTCATCCAGGGCGACCATCGCCAGGCGTTCAGCCTCGTCCGGGTCGCCGTCGTTAATCGCCACCTGGGCCCGCAGGGCGTTAAATTCACCGTGCAGGGGCGTATCCATGTTGCTTTCCATCTCCTGCTCCGCGCGGGCCAGCAGAGTGTTCACTTCGCTGTAGCGGTGCTGGCTCTGCATGAGCCAGGCCTGAAGCAGCACCAGACGCGGGTTCTCCAGCAGGCTTTCCCACGGCAGCGCTTTCAGGGACTCTTCAAGCAGCGTCAGCTCGCTGTGGTTAAACAGGCCCCACGCGTGGTTGAGAAGGATATCGCGCAGCATGCTGGCGTCGCCGGCGGCCAGCGCGTGGTGAATGGCCTCGCTCGGGAAGCCCTGTGCCATCCAGCTTTCGGCGGCGGCGCGGTGAATTTCCGGCAGTTCAACCGCCAGTTCCCACTGACAGCGCTGGCGCAGGAAGCTGCCAAACAGCGGGTGATAGCTAAACCACTCGCCCGGGTCGTCCATGCGCGTCAGGAAGAGGCCCTGGCGTTCAATCTCTTCAAGCTGCAGCTGACCGTTTTCACACCCCGTCACGCGCACGATCAGCGCATCGTTCATGGAGCGCAGCAGCGAGCTTTTCAGCAGGAAATTGCGGGTCGACGGATCGACGCTGTCCAGCACCTCATCCACCAGGTAATCCGACAGGTGGCTGGCGTTAATGCCGGCCAGGCGACGCGCAGACTGATGCGCCGGGCTGTTGTTTTGTCGGGCAGAGAGAGCGATAAGCTGCAGTGCCGTGGCCCAGCCGGCGACGTCGTCGCACAGGCGGCTGCTTTCGGCGGCCTCAATCGGGGATGTCAGGCGGCAGTCAAAGAATTGCTTCGCTTCCTGATGGGTAAAGGCCAGCTGCTGGCTGCCCACCTCAAGAAGCTGGTCGCGCACGCGCAGGTTGGCAATACCCAGCTGCGGCAGGTTGCGGGACAGCACCACTAAGGTCAGGTTTTCCGGCTGATGGCGCAGGAAGAAACGCATCGATTCATGAATAACCGGGTTAGTGATGAGATGGTAATCATCAATCACCACGTACAGCGGGCGATGCCATTCGGCCAGTTCGATAAACACCTGAGAGAAAAGGGAGGACAGGCTGGCGTACTGGCGCTTTTGCACCATCACCTCACTGGCGACGCAGTGTCCATTGGTTGCCTGCTGAATAGCGGCAATCAGATAGCTGGCAAAGCGCTCCTGCTGGTTATCGCCCTCGTCGAGGGAGTACCAGCCAAGATCGCTCTTACCCGCGGCCCATTGCGAAATGAGCGTTGTTTTTCCATAACCTGCAGGGCTCGTAACCAGCGCCAGTCGGAAATTATGCGCGCCGGAAAGTTTAGCCAACAGACGCTCGCGGACCACGGTATGGTCA
Organism: Enterobacter sp. AC1; assembly: GCF_050434705.1. NCBI lineage: Bacteria > Pseudomonadati > Pseudomonadota > Gammaproteobacteria > Enterobacterales > Enterobacteriaceae > Enterobacter > Enterobacter sp. AC1. The sequence continues at coordinate 102,424 of NZ_JBNDIZ010000008.1, read as the reverse complement.
AGGCGAACCGGGCGACTTAATTTAGACGGAATCAACATAGGTTTCACTTCACTGTGGGGAACGAGAGATTTTATTTTTTTTGCGCTTCGTAATTAATACGATATAAGGTCGGCCAATAAGTTAACTATTGCAAGTTATGTCTGGATTTGGTGGCTCTGAATTTGCACTCTGTCACAAAACATTCAGACAGATGATGGAACTTTCTGGAAAGGTCTTTGACGCCCCGTCAATGCTGGCTTGTATGGCTGTGCTGCGGCTGCGCTGAAACTGGTTTCAGAAAGGGATAGTGACGTCAAATTTAATATACTCCGGGTAAAGTTAAGGGAGATTAATAATCTCCTTAGTTATTACCCGATTGCAGAAATATTATTCTACGTAAGTAATCATTTCAGCGCGTTTTAATTTCACCCGAAACCACATTTCATTTCTTTGACATTCTCCGCGGTTACTTTTTTATCTTCAGGGCACACTCGAACTATGCTCTGAGAGTGGCCTCGATCACACTTTTATGCTCATCCCCGCTACTCCTCCCTGTCTAATCCCCAGCGGGAGGAGGAAGAGGTGAAATGAGCCAGGCACACTAGCGCCAACTTGTGTTTTCTTTCTAAAGGATGCCGATCCCCTATGTCACAGCCTACCTTCAACAAAGCTCAATTTCAGGCTGCCCTGACGCGTCAGTGGCAGCGTTTTGGCCTTCAAGCTGCAAACGAGATGACGCCTCACCAGTGGTGGCAGGCAGTGAGCGGTGCGCTCGCAGAGCAGCTGGATGCTCAACCTCTGGCAAAACCGGTAAAAGGCCAGCGCCATGTAAACTACATTTCAATGGAGTTCCTGATTGGCCGTCTGACGGGCAATAACCTGTTGAACCTCGGCTGGTATCAGGAGGTAGGAGACGTGCTGAAAGAGCACGATATTAATCTGACCGACCTGCTGGAAGAAGAGACGGACCCGGCGCTGGGCAACGGTGGTCTGGGGCGTCTGGCGGCCTGTTTCCTTGACTCCATGGCAACCGTCGGCCAGTCGGCGATCGGCTATGGCCTGAACTATCAGTACGGCCTGTTCCGTCAGTCATTTGCTGATGGCCATCAGATGGAAGCGCCGGACGACTGGCATCGCAACACCTATCCGTGGTTCCGCCATAACGCGCAGCTGGATGTGCAGGTAGGGATCGGCGGGAAAGTCACGAAGCAGGGCCTCTGGGAACCGGCGTTCACCATCACCGGTGAAGCCTGGGACCTGCCGGTGCTCGGCTACCGTAACGGCGTGGCGCAGCCGCTGCGCCTGTGGCAGGCGAAGCATGCGCATCCCTTTAACCTGACCAAATTCAACGACGGGGATTTCCTGCGCGCCGAACAGCAGGGTATCGACGCCGAGAAGCTGACCAAAGTGCTCTACCCGAATGACAACCACCTGGCGGGTAAAAAGCTGCGCCTGATGCAGCAGTACTTCCAGTGCGCCTGCTCCGTGGCGGATATTCTGCGTCGACATCACCTGGCGGGCCGCAAGCTGGCGCAGCTGCCGGACTTCGAAGTGATTCAGCTCAACGACACGCACCCGACCATTGCCATCCCTGAGCTGCTGCGCGTGCTGATCGACGAGCATCAGCTTAGCTGGGATGACGCCTGGGCGATTACCAGCCGCACCTTCGCCTACACCAACCATACCCTGATGCCGGAAGCGCTGGAGTGCTGGGATGAGAAGCTGGTGAAAGCGCTGCTGCCGCGCCACATGCAGATCGTCAACAAGATTAACGACCAGTTTAAAACGCTGGTGGATAAAACCTGGCCGGGCGACAAAGCGGTCTGGGCGAAACTGGCGGTGGTGCACGATAAGCAGGTTCGCATGGCGAACATGTGCGTGGTAAGCGGCTTTGCGGTGAACGGCGTGGCGGCGCTGCACTCGGATCTGGTGGTAAAAGACCTCTTCCCGGAATACCACCAGCTGTGGCCGACCAAATTCCACAACGTGACCAACGGCATTACGCCGCGTCGCTGGATCAAACAGTGCAACCCGCTGCTGGCCGGCCTGCTGGACAAAACCCTGAAGAAAGAGTGGGCCAACGATCTGGACCAGCTGATCAATCTGGAAAAATACGCCGATGACGCGAAGTTCCGCGAGCAGTACCGCGCCATCAAACGGGAAAACAAAGTTCACCTGGCGGCGTTTGTGAAAGCGCGTACCGGGATTGAGATTAACCCGAATGCTATTTTCGATATTCAGATCAAGCGCCTGCACGAGTACAAACGTCAGCACCTGAACCTGCTGCACATTCTGGCGCTGTACAAAGAGATCCGTGAGAACCCGCAGGCCGACCGCGTGCCGCGCGTGTTCCTGTTCGGCGCGAAGGCGGCTCCGGGCTACTACCTGGCGAAGAACATCATCCTCGCCATTAATAAAGTGGCGGCGGCGATCAACAACGATCCGAAGGTGGGCGACAAGCTGAAGGTGGTGTTCCTGCCGGATTACTGCGTCTCTGCGGCTGAAATGCTGATCCCGGCGGCGGATATCTCCGAGCAGATCTCAACCGCAGGGAAAGAAGCCTCCGGTACCGGCAACATGAAGCTGGCGCTGAACGGCGCGCTGACCGTCGGCACGCTCGACGGGGCCAACGTCGAAATTGCCGAGAAGGTGGGTGAAGAGAATATCTTTATCTTTGGCCACACCGTAGAAGAAGTAAAAGCCATTAAGGCCAAAGGCTACGATCCGGTGAAATGGCGTAAGAAAGACAAGGTGCTCGATGCGGTACTGAAAGAGCTGGAAAGCGGTAAATACAGCGACGGCGACAAGCACGCGTTTGACCAGATGCTGCACAGCATGGACAAACACGGCGGTGATCCGTATCTGGTGATGGCGGACTTCACGGCCTACGTAGAAGCGCAAAAACAGGTCGACGTGCTGTATCGCGACCAGGAAGCGTGGACCCGGGCGTGCATTCTGAACACCGCCCGCTGCGGTATGTTCAGCTCTGACCGCTCAATCCGTGATTATCAGGCCCGTATCTGGCAGGCAAAACGCTAAGGAAGCGCGATGGAGAGTAAACGTCTGGACAGCGCCGCGCAGGCGGCGGGGATCAGCCTCAGTTACATTAATGCTCACGGCAAACCGCAGTCTATTGGCGCCGACACCAAAAGACGTTTGCTGGATGCCATGCACAAAACCGACGCGAAAGCGTCGGCTGCGCCGGTCCCAAACGTGAAGGTTTTCACCTCGGGTAAAAAGATGCCGCTGGCGGTGGAGGGGCGCGGCGAGTTTAACTGGCTGCTCACCACCGAAGACGGCCAGCAGCACAAAGGCCATGCCACCGGCGGCAAAACCCTTAACCTTCCGGCGAAGCTGCCGGAGGGCTACCACACCTTAACGCTCACCCAGGATGACCAGCGTTTTCACTGCCGGGTGATCGTCGCGCCAAAACGCTGCTATGAGCCGCAGGCGTTGCTTGAGGGCAAAAAGCTGTGGGGCGCCTGCGTGCAGCTCTACACCCTGCGTTCCGACAGCAACTGGGGCATCGGTGATTTTGGCGATCTGAAAAAGATGCTGGCCTCTGTGGGGGAGCGCGGCGGCGCGTTTATCGGCCTCAACCCGATCCACGCGCTTTATCCGGCCAACCCGGAGAGCGCCAGCCCGTATAGCCCGTCATCCCGCCGCTGGCTGAACGTGATTTACATCGACGTTAATGCGTTAGACGACTTCACAAACAGCAAAGAGGCGCAGGCGTGGTGGAAACTCAGCACCACGCAGCAGGCGCTGAAGCAGGCGCGCGACGCGGACTGGGTGGACTATTCTACCGTCACGGCGCTGAAAATGGCCGCGCTGCGCCTGGCGTGGAAAGGCTTTTCGCAGCGCGATGACGAGCAGATGGCCGCGTTCCGCCAGTTTGTCACGCAGGAGGGCGAGAGCCTGTACTGGCAGGCGGCATTTGATGCGCTGCACGCGTATCAGGTGAAAGAGGACGAAATGCGCTGGGGCTGGCCGGTCTGGCCTGAAGCGTATCAATCCGTCGACACGCCTGAAGTGAAAGCCTTCTGTAAAAAATACGCGGATGAAGTGGACTTCTACCTGTGGCTGCAGTGGCTGGCGTACAGCCAGTTTGCCGCCTGCTGGCAGGTGAGCCAGGGCTATAAGATGCCTGTTGGCCTGTATCGCGACCTGGCCGTCGGCGTGGCCGAGGGCGGCGCGGAAACCTGGTGCGACCGTGAACTCTACTGCCTGAAGGCGTCCGTCGGTGCGCCACCGGATATCCTGGGCCCGCTTGGCCAGAACTGGGGCCTGCCGCCGATGGATCCGCACGTGATGGCGGCGCGCGCGTACGAGCCGTTTATCGACCTGCTGCGCGCCAACATGCAAAACTGCGGCGCGCTGCGTATCGACCACGTGATGTCCGTGCTGCGCCTGTGGTGGATCCCGTACGGTGAAACGGCGGATCACGGGGCGTACGTGCAGTATCCGGTTGACGATCTGCTGTCGATCCTGGCGCTGGAAAGCAAGCGCCATCAGTGCATGGTGATCGGCGAAGATCTCGGTACCGTGCCGGTGGAAATCGTCAGCAAGCTCCGCGACAGCGGCGTTTACTCCTATAAAGTGCTCTATTTTGAAAACGACCATGAGAAAACCTTCCGCGCGCCGAAAGCGTACCCTGAACAGTCAATGGCAGTCGCGACGACGCATGACCTTCCTACGCTTCGTGGCTATTGGGAAAGCGGCGACCTGACGCTCGGCAAAACGCTGGGCCTCTATCCTGATGAAGAGGTCCTGCGCGGCCTGTATCAGGATCGCGAGCTCTCAAAGCAGGGGCTGCTGGACGCGCTGCACAAGCAGGGCTGCCTGCCGAAACGTGCCGGGCATAAGGCGTCGCTGATGTCCATGACCTCCACGCTCAACCGTGGTTTGCAGCGCTATATTGCCGACAGCAACAGTGCCCTGCTGGGCCTGCAGCCGGAAGACTGGATTGATATGGCGGAGCCGGTGAACATTCCGGGCACCAGCTATCAGTACAAGAACTGGCGTCGCAAGCTGTCCATCACGCTTGAGACGATGTTTACCGATGACGGAGTGAACAGGCTGATTAAGGATTTGGACAAGCGCAGAAGAGCGGTGGGTAAGAAGCGGTAGTTTCACCCTCACCCTAACCCTCTCCCACAGGGAGAGGGAATAGAATGTAGGCCGGGTAAGCGTCAGCGCCACCCGGCTTTTTTACATCAAACCACCATATTCAACAGCAGAACCCCGACCAGACCGCACACCGAAATAATGGTTTCCAGCGCGGACCAGGACTTGATGGTTTCACCGATCGTCAGGTTGAAGTACTCCTTGAACAGCCAGAAGCCCGGATCGTTCACGTGAGAGAAAATCACGCTACCGGAACCGACCGCGATAACCATCAGCTCAGGGCTCACGCCCGTGGTCGCAATCAGCGGGGCAACGATACCGCCTGCGGTGATCGCCGCAACGGTCGCAGAGCCCAGCGCAATACGCAGAACCGCGGCGATGGACCAGGCCATCAGAAGCGGCGACACGTTGGTTTCGTGCATCATGGCAGCGATGTATTTATCCACGCCGCTGTCGACCAGAACCTGCTTGAACGCACCGCCACCGCCGATGATCAGGAGCATCATGGCAATGATTTTGATGGACGAGGTCAGCGTGTCGTTGATCTGATCCATTGAGCGGCCGCGGTTCAGGCCGAAGGTGAACATTGCGATCAGGACCGCAATCAGGGTCGCCATCACCGGGTCACCCAGGAATTCCGCAACGGACAGGAACGCGTGACCTTTCGGCAGGATCATCTCCGCCACGGCGCGCATCGCCATCAGGATAACCGGTACCAGAGAGGTCCAGACGCTGACGCCAAAGCCAGGCATCTCTTCTTCGGTGAAGGTTTTCGCGCTGTACAGACCTTCCGGGATAGGCTTATCAATGCCTTTCAGGAAGCGCGCATAAACAGGGCCTGCCAGGATTACCGTTGGGATCGCCAGAATCGTACCGAACAGCAGGGTTTTACCCATATCCGCGTGGAAGATGGTCGCGATAGCGGTTGGGCCCGGGTGCGGCGGCAGGAAGCCGTGGGTAACGGACAGCGCCGCGGCCATTGGCACACCGACGAACAGCAGCGGGATGTTGGCCGCGGCGGCGATGGTGAATACCAGCGGCAGCATCAGCACGAAGCCCACTTCATAGAACAGCGCAAAACCGACGGTAAAACCGGTTAATACCACTGCCCACTGAATGTTCTTTTTGCCAAATTTTTCGATAAGCGTGGTGGCAATACGCTGCGCGCCACCGCAGTCCGCCAGCATTTTGCCGAGCATGGCGCCGAAGCCCATGATCAACGCCAGGCTGCCGAGCGTGCCGCCGACGCCGGCTTTAATCGAGCTGATAACTTTCACCAGCGGCATCCCTTGCATCAGACCGACTGCAAGTGCCACCAGAACCAGAGCGATAAATCCGTTCATTTTGAAACGGATCATCAAGAGCAGTAATAACACAACACCGATAGCAACGATGACTAATGGCATGATTTACCTGGCCTTTGAATTGTTATGGGTAACGTCATTGTTTCAACGACAAATTCCGATTGTCCCAACTGGGAACAGAGCGTTAACGGCACTCATACTGGTGCCTTCGAAACCATTAAGTTTAGTCGGCTGTTATAAGGATGCTGAGTGCCCACGAGAATGATACGGGTAACATGACGCGATTGAGAATCACCCTGGGTGGCTAAATTTGAATTATGAGACGCAGGTCAACATATAGAGGTAAACGCAAAACGGTAACCATGAGGTTACCGTTTTTTATGTTTTCACCCTCTCCCGTGGGAGAGGGGCGGGGTGAGGGCATCAGACCGCACTTTCTTCTGTAGGCCGATAAGCGCAGCGCCACCGGGCAATACAGACGGGCACTGATTTAGTAGTAGGAGTGCTCGCCGCGCTGGTGTTCGGTCAGGTCGCGCACGCCTTTCAGTTCCGGGAATTCATTCAGCAGCTGCTTTTCGATCCCTTCTTTCAGGGTCACGTCGACCATGGAACAGCCGTTACAGCCGCCGCCGAACTGCAGGATCGCCAGACCGTCTTCCGTGATTTCCATCAGGGAAACACGACCGCCGTGGCCAGCCAGCTGTGGGTTGATCTGGGATTGCAGCAGATACTCAACGCGCTCCATCAGCGGGGCATCGTCGGACACTTTACGCATTTTCGCGTTCGGCGCTTTCAGGGTCAGCTGAGAACCCAGCTGATCGGTGACGAAGTCGATCTCCGCATCTTCAAGATACGGTGCGCTCAGCTCATCAACGTAGGCGGTGAGCTGTTCAAATTTAAGGGCAGTGTCGGTGGCTTCCACAGCGTCCGGAGGACAATAAGAAACACCACATTCTGCATTCGGAGTGCCTGGATTAATCACAAACACGCGGATCTGCGTCCCTTCTTCCTGATTTGCCAGCAGTTTGGCAAAGTGCGCTTGTGCAGAATCGGAAATACGGATCATAGCTTTGGCCTAATAGTTGACTAAATTACCTGGGTATAATCATACGCCCATTGAAGAAGGGCTACAAGGTACGGCACAGACACCATACCTGAACCGACGCGGCGCCGCTTTGCAAAAGCAGTCGGGAAAGTTCAGCAACGGTACTGCCCGTGGTGACGACATCATCCACAATCGCGATATGGAGACCGTCGACCGGCAATTCAAGGCGAAAGGCATTTTTGATGTTTCTTTTGCGAAGCCGGGCGCTGAGCTGGTGCTGGATGGCGGTGGCATGAACGCGCGTAAGCGCGCTGGCGTCATACCGACAGCCGAGCCAGCGGGCGAGGGGGCGGCAGATCAGGTCGCTCTGGTTATAGCCGCGCCGCCAGTGCCGGCGTCGGTATAAGGGCACATTCATCACCCTGTCGATTTTCGGCAGTCCCCGGTGCCGACGCGCCTGCAAAACCGCCAGCAGTAGCAGGCGGGCAAGGGGCTGTGCCAGGGCACTCTGGCCGGAAAATTTCAGCGCGTGAATAAGCCTGCTCAGCGGCGGAACATAATCATCCACGGCCACCAGCGCGCTCCACGGCGGGGATTTTTTCAGGCAACGGCCGCAGGGCAGAACGGGGTTCGTGGCCGGTAAACCACACTGTGGGCAGGTCGCGATTCGCCCTTCCAGCGATCGCGTGCAGACGGAGCAGATGCCCCATCCGCTGAGTGCAAGCGGCATTTGGCATAGCCAGCACGCGCCGGGCACTGTTAGCATGTGCAACCTCCATGTGAAAAAAGAGAACAGTAACTGATGAAGACGCTGTGGTGGCAGACTGCAGGGACAGGAAATTGCCATCTTGTGCTGCTGCACGGATGGGGCCTGAATGCAGAAGTGTGGCATTGCATAAGTGAGGAACTTGCCTCGCATTTCACGCTGCATCTGGTGGACTTACCCGGTTTTGGCCGCAGCCGCGGTTTTGGGGCGATGTCGCTTGATGAGATGGCGCAGCAGGTTCTGGAGGCTGCGCCGCAAAACGCTATCTGGCTCGGCTGGAGCCTGGGCGGGCTGGTGGCGAGCCAGATTGCGCTGTCGCAGCCTGAACGCGTGAAGGCGCTGGTAACCGTGGCGTCATCGCCCTGCTTTAGCGCGCAAGAGGTGTGGCCAGGCATTAAACCTGACGTGCTGGCGAGCTTCCAGCAGCAGCTGAGCGAAGATTTCCAGCGGACCGTAGAGCGGTTCCTCGCCCTGCAGACGATGGGCACGGAAACCGCGCGTCAGGATGCGAGAACGCTGAAGCAGACCGTGCTTTCCCTGCCGATGCCGGACGTGGAGGTGCTTAACGGTGGGCTGGAGATTCTGAAAACGGTTGACCTGCGCGAGCCGCTGGCCTCGCTGGCTGTGCCGCACCTGCGCATCTATGGCTACCTCGACGGCCTCGTGCCGCGCAAAGTGGTGCCGCTCCTGGACGCGCTCTGGCCGGACAGCGAATCGCAGGTCATTGCCAAAGCCGCGCACGCCCCGTTTATCTCTCATCCGGCGGAGTTTTGTTCAGCGCTCATTGCGTTAAGTCAACGTTTCGACTGATTATTTTCCATCCAGCCTGGAAAAAGTAACACACCGCAACCATACTCCAGTTGTCGTTGCGGTTGTTCTGCCTACGATAATCAAAACAACAATCCTATGGAGAGTCAGGCTATGAAACTTGTTACAGGTATTGTCACTTCTCTGGTTATTGGGTCACTTTCATTTGGCGCCTTTGCGGCAAAAGAGCTGGAAAAAGATAAAGTTGCCGGAATGAATCTGACCAAAGTTGGTGAGATTTCTACGTCTGACACCACCGCGCCGATGGACGCAAGAGCCGAGCTGTCGAAGAAAGCGGATGAGCTGGGCGGGACGTACTACGTTGTCACCAGTGCTGAAAAGCAGACCAAAAACGTGCGCGCAACGGCGGACGTGTATAAGTAATACGAAAAAGCCGGGCAGCGATGCCCGGCCTTATTAGCGCAGTGTCCACCACTCCCTGAGGCAGGCTTTGCCTTCCGGGCAGCTTTTACAGCTGCCGGAGAGGCAGCCGTCCGCGTCTTCCTGAATCCGCACGGCTTTCCCCATCGCTTCAAGCCTTTCCAGCATGGCATCGATCATCGGCTGCGGCATGTGCAGGGTGAGGCTTACTTGTCTGGCCTCCATCCGTCCCTGTAGCGCCAGCAGATCACGAACCTGAATCAACGATGCCATTACGTGCTCCTTAGTGACAGTCGCCCGCCGGGCTGCTGCAGCAGGTCGCGGCGGTTTTACGATTAGCCAGCAGGTCGATATCGACGCGGCTGCGCGCGCGCCGCAGCAGGCCGAGAACGATCGCGTTAAACAGAACCACCGCGAGGATGCAGACCAGGCTGTAGCGCGGGTGCTGGCTGAAGTTAACGGTCTGATAGAAGAGCGTCGCCAGCGAGTACGCAATGTTTAAGCCCCACAGGATGGAGAAGCCCATCCAGCCGCGGCTGGACTCGCGGGCAATCGCCCCCATCACGGAGATGCACGGAATGTAGAGCAGAACAAAGATGAGGTAGCTGTAGGCCGCGGAGGCGCTGCCAAATTTCTCGCTCATCACGCCCATGGCACCCGTCGCCATTTCGCCGTCGCCTTTGCTGGCTTCAATCGGGTTGGCCAGCACGCTCAGGCTAAAGGTATCTTTCAGGCTCTGCCAGGTTTCCTCTACGGCACCCAGCAGTTCATGGCCGAGATGAAACTCTGCCGGATTAAATTCCTGCTCCTGAATGTTCTCTGCGGTGTAGAGCGTGTTCAGGGTGCCGACAACCACCTCTTTTGCCATTGCACCAGTAAACAGCCCGACGGTTGCCTGCCAGTTATCCTCATGCACGCCAATCGGTTTGAAGACCGGGGTGATGACGCGGCTGACGGAGGCAAGGGCCGAGTCGTTGATGTTATCTGCCGCCTGCCCGCTGAGGGTGAAGCTGTTCAGCGCGCTCAGGAAAATACTGACGATGACAATCACCTTACCGGCGCGCAGCACAAAGCCTTTCAGGCGCTGCCAGGTCTGGATCGCCAGGCTTTTCAGGTGCGGCACGTGATACACCGGCAGCTCCATCACAAACGGCGAGGCTTCACCGCGCATGATCGTGTGTTTCAGCATTAAGCCGGTCAGGATCGCCATCACGATGCCCAGCACATACAGTGAGAAGACCGCCAGCGCGCCCTGCTGACCAAAGAAGGCTGCTGCAAAGACGGCAAAGATCGCCAGACGGGCGCCGCAGGACATGAACGGCGCCATCATGATGGTCATCAGACGTTCACGCGGCGCATCAAGGGTGCGCGCCCCCATCACCGACGGAACGTTACAGCCGAAGCCGACAATCAGCGGGACGAAGGATTTTCCCGGCAGGCCCAGCGCCTGCATCAGACGGTCCATCACGAACGCGGCGCGCGCCATGTAGCCGGAGTCTTCCAGGAACGAGAGGAACAGATACATCATGCCGATCTGCGGCACCAGCGGCAGAACGGTGTTGATACCGCCGCCGATCCCCTGTGCGAGGAAGATGGTTAGCCATTCCGGGAAGTGCAGGGTGTAACCCACCCACTGAATTCCGTGCACGAAGACTGCAACGGAGCCGGCATCGAAAATGGGCTGCAGTGCGCCGCCGATGTTAATGGCGAGCAGGAACATCACGTACATCACCAGCAGGAAGACGGGCAGGCCGAGGAAGCGGTTAAGCACGACCTTATCCACCGCCGCCGTAAAGCGGCTGGGTTCCGCCGTGAGGGCGTTACTGACCACGTCGCAGATCGAGGCGATGGCCTGGTAACGCGCATCGGCGATGTGCAGCGCCGGGTCGTCCAGCTCGTCGCGAAGACGGGCTATCGTTACGTCCAGTTTATCAGCCGCATGTCCGGCGTAAGCGCGGCTGTAGATATCCCCTTCCAGCATCTGCAGGCCGAGCCACAGGCGCTGTTTCGCAGGCATGCTGTTGTCCATCTCCTGCGCCAGCATATTGGCTTCGCGCAGGAGGGGCTGCGCGTAATGCACCAGCTCAACGTCGCGGTTGCCCGTGTGGCGATCGATGGCCAGCTTCAGCGCATCAATCCCGCGAGCGCGCGTCGAAACCAGCGGAACGACCGGGCACCCGAGGCGCGCGGAGAGGGCATCGACGTCGATGCGCAGCTTTTGCTTTTCCGCAATGTCGAGCATGTTGAGCGCCACGATGCAGGGGATCCCCAGCTCCAGCAGCTGCAGCGTGAGATAAAGGTTACGCTCGAGGTTGGAGGCATCGACCACGTTGATCAGCAGGTCCGCGTCGCCGCCAAGAATATAGTGACAGGCAATTTGCTCATCGAGCGAGGTTTGCGACGAAATGGTGGTTAAGGAATAGGTGCCGGGGAGGTCGACCAGCGTGACCTGGTTGTCGGTTGTCGTGAACTGGCCTTCTTTACGTTCGACCGTCACGCCGGCCCAGTTTCCTACGCGCTGGCGGGCTCCCGTCAGCTGGTTAAAAAGCGTAGTCTTGCCGGAATTAGGATTGCCAATTAAGCCAATAGTTAACTTTTTCATTTTTTTAGACTCACTGAAACCGCTGGCTTGTTATCGGGATAAGGCTTCGACTTCTATTAATGCGAGGTCTTTCTTACGCAGTACCAGATTCACGCGGCGGGTTTCGATATGAACCGGATCGCCGAGCGGCGCCACGCGTACCACCTGGAATGACGAGCCGGGCAGCATGCCCAGTGACAGCAGCTTCTGCCGATAGGCAGGGCTAATTTCGCGGGTAAAACCGGTAATCTTCCATGCACTGTCTGGAGTGAATTGCATAATGCCTGATTCCACGAAAGGTTAAATTATCTACTATGGGATGATAATGAGAATAGTTTTTATCAGCAATATTAAAACTGTGACGGAATGTTGTTTGCGGTATTAATTTACGGCCTGTTTGACCTTGCTCAATATTTGCTGAATTGCCTGGAAAACGAAAAGGGGAGTATTTGTTAACGGGGTGATAATTAGTGGTTTAAATATGGATGTGCAATCGGTTTCATATATTACGGTATAATTTGTCCCCTCACCCCGGCCCTCTCCCCATGGGGGCGAGGGAGAAAAGACCGCACCGCGCGATCCCCTCTCCCTTTTAGGGAGAGGGTTAGGGTGAGGGTTTAGCGTTTCTTACCCATCGCTGCCGCCAGCGCATCCATCATCGCGCTGTTACCTGCAGGCTGGGCATCGCGTCCGCGCGGTTTCGCGGCTTTAGCGGCCGGGCGCTGCTGCTCGCGGCCACCGCCACTGCCGCCACGGCGCGCGTTGGTGTCGCCAGGCTGCTCGTCCAGGCGCATGGTCAGGGCGATACGCTTGCGCTGCAGATCCACTTCCAGCACTTTCACCTTCACGATGTCGCCCGCTTTGACCACGGTGTGTGGGTCTTCAACGAACTTGTCGGCAAGGGATGAGATATGCACCAGACCATCCTGATGCACGCCGATATCCACAAACGCGCCAAAGTTGGTAACGTTCGTTACCGCGCCTTCCAGCACCATACCCGGCAGCAGATCGTTCATGGTTTCGATGCCGTCGGCAAAAGTCGCCGTTTTGAACTCAGGACGCGGATCGCGGCCCGGTTTTTCCAGCTCTTTGATAATGTCGGTGACGGTTGGCACACCAAATTTGTCGTCGGTGAAATCCACGGCTTTCAGGTTGCGCAGGGCGCTGTTGTCGCCCATCAGGTCTTTCAGCGCCTGCTGGGTGGCGGCCAGAATGCGTTCCACCACAGGATACGCTTCCGGGTGAACGGTGGAGGCATCCAGCGGGTTATCGCCGTGGTTGATGCGCAAGAAGCCCGCACACTGCTCAAAGGCTTTTGGCCCCAGGCGGCTCACCTTCAGCAGCTGCTGACGGTTCTGGAACTGGCCGTTCTCATCGCGCCAGGCGACGATATTCTGCGCCATCATGCGCGTTAGGCCCGCCACGCGGGTCAGCAAAGGAACGGAAGCGGTGTTCAGGTCAACGCCGACGGCGTTTACGCAGTCTTCCACAACCGCATCCAGCTTGCGCGCCAGCTGAGTCTGGCTCACGTCGTGCTGATACTGGCCCACACCGATGGATTTCGGGTCGATCTTCACCAGTTCCGCCAGCGGATCCTGCAGGCGGCGAGCGATAGAGACCGCACCGCGCAGAGAAACGTCCAGGTCCGGGAATTCCTGCGCCGCCAGCTCAGACGCGGAATAGACGGACGCCCCCGCTTCGCTGACGATCACTTTCTGCGCCGTCACTTTCGGGAACTGCTTCTGCACGTCGAGGTAGAAACGTTCGGTTTCGCGGGACGCCGTACCGTTGCCAATGGCGACCAGCTCCACGTTGTACTTCTCGCACAGCGCGGCGACCACAACGGCCGCTTTGGCCGCCTGGCCGGTGTGCGGATAGATAGTGTCGGTAGCCACCAGCTTGCCGGTGCCGTCAACCACGGCCACCTTCACGCCGGTACGCAGGCCCGGATCGAGACCCATGGTGGCGCGCAGGCCGGCCGGAGCGGCCATCAGCAGGTCGTGCAGGTTACGGGCGAAGACGTTGATGGCTTCATCTTCGGCGCGCTCGCGCACGGTTCCCATCAGCTCGGTTTCCAGGTGCATCAGCACCTTGATGCGCCAGGTCCAGCTCACCACGCCTTTGCGCCAGCTGTCTGCCGGGGCGTTGTTCAGGCGCAGGCCAAGATGGTCGATGATGATCTGCTCGCAGTGGCTCTCTTTCGGCGGCTCGTCAAACTGCGGGTCGGCGTTCAGTGAGAGCTGCAGCACGCCTTCGTTGCGTCCGCGGAACATCGCCAGCGCGCGGTGAGAAGGGGTGGTAGAAATCGGTTCGTGGTGATCGAAGTAGTCGCGGAATTTCGCGCCCTCTTCCTCTTTGCCCGCGACGACGCTAGAGACGATGTGTGCGTTCTTCCAGAGGTAATCACGCACTTTGGCGAGCAGGGCAGCGTCTTCGGCGAAGCGCTCCATCAGAATGTAGCGCGCGCCATCGAGTGCGGCCTTGGTGTCCGCAACGCCTTTGTCAGCGTCGATAAATTTCGCCGCTTCGGTATCGGGATCGTGCGACGGCGCGTTCCACAGCAGGTCTGCCAGCGGCTCAAGACCCGCTTCAATCGCAATTTGCCCGCGCGTGCGGCGCTTGGGCTTGTACGGCAGATAGAGGTCTTCGAGTTCGGTTTTGCTCAGGGTACCGTTAATGGCGCTTTCCAGCTCGCCGGTCAGTTTGCCCTGTTCGCCGATGGATTTGAGGATCGCCTGACGACGTTCTTCCAGTTCGCGCAGATAACCCAGACGGGTCTCCAGGTTACGCAGCTGCGTGTCATCCAGACCGCCGGTGACTTCCTTACGATAGCGCGCAATAAACGGCACGGTGTTCCCTTCATCAAGCAGGCGAACGGCAGCTTCTACCTGTTCGGCTCTGGCCTGAATATCACCCGCAATAATGCGGCAGAGCGAATCTTTCATCATGGCTTTATCATCTGTTGAGTCGAAAAATCAGGGGATAGTTATACGGGCTGACACGGCAAAATGCCAGCCGGGGAGGGCGCTCTCGGACTATTTTACGTAGACGATCTCATTGACGTACCAGCTGGCTTCACCGGCGGGAGTCTGAACGACGGCCAGGTCGCCCACTTCCTTTTTCAGCAGCGCGCGGGCCATCGGGGAGTCGATGGAGATGTAATCCTTACGGCCAAAAATTTCATCGTAGCCGACAATGCGAAAACGCAGGGTGTCGCCGTTGTCGTTTTCAATCTCAACCCATGCGCCGAAGAACACTTTGCCCTCCTGCTGCGGGGAGTAATCGACAATTTTAAGGTTCTCGAGGCACTTCGTCAGATAGCGAACCCGGCGGTCAATTTCGCGCAGCCGCTTTTTGTTGTACTGGTAGTCAGCGTTTTCGCTGCGATCGCCCAGGCTTGCCGCCCAGGTAACCTTCTTGGTCACTTCAGGACGCTCTTCGCGCCACAGGTAATCCATCTCTTTTTTGAGTTTTTCGTACCCTTCGCGGGTGATCAGGGGCGTTTTCATTGGGTGACCTTCAGACTCGACATCATTGCAAACCTTGCGCACATTACGTATCACATAGCGTAACAGACAGCGTTAATAATGATTTATGTGATGAAATGTGCAGATAAGCTGCTGTTAAATATGCTTTGTAACAATTTCGACTAGAATTTATACCAGAATTAGCTGGTCGAACACGTGCACTTTTTTAGAATACGCTGTTATTAGACTATCCGAACCTTTGGGAGTACACACAATGCAAGAGAACTACAAAATTCTGGTCGTGGATGACGACATGCGCCTGCGTGCGCTGCTGGAGCGTTATCTGACCGAGCAGGGCTTCCAGGTTCGTAGCGTCGCGAACGCTGAGCAGATGGACCGTCTGCTGACCCGTGAATCTTTCCACCTGATGGTTCTCGACCTGATGCTGCCTGGTGAAGACGGGCTCTCTATCTGTCGCCGTCTGCGCAGCCAGAGCAACCCGATGCCGATCATCATGGTGACGGCGAAGGGCGAGGAAGTTGACCGTATCGTGGGCCTCGAAATCGGCGCGGATGACTACATTCCAAAACCGTTTAACCCGCGTGAGCTGCTGGCGCGTATTCGCGCCGTGCTGCGTCGTCAGGCGAACGAACTGCCTGGCGCACCGTCGCAGGAAGAGGCCGTTATCGCATTCGGTAAGTTCAAGCTGAACCTCGGCACGCGCGAGATGTTCCGTGAAGACGAGCCTATGCCGCTCACCAGCGGCGAATTTGCGGTACTGAAGGCGCTGGTTAGCCACCCGCGTGAACCGCTTTCCCGTGACAAGCTGATGAACCTGGCGCGCGGTCGCGAATATTCCGCAATGGAACGCTCCATCGACGTGCAGATCTCCCGTCTGCGCCGCATGGTGGAAGAAGATCCTGCGCATCCTCGTTATATTCAGACCGTTTGGGGTCTTGGCTACGTGTTCGTCCCGGACGGCTCTAAAGCATGAGGCGAATGCGCTTCTCGCCGCGAAGCTCGTTTGCCCGCACCCTGTTACTGATCGTCACCTTGCTGTTCGTCAGCCTGGTGACGACCTACCTGGTGGTGTTGAACTTTGCGATTCTGCCGAGCCTCCAGCAGTTTAATAAGGTCCTGGCATACGAAGTCCGTATGCTGATGACCGATAAGCTGCAGCTGGAAGACGGCACGCAGCTGGTTGTTCCCCCGGCGTTTCGTCGTGAAATCTACCGTGAGCTGGGCATCTCGCTCTATTCCAATGAAGCGGCAGAAGACGCGGGCCTGCGCTGGGCGCAGCACTACGAATTTCTCAGTCAGCAGATGGCGCAGCAGCTGGGCGGCCCAACGGAAGTGCGCGTTGAGGTCAACAAAAGCTCGCCCGTCGTCTGGCTGAAAACCTGGCTGTCACCCAACATCTGGGTGCGCGTCCCGCTGACCGAGATCCATCAGGGCGATTTCTCGCCGCTGTTCCGCTATACCCTGGCGATTATGCTGCTGGCGATAGGCGGTGCCTGGCTGTTTATCCGTATACAGAACCGACCGCTGGTCGACCTGGAGCACGCTGCGCTGCAGGTCGGTAAAGGGATTATACCTCCTCCACTGCGCGAGTATGGCGCCTCGGAGGTCCGTTCGGTAACGCGTGCGTTTAACCATATGGCGGCCGGCGTGAAGCAGCTGGCGGATGACCGTACGCTGCTGATGGCGGGGGTCAGCCATGACCTGCGCACGCCGCTCACGCGTATTCGCCTGGCGACGGAGATGATGGGGGAAGAGGACGGTTATCTCGCCGAGTCCATTAACAAGGACATCGAAGAGTGTAATGCCATCATCGAGCAGTTTATTGACTACCTGCGCACCGGGCAGGAGATGCCGATGGAGATGGCCGATCTGAACGCGGTACTGGGCGAAGTGGTGGCTGCGGAAAGTGGCTATGAACGTGAAATTGATACTGACCTGCAGGCGGGCGAAATTCAGGTGCGGATGCACCCGCTCTCCATTAAGCGCGCGGTGGCGAACATGGTGGTCAACGCGGCGCGCTACGGCAATGGCTGGATTAAGGTCAGCAGCGGGTCTGAACTCAACCGCGCCTGGTTCCAGGTGGAAGACGATGGCCCGGGCATTAAGCCCGAGCAGCGTAAGCATCTGTTCCAGCCGTTTGTGCGCGGCGACAGCGCGCGCAGCACCAGCGGAACCGGTTTAGGCCTGGCGATTGTGCAGCGTATTGTGGATAACCATAACGGGTTGCTGGAGATTGGTACCAGCGAGCGGGGTGGTTTGAGCATACGCGCCTGGTTGCCGGTGCCGGTCACGCGGGGGCAGGTGAAAGAGGGTTAAAAAAAGGGTGGCTTTTGCCACCCTTTTTCGTAGGTCGGGTAAGGCGAAGCCGCCACCCGACAAGGTACGGTCTTTGCGGCCTGATGCCCTCACCCCGACCCTCTCCCACAGGGAGAGGGAGAAGGGCTACAGCTTCGGTCCAGCACTCACCAGCGCTTCACCTGCCGGGGTATCGGTATACTTCTCGAAGTTTTCAATAAACAGCTTCGCCAGCGATTCCGCTTTCTCGCGCCACTGCTCCGGCGAACCGTACGTATTGCGCGGGTCGAGGATATGCGTATCCACGCCCGGCAGCGACGTTGGGATGGCCAGGTCAAACATCGGCAGCGTGAAGGTTTCGGCGTCGTCCAGAGAACCATCCAGAATGGCGTCGATAATGGCGCGGGTATCTTTGATAGAGATACGTTTGCCGGTGCCGTTCCAGCCGGTGTTCACCAGGTACGCCTGCGCGCCGGATGCCTGCATGCGTTTCACCAGCACTTCAGCGTACTGCGTCGGGTGCAGCGACAGGAAGGCCGCGCCGAAGCAGGCGGAGAAGGTCGGGGTTGGCTCCGTCACGCCGCGCTCGGTACCGGCCAGCTTGGCGGTGAAGCCGGAGAGGAAGTGGTACTGGGTCTGGCTGGCGGTCAGGCGAGACACCGGAGGCAGCACGCCGAACGCATCTGCCGTCAGGAAAATGACCTTCGTGGCATGGCCCGCTTTTGACACCGGCTTAACGATATTGTCGATGTGGTAGATCGGGTAAGAGACGCGGGTGTTTTCCGTTTTCGACGCATCGTCGAAGTCGATGGAGCCGTCGGCACGCACGGTGACGTTTTCCAGCAGCGCATCGCGACGGATGGCGTGGAAGATATCCGGCTCGGCCTCTTCGGACAGGCGAATGGTCTTCGCGTAGCAGCCGCCTTCAAAGTTGAACACGCCGTCGTCATCCCAGCCGTGTTCGTCATCGCCAATCAGACGACGTTTTGGATCGGTGGACAGCGTCGTTTTCCCGGTGCCGGAAAGGCCAAAGAACACTGCCACGTCGCCCTTTTCCCCGACGTTCGCCGAGCAGTGCATAGAGGCGATGCCCCGCAGCGGCAACAGGTAGTTCATGACGGAGAACATCCCTTTCTTCATTTCGCCGCCGTACCAGGTACCGCCGATCAGCTGGATACGCTCGGTCAGGTTGAAGGCAACAAAGTTTTCGGAGTTCAGACCCTGCTCTTTCCACTGTGGGTTCGTGCATTTCGCGCCGTTCATCACGATGAAATCAGGGGTGAAATCCTGCAGCTCTTCGTCGGTTGGACGAATGAACATGTTCTTCACGAAATGCGCCTGCCAGGCCACTTCGGTAATAAAGCGTACGGAAAGACGGGTGTCGGCGTTAGCGCCGCAGAAAGCGTCGACAATGAACAGACGCTTGCCGGAAAGTTGATGGGTGACGAGCCCTTTCAGGTGCTGCCAGGTTTCCGGAGAGAGCGGTTTGTTGTCGTTCTTCCCTTTGCCCTTGTCAGCCCACCACAGCGTATCGCGGGTGGTTTCGTCTCGGACGATATACTTATCTTTCGGCGAACGACCGGTAAAGATACCGGTATCGACGGCGATAGCACCAAGATTCGTCAACACACCACGCTCGTATCCTTCCAGTGCTGGATTGAGCTCTTCCTGATACAGCGTATCGTAGTCGGGGTTGTAGACGATTTCCTGGACGTCGTGAATACCATAAGCCTTGAGATCTTGCGGGGTTAAACCAGTAACACGCATATCACTGCTCCTTAGCCAATATGTACTGCCTGAAATTGTAGGGTTTTTCTGAGGTTGTTAACCGCGACGGGGCTCATAGATTTACGCATCTGGACAAAACCCTTACTAACGGAAAACGCTGCGACTCCAGTCACAGTGCAGGCGGATTATCGCAGGAATCGCTTTTTGGTTGGGGAAAATGTTCCGAAAAGGTTAAAGGCTGGTGATTTTATCGGAGAGAATGTGAATGTAATCGCATACACGTAAGAAAATTACGTAAGAGTTACATTGTGAAAACGATTCAGCTTTTGGGGGGATTTTACCCCTCACCGCAGCCCTCTCCCCAAAGGGGAGAGGGCGTTCAAGTCCCCTCTCCCCTTTGGGGAGAGGGTTAGGGTGAGGGGAAAGAGGTTTAGTGAACCTGCGGATCCGCCGGGGAGGCGTTGTTGCGGATCTCCGCGATATCCATCGAATCGAACACGTAGTGCGTACCGCAGTAGTCACAGTGCATGTCTATTTCACCGTCTTCCGCCATGATGCTGTCGATCTCTTCGTCCGGCAGGGTTTTCAGGGCGCCCGCGCAGCGCTCGCGTGAGCAGGTGCACTTAAACTCCACGGACTGCGGGTCGTAGACGGTCACTTCTTCTTCGTGGTACAGACGCCACAGCACGTCGGTCGCCGACAGGTTGAACAACTCTTCCGCCTTGATGGTTTCGGTCAGCGTTGCCAGGTGCTCAAAATCATTGGTCTGTGCGTCCTGCGCAGGCAGAACCTGGAGCAGCATGCCGCCCGCAGCAGGCTGGCCGTCCACTTCACCGGTGCGGATAAACAGACGCGTTGGCAGCTGTTCAGAACGCATGAAGTAATCTTCCAGGCAGGCCGCCAGGGTATCGCCTTCCAGACCCACCACGCCCTGATAGCGCTCGCCTTCCTCCGGGGAGATGGTGATCACCAGATAGCCATTACCCACCAGCGTTTTGAGGTCTGCATTTTCAGGCACGTCGCCCTGAACGCGCGCCACGCCGCGCATCTGCTGCTGGTTATTGCCGTTGATTACCGCCAGCGTCATCGGCCCGTCACCCTGCAGCTGCACGGTGATATCACCGGCAAATTTCAGCGTCGCCGTCAGCAGGCTGGTGGCAACCAGCAGTTCGCCCAACAGGGTCTTCACCGGCAGCGGGTAGTTGTGGTTTTCCAGAATCTGTTTCCAGGTTTCGGATACGGTGACCAGCTCGCCGCGCACGGCGAATTGTTCAAACAGATAGCGGTGTAATTGGTCGTGTTGGGCCATAATAGTCTCTCGTGCAGGTGAGGCTTACTCGGTCTCACCGTGTTTAAATTTCATCAGATCGCGGCGCTCTTTTTTATCCGGTCGCCGGTCCGGGTGGGGCATGGTCAGCGCGTTCATTTTGCGCGCCAGCGCGGTTTTCTCGCGCTTTTCAATGCTTTCCGCCGTCTCTTCATACAGCTGTACGGCTTCTGCTGCGGGGCGTCGTTGTTCGGTAATGGCTTTGATCACTACCGTACGCTCATCGTTGCCCTGACGCAGCGTTAAGGTGGCATTCAGCTCAACCAGCTTGCTCGGTTTGCTGCGCTGGCCGTTGTAATGCACTTTACCGCCGTCAACCATCTCGCGGGCAAGGGCGCGAGTTTTATAAAAACGCGCTGCCCACAGCCATTTATCCAGTCTTACCCCATCAGAGGGTTTTTCTTTCATGGCGTCTCCTTCACGGTCAGTGAGGGGATCATCTGGCGATAGTCGTTCAGTCCCGGATGGCGCAAATAGCTCTTTTCAGCCAGGCCCGAGTCAGGATTGGTAACGCCCAGACAGTAGCGAATGCCAAACTTAGCCGCGGAATCCAGAATGGGTTCACTGTCATCAATGAACAGCGTGCGTTCTGGCTGCAAACCCGTCTCTTCCTTCACCGCATGCCACAAACGCTGATCCTCTTTCGGATAACCAAATGTGTGGGTGGAAAGTAATAAATCAAGGTGCGACGCAAGCCCCGTATGCTCCAGCTTCACGGCCAGGTTATGCGGATGCGCGTTGGTCAGCAAAATGCGGCGCTTGCCGCTCGCTTTCAGCGCATCCAGGAACGGAACCGTATCCTCGCGCAAAACGGCGCGTGGGCCCTGGGCGGTGGTCATGGCGCAAATGTCCAGACCGAGGCGCTCGCTCCAGTAGTCAAGACAGTACCAGTTTAGCGTATGTTGCACGGCGCTATATTGCGAACGGATAAATGCCTGTGCTTCTGCCGGGGAGATACCCTGTTGCTCGCCATAGGTTTCAGGAACCAGCTTTTGCCAGAAGTAGTTATCAAAGGCGAGATCGAGCAGCGTGCCGTCCATATCCAGCAGAACGGTATCAACCTCCTGCCAGGCGATATCAAGATGCATAAGGGGAACTCCAGCCAGAAGAAACGTGCGCGACAGGGTAGCACATCTTGTCGCGCAACGACGTTATCAGATCAGGCTCTCAGAGGAGGGGATCAGCTTCGGATTGAGGCAATTTTCGTAATACTGCTGGATGTCGGCAAGCCGGGTGCGCGAGCGCTGGTAGCGGCGCAGGGCCATAAAACCGTTCCAGAAAATGGCGACAAGCATCGCGATCATCAGCAGTGAGGTGCCGATGTAACGCCACAAACCTGCGCTATCCGGCATCCGGTGCAGGCCGATATGGCGAGTGCCGTTGGCGTCGGTATAAATACTCGTGACAATCCCTTCGGCGCTGAACGGCGTTTGCATCAGCATCTGCGCCAGACGCTGGAATTGATTCCACTGTTCCTGCGCCGGGTAGTCATAAAGCGCTACCTGCGGATAGGGCTGATCGACCAGGTCGCTGCCCTCATCGCTGACAATCACAAACCCGCCCGGTGCCGGGCTGTTCAGCGCCTGAGCCGCACGGGTGGTTTCGCGCATCATGAACGGCGATGTCGAGGTGGCGACCAGGTTATCCAGCGATTCGGCGCTAACCGGGCGCAGCAGCACGTTAACGCCATCCAGGCGTCCCGCTTCGGCGCGCTTTACCAGAGAGTCCCAGTCTTTGCTGTTCCCCAGGTTGACCAGCGCATTCTTGAGGCGTATGCACTCATCCTGCGAGGAGCAGAGATCTTCAGTTTTCAGGACGATGTCACCAAAATCATCCAGCAGAACCATGCCTGATTTCTGAATGGCCGAGCGCAGCGCAGGGCTTACGCGCGAATCATCGTCCGGTTTCGGGTGCAGCTGGCGGTTCACCGTCTGGGTAAGGGCCGTGGCTTTATTCACCACTTCGGATTCCGGCAGGGGCAGCGGCGGTGCATCGTTCCAGATAATTTGCGAGCAGTCGAACGGCATGAACGGCGAGTTCTGGCGCGTGTTCCACGCCCCTGGGGCGTGAATATTACACATCCCGGTGCCCTTCAGGCGCAGCGTGTCCCCTACGCGCACACCGGCTTCATCCAGCTTGTTGACGCTGGTCGCTTCGATGGTTTGCGCCCCTTTGATCCACGACAGGGTGAATTTGATGGGCATATCCAGCGGTACGAAAAGCAGCAGCATGATAAAGACCAGCGCGGCGCCTCCCGCAATGACCGTACTGCGAAGCCAGTGCTGAAGCGGGAAATTTTTCACTTCATCATGCAGGGATAAGAAACGTCCCTGACGCACAACGTGGCGGTCAAGGTAGATATCAATATCGGTTTTCTGGCCTAAGTCCTGCGCAATCCACGGTTGCCAGTGGCGCGGGTAGATAAGGTCGATAATACCGAGCGAGATATTGTTGAGATGCTCCTGATCGTTTTCGCCGAACAGGCCCCAGCGCTTTGGCGTCCCGCGCAGGCAGTGGATCTCACGCAGCGAGGTCTTGGCTGGCGGGGCAAAGAGTCCCCAAAGCCCACCTGCCAGCAGCAGCACCGCACCACCGGCCAGCCAGGGAACAAACACGTCCGGCGTCAGCAGGCAGATAAAAAAGAGCAGGAAGGCGGCGACGATCAGAACGGCTTCACGAATGCCGTCCGGGCGGCTCAGGGCGTACTCTTCATATGTCTCCTGGCGAATGTTCAGCAGTTCGATCTGCTCTGTCTCTTCGCCACGAATGGAGGCCTGTGTCGAACTCGCGCGCTCAAGCGCAAAACGCGGCGCTTCCTGAAGGTACTCATTCAGCGTGTGTCCGTTAAGCGAAATAACGAGGGGCAGCGAATCGGTGTGAATCAGCTCAACGCTGTTTTCGTCATTAATGTATTGCTCCCAGGACGGGGGCAGATGCACTTCGACGGAATCGAGGTAATAGCGCCATTTGTTGGGATCGTCGGTGGTGATGCCGTAGCGCGTGATGGAGCGCGTCACGCAGAGCACGGTATCGCTTTGCGTATTAAGCTTTAGCGCGACAGGCGCAGCAGTGGCTCCCGTCGGCCCAGGGGTTAACTGAGAACGGTTCAGAATTTCGAGATAGTTTTCAACCGCATCACGCTCATCTTGCGTGAGTTTGCGCGTGGTCGCTCCCGCAAATGCATTTAAAAAGGGCAGACGATAACGGCGCTGTACGCGACGCCTGTACATCCACCCTGCAACCAACGCGCCGGCCAGCATAGCAGCGAGAACAATCAAAATGGTGCTCATGCTTTCCCCATCTTACTTATCTTACAGGTGTAGTCAGTAGCACCTTTCCATTGAACGAGAATCTGAGGTTGGCTATCGGCAAGTATGGAGTCGAACTTGAGCATTCTGAAGCGCATCCCAGTGACCGGTGATGATAGCAAAGCCTGTTATGGCGCGATATCAGCAAATTCCTGGAAACATTTCAACCTCTTGACATTTGTTTTGAATTGAGGATTGATCCCTGCTACGTTGCATAAATGTAAATAAAGAACGATTGACATTGCCGAAACCGTGCGGCATATCGCACAATAACGCCAGTTCTCACTGCTAAGACCCATCACGATGAGCAAACCACTACAAAAACCCACCATTCTGAATGTTGAAACCGTCGCCAAATCGCGTCTGTTTAATGTCGAAAGTGTGGACCTGGAGTTCAGCAACGGTGTGCGTCGCGTTTATGAACGTATGCGCCCCTCTTCGCGCGAAGCGGTGATGATTGTTCCGATTGTCGACGATCATCTGATTTTGATCCGCGAATACGCTGTGGGAACGGAATCTTACGAGCTTGGGTTTTCAAAAGGGCTTATCGACCCGGGCGAAACCGTCTTTGAAGCGGCAAACCGCGAGCTGAAAGAAGAGGTGGGCTTTGGGGCGAACGAGCTTTCGTTCCTGAAAAAACTGAGCATGGCACCGTCCTATTTTTCCAGCAAAATGAATATCGTGGTGGCTGAAGATCTCTACCCTGAATCGCTGGAAGGGGACGAGCCGGAGCCGCTGCCGCAGGTTCGCTGGCCGCTAGCGCATCTGATGGATCTGCTGGAGGACCCAGACTTTAATGAAGCGCGCAACGTGAGCGCGCTGTTCCTGGTTCGGGAGTGGCTGAAGGGGCAAGGGCGGCTGTAGGCCATAAAAAAAGCCGGGTGGCGGCTTCGCCTTACCCGGCCTACAATACTTTGCCCGGTTTTACCGGGCATTTTTATGCTTAAAACAGCTCGTGCGTTTCGCCGTTATCAATAATCTCTGTACCCACCTCATGCACCGCCTGTGTGGTCGGCTGCGTGCCTTCGATGAAATACTCTTCGCGGCTATTGCCGCCGTTGGCGAGCTGGCCCGTGCTGCGGTCGATATTGACCGTCACCACGCCTGGCGGCGGCGTCAGCGGCTGCTCCGGTACGCCTTCAAGAACCGATTTCATGTAGGCATCCCAGGCCGGTTGCGCACTTTTCGCGCCGCCTTCGTAGCCGGAAATCTGATCTTTAATCGCGCCAGACGCCGTTGTACGGCCTAAATCACGGCGATGATCGTCGAAACCGATCCACACTGATGTCACCACGCCCGGACCGTAACCGGAGAACCACGCGTCTTTCGAGCTGTTGGTTGTCCCCGTTTTGCCGCCGATGTCATGGCGCTGCAAATCACGCCCTGCGCGCCAGCCGGTGCCCTGCCAGCCCGGTTCACCGAAGATGTTAGTGTTCAGCGCGCTCTTAATCAGGAACGACAGCGGCGTGTTGATCACGTGCGGGGCATATTCCTGCGCGCCGGTCTGTGCGACCAGCGCCTGGTTCGCCTGTTCCAGCTGCGGCTGCGGTACAACGCCGTTCGGCTGCTCCTGCGATACGGCAGGGTCTTCCATGTCCTTATTCTCAAGCACGTCAGATTTCGGTGTATTACCGTAAATCACCGGAATATCGCACTCTGCACAGGCAATTTTCGGCTTCGCCTCGAACAGCACGCCGCCCTGATCGTTCTCAATCTTACTGATGAAGTACGGGTCAATCAGGAAGCCGCCGTTGGCCATCACCGAGTATCCACGCGCGACCTGAAGCGGCGTAAAGGAGGCTGAGCCTAACGCCAGTGATTCGGTACGAACGATGTTCTGCGCCGGGAAACCGAAGCGCTGCAGATACTCTGCGGCATAGTCGACGCCCATCGCGCGCATGGCACGCACCATCACCACGTTTTTCGACTGTCCCAGGCCCTGACGAAGACGAATGGGGCCGGCATATTCCGCAGGGGAGTTCTTCGGCTGCCAGTCGGAACCCGCACCGGCATCCCAGCGAGAGATAGGCACGTCGTTAAGGATGCTGGCAAGGGTCAGGCCCTTATCCATCGCCGCCGTGTAGAGGAACGGTTTGATATTGGAACCGACCTGACGCAGCGCCTGGGTGGCGCGGTTAAATTTGCTCTGGTTAAAATCGAAGCCACCGACCAGAGCCATTACTGCGCCGTTCTGTGGATTGATAGAGACCAGGGCCGAGTTGACGTCCGGTACCTGTGCCAGCCACCAGGCATCGGCCACCTTGCGCACCCAGATTTGTTGCCCGGTTTGTACTGCATCGGTCACTTTACGCGGGGTTGGGCCTTGCAGGGTATCCGAACGGTACGGACGCGCCCAGCGGATACCGTCCATACGCAGGGAGACGGACGTACCGTCCGCGAGCGTCGCTACGGCTTCCTGAGGATCGGCCTGAGTCACCACGGCGGGAAGAAGCGGACCATAGGTTGGCAGCGCTTTCAGCGTACTGGTAATTTTTTTGCTGTCCCACGCGCTCTCGCCCACTTTCCAGAGCACGTTTGACGGACCGCGATAGCCGTGACGCATATCGTAGTCCATCACGTTATTGCGCACCGCTTCCTGAGCCGCCTGCTGAACCTTGCGGGTGACGGTGGTGTAAACGCGGTAGCCATCCTCATAGGCCTTATCACCATAGCGGTTCACCATCTCCTGGCGAACCATTTCGGTCAGATAAGGGGCTGAGAAGGCAATCTCAGGGGCATGGTAGTTGGCGTCAATGACATCGTTGCGCGCCTGGTCGTACTCGCTCTGGCTGATATAGCCTTCGCTCAGCATACGTGACAGGACGACGTTACGACGCGCGGTGGCGCGGTCGAGCGAGTAGAGCGGGTTAAACGTGGACGGCGCTTTCGGCAGACCGGCGATGGTTGCCATTTCGCTTAAGGTGAGCTGCTCAACGGGCTTACCGAAGTACACCTGCGCTGCAGCCCCCACGCCATAGGCACGGTAGCCCAGGTAGATTTTATTGAGGTACAGCTCAAGGATCTCGTTTTTGCTCAGCAGCTGCTCAATACGGATCGCAAGGAATACCTCTTTGATCTTACGGGTCAGCGTCTTTTCAGGGCTGAGGAAGAAGTTACGCGCCAGCTGCTGCGTAATGGTACTCGCCCCCTGAGAGGCATGACCAGAAAACAGCGCAATGCTCGCGGCACGGAAAATCCCCACCGGATCGACACCGTGGTGCTCGTAAAAACGGCTGTCCTCGGTGGCGATAAAGGCCTTCACCATGACAGGAGGAATTTGGTTTAAGGTCAGCGGGATACGGCGCTTCTCGCCATACTGCGCCATTAACTCGCCATCGGCGCTATAGACCTGCATCGGGATCTGGAGACGCACATCGCGAAGCGTGGCGACATCAGGCAGCTGTGGCTCAATATATTTGTATAAACCGTAAATCGAGCCTGCTCCCAGCAGAATGCAACAGACTGCAAGGATGAATAAATACTTTACGAACTTCACCGGAGATTTCCCATTTGGTTTCACTTGGGCAGTTTCTAAACAATCGCGCGGTAGTATAAAGGCAACCCTGATGCATTGATATAGCCGTCAAGGTGACGGGCGATAAGGAGATCGTGAAGCATGGCTTTCAAAACATGGCAAACGGGCGTTCATATTCAACAGGATAGGGTGCTAATCGTCGCGTTGGTCCGGGAGAAGTCGGGCTGGTGTTTGCGCCGCTGGTGGGCAATTCCTCTGGCCGAAGGCATCATTCGTGACGGCAAGATTTGTCAGCCAGAACAGCTGGCTGATGCGTTGCGCGACTGGCGGAAAACGTTACCGCACTCTCACCGGGTGTTTCTCTCTTTCCCGGCCGCGCGCACCCTGCAAAGGTCGCTTCCCCGCCCGACCATTGCGCTGCGCGACAGCGAGCAGCTCTCGTGGCTTGGCGCGGCGCTCTCGCGCGAGCTGGAGGTCTCTGCGGAGGCGCTCTGTTTCGATTACGCGCAGGACACCTTCAGCAATACCTTTCACGTCACTGCGGCACAAAACAACGAGGTCGAAACGCTTCTGACGCTGGCGAAAACGCTGCGTTTGCGGCTGGTGACCATTACCCCGGACGCCAGCGCGCTGAAGAATCTTCTTCCTGCCGTGGCGCCGGCGCAGTGCGTCGCCTGGCGGGACGAGCGGCAGTGGCTCTGGGCAATGCGCCACCAGTGGGGCCGTCGTGTTGCCGCCGAAGCAGAAAACGTGGCTGAGCTGTCGGCGCTGCTGGCCCTTGGTCCGGATGACATCGCGCTGTTTGATAGCCGACGTGACCCGTGGGAAACCCTGGAGCGCTGCCATGCCCCGTTACCGGAATGCGGCGCTGATTATACCGTTGCGCTGGCGCTGGCCATGAGTCAGGTGCCCGAATGAGCAGCACGAATCTTCTGCCGTGGCGACAGCAGCGGCGCGCGCGATGCCTGCGGTTCTGGGGCGCGATGTTTTTCGGCACAGCGCTGGTGATGCTCATGGTCATTTTTTGTTTGCGGATGACCCATCTCATGCGGCTGCATGCCCTGCAAGCGGATCTGGCGGGAATGCAGTCCGTGCAGCACGTGCTGGCCTCTCACCAGCGGCTTGCTGCACAAACGCAGATGCCTGCGCGTCAGCAACGCCTGTGGCAACCGGTGATGGAGTCACTTTCCCGCGCCATTCCTGCACAGGTCTGGCTGACGGAACTGCGCTATCAGCCGCCTGCGCTGATGCTGGCCGGACATGCCACAACTCTGCCGGCCCTCTCCGCCCTGCGTGATGCGCTTGGACAAATTGCCGGTTTTACCCCCGGGACGGCGGGTGAGCTTCGGCAGGATAATCAGGGGCGCTGGATGTTTACCTTTCATCTTAAAAGCGAGGGATAACGCGTGAATACCCTGTTGGAACGCTGGTGCGAGAGTCGTGCCTGGATTCGGGTGCTCTGCTGGTGTCTGGGGAGTCTCCTGGCAGCATTGGCTGCGTGGGGCACCTTGCTCAGACCGGTAGACCTGCAGTGTGCTGAACGACAACGCCAGCTTATCCAGGACGTAAGGGCAAACGCGGCGTTATGGCCTGCGGTCAGAAAGACGCCGTTTCACCCGGAAATGACGAAAGTACGGGAGCTGACGCCGTTTTCACCGCTCGATTTTCAGGACAATGGCACGACGCTGGTTCACTGGAAGCCGCTGCCGAACGGAGGAGAACTGGCGCTGGAGGTTGAGTGGCCGGCGATCCCGGGGCTTTTTTCCCGGCTGGCGCAGCGGGACGTGCAGGTCGCGGCTTTCGCTATTGCGCCTGAAGGTAAGGCGTTACGCCTGCGGCTGGAGCTGAATCATGCGGAATAGCGTGCGATATCTGCTGGTTTGCTCAGTGTTGCTCTTAACCGGTATGCGCGATCCGTTTCGCCCGCCGGACGATCCTTGCGCCATTGGTGAACTGGCGCAATGGCACTATCGCGGCATGGTGGGAGGACGTCAGGCTATTGGCATCTTGCAGGATGGGCAAAAGCGCTGGTACCGGCTGAAAGCGCACGAACGCTTCCCGGCGGGCTGGCAGATAACAGCCATCAATGAATCTGAGCTGGTTGTTGATGTGGGTGATACCTGTGACCCCGTCCGATGGACGTGGCAACGAGAAGGAACGGATAAGAATGAATTTACGGATAATGCTGTTGCTGCTGGCGTTCAGCCATCCGCTGTGGGCCGCCGCGCCAAAGCCGGTCACGCTGGTGGTGGATGACGTCCCTGTGGTCCAGGTGCTGCAGGCGCTGGTCGCACAGGAGAGCCGCAATCTGGTGGTATCGCCTGATGTGAGCGGCACGCTTTCTCTCAATCTTACGCGCGTCCCCTGGCGGCAAGCGATACAGACGGTTGTCTCCAGCGCCGGACTCGTTTTGCGAGAGGAGGGGGGGATTTTTTATGTTCATACCGCGGCGTGGCAGCGTGAACAGCAGGAACGTTCTGAACAGGAGCGGACGCGTCGACAGCTTGATGCACCGCTGGTCTCACAAAGCCTCTCTTTTTCCTATGCCGATGCCGCAGAGCTGCAAAAAGCCGCAGAAAAGCTCCTGAGCCCAAAGGGGAGCTTATCCGTCGACAAACGTACCAACCGCCTGCTGATTCGGGATAACCAAACGGTGGTGGATACGCTCCAGCGCTGGGCCACTCAGATGGATATTCCCGTCGAGCAGGTAGAGCTGGCTGCGCACATTGTGACCATTACTGAAAAAAGCCTGCGCGAGCTGGGGGTGAAGTGGAATCTCGCCGACGCCACCGACGCGGGCAAGGTTGGACAGCTCACGACGCTTGGCGGCGATCTTTCCGTGGCTGGCGCCACCAGCCACGTGGGTTTTAATATCGGGCGAATCAACGGTCGGCTGCTGGATCTGGAGCTGTCTGCGCTGGAGCAAAAACAGCAGGTCGATATCATCGCCAGCCCGAGGTTGCTGGCCTCGCATATGCAACCGGCCAGTATTAAGCAGGGCAGTGAAATACCGTATCAGGTCTCAAGCGGTGAAAGCGGCGCAACCTCCGTCGAGTTCAAAGAGGCGGTGTTGGGGATGGAGGTGACGCCGGTGGTACTGCCGGGGGGACGCGTGCGCCTGAAATTACACATCAGCGAAAATATGCCAGGACAGGTCCTGCAGCAGGCTGACGGGGAAACGCTGGCTATCGACAAACAGGAGATAGAAACGCAGGTTGAAGTAAAAAGTGGCGAAACGCTGGCGCTGGGCGGTATTTTTTCACAAAAGAACAAAACCGGCAGTGACAGCGTGCCGGGGCTGGGCAGCATCCCCTGGATTGGCGCGCTTTTTCGCCATGACGGGAAAGATAACGAACGACGCGAGCTAGTGGTGTTTATTACGCCACGTCTGGTCGGTATTCGCTGACGGGTAACGATCCCCGCAATGATTTTGCATTCAGTTTGTTGCAGAAGTTTGACGTGGGGCATGAATTAGCATACAAGGAGTACCGATTTGAGTTGGACTTACGTCTTATTACCTTATGCATCCGGCGCGGTAATTTAATCAGTTGCCAAACAAGCCGGAGTATTGAGATAATTTTTAGTCTGACTCTCGCTCTATTGCATATGAGGTTTCAGTTCATGTCCTGCTACGCTGGGTGTCTGCGAAGCGGGGATTACCATTAACGAATAGTCTTAGTAGTACCGATAAAATGGCAGAGAAACGCAATATCTTTCTGGTTGGGCCTATGGGTGCCGGCAAAAGCACTATTGGGCGTCAGTTAGCTCAACAACTCAATATGGAATTTTACGATTCTGATCAAGAGATTGAGAAACGAACCGGAGCTGATGTGGGCTGGGTTTTCGACGTAGAAGGCGAAGAAGGTTTCCGTGACCGAGAAGAAAAAGTGATCAACGAACTCACGGAAAAACAGGGCATCGTTCTGGCAACAGGCGGCGGCTCTGTGAAATCTCGCGAAACCCGCAACCGTCTCTCCGCCCGTGGCGTAGTGGTCTATCTTGAGACGACCATTGAGAAACAGCTGGCACGTACGCAGCGTGATAAAAAGCGCCCGCTGCTGCAGGTTGAAACGCCACCACGCGAAGTTCTGGAAGCGTTGGCCGATGAACGCAATCCGCTGTATGAAGAGATTGCCGATGTGACCATTCGTACTGACGATCAGAGCGCTAAAGTGGTTGCAAACCAGATTATTCATATGCTGGAAAGCAACTGATTCTGGCTTTATATACACTCGCCTGCGGGTAAAGCATTAAAGGTGGATGTCGCGTCATGGAGAGGATTACAGTTACTCTCGGGGAACGTAGTTACCCTATCACCATCGCGGCTGGCTTGTTTAACGATCCAGCTTCCTTTTTACCACTGAAAGCGGGTGATCAGGCGATGCTGGTCACCAATGAGACGCTGGCTCCGCTTTATCTCGACCGTGTACACCACCTGCTTGAGCAGGCGGGCGTTAAAGTCGACAGTGTGATTCTCCCCGATGGCGAGCAGTATAAAAGCCTGGCGGTACTGGATACCGTCTTTACCGCATTGCTGCAAAAACCGCACGGTCGCGATACAACACTGCTTGCCCTGGGCGGCGGTGTTGTGGGCGATCTGACCGGCTTTGCGGCCGCAAGCTATCAACGTGGTGTCCGCTTTATTCAAATCCCGACCACGTTACTGTCCCAGGTCGACTCCTCTGTGGGTGGCAAAACGGCAGTCAACCATCCGCTCGGTAAAAACATGATTGGCGCGTTCTACCAGCCCGCATCGGTGGTGGTGGATCTCGACTGTCTGAAAACCCTGCCGAAGCGCGAGCTGGCTTCTGGCCTGGCGGAAGTGATCAAATACGGCATTATTCTGGATGGCGAGTTCTTTAACTGGCTTGAAGAGAATATGGATGCGTTGTTGCGCCTGGATGAGGCTACACTGGCGTATTGCATTCGTCGTTGCTGTGAGCTGAAAGCAGAAGTTGTCGCGGCAGACGAGCGTGAAACGGGCTTACGTGCTTTACTGAATCTTGGGCATACGTTTGGTCACGCGATTGAGGCCGAAATGGGTTACGGTAACTGGCTGCACGGTGAAGCCGTTGCGGCCGGCATGGTAATGGCTGCCCGCACCTCTGAACGTCTTGGACAGTTCAAGCCGGAAGAGACGGCACGCATCATTGCGCTGCTTGAGCGTGCAGGTTTGCCGGTAACCGGGCCGCAGGAGATGTCGGCGCAAGCGTATTTACCCCACATGATGCGCGATAAAAAAGTATTGGCAGGCGAGATGCGTCTTGTACTCCCGCTTGCAATAGGGAAAAGTGAAGTGCGCGGCGGAGTGCCGCACGATGTCGTTCTTGGCGCTATCGCTGATTGTCAGCAGGCGTAACAACTAGAAAGGTCAGGCCACTGTTGCAGGTGGTCGTTTAGCTTCAGGTGAAATGCAAAGTCGTTGGCATAAGCCTTTGAGTGGGGTGTTAAATGGATGAATTCAAACCAGAAGACGAGCTGAAACCCGATCCCAGCGATCGTCGTACTGGTCGTTCTCGTCAATCTTCAGAACGTGATAACGAGCCGCAGATCAACTTTGACGATGTTGATCTGGATGCAGACGATCGTCGCCCTTCGCGCAGCCGCAACGCGCACGAGGAGCGAGAAGAAGAGGATTATGAGTCCGAAGAAGATTCAATGGACGAACAGCCTGTAGAGCGTCGCCCGCGTAAACGTAAAAAAGCCGCTGCGCCAAAACCGGCTTCCCGCCAGTACATCATGATGGGCCTTGGCGTTTTGGTGCTTGTGCTGCTGATTGTCGGCATTGGCTCCGCGCTAAAAGCACCGTCAACGAACTCAACCGAGCAAACCGCTTCCGCTGAGAAGAGCATTAACCTTTCCGGTAACGATGCGTCCAATCAGGCGAATGGCGCGCAGCCTGCTCCGGGTGCCACTTCCGCCGAGCAGACCGCGGGTAACACAACAACGCCGCAGGATGTTTCTCTGCCGCCCGTTTCCTCTACCCCTGCTCAGGGCCAGACACCTGCTACGCCTGAAGGCCAGCAGCGCGTAGAAGTTCAGGGAGACCTGAACAATGCGCTGACGCAGCCACAGAATCAGCAGCAGGTTGATAACGTCGTGGTTAACTCTACGCTGCCAACTGAACCTGCAACCGTTGCCCCGATTCGCGGTGGTAACGCTCAGCCGCAAACGGCCGCGACGGAAACCAAACCGCGCCAGACGCAGACTGCGACACGTCCTGAACGTAAGCAGGCGGTGATTGAGCCTAAGCGTGAAGCCAAACCTCAGGCAGTGGTAAAAGCGCCTGAAGTGAAAGCCGTACCGGCACAGCCGAAACACACTGAAACGGCTGCGGTGAGCGAGCCTGCTAAAGCGCCAGTCACGCAGACTGCACCGAAAGCAACGGCAACCACCACGGCACCGGCTGCCACAGCTGCGCCTGCCACAACGGCAACAGCATCCAGCGGCGCGGCAGGTAAAACGGCAGGTAACGTCGGTTCGCTGAAGTCTGCGCCATCCAGCAACTACACGCTGCAGCTGAGCAGTTCGTCTAACTATGACAACCTCAACGGTTGGGCGAAGAAATCCAATCTGAAAAACTATGTTGTTTATCAGACGACCCGTAACGGTCAGCCGTGGTATGTGCTGGTGAGCGGTGTGTATGCTTCAAAAGATGAAGCAAAACGTGCCGTGGCGACGCTGCCAGCAGACGTTCAGGCGAAAAACCCGTGGGCGAAGCCGATTCATCAGGTTCAGGCCGATCTGAAGTAATGTTTAAAGCGCAGGATGCTGTCGGAGCTTTCTCCACAGCCGGAGAAGGTGTAATCAGTTAGTCAGCATGAAAAAAAATCGCGCTTTTCTGAAATGGGCAGGGGGGAAATACCCCCTGCTCGATGATATTAAAAAGCACCTGCCGAAAGGCGAGTGTCTTATCGAGCCTTTCGTGGGTGCAGGATCGGTGTTCCTGAACACCGATTTTTCTCGTTATATCCTGGCGGATATCAACAGCGACCTTATCAGCCTCTATAACATCGTTAAGCATCGTACCGATGAGTATGTCGCAGAGGCGCGTGCACTGTTTACGCCTGAGAACAATAACCCGGACGTTTACTACCAGTTCCGTGCGGAGTTTAACCAGAGCCAGGATCCGTTTCGTAGGGCGCTGCTGTTCCTCTATCTCAACCGTCATGGTTACAACGGCCTGTGCCGTTATAATCTTCGTGGGGAATTTAACGTGCCTTTTGGCCGCTACAAGCGTCCCTATTTCCCACAGGACGAGCTGTATCACTTTGCCGAAAAAGCACAGCATGCCGAGTTTCACTGCCTCTCGTATGAAGAGTGTATGGAACTGGCAGGCGTAAACTCGGTGGTTTACTGCGATCCCCCTTACGCGCCGCTGTCGGCGACGGCGAACTTCACCGCCTATCACACCAACAGCTTCAGCCCGGCCGAACAGGCCCGTCTGGCGGAGATGGCGGAAAAGCTGGTCAGCAAAAGAATTCCGGTGTTAATTTCAAATCACGATACCCCTGATACGCGCGAATGGTACAAAGCCGCGAAGCATTTTCAGGTTAAAGTGCGGCGTAGCATTAGCAGCAACGGCGGCACACGTAAAAAGGTGGACGAACTCCTGGCTCTTTATCGCCCCTGAGCCGTTTTGCCCGCCGGTAAACACATTTCAAGGAGATGCGGATGAAACAGTTTTTGATTGCTCCCTCAATTCTGTCGGCCGATTTTGCCCGCCTGGGTGAAGATACCGCTAAAGCTCTCGCGGCTGGCGCAGATGTCGTCCATTTCGACGTTATGGATAACCACTACGTCCCCAATCTGACCATTGGTCCAATGGTGCTTAAGGCGCTGCGCAACTACGGCATTACCGCCCCGATTGACGTTCATCTGATGGTGAAACCTGTTGACCGTATCGTGCCAGATTTCGCCGCAGCGGGCGCCAGCATCATCACCTTCCATCCGGAAGCTTCTGAACATGTGGATCGCACCCTGCAGTTGATCAAAGAGAACGGCTGCAAGGCGGGCCTGGTATTTAACCCGGCCACGCCGCTGAGCTATCTCGACTACGTCATGGACAAGCTGGATGTCATTCTGCTGATGTCCGTTAACCCCGGCTTTGGCGGTCAGTCGTTCATTCCTCACACGCTCGATAAGCTGCGTGAAGTACGCCGCCGCATTGATGAGTCAGGTTACGATATTCGCCTGGAAGTAGACGGCGGTGTGAAAGTGAATAACATTGGTGAAATTGCGGCAGCGGGCGCGGATATGTTCGTTGCAGGTTCAGCGATTTTCGACCAACCGGATTACAAAAAAGTCATTGATGAAATGCGCCGCGAGCTGGCGAAGGTAAGTCATGGATAAGTTGCAGGCAATTCGGGGGGTGGCATTCGACCTCGACGGCACGCTGGTTGACAGCGCGCCGGGCTTAACGAGTGCCGTGGACCAGGCGCTGTATGCCCTTGAGCTGCCCGTTGCGGGCGAAGAGCGCGTGGTGACGTGGATTGGCAACGGCGCCGATGTCCTGATGGAGCGCGCGTTGACGTGGGCACGTCAGGAGCGCGCGTCGCAGCGTTCCGCGCAGGGTAAACCGAGCGTCGATCATGCCGATATCCCGCAGGAAGAGCAGCTGCGCATTCTGCGCAAACTGTTCGATCGTTTCTATGAAGAGACCGTCGAGGAGGGCAGTTTCCTCTTCCCGGACGTTACGGAAACGCTGAGCGCGCTGCACGCGAAGGGCATTCCGCTGGGGCTGGTGACCAACAAACCGACGCCGTTTGTGGCACCGCTGCTTGAAGCGCTGGATATCGCGAAGTACTTCTCCGTGATTGTGGGCGGCGACGATGTGCAAAACAAAAAGCCGCATCCGGAACCGCTGCTGCTGGTGGCAGGAAAATTATCCTTAACACCTGCTGAGCTGCTCTTTGTCGGTGATTCGCGCAATGATATTCTGGCTGCCCGAGCGGCTGGGTGTCCTTCCGTCGGATTAACCTATGGCTACAACTACGGTGAGGCCATCACGCTAAGTGAGCCGGATGTTGTGTTCGACCACTTCAAAGATTTGTTGCCCGCACTCGGGCTTTCGCACAGTGAACATCAGGAATTGAATAATGACTAAGCCCATCGTTTTTAGTGGCGCACAGCCTTCAGGTGAATTGACCATTGGTAACTACATGGGTGCGTTACGTCAGTGGGTCAGCATGCAGGATGACTACCATTGCATTTACTGCATCGTCGATCTCCACGCAATTACCGCCCGTCAGGATCCTGAGAAGCTGCGCAAAGCCACGCTGGACACCCTCGCCCTGTATCTGGCCTGTGGGATCGATCCTGAGAAGAGCACCATTTTTGTTCAGTCCCATGTGCCAGAGCATGCACAGCTGGGCTGGGCGCTGAACTGCTACACCTATTTCGGTGAACTGAGCCGCATGACCCAGTTCAAGGATAAATCCGCGCGCTACTCTGAAAACATCAACGCCGGTCTGTTTGACTATCCGGTGCTGATGGCGGCAGACATCCTGCTGTACCAGACTAACCAGGTGCCGGTGGGCGAAGACCAGAAGCAGCATCTCGAGCTGAGCCGCGATATTGCCCAGCGCTTCAACGCGATCTACGGCGATGTCTTTAAGGTGCCAGAGCCGTTTATTCCGAAATCCGGCGCGCGCGTGATGTCGCTGCTGGAGCCAACCAAGAAGATGTCCAAGTCTGACGATAACCGCAACAACGTTATCGGCCTGCTGGAAGATCCGAAATCGGTGGTCAAAAAGCTCAAGCGCGCGGTGACCGACTCCGACGAGCCGCCTGTGGTGCGCTACGACGTGCAGAATAAAGCGGGCGTCTCCAACCTGCTGGATATTCTCTCCGGTGTTACCGGCCAGAGCATTTCTGAGCTGGAACAGCACTTTGAAGGGAAGATGTACGGCCACCTGAAAGGCGAAGTGGCAGATGCCGTTTCCGACATGCTGACTGAGCTGCAGGAGCGTTATCACCGCTATCGTAACGATGAAGCTTTCCTGCAGAAAGTGATGAAAGAGGGCGCGGAAAAAGCCAGCGCGCGCGCGTCCGAAACCCTGAAAGCGGTGTACGAAGCGATTGGGTTTGTCGCGAAACCATAGGTAAAAGCAAAACGGTAACCACGTTACCGTTTTTAGGGTTTGTACCCTCTCCCCGTGGGAGAGGGCCAGGGTGAGGGCATCAGGCTGCACTTCTCCAAAACTAAAAAACCGGGAAGCCCCGGTTTTTTTACGCCTGTAAAACGCTTACTGCTGTGCTGCCGGTCCGCAACCACCGATGATCTTCGAAATAGAGATCGCCGGGTGCAGCAGGTAATCGTAGCTGCAGTTATTTTTGGTGTTTTGAACGTGACCGGTGCAGGCCGTCAGAGTGGATAACAGGCCGACCAGAACGGCGGCTTTTGCCAGTTTGAACATACGCATTCCTTGTCTTTAAAACGAAAATTGGATGTAACTCAAGGGAATAAAGGGAAAATTTCCACTTCGGGGCGGTATGTTATCGACAGCGGTAAGAGGGGAGTAGTCCGCTTAAGGACTACTCCGGTGAGAAGGAATATGCGTTAGTGATTCGAGAACCAGTTGAGTTTATCGCGCAGTTCAACCACGCGGCCAACCACAATCAGCGCCGGGCTTTCGACCTGCTGCGCCAGTTCGCCTAACTGCGTCAGCACCCCATCCACCACGCGCTGCGTAATGGCGGTACCGTTTTCGATCAGCGCGACGGGCATATCTGCCACCATGCCGTGTTCCAGCAGTTTCGCCTGAATAGTCGCGGCCTGATTAAGCCCCATATAGAACACCAGCGTCTGCTTTTCGGCGGCCAGGTTGTGCCAGTCCAGCTCGCTGCCGGTCTTCAGGTGGCCCGTCACCAGACGCACGCTCTGGGCGTAATCCCGGTGGGTCAGCGGAATGCCAGAGTAAGCTGAGCAGCCGGATGCCGCCGTAATCCCCGGCACTACGGAGAAGGGAATACCCGCGTCGCACAGGGTTTCCAGCTCTTCGCCTCCGCGACCAAAGATAAACGGATCGCCCCCTTTCAGGCGCACCACGCGTTTTCCCTTTAGCGCCTCGCGCAGCAGGATCTGGTTAATCTCTTCCTGCGGAACGCAGTGGTAGCCCGCGCGTTTGCCGACGAAGACGCGGTCGGCATCGCGACGCACCAGGTTCATGATGTCATCAGAGACCAGACGATCGTAAACCACAATATCCGCCTGCTGGATCTGCTGTAGCCCTTTCAGCGTCAGCAAGCCCGCATCGCCAGGACCTGCGCCCACCAGCACCACTTCGCCGCGATGGTCCAGCGGTTCGGAGAATAGCTGCGCCGTTGTCTCTTCAACCGCTTTGCTGTCCTGATTCGCCAGCGACTGCGCCAGCCTGTCGTTCACGAAGAATTTTTCCCAGAAGCGACGACGCTCGCCAACGGTCGCGAAGGTTTGCTTCACCCGGGAACGCAGCTGCCCCGCGTAGTGGGCAATCTGACCGAGGTGTTGTGGCAGTATGGCTTCGAGCTTTTCCCGCAGCAGACGCGCCAGAACGGGCGAGCGGCCGCCGGACGATACCGCGATCATCAGCGGTGAACGGTCGATAATCGACGGCATGATAAAGCTGGCTTCTTTCGGCGCATCCACCACATTGCAGAAGATACGGCGCGCTTCGCAGGCGTCGCTGACGCGCTGGTTCACTTCATCGTCGTCCGTCGCGGCAATGGTCAGCCAGCAGGTATCCAGCAGGGATTCATTAAACTCCCCCTGCTCCAGCGTAAGCATCCCTTCCTGCGCCCAGACGTCAAACTGGGGGGCGAAGGCAATGGCGTTGACGGTCAGTCGGGCGCCAGCCTCTAACAGCAGGCGCGCTTTGCGCTCAGCCACGTCGCCGCCGCCCACAAGCAGGCAGTCGCGGTGGCGTAATTGACAAAAAATCGGCAGGTGATCCACGACATTACCTCGCAGCATTCATGGAGGGGGTAAGAATTGACGTCAGGATAACAGCAGGAATCGTACAGAACATACGACTTTCCTGCCGCTATCCCTAAAAGGGCGGAGGTTAGCCTTTAAGTTGCACCTTGCCGTCCTTCACGCGGGCGTCGTAGTGCTTCACGGAGAAGCTTTCATCTTCCATGCAGTACCCGTCGCTTAAACGGAAACGCTGCTTTTTCAACGGGCTGGCAACCCACAGTTCACCCTGATGTTCCGCAATCAGTCCACGGGAGAGCACGCTGGCCTCGAAGAACGGGTCGATATTGCTGATGGCAAAGACCTGCTCATCGTGGCGAGGGCGGAAAATCGCAACCTGCTCGCTGCCCAGCAGCGCGCACACGCCGGTTGCCGGGATAATGTCGTTAATATCGCAAATGTTTATCCACTGGCTCATGCGTTTTCCTCCACCAGCGTGACCGGAATACGTTCATACGGCGTTGCGGGGCGATGCTGTTCACGCTCTGGCACAACCTGTACGTTCGGGTCGCGCTGGGTGCTGTTGATAAAGTGTTTGAAGCGGGTCTGTGCCGCCGGGCTATTAACGGTTTCAGTCCACTCGCAGATCACCGCCGCGCGCAGGCGAGCCATCTCGGCTTCCAG
This sequence comes from Enterobacter sp. AC1, assembly GCF_050434705.1. Lineage (NCBI taxonomy): Bacteria > Pseudomonadati > Pseudomonadota > Gammaproteobacteria > Enterobacterales > Enterobacteriaceae > Enterobacter > Enterobacter sp. AC1. The sequence goes on along the minus strand of NZ_JBNDIZ010000008.1, from coordinate 62,236 downwards.
ATGTTCGTTCAGGCCCAGCTTATCGTCGATGATGACCGACTTCAGGTAGTCGATTCCGCCTTCCAGATTATCGAGCCAGGAGGCCGTACGGGTCAGCTTATCGGCGGTACGGATGTAGAACATCATGAAGCGGTCGAGATACTGAATCAGCGTGTCGTGGTCGAGATCCGGGGCCAGCAGGTCCGCGTGGCGTGGCTTCATCCCGCCGTTGCCGCAGACGTACAGGTTCCAGCCTTTCTCGGTGGCGATGATCCCCACGTCTTTACCCTGCGCTTCCGCACATTCACGGGTACAGCCGGAGACGCCGAACTTCATTTTGTGCGGCGTACGGATGCCTTTGTAGCGGTTTTCCAGCTCCACGCCGAAGCCCACGCTGTCGCCCACGCCGTAGCGGCACCAGGTGCTGCCCACGCAGGTTTTCGCCATACGCAGCGCTTTGGCATACGCGTGGCCGGTTTCGAAGCCCGCTTCAATCAGCTGACGCCAGATTTCCGGCAGGTCGTCCTTCTGCGCGCCAAACAGGCCGATGCGCTGGGAGCCGGTGATTTTGGTGTACAGGTTAAATTCACGTGCAATGTGGCCCACGGCCACCAGCCCTTCCGGCGTAATTTCGCCACCGGCAGAGCGTGGAATAACGGAGTAGGTGCCGTCTTTCTGAATGTTCGCCAGGAAGTTGTCGTTGGTGTCCTGCAGCGGCGTATGTTCCGGCTTGAGCACGTACTCGTTCCAGCAGGAGGCCAGCAGTGACCCGACGGTCGGTTTACACACTTCGCAGCCGTAGCCCTGGCCGTGTTTCGCCAGCAGTTCGTCGAAGGACTTAATCCCTTCCACCCGGATCAGGTGGTACAGCTCCTGGCGAGAATACGAGAAGTGCTCGCACAGGTTGTTGTTCACTTCGATGCCCTGTTTTGCCAGCTCGGCGTTCAGCACCTGTGTGACCAGCGGAATACAGCCGCCGCAGCCGGTACCGGCTTTGGTTTCCGCTTTCAGCGCCGCCACGGTGTGGCAGCCTTTGTTGATGGCTGAAATCAGCATGCCCTTGGTGACGTCGAAGCAGGAGCAGATCTGCGCGCTGTCCGGCAGTTTATCCACGCCGATAGAGGGCTTACCGCTGGAGGCGTGCGCCGGCAGGATCAGCGCGTCCGGGTTCTCCGGCAGTTCAATAGCGTTCAGCACCAGCTGCAGCAGATTACCATAATCGCTGGTGTCGCCCACCAGCACCGCGCCGAGCAGGGTCTTATTATCCTGGCTGACGATCAGGCGCTTATACACTTCTTTGCTTTCATCGAGGTAAACGTAGCTGCGAGCGCCAGGCGTGCGGCCATGCGCATCGCCAATACCGCCAACGTCCACGCCCAGCAGCTTCAGCTTGGCGCTCAGGTCCGCGCCTTCGAAGGCGTTTTCGGTGCCGAGGATATGGTCCACGGCAACCTGCGCCATTTTGTAACCCGGCGCTACCAGACCATATACGCGGTTGTTCCAGCTGGCGCATTCGCCAATCGCGTAGATATCGGGGTCGGAGGTCTGGCAGGTATCGTTAATCATGATCCCGCCGCGCTGGGCGACGGCCAGACCGCACTGGGTCGCCAGCTTGTCGCGCGGGCGGATCCCGGTGGAGAAGACGATGAAGTCAACTTCCAGCTCGCTGCCGTCGGCAAAGCGCATAGTTTTGCGCGCCTCGGTGCCTTCCTGGACGATCTCTTTGGTGTTTTTGCTGGTGTGAACCTTTACGCCCATGCTTTCGATTTTACGACGCAGCTGATCGCCACCCATGTGGTCCAGCTGTTCGGCCATCAGCATTGGGGCAAATTCGATGACGTGGGTTTCAACGCCGAGGTTTTTCAGCGCGCCTGCGGCTTCGAGGCCTAGCAGGCCGCCGCCGACTACCGCACCACGGCGGCTTCGACGTGCGCAGGACTCAATGGCGTTGAGATCTTCAATGGTACGATAGACGAAGCAATCCTGAGTTTCTGAGCCTTTAATCGGTGGGATCCACGGATAGGAGCCCGTCGCCATAATCAGCTTGTCGTAAAAAACCGTACGGCCGGCGCTGGAGTGGATCACTTTTTCCTGACGGTTGATGGTGATAGCGCGTTCGCCCACCAGCACTTTTACGCCATGCTTCTCGTAGAAACCTTCGCGCACCAGAGAGAGCTCTTCGGCGGTATGATGGGAGAAGTAGGAAGACAAGTGCACACGATCGTACGCCTTGCGGGGTTCTTCACAGAACACGGTAATATCGAACTGCTCAGCATCGGCTTTATCGAGAAGATCCTCAATAAAGCGGTGGCCGACCATGCCGTTACCGATGATAGCGAGTCTGACTTTGCTCATTATTGCCTCGATTTCTTTTCTATTACTGCCTACCTTAACGATTCAGCAGGGGCGCTTATTGATGCAAATCAAATACGTCTTCGCCTACCCCTTAGGTGGTATGCGACTGATTTGTCAGGATTTTTATAAGTGGCGGAAATCGCAGGCTTTTCGTGTTCGTTGAATTTGTGTACAAATCAGGGGCGGTTTTGCAAAAATCGATACGCCTGAATATCAGCTGCGTTTTTTAGGGGAAAGGTATGTCTACAACACCGTTATGGCTTGTTCAGAATGTTCGTTTACCGGGTCGGGAAGGGCTGTGGCAGCTTGCCATTGAGAACGGGCGATTTGGTGACATCACCCCAATGGACGACACCCATGCCGAAAGTTATGAAGTACTGAATGCGCGCGGTGGGCTGGCTATTCCCCCGTTCATCGAGCCGCATATCCATCTTGATACCACCCAGACGGCGGGCGAGCCGAACTGGAACCAGTCCGGCACGCTGTTTGAGGGCATTGAGCGCTGGGCAGAGCGCAAGGCGCTGCTCAGCCATGAGGATGTGAAAGCGCGCGCCTGGAAAACACTGAAGTGGCAAATCGCCAACGGCATTCAGTTTGTCCGCACCCACGTGGACGTCTCCGACCCGACGCTCACCGCCCTGAAGGCGATGCTGGAGGTGAAGCAGGAAGTTGCGCCGTGGGTGACGCTGCAAATCGTCGCGTTCCCGCAGGAGGGCATTCTCTCTTACCCGAACGGCGCGGCGCTGCTGGAAGAAGCGTTGAAACTGGGGGCTGATGTGGTGGGGGCGATCCCACACTTCGAGTTCACCCGCGAGTACGGCGTGCAGTCGCTGCATATCGCGTTTGACCTGGCGAAGAAATATGACCGCCCGCTGGATATTCACTGCGACGAAATTGACGACGAGCAGTCGCGGTTTGTCGAGACGGTGGCGACGCTGGCATATGAGGCCGGTATCGGCGAACGCGTGACGGCCAGCCACACCACCGCCATGCACTCCTATAACGGCGCTTACACCTCGCGGCTTTTCCGCCTGCTGAAGATGTCGGGAATTAACTTCGTCGCTAACCCGCTGGTCAACATCCATCTGCAGGGGCGCTTTGACGACTATCCGAAGCGTCGCGGTATCACCCGGGTGAAAGAGCTGCAGGAAGCGGGCATTAACGTCTGCTTCGGGCATGACGATGTGTTTGATCCATGGTACCCGCTCGGAACTGGCAATATGCTGCAGGTACTGCACATGGGACTGCACGTCTGTCAGATGATGGGCTATCCGCAAATCGACAGCGGCCTGAACCTGATCACCCATAACAGCGCCCGGACCTTCGGCCTGAGTGATTACGGCATTGAAACGGGAAACCCGGCGAATCTGATTATTCTGCCTGCGGAGAGCGGGTTTGAAGCGGTGCGCTGTCAGGTGCCGGTGCGCTGGTCGATTCGACAGGGGCGCGTGATTGCCACCACGCAGCTGGCGCAGACCTGGATCCAGATGGATATCGGGGGAGAAGAGGTGAGCTTTGCCAGAAACAGCCCCTCTGCCGAGCGCAAAGGGGCGTAGACGTTAGTGAGACGCCGCTGCCGCGTTGTGCTGGCGGTGGCGGGTCACGAAGCCCAGAACGAGGCACATGATGAACACCACGGCATACAGGCCGTTCGCGGTGTGCAGGGCGGCCAGCGGACCGCTGTGGGCGACGATCGGGCCCGTGACCACGAAGGTCAGCATGGTGCCGATAGTGCCGCAGGTCAGGACGAAGTTAACCAGCTTCGGCGAGGCCACTTTGGTCTGCAGAGAGCCCAGGGTAATGATCGAGGTGTAGATCGCGCTGGAGAAGAAGCCCAGGGTCAGAATGAACCACGGCATGTGCTCCGGAGAACCGTTGATGAACAGATACATCAGCACGGTGGCCAGGCCCGCCAGCACGGTCAGAATACGCTGCAGGTCGAAGAAGCGCAGGATGAAGCTAAATGCCCACATGCCGAACATGTAAGACATCCAGAAATCGCTCACCAGCTTACCCGCGTCGTTCAGGCTCATGCCCAGGCCTTTCGCATACTCCGGTACCCAGGAGATAAAGCCCAGCTGGCCCAGGATGTAGCACAGGGCGGCAATGGAGAGGAACAGCACGCCGATGCCCCATTTCTCTTTCGCGACGGGTTCTGCGGTAGTCTGCGCTTTTTTGCCCAGCACCGGGAACTCACAGCCGAAGGTCAGAATAAAGATTGCCACGTAGACCAGGCCGATGCAGGCATACACCCAGTACCACTCAATGCTGCGGGCCAGCAGAACGGCGGCGACCATCGGGAAGATCATTCCGGCCATGCTGAAGAAGGAGTCGGTAAACAGCAGGCGCGCGCCGCGCTGGCGGCCTTCATACATATGGGTAATCAGGAAGGTCCCGATCGACATGGTGATACCGCTGACCAGACCGAGCACGAACATGGCGGCGGAGAACAGGGCGATGCTGTGGCTCAGCATCAGTCCCGCCACGGCGGCGAGCATCAGCACAAAGCCAAAGCGCAGCTGCGTTTTCAGTGGCACGATTTCCATCAGCCAGGCGTTCAGGAAGATGGAGATCAGGATCCCCGCGTTGAGGAAGGTGAAGGTGTTACTCATGCTGGAAACGGGCAGTTGGAAGTAGTCTGCGATGTTTCCCATCACCATCCCGGTGACGATCACCAACGCGCCGGTCAGGGCGTAGGAGAAGAAGCTGATCCATGTGAGCTTGATGCGATTGCTGTTAGTCATGTCTGGCCTGTTCAGAAAAAGAAAAGCGCCGATCGGGCGCTGAGAGCGGGCAGATTTTAGACATTAAAGTGATCTATTCATATCTTTTAAGAGAAATTAGAACTTCATTGCAGGTTTTTATGTGATCGTGATCACATAAAAGGGCGCAAATACCAATCGTTTGCGTGGTTACAACTGTTTCAATTTCGTAAAATTAGGTAAAAGGCTGGTCTCCGTTCATACTGCTCTTTAGAATCAAGCCATTCGCTTTTTATACTGCGCTTTGTTAAGGAATTCTCATGCTCAAATCAACACTGGCGGCTGTCGCAGCTGTGTTTGCTCTTTCTGCCGTTTCCCCTGCTGCGCTGGCAGCAAAAGGAGACCCTCACGTTCTGCTGACCACCTCTGCCGGGACCATTGAGCTGGAACTGAACAGCCAGAAAGCCCCTGTTTCCGTGAAAAACTTCCTCGACTATGTGAACAGCGGTTTCTACAACAACACCACTTTCCACCGCGTGATCCCAGGCTTTATGATTCAGGGCGGCGGCTTCAACGAGCAGATGCAGCAGAAACAGCCAAACCCGCCGATTAAAAACGAAGCGGACAACGGCCTGCTGAACAAGCGCGGGACCATCTCCATGGCGCGTACGGCGGATAAAGACAGCGCGACCAGCCAGTTCTTCCTCAACGTGGCCGATAACGCCTTCCTGGATCACGGTCAGCGTGATTTCGGTTATGCCGTTTTCGGTAAAATCGTGAAAGGGATGGACGTGGCCGATAAGATTTCTCAGGTGCCTACCCATGACGTCGGCCCGTACCAGAATGTGCCGTCAAAACCAGTGGTTATCCTCTCCGCGAAAGTGCTGCCGTAATCTTCTTAAATACGGGCGATCCTCGCCCGTATAATTTAGCTCTCCCTGCGAAAGCGCGTTTTGCTGCTTATACTTGTGGCAAACGGACTATTCAGGGAGGCGTTAAGTGAAAAAACTCACCGATAAGCAAAAATCCCGTCTCTGGGAGCAGCAGCGTAACGTCAATCTTCAGGCCAGTTGTCTCCTTGAAAAAGGTAATGGTCCCTCAGAACCCCATATCGAGACGCTGGAGCTTGGGCCTCCCGCGCCCGGATTACCCCATCTGTGCCTTATTCATCGACACCTGTATCGCAGTGAGATGAAGGAGGCAGGCGAATTCCGTACCGACGATATTTTTAAAGGTGATATTCCGTTCTGCCATTTCGAATACATCGAGAAGATGGGTAATGAGCTGATGGCAGCGCTGGAAAGCGAGAAGTATCTGGTTGGCCTTCAGAAAGCGGCATTTATTGACAGGATTAGCCACTATTACTGCGAAATCAATATGCTGCATCCCTTTATGCGCGGCAATGGTATTGCCCAACGCGTTTTCTTCGAGCAGTTGGCCATTCATGCGGATTATGCCCTGGACTGGCGCGATATTGATCCCGAGCAGTGGGTTGCCGCTAACCGAAGCGGCGCAACGGGTGATTTGACCGCGCTGAGCGCGATCTTTGCCAAAGTAGTGAGCGAAGCGCGGGAATCTGAGTAGAATAGGGCGGCATTTTTTTCGGGAGCCGCCATGATTCTGCTGATTGATAACTACGATTCCTTCACCTGGAACCTTTACCAGTATTTTTGTGAACTGGGTGCAGAGGTGGTTGTCCGCCGCAACGACGAGATCGAGCTCGCCGATATTGAGGCGCTGGCTCCGCAGAAAATCGTGATTTCACCCGGGCCGTGTACGCCGTCGGAATCGGGCATTTCTCTGGATATCATACGGCATTATGCCGGCAAGCTGCCGATTCTGGGCGTCTGCCTTGGCCATCAGGCGATTGCCCAGGCGTTTGGTGCCACCATCGTGCGCGCCGCGAAAGTAATGCACGGCAAAACCTCGCCGGTCACTCACGTCGGTACCGGAGTATTCACGGGGCTTAATAACCCTTTAACCGTGACGCGCTACCATTCGCTGGTGATTGACCCACCGACGCTGCCTGACTGCTTTGACGTGACCGCCTGGAGCGAGTCGCAGGAGATCATGGGAATTCGTCACCGCGAATGGGATCTCGAAGGCGTGCAGTTCCACCCGGAAAGCATCCTCAGCGAACAGGGGCACGCGCTGCTGGCAAATTTCCTCAATCGCTGAATAACTGTTGCCTTGCTGTGATTTTTTATGCATATTTTGTGATTATATTTTCACAATCAATGTGACATAAAATGGATGGGCATGACATGGCAACTGAACAACCAGCAATTACCCGCGCGACATTCGATGAAGTGATTCTGCCGATTTATGCACCGGCTGAGTTTATCCCGGTGAAGGGGAAAGGCAGCCGCGTCTGGGATCAGCAGGGTAAAGAGTATGTGGATTTCGCGGGCGGGATTGCGGTAACGGCGCTCGGTCATTGCCATCCTGCGCTGGTGGACGCGCTGAAAACCCAGGGCGAAACCCTGTGGCACACCAGCAACGTGTTCACCAACGAACCGGCGCTGCGCCTTGGCCGCAAGATTATTGATGCCACGTTTGCCGAGCGCGTGCTGTTTATGAATTCCGGCACCGAAGCCAATGAAACCGCCTTCAAGCTGGCGCGCTACTACGCCACCACGCGCCACAGCCCGTACAAAACCAAAATTATTGCTTTCCACAATGCCTTCCACGGGCGCTCCTTCTTTACCGTCTCCGTTGGCGGTCAGCCGAAGTATTCCGACGGCTTCGGCCCGAAACCGGCAGACATTGTCCACGTGCCGTTTAACGATCTGCATGCGGTGAAAGCGGTAATGGACGACCACACCTGCGCGGTGGTGGTCGAGCCTATTCAGGGCGAAGGCGGCGTGACGGCGGCCACGCCGGAATTCCTGAAAGGGCTGCGCGAACTGTGCGACGAGCATCAGGCGCTGCTGGTCTTTGATGAAGTGCAGTGCGGAATGGGGCGTACCGGGGATCTGTTTGCCTACATGCACTACGGCGTGACGCCGGACATCCTGACCAGCGCCAAAGCGCTCGGCGGCGGTTTCCCGGTCAGTGCGGTGCTTACCACTCAGGATATTGCCTCCGCGTTCCACGTGGGCTCTCACGGCTCTACCTACGGCGGCAACCCGCTGGCGAGCGCCGTGGCGGGTGCCGCGTTTGATATTATCAATACGCCTGAGGTGCTGAACGGCGTTAGCGCGAAGCGTGAGCTGTTCGTGAAGCATCTCCAGCAGATTAACGATGAATATGATGTTTTCAGCGAGATCCGCGGCATGGGGCTGCTGATTGGCGCCGAGCTGAAGCCGCAGTTCAAAGGCCGCGCGCGTGATTTCCTGCACGCCGCCGCGCACGAAGGGGTGATGGTGCTCAATGCTGGACCTGACGTGATGCGCTTTGCGCCGTCGCTGGTGGTGGAAGATAAAGATATTGAAGATGGATTAACCCGCTTTGCCGCGGCGGTCGCGAAGATCGTTAAAGGCTAATACTCGGTTCGCTTTAACCGGCGCGTTAACCAAATCCCGTGATGCGGGCGCTGACGCCATGCCACCGACGAAATGGTGTGCATGGTGTTCAGATGCCCCAGAACGCGCTGCAGATGCTGCTCAAGGGTGCTCATTGGCCCGTGGGTCAGTGTTTCAGGCGCTTCCAGAATATTCGAATCTCCCGATTCACCGGGCGAGTCATACTCCAGACGCTGCTGACACCTCTGCAACGCAATTTCACACGACTGCAAATAGCGCTGCGCCAGATCCGGCGTCAGCATCGTGTGCTCGCGCGCCAGCGTGGTCATGGCGTTAATGTGCTCGACGATAAACTGGCTGTGCGTCACCCAGAGCTTCATGTCCGCCAGATAGTGCGAGTTAAAGCCCGGTTCCTGCATCGCCTGGTTGAGCGAGTTAAACAGGGCGTTGTGCGCCTGGTTGACCTTCATGCGCTGATAAGCCAGCGGGGAGGGCTGCGGGTCGTCGCTCAGGATCAGGCGAATGGCCTGCTGGTCGGCCTCCAGCGCGTCGTGGGCGTTTTGCCTGAGTAGCCCGCTTTGCCACTGTGGCCACAGCCAGACCATGCCGCCAAAGGCAATCAGGCAGCCGATGAGGGTATCAATCAGCCTGGCGACAATAAACTGTTCTCCATTGAGCGTGAGCAGTTGCAGGGTATATACCGCCGTCACCGTAAAGCCCACCATCGCCCAGCCGTAGTTTTTGCGGATTATCAGGTAGCTCACCAGCGTAATCGCCAGCATGCCAGCCAGGGTATAGCCTTCCGGCACGTGGAAGTGCAGCGTCACGCCCGCAATAATCAGCCCGGCCATCGTGCCGCCCGCCCGATGCAGAATACGCACCCGCGTGGCGCCGTAGCCGTTCTGGGTGACAAACAGCACGGTCATTAAGATCCAGTAGGGTTTCGGCAGATGCAGCGCCATGCCCATCAGGCTGGCGGTACTGAGCATAACGCTAATCCTTGCGGCGTTGCGCAGGGCGGACGATTTCAAAGACAGATAGCTTCTGAGCGCGGGCAATAACGGCAGCCGCTTTTGCTTATCCGCCATTAGATCGCGAGGATAAAGCGGGCGCTGAGTTCGCAGCACGCGGGCGATGCGGCTGAAGTGCCAGGCGGCAAACTGGCCAACCGGGTTATCCGGATGCTGGCGGGCGATTTTCTCCAGCGCGCCGAGCTGTTTTTCCATGTTAAAGCGCGTGGGGTAGCGGTGGTAGAGAATGTCGTCAGCCAGGACCCGCAGACGTGCCGATACGGTCTGCGCGTTCCAGCGGATCACCGCTTCGGCGTGGCTGCGCTCGACCAGCTTTTGCACCTCCTGCGGGTGGTGAAGGCTAACGGAGATATGTTCCTGCAGGTCCAGCCCGACCTGGAAGGTGCGCAGCAGCCGTTTGTATTCGTGATTCTTGTTGGCGGCGAGCATATGCAGCTGCTGATAGCACTGGCTTATCAGATCCACCACCTTTTGCTGGCGCGTCAGCAGCGGCGGCAAGGATTTTTCCGGATCGGTATGCTGGGTGAGCAGGGTGTATTTGGCTTCGCAGTAATCCGCCAGCTGCACATAGAGCAGGCTCAGGGATTCGCGCAGCGGCTGTTCGCGCCACAGCCAGAACCAGAACCAGTTGAACAGCCCGTACCACAGCGTCCCCAGAGCGTAGATCAGCAGCGGCTCCCACACCGGCATATTCCCGGCGAGGCTCAGCGTGAAAATGGCCGCAATTAGCGAGGCGGGAAGCAGGCGGGCGTGCAGCGAGCTGATTTCGGCGGTGACGCCGAGGGTCATGGCCAGCACGGTCAGGATCAGCGGCAGCGGGATGTCCCGGGCAAGCAGAAGCTGCACGGCGAGGCTACAGCCTGCGAACAGGCAGCCGCCAATAGTCAGGCGTTTGAAGAAGCGCTTATGCGGCGTGTCCAGACCGGCGATGTTGCAGCAGGCGGGCACGAGAGAAAACAGCAGGCCTTGCTGAAGGTGTCCGAGGATCAGGCCCACGGCCACGGGAAGACACAACACCAGCGTTTGTCGCAGTGCGTAGTTAACTTCCGGGTGATAGATCAGCCTGCGCCACATGGGGAGTAGAGACAAAAACGGCGTGACACCCTGGGGTGACACGCCGTTTAAGCGGAATTAACGCGTTCCGTAGACCACGATGGTTTTACCGTGGGCGGAGATCAGGTTTTGATCTTCCAGCATTTTCAGGATACGGCCCACTGTCTCACGGGAACAACCGACGATCTGACCAATTTCCTGACGGGTAATTTTAATTTGCATGCCGTCCGGGTGGGTCATTGCGTCTGGCTGTTTCGCCAGGTTCAGCAGCGTTTGTGCAATACGGCCAGTCACGTCCAGGAAGGCGAGGTTACCCACTTTCTCAGAGGTGACCTGCAGACGGCGCGCCATCTGGGAAGAAAGACGCATCAGGATGTCAGGGTTAACCTGAATCAGCTGACGGAACTTCTTGTAAGAAATTTCAGCCACTTCACATGCTGTCTTTGCACGAACCCAGGCGCTACGTTCCTGGCCCTCTTCAAACAGGCCCAGTTCACCGATGAAATCGCCCTGGTTCAGATAAGAAAGGATCATCTCTTTCCCTTCTTCATCTTTGATCAGCACTGCCACCGAGCCTTTAACGATGTAATACAACGTTTCCGCTTTTTCACCCTGGTGAATCAGCGTGCTCTTCGATGGGTACTTATGAATGTGGCAATGAGACAAGAACCATTCGAGAGTCGGGTCTGTTTGCGGTTTGCCAAGCACCATGCGCTGTTATCCTCTGTTATAAGCTGTCACCAGAGTCATCAGATGCATCCGGACTCTGGGGTTGCAATCGAATTCTTACCCATACCCTGGGAAGTCGGCTACCGTAACGTTTCGCAGCCAGTAAAGTTTGATGTCCTCTGCATACACGTGTAACGTCAATGTATTACTGTAGCATCCTGAGTGTTTTAGCATAGCTTTCGCCGCGTGTCTCCTGGTGTCTCGCTTCAGCATGATGCAGGTCGCCTTCCATTGCGAGAAATGTAACGCACGCGTAATCTGTCACCAAAAATGCAACGTTGGAGTTCAAAAATATGCAAGCGCGCGTGAAGTGGGTTGAGGGTTTAACGTTCCTGGGCGAGTCCGCGTCAGGACACCAGATTTTGATGGATGGTAACTCCGGCGACAAAGCGCCAAGTCCAATGGAAATGGTGCTGATGGCGGCAGGCGGATGCAGCGCGATTGACGTGGTGTCGATTCTGCAAAAAGGCCGTCATGATGTGACCGATTGCGAAGTGAAGCTTACTTCCGAACGTCGCGAAGAGGCGCCACGCCTGTTCACGCACATTAATCTGCACTTTATCGTGACCGGTAAAGAACTGAAAGATGCCGCAGTATCACGCGCGGTGGACCTGTCTGCGGAGAAGTACTGCTCGGTGGCGTTAATGCTGGAGAAAGCGGTAAAAATTACCCATTCGTATGAAGTGATTGAGGCGTGATTGATGGGGCATCGTGCGTGTTGATGCCCTCACCCCCTCCCACAGGGCTGAGGGATCCCCATAAAATAATGCCTGCACATACGACCCCCTCTCCCTTGAGGGAGAGGGTTGGGGTGAGGGGGAACATACGGCTGTGGAGGTTATTCCGTTCACTTTATGTTCCTTGCTACTCTGTAACGACAATACCTGTGAACGTGCCAGGGTGGCTCAATCGCCACCACCCTGGCGACCCTGGCTCCCGGCGGTAAATCGCCGCTGCGCGGTACCTTCGGCTTATTCCTTCCGGCTTATCGGGGACGGGCGGAGGTAACATCCCTGTAAAGCCCGCCCTCTCGGCGCATCCCTGCGCCTCGCCCCGGCCTGCAGAAAACGCCTCAGCGATTTACAGCCGGACCAGGGCGTCGCTGTAAGTCATTCATTTTCCTGAAACAGCATTCGTCGCTTTTGGTAAAAAAATACTGGGGATTCCTCAACCCACCGGGAGAGGGAATATGATTATGCGATCTGCTTCCCTTCCATCAGCCGCTCTACCAGCGGCGTCATGATAAGCTCCATTGCCAGTCCCATTTTTCCGCCCGGCACCACCAATGTATTCATGTGCGAAATAAACGAGCCCTGCAGCATCGCCAGCAGCCAGGGGTAATCGATGCCTTCAAGATTGCGGAAATGGATCACCACAAAGCTCTCATCCAGAGAAGGGATCGTTTTGGCGGCAAACGGGTTGGAGGTGTCCACCGTCGGCACGCGCTGGAAGTTAATGTGCGTGCGGGAGAATTGCGGCGTTAAGTAATTGATGTAGTCCTCCATGGAGCGCACGACGGAATCCATCACCGCCTCGCGCGAGTGGCCGCGCTCGCTCATGTCACGCGTCAGCTTCTGGATCCACTCCAGGTTAACGATAGGCACCACCCCGACCAGCAGATCCACGTGTCGCGCCACGTCGTGCTGGGGCGTGACCACGCCGCCGTGTAATCCTTCGTAGAACAATACGTCGGTGGGTTCCGGCAGCGGCTGCCAGGGGGTAAAGGTGCCCGGCACCTGGTTCCAGGGCACGGCTTCGTCGTAAGTGTGCAGATACTTGCGGGATTGCCCTTTGCCGCTCTGTCCGTACTCAATGAATGTTTGTTCCAGCAGGCCGAAGTCATTGGCTTCCGGGCCGAAGTAGCTGATGTGTTTACCCAGATCGCGCGCCTTACGAATGGCCATATCCATCTCCGGGCGCGTGTAGCGGTGAAAGCTGTCGCCTTCGACCTCCGCCGCACGGAGATTCAGCTGGGCGAAAATCTTGCGAAAGGCGAGGCTGGTGGTGGTGGTTCCCGCACCACTCGACCCCGTAACGGCAATAACCGGATGTCTGGCAGACATAGCAACTCCCTGACTGAAATGGGTGGAAGATCAGCCGTGAAACGCGTTGCGGGGCATGATATTGACCGTCTCATGCAGTTCTGACCACACCAGCACCACGTCGCCGCTTTTCAGCTGGCGCTTTACATCGTTGACCTTTTGCTCAAGCGAGCGTTCTTGTTCACCATAATCGGTGCCTTCGCGTAATACAAAGCTTTCAATCAGATTATCGAGCGTTTCGGGAGCCAGATCCTGCCAGGGAATAATCATTTTGCACCGTCCAGATAAGGGGTTAGCCAGTCAGGAATACGCGTCTCAAGCCACATTTTCGGGCGGCGCAGCGTGCCGCCGATAAACCCAACGTGGCCACCGTGCTCCGTCAGCTGATAGTGAACGTTGTCGGGCAGGAATTCCTGAGCGGGGATCGAGTGATGATCCATAAAAGGGTCATCTTTGGCATGAATGATAAGCGTCGGCTGCGCGATCTTACTGAGCAGCGGCATGGCGCTGCACTGACGATAGTAGTCAATCGCATCGGCGAAGCCGTGGATTTTCGCGGTGATCAGATCGTCAAATTCCCGAATACGACGCACCTTTTTCAGCTGGCGCAGGCTCACCGGAAGGGTATCAGGATAGGCCTTCAGCTTACGCGCCGCGTTGGCTTTCAGCAGGTTGAGCAGGTAGCGCTGATAGACGCGAGAAAAGCCTTTCTCCATGTGGTAGCTGCACTGCTCCAGCATAAACGGCGCGGAGACAATCACCGCGGCATCCAGCGGTACGCTTTGACCCTCTTTCGCCAGCAGGCAGGCCAGCATATTGCCGCCCAGCGAATAGCCCACGGCAGCGGTGGGCACGGTGCCAAAGTTTTCCCGCAGCCAGTGTAAAAACCACGTTCCGTCTTCGGTTTCACCCGAGTGATAGATGCGTTTCTGACGATTGGGTTCGCCGCTGCAGCCGCGAAAATGCATCACCACGCCGAGCCACCCGCGCGCTTTTGCCGCCTCAATTAATCCATGCGCATAGGGGCTGTGCAGGCTGCCTTCCAGACCGTGAAAGACCACCAGACGCGGCTTATGGCGGGCCTGCTCCGGAGATTCGCTCCAGGCGAGATCCAGAAAGTCACCGTCTGGCAGGTCAAGGCGCTGCCAGTGCGGGGTGAACTGAACCTTGCGGCGGATCAGTCGCGGCAGCATGGTCTGCAAATGGCGATTGGCGACGCCGCGCATAGGCACGAACTCAGTGCTGTCTTCGGCTGCAATGTCGAAGTCTGATGGAATGATTTGGGTCATAAGCGCGATGCTGATTCTTGTCGGAAATTAACGATACTTTCCGAATTGTACCCCGTTTAGCCTGGATTTCCGAAACATGAACTGATCCCGATCACAAATCTTTACCTTGATTATTACTCTCAGGCTAATGATTCCGCTCTACGCTTAATTGATGCCTTTCTCACCAGAGCGCACACTTTACTCAACGTTAAGCAAATCAAAATGATTAGCTGAATCAGGAGGTTAATAATGTTATCTGGGCAAACACCCACCCGGCAATGGAACACGCGACGCAGCGAAAAAGCGCGTCGTCTGGCGTCCGTACCGGTGCAGGGCAAGGTACTGCCAACCGGCGATCTTGTCGCCATGCTGGAAAAACTGATCGCGCCTGGCGACAAGGTCGTTCTGGAAGGTAACAACCAGAAGCAGGCGGATTTCCTTTCCCGCTCGCTTGCCGAAGTGAACCCGCAAATTGTCCACGACCTGCATATGATCATGCCGAGCGTCGGCCGCAGCGAGCATCTGGATATCTTTGAGAAAGGCATTGCCCGCAAGCTGGATTTCTCCTTCTCCGGGACGCAGAGCCTGCGAATCTCCCAGCTGCTGGAGGATGGTCAGCTCGAAATCGGCGCGATTCATACCTATATCGAGCTCTATTCACGCCTCTACGTCGACCTCTCGCCAAACGTGGCGCTGATCGCCGGCTTTAAAGCCGACCGCAAAGGCAACCTCTACACCGGGGCGAGCACCGAAGATACCCCGGCGCTGGTGGAAGCCGCAGCGTTCCACGACGGGATTGTCATTGCCCAGGTGAACGAGCTGGTGGATGACGAGTGTGACCTGCCGCGCGTCGATATTCCGGGCTCCTGGATTGACTTCGTTGTGGTTGCCGATAAGCCGTTCTTTATCGAACCGCTGTTTACCCGCGACCCGCGTCTGATTAAACAGGAACACATCCTGATGGCGATGATGGCCATCAAGGGCATCTATGCGGAACACCAGGTGCAGTCCCTGAACCACGGGATCGGCTTTAACACCGCGGCTATCGAGCTGCTGCTGCCTACCTACGGCGAACAGCTTGGCCTGAAGGGCAAAATCTGTAAGCACTGGACGCTGAACCCGCATCCGACGCTGATCCCGGCCATTGAAAGCGGCTGGGTCGAAAGCGTGCACTGCTTCGGCGGCGAGCTGGGGATGGAAGAGTACATTCGCGCCCGTCCTGACGTGTTCTTTACCGGTGCCGACGGCTCCATGCGCTCTAACCGCGCGTTCTGCCAGCTGGCAGGCCAGTACGCGGTCGATATGTTTATCGGCTCAACCCTGCAGGTTGATGGTTACGCCAACTCCTCAACGGTAACCCGCGGTCGTCTTTCCGGCTTCGGCGGTGCGCCAAACATGGGGCATGACCCGCACGGTCGTCGTCACGCGACCCCGGCCTGGCTGAACATGATCACCGAACCGGATCCAATGCAGCGCGGTAAAAAACTGGTCGTCCAGATGGTCGAAACCTTCCAGGCAGGCGTTAAGCCGACCTTCGTGGAAAAACTCGATGCCGTTGACGTGGCGAAAGCCTCCGGCATGCCGCTGGCGCCGGTGATGATCTACGGCGATGACGTGACCCACGTGCTGACGGAAGAGGGGATCGCTTACCTCTACCGGGCGAAAGATCTGGAAGAGCGTCGTGCGATGGTCGCGGCCGTCGCCGGTATCACCGATATTGGTCTGGGCGTAGATGCTAAACGCGTGGCGGAACTGCGTCAGAGCGGCAAAGTGGTCTACCCGGAAGATATGGGGATCCGCCGCACCGACGCCACCCGCTCTCTGCTGGCGGCAGGCAGCGTGTCAGACCTCGTGGAATGGTCCGGCGGTCTCTACAACCCACCTGCGAAATTCCGGAGCTGGTAATGAAACTTCTGCCCCAGATTCAGGTTGAAGGCGGTGCCGAATGGCTGGCGCGAACCGCCACGCAGTGTCTGATTGACGAAGCACGTTTAAGCCCGAAACCCGGTCTGGTGGACAGTCGGGGGAACGGCGCGCACCACGATTTATCCCTTGCGCTGATGGAGCGCTCCGCGCACAGCCTGACCCCCACGTTTCAGGCGCTGGCGCAGCAAAGCTGGCAGCGTCCGGCAGATATTGCGCTCAGGCAGACCGTCGGGCGGCTCGGCCGCGAGGGCGAGCAGCAGATGATGGCTGCAACCGGGGGCGTAAACACCCATCGCGGCGCGATTTGGGCGCTGGGATTGCTGGTCAGCGCGGTAGCGATGCTGGGCGGTGATGCCCGGGCGCAAGACGTCGCCCGCACCGCCGCGCAGCTGGCAAAACTGCCGGACGATGCGGCGCCGAAGGTGTTCAGTAAAGGGCTGCGCGCCACGCACCGCTACCGCGTGCCGGGCGCTCGCGAAGAGGCTCAGCAGGCGTTCCCGCACGTTATGCAGCGCGCGCTGCCGCAGCTTCGCCTCAGCCGCCTGAACGGCAGCAGCGAAGCACAGGCCAGACTCGATGCGCTGATGGCCATCATGACGTCGCTCACCGATACCTGCGTGCTGTCGCGCGCCGGCATGGAGGGGCTGGACGCCATGCAGCACGGTGCCCGTGCGGTACTGAATGCGGGAGGCTGTGCCACCCTCGCGGGCCAGCAGGCGCTGGCGAACTTAGACCGTCAGATGCTGGCGCTTAACGCGTCACCGGGCGGCGCCGCCGACCTGCTTGCCGCCACGCTGTTTCTTGACCGCGTCGAATCGCCTTATTCAAAGCATTAAGAGGATGTTATGGAAAAAATTACATTGACCGTGCCAGCCAGCCGCGCGTTAAGCGGCAGGGCACTGGCAGGGGTAGTCGGCTCCGGGGATATGGAGGTGCTCTTCACCGCCGAACCGGGCCAGACGCTAACCATTGATATCACCACCTCCGTTGACAACAGCCGTGGTCGCTGGGAGGCGCTGTTCAACCGCCTGCAAACGGTCAGCAGCCTGCCGGCAGGAAAACTGACCATTCATGATTTCGGCGCGACGCCGGGCGTGGCCCGCATTCGCATCGAACAGGTCTTTGAGGGGGTGAGCCATGCGTGATGACAGCAGCTTTATCGAATTAAAAGCGCGCCAGCGTGCGCAGGCCCTGCTCGACGAGGGCAGCTACCGCGAACTGCTGGATCCGTTTGAGGGCATTATCTCTCCGTGGCTTGGCCCGCAGGGCATTGTGCCGCAGGCGGACGACGGCATGGTGGTGGCGAAAGGCACGATTAACGGTCAGCCGGCCGTTGTCGTGGCGATTGAAGGCGCGTTCCAGGGCGGCAGCATGGGCGAAGTGTCCGGTGCCAAAATGGCGGCCGCGCTGGAGCTGGCGGCAGAAGATAACCGCAACGGCATTCCGACTCAGGCCGTGCTGTGCCTCGAAACCGGCGGCGTGCGCCTGCAGGAAGCGAACCTCGGCCTGGCGGCGATTGCCGATATCCACGCTGCGATTGTCGACCTGCGTCGCTACACGCCCGTGATCGGGATTGTGGCCGGGACCGTGGGCTGCTTCGGCGGCATGTCCATCGCGGCGGCGCTGTGCAGCTACCTGATTGTGACCCGCGAAGCGCGTCTCGGCCTGAACGGCCCGCAGGTTATCGAGCAGGAAGCCGGGATTGAAGAGTACGACTCTCGCGATCGTCCGTTTATCTGGAGCATGACCGGCGGTGAAGTGCGCTACCAAAGCGGGCTGGTGGATGCGCTCGTCGGCGACGGTATCAACGCGGTGAAACAGGCGATGAACGACGCGATTGCTAAAGGCGTGCCGGCGAAACATCGCACCGATAACTATGACGATTACCTGAACCGTCTGACGAATTTCGACACCCGCAAACAGGCCGATGCCGAACAAATTAACGCGCTTTTTGCCCGGGAGGTGAAATGATGACTAACTCAATGAGCCGTGGCGAACTCTGGCTGAATATTCTCGCCCCGAATGCACAACGTGTGGAAGGGCTATGCCCGTCCGTGCAGGCGGCAGACGGCGAGCTTAACGGCGAAGCGGTGCGCTTCGTTGCCGTGGTGCCGGATGCCAACAACCACTTCCCGCGCGCCGCGAAGGGTGAAGTCGGTCTGCTGGAAGGCTGGACGCTGGCGAAAGTGGTCAGCGAAACCGTCGCGGCGGATGCCGATAAGGCCGTTAAGCGCCCGATTGTGGCGGTGATTGACGTCCCAAGCCAGGCCTATGGCCGTCGTGAAGAAGCGTTTGGTATTCACCAGGCGCTGGCCGGTGCGGCAGCAGCCTATGCGAACGCGCGCCTGGCCGGTCATCCGGTGATTGGCCTGATCGTCGGCAAGGCGATGTCCGGCGCGTTTCTGGCGCACGGCTACCAGGCCAACCGCCTGATCGCCTTTAACGATAAAGGCGTACTGATCCACGCGATGGGCAAAGAGTCTGCGGCGCGTATTACGCTGCGTACCGTGGAGGCCCTGGAAAAACTGGCGGCAACCATTCCACCAATGGCGTATGACATTAGCAACTATGCCACGCTGGGGCTGCTTTCTAACCTGCTGGACATCAGCAACCCGGATGCCCCGTCCGAAAACGATCTGACGCAGGTGAAAACCACCCTGCAACAGGCCATCAGTGACGCTCGTCAGGACACCACGCTGAAAAATCGTCTGGGTGCTGACAACCGCCGCAGCTCGGCGCTCGTACGCGAACGTATGCGAGCCAGCTGGTAAGTAAAAAAGAGACCTGCCAGATGCATAACCCCGCGGGCGCGTCCGCTGCGCTCGCGTGGGAGCCTGCATCCTGAAAAATAATAATCATCGCGCCAGTGCTAAAACTTTTTTTACTACAGGTGATTTATGACTTACGTAATTGTTCATGCTCTTGCACCGATTTTCGTCATCATGCTGCTGGGATTCTGGGCCGGTAAGGCAAAGATGGTCGACAATAAAAACGTTTCCCTGCTCAATATCTTCGTGATGGATTTTGCACTGCCTGCCGCGCTGTTTAGCGCCACCGTGCAAACGCCGTGGACCGGCATTGTGGCCCAGTCACCGCTGATCCTGGTGCTGACCCTGGCGATGTGGATTACCTATGCGGCAATCTACTTCCTCGCCACCAAAGTCTTTAAAAAATCTCCACAGGACGCTGCGGTTCTGACCCTGACGGTCGCGCTGCCGAACTACGCGGCGCTTGGCCTGCCGATTCTGGGCAGCGTGCTGGGGGAAGGTTCTTCCACGTCTCTGTCCGTCGCGGTCTCTATTGCCTGCGGCTCCGTGCTGATGACGCCGTTCTGCCTGCTGATTCTGGAGCGTGAAAAAGCGCGCGCAGAAGGCAATAGCTCCGGCTCAACGCTCTCCATGCTGCCGGTGCTGATGTGGCGTTCGATTAAAAAACCGATCGTGATGGGCCCGCTGCTGGGTGTGATTTTGTCCGCCATCGGTATCAAAATGCCGGATCTGGTTCTGGCGGCGATTAAACCGCTGGGGCTCTCCGCGACCGCGGCCGCGCTGTTCCTGACCGGGGTGATCCTCTCTGCCCGTAAGCTGCAGATTAACACTATGGTGATTACCTCAACCATCGCCAAGCTGCTGATTCAGCCTGCGATTGCCTGGGGTATTGTGCTGATCTTCGGCCTGCATGGCTCCGTGGCGATCACCGCCATCCTGATGATTGCGCTGTCCGCAGGCTTCTTCGGCGTGGTGTTCGGTAACCGCTTTGGCGTGCAGTCGCCGGATGCTGAAGCCGTGCTGCTGTTAAGCTCCGTACTGTGTATCCTGTCGCTGCCGCTGTTTATCTCGCTGACTTCAGGAATGTAATTATGAGCACAACATTACGCCCGCACGACCTCATCTGGCTTACCGCGCGTGACGCGCTGGAAGGGATCGCCGAATCCTGGGTGGATGCCGTCTGGCATACCGGCCTGCCGGTAGTGGTGCGGCGTGATGTTGATAGCGAAGGCCGCATCCCCGTTGGCGTTCGCGGCCTGCGCCGCGACCAGCGTGCGGCCGGGTGGGTGAAGCCTGCGAACGTGCTACGCGTTGTTTCGCCTGAGGCGCTGAGCGTGACGGCCGATCTGCTGCGCTCGCCGTTTGTGACTCAGCCACCGGTTCAGGTGGCGTTGCAGCTTTCACAGCAGGCGTGGCCGTGGACGTGGGGCATTACCGGCAGCACCGGCTATGCGCTGGCGACCGGCATCCCGGTGATTCATGCCGACAGCGATCTTGACCTGCTGATCCGCGCCTCTGAGCCGATTTCCCCTGATGCTTTTACCGCATGGCAGTCGCAGCTGGGCCGCGCGCTGTGCCGGGCGGATACGCAGGTCGATACGCCCGAAGGGGGCTTTGCGCTGGCGGAGTGGTTACGCGACGGAAAAACGCTGCTGAAAACCCGCCGCGGACCGCGCCTGGTGGCGGATCCGTGGCGCAGGGAGGAGTGATGAAAATACTGTTTACCTTTCCGGGACAGGGCACGCAGCACGAAGGCATGCTGCAAAATTTGCCGGGAACGACGCTGGCACAGGCACGCGAGGTGCTGGGCAGCGAAGTCGATACGCTGGATAGTGCAGCCTCGCTTACTCACACCCGCGCGGTACAGCTGTGTCTGCTGATTTCAGGCGTGGCCTGGGCGCGCGAGCTCGAACGGCGCGGCGTGTCGCCTGACATTGTGAGCGGTTTATCGATTGGTGCCTATCCCGCAGCGGTCATGGCTGGCGCGCTGGAATTGACGGACGCGCTTAAGCTGGTGGCGCTGCGTGGCGATCTGATGGAGCAGGCGTATCCGCACGGCTACGGCCTGACGGCGATTATGGGGCTGACCCTGCCGCAGGTGGAGCAGCTTATCGAGGGTACCGGAACGTATATTGCTAACCTGAATGCCGAAACGCAGATCGTGATTGCCGGAAGCGATGACGGGATGGCGCAGGTGGCGGCGCGCGCGCTGGCAAAAGGGGCGAACAAGGCCAAACGGCTGGCGGTGAGCGTGCCGTCGCACTGCGAACTACTGGCGGCACCGGCGCAAACGCTGGCTGCGGCGTTTGAGTCCGTCACGCTGGCTCGTCCACGCTGCGCATACCTGAGCGGCAGCACCGGGCGCGTGCTCTGGCAGCCGGAGAAAATCGCGGACGATCTGGCGATGAACATGGCGCGTACGGTGCGCTGGCAGGAGGCGATGATTTCCGCTAACGAACGCGAAGCCCGGCTGGCGATCGAGATGCCGCCCGGCGGCGTACTGACCTGTCTGACGCGACAGGCCGCGTGGGAAGGGGAGACCATTTCACTGGAGCGCAGCGGGGTGGACGTGGCGGTGCATCTGGCGGGTCGGCTTCGTGCGTGAGTTTTTAGCCCGCGCCTTACCGGACCTAAGGGTTCGGTTGCCTTGTTGTGTATCACGTACTTTCCTGCAGGCTTCGCGCATACATCCGCCCTTCGGCGGCTAATGCGCGCAGGCTCGGGTCCTGCTCGCGGTTGCGGGCGAACACAATCGCGATAAGCTGCTGCATCTGGTACGGTTCCGCCAGCTTCAGTAGCTGCACCGAATTCTCGTAGACCTTCTTCATCCTGCCCGGCATCAGCGTAAAGCCGACGCCCGCCTGAACCAGACTGAGCATTGAGAAAATGTCGTTTACCCGGGTAACAATCTCCGGTTCGAACCCGGCGATATGGAACGCTTCCTGGAACCCGGCGTAGGTCGCAAACCCTTCTGCAAGCGCGACAAATTTCTGATCTTTATAATCACGGAGATCCGCAGGCCCGTGGGTATTCAGCGTGGCGGAAGCCGGTGCGGCAAGGAATATGTCGTCATGGAACAGCGGCAGAACCTCAAGGCTGTTGCGGTCGATATCGCTTTCGGAAATGGAGATCAGGATGGCGTCCAGCGACCCGTCGTCCAGCATGTGGAGCAAGGTGTCGTTAGAGCCCATCGTCAGATCCATTTCCAGATCCGGACGACGCAGCTTCATGCCCATAATCAGACGCGGTACGGTTTCCAGGGTGAGCGAGTAGAGCGTGCCGACGCGTAAGCGCCCCTGGCCAATGCCGGCGACTTTGCGCGACTCTTCCAGCCCGCGCTCCATCACCTGCATCACTTCCTGGCAATACTCCAGCAGCGTCCAGGCGGAAGGCAGGGCAATCAGGTTGCGCCCCTTGTGGGTAAAGAGCGGGCAGCGCACGTTCTCTTCCAGGGTGTGCAGCGCGCGGTGCACGCTTACGCCGCTCAGGCCCAGAGTTTCGGCGGTACGCGCGATATTCCCCTTCTCCATAAACGTCATGAAGATGCTGAGCTTGCGGAACGTAATCTCGCTCGTGATATCGAAACTCATAGCCCTCCCAGGGTGTTATTCAGCCTGCAGCATCGCTTCCAGCTGCTCCTGCGCGTCGAGCCATGACATCTCACACTCTTCGAGGCTCGATTTGGTCTTCGCCTGCGTTTGCAGGCAATCCGTCAGTTCCGCTTTACGGCTCTGGTCATAGAGACCGCTATCGCCGAGCTTCTCTTCAACGGCGGCCAGCGTGGCGTTGAGCTTTTCCATCTCTTTTTCGAGACGGGCAATCTCTTTACGCAGCGGCTGCGTCTGGGTGCGCAGCTCCGCTTCACGGCGCTTCTGGTCTTTACGCGCCTGCGCGCTGTTGGCGTTATCTTTCGCGGACTCTTCCGGCTGGTTTTCCTGCTTCTGCACGTCCGTCAGCCACTGCTGGTAATCTTCCAGATCGCCGTCGAACGGTTCGACTTTGCCGTCGTGAACTAAGTAGAGATCGTCCGTGGTGGAGCGGATCAGGTGACGATCGTGCGAAACCACAACCAGCGCACCTTCGAAATCGATCAGCGCTTCGGTCAGTGCCTGACGCATATCGAGATCGAGGTGGTTAGTCGGTTCATCGAGCAGCAGCAGGTTCGGGCGCTGCCAGACGATTAACGCCAGCACCAGGCGGGCTTTTTCGCCGCCGGAGAAACGCTCGGTATTTTCCGTCACCTTATCGCCCTGGAAGCCGAAGCCGCCGAGATAGTCGCGCAGCTTCTGCTCCATCTCCTGCGGCGCCAGACGCGCGAGGTGCTGAATCGGGGATTCATCCGCGCGTAAAAATTCCAGCTGATGCTGGGCGAAGTAGCCCAGCTTGATGCCCTTCGCCAGCCCGATTTCGCCGCTGACCGGGTTAAGCTCGCCCGCCAGCAGTTTGATCAGCGTAGATTTACCGGCACCGTTGCGCCCCAGCAGGCCAATACGTGAACCCGGCACCAGGTTGAGCTTGATGGAGTCGAGAATTATGCGGTCGGCATAGCCCGCGCTCACTTTCTCCATCTTCAGCAGCGGGTTCGGCAGGCTTTCCGGCGCGCGGAAGCTGAAGTGGAACGGGTTATCCACGTGCGCCGGGGCAATCATCTCCATGCGTTCAAGCATCTTGATGCGGCTCTGGGCCTGCTTGGCTTTTGACGCTTTGGCCTTGAAGCGATCCACAAAGCTCTGCAGGTGCGCCACGCGCTGCTGCTGGCTTTCGTACATGGACTGCTGCTGGGCAAGGCGCGTCGCGCGCTGGCGCTCGAAGGAGCTGTAGTTGCCGGTGTACTCGAACATCGTTTGTTGTTCGATATGAATGATTTTATCCACCACCGGGTCGAGGAAGTCGCGGTCGTGGGAGATCAGAATCAGAGTGCCCTGATAGCTCTTAAGCCACTTCTCCAGCCAAATAACCGCATCGAGATCGAGGTGGTTGGTCGGTTCATCGAGCAGCAGCAGATCAGAGCGGCAGATCAGCGCCTGCGCCAGGTTGAGGCGCATACGCCAGCCGCCGGAGAAGTCGCTGACCGGGCGTTCCAGCTGTTCATTGCTGAAGCCCAGGCCGTGCAGCAGGCTGGAGGCGCGGGAGCGAATGGTCCACGCGTCGATGGCGTCCAGCTTGCCGTGAACGGTGGCAATGGCGTGACCGTCGTTGCGCTCGTTAGCGGCGTTGAGTTCCGCCTCGAGCTTACGGTATTCACGATCGCCGTCGATAACATAGTCGAGTGCCGGTTCGCTCAGGGCTGGCGTCTCCTGGTTCACCCATGCGAGCTGCCAGTTCCCCGGGAAGGTGAAGTTACCGCCATCCGCGCTAATCTCGTTTTTCAGCAGCGCCAGCAGCGTGGATTTTCCGCAGCCGTTTTTGCCGACCAGACCGACTTTCTGGCCTGGATTGATGGTAGCAGTGGCGTTATCCAGCAGGACGCGCACGCCGCGACGAATTTGTAACGAGGAGAAAACAATCATAGAAGCGCCGTATGTTCCGACTATGTTAATTTGTCATTATGATAATGTAAGGTGTGGGCCATTTTCCCCACCGGGCCGCCATGGTAGCCCAAAACGACAACAATACACAAAAACAGAACCGGGAGGGGAGTGATGTCTCAGACAGCGAAAGTGCTGCTGCTGTATGCCCATCCGGAATCTCAGGACTCGGTGGCGAACCGGGTTCTGCTTAAGCCGGCAACTCAGCTCAGCAACGTGACGGTGCACGATCTTTACGCGCACTACCCTGATTTTTTTATTGATATCCCTTACGAGCAGGAACTGCTGCGTCAGCATGACGTGATTGTGTTCCAGCACCCGCTTTATACCTACAGCTGTCCAGCGCTGCTCAAAGAGTGGCTGGACCGCGTGCTGAGCCGGGGCTTCTCCAGCGGGGTGGGGGGCAACCAGCTGGCGGGAAAGTACTGGCGCAGCGTGATCACAACCGGTGAGCCCGAAAGCGCTTACCGCCACGACGGGCTGAACCGTTATCCGATGAGCGACATCCTGCGGCCTTTCGAGCTGACGGCGGCGATGTGCCGTATGCACTGGATGAGCCCGATTATTGTCTACTGGGCACGGCGTCAGGATCCAAAAGAGCTGGCAAGCCACGCCAGAGCCTACGGTGAATGGCTGGCATCCCCGATTCCGGCAGGAGGTCGTTAATGGAAGGATCGAATTTACTCCTCGCCGGGGTGCTGTTTTTATTTGCGGCCGTCGTCGCGGTGCCGCTTGCTGCACGTATTGGAATAGGTGCGGTGTTGGGTTATCTGCTGGCGGGGATCGCGATTGGCCCCTGGGGGCTGGGATTCATCAGCGATGTGGATGAAATTCTCCATTTCTCCGAGCTGGGCGTGGTGTTCCTGATGTTCATCATCGGCCTGGAGCTGAATCCTTCTAAGTTGTGGCAGCTCCGGCGCTCTATCTTTGGCGTGGGGGCCGCGCAGGTGCTGTTCAGCGCCGCTATTCTGGGCGGCCTGTTGATGCTGACGAATTTCTCCTGGCAGGCGGCGGTGATCGGTGGAATAGGCCTTGCCATGTCGTCGACGGCGATGGCCCTGCAGCTGATGCGCGACAAAGGGATGAATCGTAATGAAGCCGGTCAGCTGGGCTTTTCGGTGCTGCTGTTCCAGGACTTAGCGGTGATCCCTGCGCTGGCGCTGGTGCCGCTGCTGGCGGGTTCTGGCGACGATCACTTTGACTGGGCAAAAATTGCCATGAAGGTGCTGGCCTTCGCGGGTATGCTGATTGGTGGACGTTTCCTGTTACGTCCCGTGTTCCGCTTTATTGCCGCGTCTGGCGTGCGCGAGGTCTTTACCGCTGCGACGCTGCTGCTGGTGCTGGGATCGGCGCTGTTTATGGATGCGCTGGGGCTGTCGATGGCGCTCGGGACCTTTATCGCCGGGGTGCTGCTGGCGGAGAGCGAATATCGCCACGAGCTGGAAATTGCCATCGATCCCTTTAAAGGGTTGTTGTTAGGTCTGTTCTTTATTTCGGTGGGGATGGCGCTCAATCTCGGCGTGCTCTATACCCATCTGCTGTGGGTGGTGGTGAGCGTAGCCATCCTGGTGGCGGTGAAAACGCTGGTGCTGTACGTCATGGCGCGCATTTACGGCTTGCGCAGTTCGGAACGCATGCAGTTTGCCAGCGTGTTAAGCCAGGGGGGCGAGTTCGCGTTTGTGCTGTTCTCTACCGCCTCCTCCCAGAAGCTGTTTAAAGACGATCAGATGGCGCTTTTGCTGGTAACGGTCACGCTGTCTATGATGACCACACCGCTGCTGATGAAGCTGGTCGATAAACTTCTGTCGCGCCGCTTAAACCCGACTGACGATGAAGATGAAGCGCCGTGGGTGGAAGATGATAAGCCACAGGTAATTGTGGTGGGCTTTGGCCGCTTCGGACAGGTTATCGGGCGTTTGCTGATGGCGAACAAAATGCGCATCACGGTGCTCGAACGCGATATCAGCGCGGTCAACCTGATGCGTAAATATGGCTACAAGGTTTACTACGGCGACGCGACCCAGCTTGAGCTCTTGCGCTCGGCGGGTGCAGAGGCAGCAGAATCCATCGTGATTACCTGCAACGATCCGGAAGACACGATGAAGCTGGTGGAGCTGTGCCAGCAGCATTTTCCGCATCTGCATATTCTGGCGCGCGCGCGTGGACGTGTTGAAGCTCACGAACTGTTACAGGCAGGTGTGAAACACTTCTCCCGTGAGACCTTTTCCAGCGCGCTGGAGCTGGGCCGCAAGGCGTTGATCTCGCTGGGGATGCATCCTCATCAGGCGCAGCGCGCCCAGATGCATTTCCGCCGGCTGGATATGCAAATGTTGCGCGAGCTGATGCCGGTACATTCCGATACTGAGCAGATCTCCCGCGTGCGGGAAGCGCGTCGCGAGCTGGAGGAGATCTTCCAGAGAGAGATGCAACAGGAACGACGCCAGCTTGATGGCTGGGATGAATTTGAATAAAGGGTAACGAAAGATGGCTGTACGTAAACGCTTTATTGCGGGTGCAAAATGCCCGACCTGCCAGGCGCAAGATACCCTGGCGATGTGGCGGGAAAATAATGTTGATGTTGTTGAGTGTGTTAAGTGCGGTCACCAGATGCGTGAGGCCGATAAAGAGGCCCGCGAACATGTACGCAAAGAAGAGCAAGTTATCGGGATTTTTCATCCGGACTAGCGATATCGCCTGAGTTTTTTTAAGCTAAAGGGTACACGGGTGCAGATTTCCGCTACAATCTGCGCCAGCAATTTTCCCACGCTCAGGAGATATCATGAAAGTAGCAAAAGACCTGGTGGTCAGCCTGGCCTATCAGGTACGTACAGAAGACGGTGTGTTGGTTGATGAGTCTCCGGTGAGTGCGCCGCTTGACTACCTGCATGGTCACGGCTCCCTGATTTCTGGCCTGGAAACCGCGCTGGAAGGTCACGAAGTTGGCGACAAATTTGACGTTGCTGTAGGCGCGAACGACGCTTACGGTCAGTATGATGACAACCTGGTTCAGCGCGTTCCTAAAGACGTGTTCATGGGCGTTGACGAGCTGCAGGTTGGCATGCGCTTCCTGGCTGAAACTGACCAGGGTCCGGTTCCTGTTGAAATCACTGAAGTGGAAGACGACCACGTTGTGGTTGACGGCAACCACATGCTGGCTGGCCAGAACCTGAAATTCAACGTAGAAGTTGTTGCGATCCGTGAAGCAACCGAAGAAGAACTGGCTCATGGCCACGTTCACGGTGCACACGGTCACGACCATGACCACGATCACGGCCACGATGGCTGCTGCGGTGGTCACGGCCACGATCACGACCATGGTCACGACCACGGTAAAGGTGGTTGCGGTAACGGCGGCTGCGGTTGCCACTAATTCCGCCATGCGGAAAATAAAAAAGCGGGATAATCCCGCTTTTTTTACGCCTCAGTAATGAGGTGGTGGCGTCTCTTCAGATTGAGAGGCGATGTGCGATGCCTGTGTGGCCTTCACTTTTTCAGTGAGCAGACGCAGCAGATCCCGCAGTTTTGCCATTTCTAGCTCGTGGGCGGTCACCGTTTGGTTGAGCTCTTCGATGGTGATGTCCTGAAAAGCCAGGCGGCTTTCAAGCTCGGCCAGTCTCTCTTCTATCATCGTGTCCTTCATGATTCACCTCGTCTGTTTCTGATTCGCCATAATGGGTCAGCGGCGGCGAAGTTTAACCGAGTTTATCCCTGAGTGCAGTATTCATCCCTGCAGCAAGAAACTTATTTAAACAAAAATAGTCTGAAAAGTGGCGAGAATCGGGGGAGTCTGTCTGTAGATTTCTTCCGCAACGATTTATAGTACGTAACTCATTTACGTTTAATGCTGGGGTGAGAGTCCCCAGGCCCTGGAGATATGGATGAAATCACTGTTTAAAGTAACGCTGCTGGCGACGACGATGGCTGTTGCGCTGAACGCGCCGCTGTCATTCGCTGCTGATACTGCTGCGAAGCCTGCTGCCACTGCAGACAGCAAAGCGGCGTTCAAAAATGACGACCAGAAATCCGCCTATGCACTCGGCGCATCTCTGGGTCGTTACATGGAAAACTCTCTGAAAGAACAAGAGAAACTGGGCATCAAACTGGATAAAGCTCAGCTGATCGCCGGTGTTCAGGACGCATTTGCAGATAAGAGCAAGCTGTCTGACCAGGAAATCGAACAGACTCTGCAGGCGTTTGAAGCGCGTGTGAAGGGTGCCGCTCAGACCAAGATGGAAGCGGACGCTAAAGACAACGAAGCGAAAGGCAAAGCCTACCGCGATACTTTTGCTAAAGAGAAGGGTGTGAAAACCTCTTCTACTGGCCTGGTGTACAAAGTTGAGAAAGAAGGCACCGGCGATGCACCTAAAGACAGCGACACTGTTGTTGTGAACTACAAAGGTACGCTGATCGACGGTAAAGAGTTCGATAACTCTTACACCCGCGGTGAGCCGCTCTCTTTCCGTCTGGATGGTGTGATCCCTGGCTGGACTGAAGGCCTGAAAAACATCAAGAAAGGCGGCAAAATCAAGCTGGTTATCCCACCCGATCTGGCGTACGGCAAAACCGGCGTTCCGGGTATCCCTGCCAACTCTACGCTGGTCTTTGACGTAGAGCTGCTGGATATCAAACCGGCACCGAAAGCGGATGCAAAGGCAGACGCGCCGGCTGAAGAAAAAGCCGCGACAGACGCTAAGAAGTAATGTGATAAGAACCGCCGCCTTTAAGGCGGCGGTTTTTTTATTGTGGGGCAGATATAATTAACACTGGAAAGCGCTATACACGCTGTATTAATTTAGTTGTCCGTGTAGATAATGAGCCTGCCCTGAAAACCTAACGACAGGCTCCTGAAAAGGAGTGTTTTTTTCATGTCCAGGTCGCTTTTAACCAACGAAACCAGTGAACTTGATTTGCTGGATCAACGTCCTTTCGATCAGACCGACTTCGATATTCTGAAATCCTATGAAGCGGTGGTGGACGGGTTAGCGATGCTCATTGGCTCCCACTGCGAAATCGTATTGCACTCCCTGCAAGATCTGAAGTGTTCCGCCATCCGCATTGCGAATGGCGAGCATACTGGCCGTAAAATTGGTTCGCCAATCACCGACCTTGCATTGCGTATGTTGCATGACATGACCGGCGCGGACAGCAGCGTCTCCAAATGCTATTTCACCCGCGCCAAAAGCGGCGTGCTGATGAAATCCGAAACCATCGCGATTCGAAACCGCGAGCATCGTGTAATTGGTCTGCTGTGCATCAACATGAACCTTGATGTGCCATTCTCGCAAATCATGAGCACCTTTATTCCACCAGAAACGCCGGATGTGGGCTCTTCTGTTAACTTTGCCTCCTCCGTTGAAGATCTCGTGACGCAGACGCTTGAGTTTACGATTGAAGAGGTGAATGCCGATCGCAACGTATCGAACAACGCCAAGAATCGCCAGATCGTGCTTAATCTCTACGAGAAAGGGATTTTTGATATTAAAGACGCGATCAACCAGGTGGCCGATCGTCTGAACATCTCCAAGCACACGGTTTACCTCTACATCCGCCAGTTCAAAAGCGGTGATTTCCTGGGGCAAGATAAGTAATGCGTTTTGCGTTAATGGTGACAGGCCCGGCGTACGGTACTCAGCAGGCCAGCAGCGCGCTGCAGTTTGCGCATGCGCTACTGGCGGCCGGACATGAGCTGGCGAGCGTCTTCTTCTATCGGGAAGGGGTGTATAACGCGAACCAGTTTACGTCACCGGCGAGCGATGAGTTTGATCTGGTGCGCGCCTGGCAGGCATTAAACGAAAAGCAGGGCGTAGAACTGCATATCTGCGTTGCGGCGGCACTGCGCCGCGGCGTGACCGATGCAACCGAAGCCGCCCGGCTTGGTTTATCGGGTTCTAACCTGCAGCCCGGTTTTTCGTTGAGTGGTCTGGGTGCACTGGCACAGGCGGCGTTAACCTGCGACAGAGTGGTGCAATTCTGATGAAGCGTGTCGCGTTTGTTTTTTCCTCCGCGCCGCACGGTAATGCGTCCGGCAGAGAAGGGCTGGATGCGCTGCTCGCGACATCAGCGCTGACCGACGATATTGGCGTCTTCTTTTTGGGGGACGGTGTATTTCAGCTTCTGGCGGGGCAACAGCCTCAGGCCATACTGGCGCGGGATTACATTGCAACCTTCAAAGTGTTACCGCTTTACGACATTGATACGTGCTATGTCTGTGCCGACTCCCTGGCCGCGCGCGGTTTAACTGAGGCAACGCCTTTCGTGCTGGATGTGACAACGCTGTCTTCTGCCGCACTGCGCGAACACCTTTCCCACTACGACACCGTTCTGACTTTCTGAGGCTGCCATGCTCCATACTCTGAGCCATTCACCGTGGCAATGTGATATCGACGCGTTACTGAGTATGCTGCGCGAAGGTGATGACCTGCTGCTGATCCAGGATGGTGTGCTTGCCGCGCTTGAAGGCAGTCGTTTCGTTGAAATCCTCTGCAATGCCCCCATAACTGTCTCTGCGCTGAAAGACGATCTTGATGCGCGAGGACTGTCTGGTCAAATTTCAGCCAAAATTGACGTGGTTGGCTATACTGATTTCGTCAATCTTACTGTGATACACGCCAGTCAAATGAACTGGTGATTTGAGATCGCTGTATATTTCTTGACACCTTTTCGACGTAGCCCTAAAATTTCGCGTCCTCATATTGTATGAGGTCGTTTTATTACGTGTTTACGAAGCAAAAGCTAAAACCAGGAGCTATTTAATGGCAACAGTTAACCAGCTGGTACGCAAACCACGCGCACGCAAAGTTGCAAAGAGCAACGTGCCTGCGCTGGAAGCCTGCCCGCAGAAACGTGGTGTATGTACTCGTGTATATACCACCACTCCTAAAAAACCAAACTCCGCACTGCGTAAAGTATGCCGTGTGCGTTTGACTAACGGTTTCGAAGTGACTTCCTACATCGGTGGTGAAGGTCACAACCTGCAGGAACACTCCGTGATCCTGATCCGTGGCGGTCGTGTTAAAGACCTTCCGGGTGTTCGTTACCACACCGTTCGTGGTGCGCTCGACTGCTCAGGTGTTAAAGACCGTAAGCAGGCTCGCTCCAAGTACGGCGTGAAGCGTCCTAAGGCTTAATGGTTCTCCGTTAAGTAAGGCCAAACTGATTTATCTTAATGTCAAACTAAACTCTTTGAGTTTTGGACAATCCTGAATTAACAACGGAGTATTCCCATGCCACGTCGTCGCGTCATTGGTCAGCGTAAAATTCTTCCAGATCCGAAATTCGGATCAGAACTGCTGGCAAAATTTGTAAATATCCTGATGGTAGATGGTAAAAAATCTACTGCAGAAGCAATCGTATACAGCGCGCTTGAGACCCTGGCTCAGCGTTCTGGTAAAAATGAACTGGAAGCTTTCGAAGTCGCTCTCGACAACGTTCGCCCTACCGTAGAAGTTAAGTCCCGCCGCGTTGGTGGTTCTACTTATCAGGTTCCAGTTGAAGTTCGTCCGGTTCGTCGTAATGCTCTGGCAATGCGTTGGATCGTTGAAGCTGCTCGTAAACGCGGTGATAAATCCATGGCTCTGCGTCTGGCGAACGAACTTTCTGATGCTGCAGACAACAAAGGTACTGCAGTTAAGAAACGTGAAGACGTTCACCGTATGGCAGAAGCCAACAAGGCGTTCGCACACTACCGTTGGTAATCCCTTCGGAGTATTAGTCACCAGGCGGGCGCTTCAGAGAAGCCGCCCGCTCTGGGTAACTTAACTGAACGCCTAAAGATATAAACGAGGAATCAAATGGCTCGTACAACACCCATCGCACGCTACCGTAACATCGGTATCAGTGCGCACATCGACGCCGGTAAAACCACTACTACCGAACGTATTCTGTTCTACACCGGTGTAAACCACAAAATCGGTGAAGTTCATGACGGCGCAGCCACCATGGACTGGATGGAACAGGAGCAGGAGCGTGGTATTACTATCACCTCCGCAGCGACTACTGCATTCTGGTCAGGTATGGCTAAGCAGTACGAACCGCATCGCGTAAACATCATCGACACCCCAGGCCACGTTGACTTCACCATCGAAGTAGAACGTTCCATGCGTGTTCTTGACGGCGCGGTAATGGTTTATTGCGCAGTTGGTGGTGTTCAGCCACAGTCTGAGACCGTATGGCGTCAGGCGAACAAATATAAAGTTCCACGCATCGCGTTCGTTAACAAAATGGACCGTATGGGTGCTAACTTCCTGAAAGTTGTTGGTCAGATCAAAACCCGTCTGGGCGCGAACCCTGTTCCGCTGCAGCTGGCAATTGGTGCTGAAGAAGGCTTCACCGGCGTTATCGACCTGGTGAAAATGAAAGCCATCAACTGGAACGATGCAGACCAGGGCGTTACCTTCGAATACGAAGATATCCCGGCTGAAATGCAGGACCTGGCTGACGAATGGCACCAGAACCTGATCGAATCCGCTGCTGAAGCTTCTGAAGAGCTGATGGAGAAATACCTGGGTGGTGAAGAACTGACTGAAGAAGAGATCAAAAAAGCTCTGCGTCAGCGCGTTCTGAACAACGAAATCATCCTGGTAACCTGTGGTTCTGCGTTCAAGAACAAAGGTGTTCAGGCAATGCTGGATGCGGTAGTTGATTACCTGCCATCCCCTGTTGACGTTCCTGCGATCAACGGCATCCTGGACGACGGTAAAGATACTCCAGCAGAGCGTCACGCAAGCGACGAAGAGCCATTCTCTGCACTGGCGTTCAAAATCGCTACCGACCCATTCGTGGGTAACCTGACCTTCTTCCGCGTTTACTCTGGTGTGGTTAACTCCGGTGACACCATCCTGAACTCCGTGAAAGCGGCGCGTGAACGTTTTGGCCGTATCGTACAGATGCACGCTAACAAACGTGAAGAGATCAAAGAAGTTCGTGCGGGCGACATCGCTGCAGCTATCGGTCTGAAAGACGTGACCACTGGTGACACCCTGTGTGACCCGGATCACCCGATCATTCTGGAGCGTATGGAATTCCCTGAGCCGGTAATCTCCATCGCGGTTGAACCAAAAACCAAAGCTGACCAGGAAAAAATGGGTCTGGCTCTGGGCCGTCTGGCGAAAGAAGACCCATCATTCCGCGTATGGACTGATGAAGAATCTAACCAGACCATCATCGCTGGTATGGGTGAACTGCACCTGGACATCATCGTTGACCGTATGAAGCGTGAATTCAACGTTGAAGCGAACGTGGGTAAACCTCAGGTTGCTTACCGCGAAGCGATTCGTGCGAAAGTTACCGATGTTGAAGGTAAACACGCTAAGCAGTCTGGTGGTCGCGGTCAGTACGGTCACGTTGTGATCGACATGTACCCACTGGAGCCGGGCTCTAACCCTAAAGGTTACGAGTTCATCAACGACATCAAAGGTGGTGTAATTCCTGGCGAATACATCCCAGCCGTTGATAAAGGCATTCAGGAACAGCTGAAAGCGGGCCCTCTGGCTGGCTATCCGGTTGTTGACATGGGTGTTCGTCTGCACTTCGGTTCTTACCACGACGTTGACTCCTCTGAACTGGCGTTTAAACTGGCTGCGTCTATTGCCTTTAAAGAAGGCTTTAAGAAAGCAAAACCAGTTCTGCTTGAGCCAATCATGAAGGTTGAAGTAGAAACTCCTGAAGAGAACACCGGTGACGTTATCGGTGACTTGAGCCGTCGTCGCGGTATGCTGCGTGGTCAGGAATCCGAAGTAACTGGCGTTAAGATCCACGCTGAAGTTCCGCTGTCTGAAATGTTCGGATATGCAACTCAGCTGCGTTCTCTGACCAAAGGTCGTGCATCATACACCATGGAATTCCTGAAGTATGATGATGCGCCTAACAACGTTGCTCAGGCCGTTATTGAAGCCCGTGGTAAGTAATCCACAGGATTAAAACCTAAGTCCCGTGCTCTCTCCAGAGGGGAGAGCACTATAGTAAGGAATATAGCCGTGTCTAAAGAAAAATTTGAACGTACAAAACCGCACGTCAACGTTGGTACTATCGGCCACGTTGACCATGGTAAAACTACCCTGACTGCTGCAATCACTACCGTTCTGGCAAAAACCTACGGTGGTTCTGCTCGTGCATTCGACCAGATCGATAACGCACCAGAAGAAAAAGCTCGTGGTATCACCATCAACACTTCCCACGTTGAATATGACACCCCGACTCGCCACTACGCACACGTAGACTGCCCAGGCCACGCCGACTATGTTAAAAACATGATCACCGGTGCTGCGCAGATGGACGGCGCGATCCTGGTTGTTGCTGCGACTGACGGCCCAATGCCTCAGACTCGTGAGCACATCCTGCTGGGTCGTCAGGTAGGCGTTCCTTTCATCATCGTGTTCCTGAACAAATGCGACATGGTTGATGACGAAGAGCTGCTGGAACTGGTAGAGATGGAAGTTCGTGAACTGCTGTCTCAGTACGACTTCCCAGGCGACGATACCCCAATCGTTCGTGGTTCTGCTCTGAAAGCGCTGGAAGGCGAAGCAGAGTGGGAAGCGAAAATCATCGAACTGGCTGGCTTCCTGGATTCTTACATCCCAGAACCAGAGCGTGCGATTGACAAGCCATTCCTGCTGCCAATCGAAGACGTATTCTCCATCTCCGGTCGTGGTACCGTTGTTACCGGTCGTGTAGAGCGCGGTATCATCAAAGTTGGTGAAGAAGTTGAAATCGTTGGTATCAAAGAGACTGCTAAGTCTACCTGTACTGGCGTTGAAATGTTCCGCAAACTGCTGGACGAAGGCCGTGCTGGTGAGAACGTTGGTGTTCTGCTGCGTGGTATCAAACGTGAAGAAATCGAACGTGGTCAGGTACTGGCGAAGCCAGGCTCAATCAAGCCACACACCAAGTTCGAATCTGAAGTGTACATCCTGTCCAAAGACGAAGGCGGCCGTCATACTCCGTTCTTCAAAGGCTACCGTCCACAGTTCTACTTCCGTACAACTGACGTGACCGGTACCATCGAACTGCCAGAAGGCGTTGAGATGGTAATGCCAGGCGACAACATCAAGATGGTTGTGACTCTGATCCACCCAATCGCGATGGACGACGGTCTGCGTTTCGCAATCCGTGAAGGCGGCCGTACCGTTGGCGCGGGCGTTGTTGCTAAAGTTCTGGGCTAATTAATTATCCCCGAATAAAAAAAGGACGCTTCGGCGTCCTTTTTTGTTTTCTGTCGCTAAGGATTTGTCACAAAATTCCGCATTTTTTGCCCGCTCCCGCCCCGTATTCCGGCGCTTGTGCTATTGTAATCATAACCATTCTCACTTACACTTTGCGCATATTTTGAACGGGAGTCTCTATGTACGTTTGTTTATGTAATGGTGTAAGTGACAAAAAAATACGTCAGGCCGTTCGCCAGTTTCAACCTCAGTCATTTCAGCAGCTTCGCAAGTTTGTTCCGGTTGGAAATCAATGCGGTAAATGTGTACGTGCTGCGCGAGAGATCATGCAGGACGAATTGATGCAGATCCCGGAATACAAAGAGATCGCGTAAGCGCCTATCTTTTTTTTGACATCCCTGTAGCCCGATCTACGCTTCAATGAGTGGAAGCGGAGGGACTATATAATGAAAGGTGATGTTAAAATCATAAGTTATCTCAATAAATTATTGGGAAATGAGCTTGTCGCAATCAACCAGTACTTTCTTCACGCAAGAATGTTCAAAAACTGGGGACTTAAGCGTTTAAACGACGTTGAGTACCATGAGTCGATTGATGAAATGAAACACGCTGATAAATATATCGAGCGTATTTTATTCCTTGAAGGCATTCCTAACCTGCAGGATCTCGGAAAGCTGGGCATCGGAGAAGACGTCGAAGAGATGCTTCGTTCCGACCTTAGGCTGGAACTTGAAGGTGCCAAAGATCTCCGTGAAGCCATTGCCTATGCCGACAGCGTACATGACTACGTCAGCCGCGATATGATGATCCAGATCCTGGCCGATGAAGAAGGTCACATTGACTGGCTGGAAACGGAACTGGATCTGATTGCTAAAATCGGCCTGCAGAACTACCTACAGTCGCAGATCAAAGTGGAAGAGTAACCACCGTCTTCCAGCCTACGCATAAACCCGCTGCCGCCAGAAATGGCCCAAAAGGCAGTGGGTTTTTTAATGCCCCTTTATCAGGCGTGAGAAACGAAAATACAAGAATGCTAAGTAGCGCCATAAGCGCAGCGAGTAACGCCAGCGAGGGCAGCATGCACCAGCCATGCCATGCACCAAGCGCCGCCAGGTATTTTACATCGCCATATCCCATCCCTTCACGCCGGCAGATAAACCGATACCCCCAATAAATAATGGCAAAGCCGATATATCCAGCCATCGCACCTACTACCGCACTCGGCAAAAAATCAGGGTGGACACAGAGCTGAAAGAGCAGGCCCGTCCATAGCAGCGGGCAGAGAAATTTATCGGGAAGCAGTCCGTAGCGAATATCTGCACGGACAAGAAAGGTAGTCAGCGAAAAATAGACCAGCAAAAAGGGGAGGGTGGTTAACATGGAAAAGGCCTCAAAAGGGTTTGAGCGCATACTCGTTATAATCGGCCTGGCCGGCAATCCAGAAAAACGACAATTGCGTAGGGGCTCCAGACAAAGCATTGAGAAGGGATACATTGCGTAAAAAGTTGTGCGCCTTTACGCATACTGCGCCTCAGGCGCTTAATTTCTAAACGGCACTTGCGTCTTGCCCAGATTTACGTATAATGCGCGGGCTTGTCGTAATTGACGGCGGGTTCAATCAGAACCAGAGTAGCTCATTTTGTTACTCAACAATGCTCCCAATTGGGGGGCTACGTAAGAACGGTTACACTCTCCCATCAATCGTAATGGGTTTGAGGAGTAATCATTTTCGTTTATAAAATAATTGGAGCTCTGGTCTCATGCAGAACCAAAGAATCCGTATCCGCCTTAAAGCGTTTGATCATCGTCTGATCGATCAATCAACCGCGGAAATCGTCGAGACTGCTAAGCGCACTGGTGCGCAAGTCCGTGGTCCGATCCCGCTGCCGACCCGCAAAGAGCGCTTCACCGTTCTGATCTCCCCGCACGTCAACAAAGACGCGCGCGATCAGTACGAAATCCGCACTCACAAGCGTCTGG
Source organism: Enterobacter sp. AC1 (assembly GCF_050434705.1). Lineage (NCBI taxonomy): Bacteria > Pseudomonadati > Pseudomonadota > Gammaproteobacteria > Enterobacterales > Enterobacteriaceae > Enterobacter > Enterobacter sp. AC1. Next base: position 24,252 of record NZ_JBNDIZ010000008.1, on the reverse strand, counting down.
TTGACATCGTTGAGCCAACTGAGAAAACCGTTGATGCTCTGATGCGTCTGGATCTGGCTGCCGGTGTAGACGTGCAGATCAGCCTGGGTTAATCAGGTCATCGAGCGATTGAGAGGTTGATACAATGATTGGTTTAGTCGGTAAAAAAGTGGGCATGACCCGCATCTTCACTGAAGATGGCGTTTCTATCCCAGTAACCGTAATCGAAGTTGAAGCAAACCGCGTTACTCAGGTTAAAGATCTGGCTAACGATGGCTACCGCGCTGTTCAGGTGACCACTGGTGCTAAAAAAGCTAACCGTGTAACCAAACCAGAAGCGGGTCACTTCGCTAAAGCTGGCGTAGAAGCTGGCCGTGGTCTGTGGGAATTCCGTCTTGCTGAAGGCGAAGAGTTCACTGTAGGTCAGGACATTAGCGTTGAGCTGTTTGCTGACGTTAAAAAAGTTGACGTAACCGGTACCTCTAAAGGTAAAGGTTTTGCTGGTACCGTTAAGCGCTGGAACTTCCGTACCCAGGACGCTACTCACGGTAACTCCTTGTCTCACCGCGTTCCGGGTTCTATCGGTCAGAACCAGACTCCGGGCAAAGTGTTCAAAGGCAAGAAAATGGCAGGTCAGCTGGGTAACGAACGTGTGACCGTTCAGAGCCTGGACGTAGTACGTGTTGACGCTGAGCGCAACCTGCTGCTGGTTAAAGGTGCAGTTCCGGGTGCAACCGGTAGCGACCTGATCGTTAAACCAGCTGTGAAGGCGTAAGGGGATAGCAATGGAATTAGTATTGAAAGACGCGCAGAGCGCGCTGACTGTTTCCGAAACTACCTTCGGTCGTGATTTCAACGAAGCGCTGGTTCACCAGGTTGTTGTTGCTTATGCAGCTGGTGCTCGTCAGGGTACTCGTGCTCAGAAGACTCGTGCTGAAGTAACTGGTTCTGGCAAAAAGCCATGGCGCCAGAAAGGTACCGGCCGTGCGCGTTCAGGTTCTATCAAGAGCCCGATCTGGCGTTCAGGTGGCGTGACCTTCGCTGCGCGTCCACAGGACCACAGTCAAAAAGTTAACAAAAAGATGTACCGCGGCGCGCTGAAAAGCATTCTGTCCGAACTGGTACGTCAGGATCGTCTGATCGTTGTCGAATCATTCTCTGTAGAAGCGCCTAAAACTAAGCTGCTGGCACAGAAACTGAAAGACATGGCTCTGGAAGATGTGCTGATCATCACCGGTGAGCTGGACGAGAACCTGTTCCTGGCCGCACGTAACCTGCACAAGGTTGACGTACGCGACGCGACTGGTATCGACCCGGTTAGCCTGATCGCCTTCGACAAAGTCGTAATGACTGCTGATGCTGTTAAGCAAGTTGAGGAGATGCTGGCATGATTCGTGAAGAACGTCTGCTGAAGGTGCTTCGCGCACCGCACGTTTCTGAAAAAGCGTCTACTGCGATGGAAAAAACAAACACCATCGTTCTCAAAGTTGCTAAAGACGCGACCAAAGCAGAGATCAAAGCTGCTGTGCAGAAACTGTTTGAAGTCGAAGTCGAAGTCGTTAACACCCTGGTAGTTAAAGGGAAAGTTAAACGTCACGGACAGCGTATCGGTCGTCGTAGCGACTGGAAAAAAGCTTACGTCACCCTGAAAGAAGGCCAGAATCTGGACTTCGTTGGCGGCGCTGAGTAAGTCGGAGGAGTAATACAATGGCAGTTGTTAAATGTAAACCGACATCTCCGGGTCGTCGCCACGTAGTTAAAGTGGTTAACCCTGAGCTGCACAAGGGCAAACCTTTTGCTCCGTTGCTGGAAAAAAACAGCAAATCCGGTGGTCGTAACAACAATGGCCGTATCACCACTCGTCACATCGGTGGTGGCCACAAGCAGGCTTATCGTATTGTTGACTTCAAACGCAACAAAGACGGTATCCCAGCAGTTGTTGAACGTCTTGAGTACGATCCGAACCGTTCCGCGAACATCGCGCTGGTTCTGTACAAAGACGGCGAACGCCGTTACATCCTGGCCCCTAAAGGCCTGAAAGCTGGCGACCAGATTCAGTCTGGCGTTGATGCTGCAATCAAAGCAGGCAACACCCTGCCGATGCGCAATATCCCGGTTGGTTCTACCGTTCATAACGTAGAAATGAAACCAGGTAAAGGCGGTCAGCTGGCGCGTTCCGCTGGTACTTACGTTCAGATCGTTGCTCGTGACGGTGCTTATGTCACCCTGCGTCTGCGTTCTGGTGAAATGCGTAAAGTCGAAGCAGACTGCCGCGCTACTCTGGGCGAAGTTGGCAATGCTGAGCATATGCTGCGCGTTCTGGGTAAAGCAGGTGCTGCACGCTGGCGTGGTGTTCGTCCTACCGTTCGCGGTACTGCGATGAACCCAGTCGATCACCCACATGGTGGTGGTGAAGGTCGTAACTTTGGTAAGCACCCGGTAACTCCGTGGGGCGTTCAGACCAAAGGTAAGAAGACCCGCAGCAACAAGCGTACTGATAAATTTATCGTACGTCGCCGTAGCAAATAATTTTAGAGGATAAGCCATGCCACGTTCTCTCAAGAAAGGTCCTTTTATTGACCTGCACTTGCTGAAGAAGGTAGAGAAAGCGGTGGAAAGCGGAGACAAGAAGCCCCTGCGCACTTGGTCCCGTCGTTCAACGATCTTTCCTAACATGATCGGTTTGACCATCGCTGTCCATAATGGTCGTCAGCACGTTCCAGTCTTTGTTACCGACGAAATGGTTGGTCACAAACTGGGTGAATTCGCACCGACTCGTACTTATCGCGGCCACGCTGCTGATAAAAAAGCGAAGAAGAAATAAGGTAGGAGGAAGAGATGGAAACTTTAGCTCAACATCGCCATGCTCGTTCTTCTGCTCAGAAGGTTCGCCTTGTTGCTGACCTGATTCGCGGTAAGAAAGTGTCGCAGGCCCTGGACATCCTGACCTATACCAACAAGAAAGCTGCGGTATTGGTCAAGAAAGTACTGGAATCTGCCATTGCTAACGCTGAACACAACGATGGCGCTGACATCGACGATCTGAAAGTCGCGAAAATTTTCGTAGATGAAGGCCCAAGCATGAAGCGCATTATGCCGCGTGCGAAAGGTCGTGCAGATCGCATCCTGAAGCGCACCAGCCACATTACTGTGGTTGTGTCCGATCGCTGAGACTCTGGAGACTAGCAATGGGTCAGAAAGTACATCCTAATGGTATTCGCCTGGGTATTGTAAAACCATGGAACTCTACCTGGTTTGCGAACACCAAAGAATTCGCTGACAACCTGGACAGCGATTTTAAAGTACGTCAGTACCTGACTAAGGAACTGGCTAAAGCGTCTGTATCTCGTATCGTTATCGAGCGTCCAGCTAAGAGCATCCGTGTGACTATTCACACTGCTCGCCCTGGCATCGTTATCGGTAAGAAAGGCGAAGACGTAGAAAAACTGCGCAAGGTCGTAGCGGATATCGCTGGCGTTCCTGCACAGATCAATATCGCTGAAGTTCGTAAGCCTGAACTGGACGCTAAATTGGTTGCTGACAGCATCACTTCTCAGCTGGAACGTCGCGTTATGTTCCGTCGTGCTATGAAGCGTGCTGTACAGAACGCAATGCGTCTGGGCGCTAAAGGTATCAAAGTTGAAGTTAGCGGCCGTCTGGGCGGCGCGGAAATCGCACGTACCGAATGGTACCGCGAAGGTCGCGTACCGCTGCACACTCTGCGTGCTGACATTGACTACAACACCTCTGAAGCGCACACCACTTACGGTGTAATCGGCGTTAAGGTATGGATCTTCAAAGGTGAGATCCTGGGTGGTATGGCTGCTGTTGAACAACCGGAAAAACCGGCTGCTCAACCTAAAAAGCAGCAGCGTAAAGGCCGTAAATAAGGAGCGTCGCTGATGTTACAACCAAAGCGTACAAAATTCCGTAAAGTGCACAAAGGCCGCAACCGTGGTCTGGCGCAGGGTACGGATGTTAGCTTCGGCACTTTCGGTCTGAAAGCTGTTGGCCGTGGTCGTCTGACTGCACGTCAGATCGAAGCAGCACGTCGTGCAATGACCCGTGCAGTTAAGCGTCAAGGTAAGATCTGGATCCGTGTATTCCCGGACAAACCGATCACCGAGAAGCCACTGGAAGTTCGTATGGGTAAAGGTAAAGGTAACGTGGAGTACTGGGTTGCCTTGATCCAACCGGGCAAAGTCCTTTATGAAATGGACGGTGTTCCGGAAGAGCTGGCCCGTGAAGCCTTCGGCCTGGCAGCAGCGAAACTGCCTATCAAAACCACCTTTGTAACTAAGACGGTGATGTAATGAAAGCAAAAGAGCTGCGTGAAAAAAGCGTTGAAGAGCTGAACGCTGAGCTGCTGAACCTGCTGCGTGAGCAGTTCAACCTGCGTATGCAGGCTGCAAGTGGCCAGCTGCAACAGACTCACCTGCTGAAGCAAGTGCGTCGCAATGTTGCACGCGTTAAGACTTTACTGACTCAGAAGGCGGGTGCGTAATGACCGATAAAATCCGTACTCTGCAAGGTCGTGTTGTTAGCGACAAAATGGAGAAATCCATTGTTGTAGCTATCGAACGTATTGTGAAACACCCGATCTACGGTAAATTCATCAAACGTACGACCAAACTGCACGTACATGACGAGAACAACGAATGTGGTATCGGCGACAAGGTTGAAATCCGTGAATGCCGTCCACTGTCCAAGACTAAGTCCTGGACGCTGGTTCGCGTTGTAGAGAAAGCGGTTCTGTAATACAGTACGCATTCTCAATACGAATAAACGGCTCAGCGATGAGCCGTTTATTTTTTCTACCCATATTGCAGAAGCGGTGTTATAATGCCGCGCCCTCGATATGGGGCTTTTTAACGGCTCTGATTTTAGAGTCTCAGGTAGTAGTTGACATTAGCGGAGCACTAAAATGATCCAAGAACAGACTATGCTGAACGTCGCCGACAACTCCGGTGCACGTCGCGTAATGTGTATCAAGGTTCTGGGTGGCTCGCACCGTCGCTACGCAGGCGTAGGCGACATCATCAAGATCACCATCAAGGAAGCAATTCCACGTGGTAAGGTCAAAAAAGGTGATGTGCTGAAGGCGGTAGTGGTGCGCACCAAGAAGGGTGTTCGTCGCCCTGACGGTTCTGTCATTCGCTTCGATGGTAATGCATGCGTTATTTTAAACAATAACAGCGAGCAGCCTATCGGCACGCGTATCTTTGGGCCGGTAACTCGTGAACTTCGTACTGAGAAGTTCATGAAAATTATCTCTCTGGCACCAGAAGTACTCTAAGGAGCGAATCATGGCAGCGAAAATCCGTCGTGATGACGAAGTTATCGTGTTAACCGGTAAAGATAAAGGTAAACGCGGTAAAGTAAAAAATGTTCTGTCTTCCGGCAAACTCGTCGTTGAAGGTATCAACCTGGTTAAGAAACATCAGAAGCCGGTTCCGGCCCTGAACCAACCAGGCGGCATCGTTGAAAAAGAAGCTGCTATTCAGGTTTCTAACGTTGCAATCTTCAATGCGGCTACCGGCAAGGCTGACCGTGTAGGCTTTAGATTCGAAGACGGCAAAAAAGTCCGTTTCTTCAAGTCTAACAGCGAAACTATCAAGTAATTTGGAGTAGTACGATGGCGAAACTGCATGATTACTACAAAGACGAAGTAGTTAACAAACTCATGACTGAGTTTAACTACAATTCTGTCATGCAAGTCCCTCGGGTCGAGAAGATCACCCTGAACATGGGTGTTGGTGAAGCGATCGCTGACAAGAAACTGCTGGATAACGCAGCAGCTGACCTGACAGCAATCTCCGGTCAAAAACCGCTGATCACCAAAGCACGCAAATCAGTTGCAGGCTTCAAAATCCGTCAGGGCTATCCGATCGGCTGTAAAGTAACTCTGCGTGGCGAACGCATGTGGGAGTTCTTTGAGCGTCTGATCACTATTGCTGTTCCACGTATCCGTGACTTCCGTGGCTTGTCCGCTAAGTCTTTCGACGGTCGTGGTAACTACAGCATGGGTGTCCGTGAGCAGATCATCTTCCCAGAAATCGACTACGATAAAGTCGACCGCGTGCGTGGTTTGGATATTACCATTACCACTACTGCGAAATCTGACGAAGAAGGCCGTGCTCTGCTGGCTGCCTTTGACTTCCCGTTCCGCAAGTAAGGTAGGGTTACTGAATGGCTAAGCAATCAATGAAAGCACGCGAAGTAAAGCGCGTAGCTTTAGCTGATAAATTCTTCGCTAAACGCGCTGAACTGAAAGCGATCATTTCTGATGTGAACGCTTCCGACGAAGATCGTTGGAATGCGGTTCTCAAGCTGCAGTCTCTGCCGCGTGATTCCAGCCCGTCTCGTCAGCGTAACCGCTGTCGTCAAACAGGTCGTCCACATGGTTATGTGGGCAAGTTTGGGTTGAGCCGTATCAAACTGCGTGAAGCCGCTATGCGCGGTGAAGTGCCAGGCTTGAAAAAGGCTAGCTGGTAATTACCAATTGAATCACGGGAGTAAAGACAGATGAGCATGCAAGATCCGATCGCGGATATGCTGACCCGTATCCGTAACGGTCAGGCCGCGAACAAAGTTGCGGTCACCATGCCTTCCGCCAAGCTGAAAGTGGCAATTGCCAACGTGCTGAAGGAAGAAGGTTTTATCGAAGATTTTAAAGTTGAAGGCGACACCAAGCCGGAACTGGAACTTACTCTCAAGTATTTCCAGGGTAAAGCTGTTGTAGAAAGCATTCAGCGTGTCAGCCGCCCAGGCCTGCGCATCTATAAGAAAAAAGATGAGCTGCCAAAAGTTATGGCTGGTCTTGGTATCGCAGTTGTTTCTACCTCTAAAGGTGTTATGACTGATCGTGCAGCGCGCCAGGCTGGTCTTGGTGGCGAAATTATCTGCTACGTAGCCTAATCGGAGGAAAGAATGTCTCGTGTTGCTAAAGCACCGGTCGTTATTCCTGCCGGCGTTGATGTAAAAATCGACGGTCAGGTTATTACGATCAAAGGTAAAAACGGCGAGCTGACTCGTACCCTCAACAAAGCTGTTGAAGTTAAACATGCAGATAACGCTCTGACCTTCGGTCCACGTGATGGTTTCGTGGATGGATGGGCTCAGGCTGGTACCGCGCGTGCCCTGCTGAACTCAATGGTTGTTGGTGTTACCGAAGGCTTCACTAAAAAGCTTCAGCTGGTTGGTGTAGGTTATCGTGCAGCTATCAAAGGGAATGCAGTAGGCCTGTCTCTGGGCTTCTCACACCCTGTTGAGCATCCGCTGCCGGCCGGTATCACTGCAGAATGTCCGACTCAAACTGAAATCGTGCTGAAAGGCGCTGATAAACAGCTGATCGGTCAGGTTGCAGCAGATCTGCGCGCCTACCGTCGTCCTGAGCCTTATAAAGGCAAGGGTGTTCGTTACGCCGACGAAGTCGTGCGTACCAAAGAGGCTAAGAAGAAGTAAGGTAACACTATGGATAAGAAATCTGCTCGTATCCGTCGTGCGACCCGCGCACGCCGCAAGCTCAAAGAGCTGGGTGCAACTCGCCTGGTGGTACATCGTACCCCGCGTCATATTTACGCACAGGTAATTGCACCGAACGGTTCTGAAGTTCTGGTAGCTGCTTCTACTGTAGAAAAAGCTATCTCAGAACAATTGAAGTACACCGGTAACAAAGACGCCGCTGCAGCTGTTGGTAAAGCTGTTGCTGAACGCGCTCTGGAAAAAGGCATCAGCAATGTTTCCTTTGACCGTTCCGGGTTCCAATATCATGGTCGTGTCCAGGCACTGGCAGATGCTGCCCGTGAAGCTGGCCTTCAGTTCTAAGGTAGAGGTGTAAGATGGCTCACATCGAAAAACAGGCTGGCGAACTGCAGGAAAAGCTGATCGCGGTAAACCGCGTATCTAAAACCGTTAAAGGTGGTCGTATTTTCTCCTTCACAGCTCTGACTGTAGTTGGTGATGGTAACGGTCGCGTTGGTTTTGGTTACGGTAAAGCGCGTGAAGTTCCAGCAGCGATCCAGAAAGCGATGGAAAAAGCCCGTCGCAATATGATTAACGTCGCGCTGAACAACGGCACCCTGCAGCACCCAGTTAAAGGTGTTCACACGGGTTCTCGTGTATTCATGCAGCCAGCTTCAGAAGGTACCGGTATCATCGCCGGTGGTGCAATGCGCGCCGTTCTGGAAGTTGCTGGGGTTCATAACGTTCTGGCCAAAGCATATGGTTCCACCAACCCGATTAACGTGGTTCGTGCAACTATTGATGGCCTGGAAAATATGAATTCTCCAGAAATGGTCGCTGCCAAGCGTGGTAAATCCGTTGAAGAAATTCTGGGGTAATTGACCATGGCAAAGACTATTAAAATCACTCAAACCCGCAGTGCAATCGGTCGTCTGCCGAAACACAAGGCAACGCTGCTTGGCCTGGGTCTGCGTCGTATTGGTCATACCGTTGAGCGCGAGGATACTCCTGCTGTTCGTGGTATGGTCAACGCGGTTTACTTCATGGTTAAAGTTGAGGAGTAAGAGATGCGTTTAAATACTCTGTCTCCGGCCGAAGGCTCTAAAAAGGCGGGTAAACGCCTGGGTCGTGGTATCGGTTCTGGCCTCGGCAAAACCGGTGGTCGTGGTCACAAAGGTCAGAACTCTCGTTCTGGCGGTGGCGTACGTCGCGGTTTCGAGGGTGGCCAGATGCCACTGTACCGTCGTCTGCCGAAGTTCGGCTTCACCTCTCGCAAAGCAGCGATCACAGCGGAAATCCGTCTGTCTGACCTGGCGAAAGTTGAAGGCGGCGTTGTAGACCTGAACACGCTGAAAGCAGCAAACATTATCGGTATCCAGATCGAGTTCGCGAAAGTGATCCTGGCTGGTGAAGTTTCTACTCCGGTAACTGTTCGTGGCCTGCGTGTTACTAAAGGTGCTCGTGCTGCTATCGAAGCTGCTGGCGGTAAAATTGAGGAATAAGTAGCAGATGGCTAAGCAACCGGGATTAGATTTTCAAAGTGCCAAAGGTGGATTTGGCGAGCTGAAACGCAGACTGCTGTTTGTTATCGGCGCGCTGATTGTGTTCCGTATTGGCTCTTTTATTCCGATCCCTGGTATCGATGCCGCTGTACTTGCCAAACTGCTTGAGCAACAGCGAGGCACCATCATTGAAATGTTCAACATGTTCTCTGGTGGTGCTCTCAGCCGTGCTTCTATCTTTGCATTGGGTATTATGCCGTACATTTCGGCATCTATTATTATCCAGCTGCTGACGGTCGTTCATCCGGCCCTGGCAGAGTTGAAGAAAGAAGGGGAGTCTGGACGTCGTAAGATTAGTCAGTACACCCGTTACGGTACTCTGGTGCTGGCAATATTCCAGTCGATCGGTATTGCTACCGGTCTTCCGAATATGCCTGGTATGCAGGGCCTGGTATTAAACCCAGGCTTTGCATTCTATTTCACCGCTGTTGTTAGTCTGGTCACAGGGACAATGTTCCTGATGTGGCTCGGCGAACAGATTACTGAGCGTGGTATCGGTAACGGTATCTCAATCATTATCTTCGCCGGTATCGTTGCGGGCCTCCCGCCGGCCATCGCCCATACTATCGAGCAAGCGCGTCAAGGCGACCTGCACTTCCTCCTGTTGCTGTTGGTTGCAGTATTAGTATTTGCAGTGACGTTCTTTGTTGTCTTCGTTGAACGTGGTCAACGCCGCATTGTGGTGAACTACGCTAAGCGTCAGCAAGGTCGTCGTGTCTATGCTGCACAGAGCACACATTTACCGCTGAAAGTGAACATGGCGGGGGTTATCCCGGCTATCTTCGCTTCCAGTATTATTCTGTTCCCGGCGACCATCGCGTCATGGTTCGGGGGCGGTACTGGTTGGAACTGGCTGACAACAATTTCGCTGTATTTGCAGCCTGGGCAACCACTTTATGTGTTACTCTATGCGTCTGCGATCATCTTCTTCTGTTTCTTCTACACGGCGTTGGTCTTCAACCCGCGTGAAACAGCAGATAACCTGAAGAAGTCCGGTGCATTTGTACCAGGAATTCGTCCGGGAGAGCAAACGGCGAAGTATATCGATAAAGTAATGACCCGCCTGACTTTGGTTGGTGCGCTCTATATTACTTTTATCTGCCTGATCCCGGAGTTCATGCGTGATGCAATGAAAGTACCGTTCTACTTCGGTGGGACCTCACTGCTTATCGTTGTTGTCGTGATTATGGACTTTATGGCTCAAGTGCAAACTCTGATGATGTCCAGTCAGTACGAGTCTGCATTGAAGAAGGCGAACCTGAAAGGCTACGGCCGCTAAATGGTCGCCTGAGAAGTTACGGAGAGTAAAAATGAAAGTTCGTGCTTCCGTCAAGAAATTATGCCGTAACTGCAAAATCGTTAAGCGTGATGGTGTCATCCGTGTGATTTGCAGTGCCGAGCCGAAGCATAAACAGCGCCAAGGCTGATTATTTCGCATATTTTTCTTGCAAAGTTGGGTTGAGCTGGCTAGATTAGCCAGCCAATCTTTTGTATGTCTGTACGTTTCCATTTGAGTATCCTGAAAACGGGCTTTTCAGCATGGTGCGTACATATTAAATAGTAGGAGTGCATAGTGGCCCGTATAGCAGGCATTAACATTCCTGATCAGAAACATGCTGTGATCGCATTAACTTCGATCTACGGCGTCGGCAAGACCCGTTCTAAAGCCATTCTGGCTGCAGCGGGTATCGCTGAAGATGTTAAGATCAGTGAGCTGTCTGAAGAACAAATCGACACGCTGCGTGACGAAGTTGCCAAATTTGTCGTTGAAGGTGATCTGCGCCGTGAAATCAGCATGAGCATCAAGCGCCTGATGGATCTTGGTTGCTATCGCGGTTTGCGTCATCGTCGTGGTCTGCCAGTGCGCGGTCAGCGTACTAAGACCAACGCACGTACCCGTAAGGGTCCGCGCAAACCGATCAAGAAATAATCGGGGTGATTGAATAATGGCAAAGGCACCAGTTCGTGCACGTAAACGTGTAAGAAAACAAGTCTCTGACGGCGTGGCTCATATCCATGCTTCTTTCAACAACACCATCGTTACTATTACTGATCGTCAGGGTAACGCATTGGGTTGGGCAACAGCCGGTGGTTCCGGTTTCCGTGGTTCTCGCAAATCCACTCCGTTCGCAGCTCAGGTTGCAGCAGAGCGTTGCGCTGAAGCCGTAAAAGAATACGGCATCAAGAATCTGGAAGTTATGGTTAAAGGTCCGGGTCCGGGTCGTGAATCTACTGTTCGCGCTCTGAACGCCGCTGGTTTCCGCATCACTAATATTACTGATGTGACTCCGATCCCTCATAACGGTTGTCGTCCGCCGAAAAAACGTCGCGTATAACGCTCGTTTTTTAGGTTAGTTGGAGATAGAAAATGGCAAGATATTTGGGTCCTAAGCTCAAGCTGAGCCGTCGTGAGGGCACCGACTTATTCCTTAAGTCTGGCGTTCGCGCGATCGATACCAAGTGTAAAATTGAACAAGCTCCTGGCCAGCACGGTGCGCGTAAACCGCGTCTGTCTGACTATGGTGTGCAGTTGCGTGAAAAGCAAAAAGTTCGCCGTATGTACGGTGTGCTGGAGCGTCAGTTCCGTAACTACTATAAAGAAGCAGCACGTCTGAAAGGCAACACAGGTGAAAACCTGCTGGCTCTGCTGGAAGGTCGTCTGGACAACGTTGTATACCGTATGGGCTTCGGCGCTACTCGTGCTGAATCACGTCAGCTGGTTAGCCACAAAGCAATCATGGTAAACGGTCGTGTTGTTAACATCGCTTCTTATCAGGTTAAAGCGAATGACGTTGTTAGCATTCGTGAGAAAGCGAAAAAGCAATCTCGCGTGAAGGCCGCTCTGGAGCTGGCTGAGCAGCGTGAAAAGCCAACCTGGCTGGAAGTTGATGCTGGCAAGATGGAAGGTACGTTCAAGCGTCAGCCAGAACGTTCTGATCTGTCTGCGGACATTAACGAACACCTGATCGTCGAGCTTTACTCCAAGTAAAGCTTAGTACCAAAGAGAGGACACAATGCAGGGTTCTGTGACAGAGTTTCTAAAACCGCGCCTGGTAGATATCGAGCAAGTGAGTTCGACGCACGCCAAGGTGACCCTTGAGCCTTTAGAGCGTGGCTTTGGCCATACTCTGGGTAACGCACTGCGCCGTATTCTGCTCTCATCGATGCCGGGTTGCGCGGTGACCGAGGTTGAGATTGATGGTGTACTTCATGAGTACAGCACCAAAGAAGGCGTTCAGGAAGATATCCTTGAAATCCTGCTCAACCTGAAAGGGCTGGCGGTGAGAGTTCAGGGTAAAGATGAAGTTATTCTTACTCTGAATAAATCTGGCATTGGCCCTGTGACTGCAGCCGACATCACCCACGACGGTGATGTTGAAATCGTCAAGCCGCAGCACGTGATCTGCCACCTGACCGATGAGAACGCAGCTATTAGCATGCGTATCAAAGTTCAGCGCGGTCGTGGTTATGTGCCGGCTTCTGCCCGAATTCATTCGGAAGAAGATGAGCGCCCAATCGGCCGTCTGCTGGTCGACGCATGCTATAGCCCTGTAGAGCGTATTGCCTACAATGTTGAAGCAGCGCGTGTAGAACAGCGTACCGACCTGGACAAGCTGGTCATCGAAATGGAAACCAACGGCACAATCGATCCTGAAGAGGCGATTCGTCGTGCGGCAACCATCCTGGCAGAACAACTGGAAGCTTTCGTTGACTTACGTGATGTACGTCAGCCGGAAGTGAAAGAAGAGAAACCAGAATTCGATCCGATCCTGCTGCGCCCTGTTGACGATCTCGAATTGACTGTCCGCTCTGCTAACTGCCTCAAGGCAGAAGCTATCCACTATATCGGTGATCTGGTACAGCGTACCGAGGTTGAGTTGCTGAAAACGCCGAACCTGGGTAAAAAATCTCTTACTGAGATTAAAGACGTGCTGGCTTCACGTGGTTTGTCTCTGGGCATGCGCCTGGAAAACTGGCCACCAGCAAGCATTGCTGACGAGTAACCGGATCACAGGTTAAGGTTTTACTGAGAAGGATAAGGTCATGCGCCATCGTAAGAGTGGTCGTCAACTGAACCGCAACAGCAGCCATCGCCAGGCTATGTTCCGCAACATGGCAGGTTCACTGGTTCGTCATGAGATCATCAAGACGACCCTGCCTAAAGCGAAAGAGCTGCGTCGCGTAGTTGAGCCGCTGATTACTCTTGCCAAGACTGACAGCGTTGCTAATCGTCGTCTGGCATTCGCCCGTACTCGTGATAACGAGATCGTGGCAAAACTGTTTAACGAACTGGGCCCGCGTTTCGCGAGCCGTGCCGGTGGTTACACTCGCATTCTGAAGTGTGGTTTCCGTGCAGGCGACAACGCGCCGATGGCTTACATCGAGCTGGTTGATCGTTCAGAGAAAGCAGAAGCTGCTGCAGAGTAATCTGCAGTAACGTAAAAAAACCCGCTCCGGCGGGTTTTTTTATATCCGCGATATCCCCACTTCTCTACAATGTTTGTATCAATTCTGTTCATCCCCAGGAGCCGGTAATGTGGTTGCTCGACCAGTGGGCAGAACGCCATATTCGCGATGCCCAAAAGAAAGGTGAGTTCGACGATCTTCCGGGAAGCGGAGAACCTCTTGTGCTTGACGATGATTCACATATCGCACTGGAACTACGTGCTGGATACCGTTTACTGAAAAATGCAGGCTGCCTCCCTCCGGAGCTCGAACAGAGAAGAGAGGCTGTTGAACTGGCCGATCTTCTCAAAAGGATCCGTCAGGACGATCCTCGACACGACGAACTTAGTCGCCGGCTCGCCCTGCTTGAACTCAAGCTGCGGCAGGCAGGAATGAGCACTGAATTTCTGCACGGGGAATACAGTGAAAGATTGATACAGAAAATAAGCGAGGAATAGTTATGTACCGTATCGGTGAACTTGCGAAGCTCGCGAACGTCACGCCGGATACCATCCGATATTACGAAAAGCAGCAGATGATCGATCATGAAGTTCGCACTGAAGGTGGCTTCCGTCTCTATACCGATAACGATCTTCAGCGTCTGCGGTTTATTCGTTATGCGAGACAGCTCGGTTTCACGCTGGACTCGATCCGCGAGCTGTTATCGATCCGCATCGATCCGGAACATCATACCTGTCAGGAGTCTAAAGGTATTGTGCAGGCCCGGCTTGATGAAGTTGAAGCGCGCATTCAGGAGCTGCAAACCATGCAGCGCTCTCTGCAAAGGCTGAATGATGCCTGCTGCGGTACGGCCCACAGCAGTATTTATTGTTCAATTCTGGAAGCGCTTGAGCAGGGGGCCAGTGGAGAAACCGAGGACTGTTGATCTTTAGCTCATCCGGGTCTAGACTTCCGTCGTCATTAACCATGCTCAGGAGAAATTATGAGCCGCTATCAGCACACGAAAGGACAAATTAAGGACAATGCCATTGAGGCGTTACTTCACGATCCGTTATTTAGACAGCGCGTTGAGAAGAATAAAAAAGGGAAAGGAAGTTATCTGCGTAAAGACAAGCATGAAAAACGGGGTAACTGGGAGGCTAGTGGCAAACAAGCGAATCGCTTATTTACCACTGGCCTTCCTGCTTTAAGCTATTGATTATACGCGGTTGTTCTGCTCTTTTAACAGATCGCGAATCTCACTCAGCAGCACTTCTTCTTTTGTCGGTGCAGGCGCCGCAGCCGGCTCTTCTTTTTTACGGTTGAGCCTGTTGATCAGCTTGATAGCCATAAAAATGGCAAACGCTACAATCACGAAATCAAACACGTTCTGAATAAATACGCCGTAGTGCATCACGACTGCCGGGACATCACCCTGCGCTTCACGCAGCGTGAAGGCGAATTGTTTAAAATCAATACCCCCAATTAACAACCCTAAAGGTGGCATGATAATGTCGGCGACTAATGATGAAACAATCTTGCCGAATGCCGCACCAATAATGACACCCACTGCCAAATCAACAACGTTCCCGCGCATCGCAAATTCGCGGAATTCTTTAATAAAACTCATTTTTCTCTCCTTGTGCCAGCTGACGACTATAAGTTTAACAAATGATTAGCCAATTGCCATTCGGGATAATTAAACGTTATGAAAAATAAAAGGCACAGAAATGAAAAGGATAAAGTTCGGGTGCACTTTTTCAGGCACCCGACACATTAAAGGAAGAATGGACTTGGCTGGAATAAACGTTCAACGTCGGTAATAAATTTTTTATCGGTTAGGAACATAATAACGTGATCGCCCTGCTCAATACGTAAATTATCATTGGCAATCATGACGTCATTCCCGCGCACAACGGCACCGATTATTGTACCTGGCGGCAGCTTAATTTCGTCGATCGAACGGCCCACAACGCGTGACGTGGTTTCATCCCCGTGAGCAACTGCTTCAATGGCTTCCGCTACGCCACGACGAAGCGATGACACCCCGACAATATCCGCTTTACGAACGTGACTCAGGAGGGCGGAAATCGTCGCCTGCTGAGGTGAAATGGCAATATCAATGACGCTGCCCTGGACCAGATCGACATACGCCTTGCGCTGGATAAGCACCATGACCTTCTTTGCTCCCATACGCTTGGCGAGCATGGCGGACATAATATTCGCTTCGTCGTCGTTGGTGACAGCAATAAAAAGATCAACTTGATCAATATGCTCTTCAGCCAGCAATTCCTGATCTGACGCATCGCCATAAAATACGATCGTATTTTGCAGTTTTTCCGCCAGTTCAGCAGCACGCTGTTGATCGCGCTCGATCAACTTCACGCTGTAGTCTTTTTCCAGCCGATGCGCCAGACCTGCTCCAATATTGCCGCCGCCTACCAGCATAATGCGCTTATAGGGTTTTTCGAGACGCTGAAGTTCACTCATCACCGCACGGATATGCTGTGACGCTGCAATAAAGAAGACCTCATCCCCTGCTTCGACAATGGTGGAGCCTTGCGGGCGAATGGGCCTGTCGTGACGGAAGATGGCCGCGACGCGCGTATCGATATGCGGCATGTGCTCACGCATCGTGGAAAGCGCATTGCCGATCAATGGCCCACCGTAATAGGCCTTGACGACCGCCAGGCTCACTTTTCCTTCGGCAAAGTTCACTACCTGCAGAGCGCCCGGATATTCGATCAGGCGATAGATACTGTCGATAACCAGCTGTTCTGGCGCGATGAGATGATCGATTGGGACCGCTTCTGAATTAAACAGTTTCTCAGCATCGCGAACATAGTCCGGAGAGCGGATGCGCGCGATTCGGTTTGGCGTGTTGAAAAGCGAGTAGGCCACCTGACAGGCCACCATATTGGTTTCGTCAGAACTTGTCACTGCGACCAGCATGTCGGCATCGTCGGCGCCCGCCTCACGAAGAACGCGTGGGTGTGAACCGTGGCCCTGCACAACGCGCAGATCAAATTTATCCTGTAAAACGCGCAGGCGATCGCCGTTGGTATCAACAATTGTAATGTCGTTGTTTTCGCCAACCAGATTTTCCGCCAGCGTTCCGCCAACCTGTCCTGCACCCAGAATGATAATCTTCATATCTCGTGACCTGTTCTCAACATCACTCTTTGATTAGCTTAGCGTAAAAGAAGCCATCACCCTCTTCTGCACCCGGCAGGTTCTGCTGACCCGGGGATTCAGGTGTTCCCGTATCGCGCAGTGCCGCGTCAGGGGTACGTTTAAGGAAGGACGCGATTTGCAGGCTGTTCTCTTCCGGAAGTATGGAGCAGGTTGCATAGACCAGCGTTCCGCCTGGTTTAAGGTGCGGCCAAATGGCGTCGAGAATGTCCGACTGCAGTTGGGCAAGTTCCTTAATATCACGATCGCGGCGTAGCCACTTGATATCCGGATGACGACGAATAACACCGGTTGCAGAGCAGGGGGCATCCAGCAAAATGCGGTCGAATTGTGTTTCACCACACCATTCTGCGGGTTTGCGTCCATCGCCTTGCTTAACCTGTGCCTTCATGCCCAGACGCTTAAGGTTGTCGTAGACGCGTGACAGACGTTGTTCATCAACGTCCACCGCCATCACGCTGGCCTGGGGAGCCACTTCAAGAATATGCGTTGTTTTGCCACCAGGCGCGGCGCACAGATCGAGGATCTGCTCACCGTTTTTAGGTTCAAGCCAGGTCATGCAACCCTGGGCAGAGGCATCCTGTACGGTTACCCAGCCTTCATCAAAACCGGGTAATGCATGTACCGGTGCAGGCGATGCTAAACGTACGGCATCAGGGTATGCATCATGGGTGAAGCCGCTCATTCCAGCCTCTTCAAGCAAGGCCAACCAGGCATCGCGAGAATGATGATTACGATTCACGCGTAACCACATCGGTGGACGTTGATTATTGGCTTCGGCAATATTTTGCCACTGCTGTGGCCAGGCTTTTTTCAGGCGCTTCAACAGCCAGTCCGGGTGCAGGAAACGTGTTTCGCTTTGGGCAAATTCAGCCAGAAGCTCTTCCTGCTGTCGCTGGAACTGACGCAGTACGCCATTGATCAGCCCTTTCAGCTGAGGGCGTTTAATCGCAACGGCGCCTTCCACTGTCTCTGCCAGCGCGGCATGAGGTGGGATGCGGGTATGAAGAAGCTGATAAAAACCCACCATAATCAAATAATGTACGGTGCGCTGCTTGCCTGTCATTGGGCGTGACATCAGCTTATTAATCAACCACTCAAGCTGAGAGAGTGTGCGCAGAACGCCAAAGCAAAGCTCCTGAAGCAGGGCTTTGTCTTTATCCGATACTTTTTGTTGCAGTGGAGGCAGGACGTTGCTCAATGACTGCCCCTGCTCGATAACCTGCTCAACGGCCTGAGCCGCCATACTGCGTAGATTTTGTTTTTTCATAACCGTAAAAATAAAAATGCCCGGAAACACCGGGCCTTAAGAATAAATTTGTTCAGGCAAGACGATTGCCCGGGATAAACCATTCACGACGGGAATTTAACAGATCCTGAGCGCTCATGGGTTTCTTACCGGCCGGTTGTAGCGATTCAAGATTCAGGATCCCTTCCGCAGTCGCCACCTGAATACCGTTCTTGCTGGCATCTATAATCGTACCAGGTTCGGCTGTGGTATGACCGCTAATGACGGAGGCCTTCCAGACCTTCACTGGCTGCCCATCAATCTCCATCCAGCTCATCGGCCACGGATTAAAGGCGCGAATGCAGCGTTCAAGTTGAGCGGCTGACAAAGACCAGTCGATCCTCGCTTCTTCTTTGCTCAGTTTTTCGGCATAAGTCACCCGCGCATCATCCTGAACTTCAGGTTTCGCCGTATTGTCAGCGAGCTGCTGAAGCGTCTCGATGAGTCCTTGCGGGCCGAGTTCTGCCAGTTTGTCATACAGCGTGGCGCTGGTGTCGTCTGACGTAATGGGGCAGGCCAGTTTATACAGCATATCGCCGGTGTCTAAACCTACATCCATCTTCATGATGGTAACGCCTGTTTCAGCATCACCTGCCCACAGGGAGCGCTGGATAGGTGCTGCACCACGCCAGCGCGGGAGCAGAGACCCATGCACGTTGACGCAACCCAGGCGAGGCATATCAAGCACAGCTTTTGGCAGAATTAAACCATAAGCCACCACCACCATCACATCGGCATTCAGGTCAGCAACAAGCTGCTGATTTTCCTGTGGCCGTAACGATGCAGGCTGGAAAACGGGTAGGCCATGCTCTTCTGCCAACACCTTTACCGGGCTCGGCATCAGTTTTTTACCGCGGCCTGCCGGACGGTCCGGCTGGGTAAAGACGCCAACAACCTGGTGACCAGAAGATAACAGCGCGTCAAGATGACGCGCTGCAAAATCAGGGGTTCCCGCGAAGATAATACGTAGTGTTTTAGACACGATGATCCTTGTATCCGGGGGGACGTTATGCGCGAGAACGCAAACGATCCAGTTTCTCTACTTTCTGACGAATACGCTGCTGTTTCAGCGGCGAGAGATAATCGATAAACAGTTTACCGACCAGGTGATCCATCTCATGCTGAATACAAATTGCCAGCAGGTCGTCTGCTTCCAGTTCGAACGGATTACCGTCACGATCCAGCGCGCGGATTTTCACTTTTTCGGCACGGGGCACTAAAGCACGCTGTTCAGGAATGGACAGACAGCCTTCCTCAATCCCGGTTTCGCCACTCTTTTCGAGCAACTCAGGGTTGATAAGCACCAGGCGGCCATCGCGATTTTCAGAAACATCGATCACGATAATACGTTTGTGAATGTCCACCTGCGTCGCCGCCAGGCCAATGCCTTCTTCGGCGTACATGGTATCGAACATATCATCAACGATACGCTGGATTTCTGCATTCACTTCTTTGACCGGTTCAGCGACGATGCGAAGGCGCTCGTCCGGAATATGTAACACTTGCAAAACTGCCATAAATTTCCAGAGTCGTGTTCAGGAGTTGATAAGAATACTCTCTCTATTCTAGACAAAACCCCCATCGATTGACAGCATCAGTGACCAATCGCAATGATTGCGCAGGCCGCTTATGGCAGGGGAAAGGATGACGTCTATCGAGATATGGCTACGGCTAATACACACAGGTTCTCTGTATGGTGATGTAATGCTCGAAGCGGCTGCACAATTGCAGAAGCTGGAAAGGATTGATGCTCTCGTCGTCAGAAACGCCGGGCTGACAGTAAAGCAGACTGAACGGTTCTTCGCTCCAGATGAAAGTGAGCTGGAACGTAGCCTGATATGGCTTGAGCAGCCGGGAAATCATTTATTGATGGCTAACCATCCGCTTTATCCCCCTTTACTCCGCGCGATTCCTGATTATCCCGGGGCGTTATTCGTAAAAGGTAACCTTGAGACGCTTAATTCGGTCCAACTGGCGGTCGTCGGTAGCCGTGCGCCGTCATGGTACGGCGAGCGATGGGGAAAGATTCTCTGCGAGCAACTTTCGCAAAGTGGTTTTACGATTACCAGCGGGCTGGCCTGCGGTATTGACGGCATTGCCCACAGCGCGGCGCTGTCGGTAAAAGGGCGAAGTGTAGCGGTGCTGGGGAACGGACTGTTTAGCATTTATCCCCGCCGACATCAGGCATTGGCGATGCGGATTATCGAGTCTGACGGCGCGATAGTGTCTGAGTTTCCTCTTTCTGCACAGCCCAGGCCAGCAAACTTTCCGCGTCGTAATCGAATTATCAGCGGTCTGAGCCAGGGCGTACTGGTGGTTGAAGGGGCGCGGCGAAGCGGTTCACTGGTCACGGCGCGATGCGCGCTCGAACAGGGGCGAGAGATTTTTGCCTTGCCCGGCCCGATAGGTAACCCCGGATGCGAGGGGCCGCACTGGCTGATTAAGCAGGGGGCGACACCGGTAACGGAAGTCGGGGACATACTTGAAAATTTGCAATATGGGCTGCAATGGCTGCAGGAAGATCCCGAAAAGCGACATTATTCATCAGATCAGGGAAAGGTGGCATTGCCATTTCCCAAGCTCCTGGCTAACGTAGGAGATGAGGTAACACCTGTTGACGTTGTCGCTGAACGTGCCGGCCAACCTGTGCCAGTAACGGTAGCACAGCTACTCGAACTGGAGTTAGCAGGGTGGATCGCAGCTGTACCCGGCGGCTATGTCCGATTAAGGAGGGCATGCCATGTTCGACGTACTGATGTATTTGTTTGAGACTTACATCCATAACGAAGCAGAAATGCGAGTGGATCAGGACAAATTGACACAGGATCTTACCGATGCGGGGTTTGAGCGGGAAGATATCTATAATGCGTTGATGTGGCTGGAAAAACTGGCTGATTATCAGGAAGGCCTCGCCGAACCGATGCAGCTTGCTTCTGACCCATTGTCAGTACGCATTTATACCGCTGAAGAGTGTGAAAGGCTGGACGCCAGCTGCCGGGGGTTCATTTTATTCCTTGAGCAGATTCAGGTGCTAAACCTCGAAACGAGAGAAATGGTGATAGAGCGCGTCATGGCGCTGGATACTGCAGAATTTGAGCTGGAAGATCTCAAGTGGGTGATCCTGATGGTTCTGTTCAATATCCCGGGCTGTGAAAATGCCTATCAGCAAATGGAAGAATTACTCTTTGAAGTGAATGAAGGTATGCTGCATTAATTCAATGTGCAGCACCAAGAGTTGTTATGGCCAAATCAGCACTATTCACGGTGCATAAAAACGAGCCCTGCCCGCAGTGCGGGGCTGAACTTGTTATTCGGTCCGGGAAACACGGCCCGTTTCTCGGTTGTTCACACTATCCGGAATGTGATTATGTTCGTCCTCTGAAAAGCCAGGCGGATGGACATATCGTTAAAATTCTGGAGGGGCAGCTTTGTCCTCTCTGCGGAGGCGAATTAGCGCTGCGCCAGGGACGTTTCGGCATGTTTATTGGATGTAGCCGTTATCCAGAATGTGAACATACTGAACAAATTGATAAGCCTGATGAAACGGCTATTGCCTGTCCTCAATGCCAACGCGGACAATTAGTACAGCGTCGCTCTCGTTTTGGTAAGACCTTCCATTCCTGCGATCGCTACCCTGAATGCCAGTTCGTTATCAATTTTAAACCGGTAGCGGGCGTCTGCATCCATTGCAATTATCCGCTACTTATCGAGAAGAAAACGGCGCAAGGTATGAAACGCTTCTGCGCCAGTAAACAATGTGGAAAGCCAGTTTTGGCGGATCAAAACAGTGAATAATAACCTGCAATCAGGCTCCATTGCGCATTTGGTGGATGTCCTGAACAACGAAGAAGTCATCGCCTATCCAACTGAAGCTGTTTTTGGGGTCGGTTGCGATCCCGACAGCGAGACGGCCGTGAGCCGCCTGCTTACCTTAAAACAAAGACCCGTTGAGAAAGGGCTGATTTTGATTGCTGCGAATTATGAGCAGCTTAAGCCCTATATTGATGACTCTATGCTGACGCCTGAGCAGCACGAGACGATCTTTTCCGCGTGGCCTGGTCCAGTGACCTTCGTCTTCCCGGCGCAGCCGACAACGCCACGCTGGTTAACCGGACGCTTTGATTCCCTTGCGGTTCGCGTAACTGACCATCCGCTGGTGGTAGAGCTTTGCCTGGCATATGGCAAACCGCTGGTTTCAACCAGCGCCAACCTGACAGGGTTGCCGCCTTGTCGCACAACCGATGAGGTGCTGGCGCAGTTCGGAAATGACTTCCCTGTCGCTGTCGGTGAAACGGGAGGGCGCCAGAATCCGTCCGAAATTCGTGACGCTTTGACCGGCGAACGTTTTCGCCAGGGGTAATCTCATGGAAACCTATGCTGTTTTTGGTAATCCAATTGCGCACAGCAAATCACCGTTGATCCATCAGTACTTTGCGGAGCAGCTTCAGATAAATCATCCCTATGGTCGTGTACTGGCACCGGTGGATGCATTTATTGCAACGCTGGAGGCCTTTTTCGCCGCGGGCGGTAAAGGCGCGAATGTGACGGTTCCTTTTAAAGAGGAAGCTTTCGAGCGTGCGGATGAGCTGACCGAGCGCGCTTCACTTGCTGGTGCAGTAAATACCTTAAAACGGCTTGAGGATGGCCGTCTTCTGGGTGATAACACTGACGGAATTGGTTTACTTAGCGATCTGGAAAGACTCTCCTTTATCAAGCCCGGATTCCGGGTCCTGCTGATTGGTGCGGGTGGCGCATCGCGGGGAGTCCTTTTGCCTCTGCTTTCGCTGGACTGTGCGGTAACCATAACCAACAGAACTTTTTCCCGGGCAGAAGCGCTGGCGGCGTTGTTTGCACATACCGGTAGCGTGAGTGCGGTAGCACTTGATGATCTTGAGAATCGTGAATTCGATCTTGTCATCAATGCCACGTCCAGCGGCATCAATGGCGAGAGTCCGGCAATCCCCGCTTCGCTGGTAAACGCTCATATGTACTTCTATGACATGTATTATCAGAAAGGGAAGACCCCTTTCCTGAGCTGGTGTGAACAACACGGCGCGAAGCATGTAGCGGATGGACTGGGAATGCTGGTGGGTCAGGCTGCGCATGCGGTACTGCTCTGGCATGGCGTGTTGCCTGCAGTCGAGCCGGTCATTGAAAAGTTAAAGCAGGAGCTTTCGGCGTGAATCAGGCTATACACTTCCCGGACAGAGAGAGCTGGGATGAGAGTAAACAAGCGGTCTGTTTCCCGGTGCTGGTACAGGGGATGCAACTTACCTGTGCCATTTTGGGGGAAACGCTATTGTGCCGTTTTGGCGGCTCTGATCCGATAGCGGTATTTTGTGAAAATCGCTGGGATCTGGAAGAGGAAGCCAGCGATTTAATCCGTGAACAGCAGGAGGACGATCAGGGCTGGATTTGGTTGTCCTGATTCAGATAGTCATTCTTCCATTTAACATAGTTGTTCGCTGAGTATTTTAATCCTTCGATCTCTGCCTCCTTCAGGGGGCGGATCTGTTTTACCGGGCTTCCCAGATAGAGATAACCGCTCTCGAGTCTTTTGTTTTGCGGGACAAGGCTACCGGCACCAATCATGACGTCATCTTCAACTATGACGCCATCCAGCAAAATCGACCCCATCCCAACGAGTACCCGGTTTCCGATAGTGCAGCCGTGAAGCATCACTTTATGGCCGACGGTAACCTCTTCTCCAATGATTAGCGGATTACCTTCCGGATTATAAGAGGACTTGTGGGTGACATGCAGAACGCTCCCGTCCTGAATATTGGTACGTGCACCAATCGACACATAGTTAACATCTCCCCTAATGGCAACGAGTGGCCAGATACTGACGTCATCGGCCATTCGGACATCGCCAATGACCACGCTGCTGGCATCGATCATCACGCGATCGCCTTTTTGGGGGAACAGATCTTTATAAGGACGTAATACTGCGGGCATATCCACCTCTAATGATGAGCGCTATACAGAAGACTGTGATCATATTATTGGATCGAGGCAAGGCAAAATACGTCAATATTTAAGCAAATCGGGCGGGATTTCAGCGAAAAGCACGGAAAATCAGCAGTCGGAAAAAAAGATCTAAAAAATACTTGTGCTAAAAAATGGGATCCCTATAATGCGCCTCCATCGACACGGCGGATGTGAATCACTTCACACAACAAGCGGTTCGGTTGAAGAGAAAAAATCCTGAAATAACGGGTTGACTCTGAAAGAGGAAAGCGTAATATACGCCACCTCGCAACGGTGAGCGAAAGCCGCGTTGCAATGCTCTTTAACAATTTATCAGACAATCTGTGTGGGCACTCAAAGTGACATGGATTCTTAATGTCTTCGGACAATAAATGAATACCAAGTCTCTGA
>NZ_JBNDIZ010000007.1:0-259712 GCF_050434705.1 Enterobacter sp. AC1 | reverse complement strand
GGGCATAAGCGACTCCATAAACGGGTTCTTATGCCTTAGTTGTAAGTGTCTACCATGTCCCCGAACAAGTGTTCACTATGTCCCCGGACCGTACATCCCCAAAGGGGAGAGGGGACCGCTCGGTGTGGCCTTTCTCCCTCTCCCTGTGGGAGAGGGCCGGGGTGAGGGTTATTTCTCCGACGACGCCTGCCACAGATTCAACTCCCCATCCGCAACGTGCTGATCAATCCGCTTGAGTTCGTCCTCCGTAAAGCGCAGGTTTTCCAGCGCCTGAACATTCTCTTCCAGCTGTTCCGGACGGCTTGCGCCGATTAGCACCGATGTTACGCGTTCATCCTTGAGCAGCCAGCTTAGCGCCATCTGCGCCATAGTCTGACCGCGCGCCAGCGCCATTTCACTCAGTAAACGCAGGCTGTTCAGGTTGGCGTCGGTCAGCATTTTTTCGTTCAGACCACGGACTTTCTTGCCTTCACGCTGCATGCGTGAATCTTCAGGAATACCGTTCAGGTATTTTCCGGTCAGCAGACCCTGGGCCAGGGGCGTAAACGCGATGCAGCCCGTACCGTTTTTCTCAAGCGTATCCAGCAGGCCGGTGTGATCCACCCAGCGGTTGAGCAGGTTATAGGATGGCTGATGAATTAGCAGCGGGATTTTCCACTCGCGAAGCAGGTCGGCCATTTTCTGCGTGCGCTCCGTTGAATAGGACGAAATCCCGACGTACAGCGCTTTCCCGCTCTGCACGGCGTGGGCCAGCGCAGCGGCAGTCTCTTCCATCGGCGTGTTTTCATCCACGCGGTGGGAGTAAAAAATATCTACGTACTCGACGCCCATACGCTTCAGGCTCTGGTCGAGGCTGGCGAGCAGATACTTACGCGAACCGCCCGAGCCGTACGGCCCCGGCCACATGTCGTAACCCGCCTTGGTGGAGATAATCAGCTCGTCGCGATACGCGGCAAAATCCTCGCGCAGCAGGCGCCCGAAATTCTCTTCCGCGCTGCCCGCCGGCGGGCCATAGTTATTGGCGAGATCGAAATGGGTAATGCCGAGGTCGAAAGCTTTGCGCAGCAGCGCGCGCTGGGCATCAAGAGGCTGGACGTGGCCGAAGCTGTGCCACAGTCCCAGCGACAGCGCGGGCAGGCGCAGACCGCTCTTTCCACAGTAGCGGTACTGCATATGTTCATAGCGGGTAGCGTCAGGGAACCAGGACATGATGTCTCCTTTTCTTATCGATAATTTTTTGAAACGTCGTTTTCATTCTGAACTTATCACATCACCAGGCGCGAAGATAATGGTTAACGGTGGCTGTGCGACCAGTGAAGCCACGCTAATTAAAAATGATCACAAAACGTTATAATTTCCCTGTTTCCTGCCGATAACGAGAGGAGTACTCGCCTCTGGGCGAATTCACCCTCACGGCAAGGAAGACTTATGAACATGCTCCGTAATTTCACGATCCGCTTCGTCATGCTGACGATTCTGGGGATCTTTTGTTTAATGTGGGCGGGCGTTGGCTTGTACAGCACCTGGTCCCTTTCTCGCGTTTCAGATGGCAATGAGGTGGACCGCCAGCTGGTTAAACAGATGACGGTACTCAGCCAGGGCAACGATCAGTATTTCCGCTTTGTGACCCGTCTGAGCCGCGCAATGGAAGTCAAAGCCGCAGGCGGCACGCCGGATCTGGCCTCTGCCCAGCAGGCGCTGGATAACATGGGCAAGAAACTGGCCGAGATGAAAGCGATCTCTCCAGGCCCGATGGATGAGCAGATCTCTTCCCGGGTGATTGGCACCTGGCAGGCGCTGCTTGAGCAGGGCGTCACGCCGCAAATGCAGCAGGCGAAGCAGGGGGCTCTGGAGGGTTACCGCCAGCAGGCCAACAATGTTACGCCGCCGCTGAGCCGCGCGTTCGGTGCGGCTGCTGAGGCGTTCAACAATGCTGCCGCGAAGTCCCTCGACAGCACCCGCGTGGTGGTGGACGGCCTGACCAGCATGACCCGCACGGTGATTATCGTCGCCACGATTATCGGCCTGATGATCCTGCTCTTTACCGACCGCTACCTGGTGGCGATGCTGGTCAAACCGCTTGACCGCATCCGTCAGCAGTTCCGCCAGATTGCCCAGGGCGATCTCAGCCAGCCCATTGAGCCGTTCGGCCGCAACTGCGTGGGACAGCTGGTGCCGCTGCTGAGCGCCATGCAGGACAGCCTGCGCGAAGCGGTCAGCACGATCCGCTCCGGCAGCGAGAATATCTGGCGCGGTGCGACGGAAATTTCCAGCGGTAACAACGATCTCTCTTCCCGTACCGAAGAGCAGGCGGCCGCGCTGGAAGAGACGGCGGCGAGCATGGAACAGTTGACCGCCACGGTGAAGCTGAACGCGGAAAGCGCGCGTCAGGCAAGCCAGCTGGCCGATGTGGCCTCAACCACCGCCAGCCGCGGCGGCTCGCTGGTGGAAGAGGTCGTGAGCACCATGAGCGGAATTTCGGAAAGCTCGAAGAAAATTGCTGAAATCACCAACGTGATCAACAGCATTGCCTTCCAGACCAATATTCTGGCGCTTAACGCGGCGGTTGAAGCGGCGCGCGCGGGCGAACAGGGTCGTGGTTTCGCGGTAGTGGCTGGTGAAGTTCGTAATCTGGCAAGCCGCAGCGCCAACGCGGCCAAAGAGATTGAGGGGCTGATTACCGATTCGGTTTCCCGCGTAGAGCAGGGGGCGAAGCTGGTGAGCGACACCGGCACCACCATGGATGCGATTTTGCGTGACGTGACGGAAGTGACGACCATTATGAAGCAAATAGCCTCGGCCTCTGAGGAGCAAAGTAAAGGGATTTCGCAGGTCGGAATTGCCATTACCCAGATGGACGGCGTTACGCAGCAAAACGCCTCGCTGGTGGAGGAGGTTTCCGCGGCGGCGGCGGCGCTGGAGCGGCAGACCGAAGATCTTCAGCGCTCGGTGCAGAAGTTCCGCCTGACGGCATAACGCAACGTGTTAAGGCCGCCCTGTGCGGCCTTGTATTATCAACGCCTTCCCCATTCAGCGGCGCTGAAACTGCTATTCTTTTGCTAACCCCTGACGTTCTGGGCTCTCTTCTACGAGGTGTTGCTATGAACAGATCGTTATCTTTTATCCCTGTCCTTTCTCTCATTTTTCTGACGCTGTTCTCGGTTTCCGCCAGCGCGACCCAGCAGGCGCAGGAACGGCGCGTGGCGCGTGATGTCAGGCAGGAAACCCGCGATGCGTCACGCCAGGTGAAGCAGACCTGCGTGGCGAACAATAACCAGAGTAATCACGACTGCCGTCAGGACAAGCGGCAAATAAAGCAGGCCGGCAGACAGAAAGCGCGGGACATTAAGTACTAATGCTGTTGACGAGAACCGTACAGGAATAAAGCGCTCTTGATAAGCGGAAAGGATGGCTGGAAGTGTTATTCATGCCGGGCTCGCAGAGCGCTGCCCGGCGATATCTGTCAGTGAGTCGCTTCACCAATCAGTGCGCCTGTACCCGCGCCGACTGCCGCACCTTTCAGCACGCTCTTCCCGGTTACCGCCGCAGCGCCCGCGCCCACGGCGGCCCCTACCGCGCCGCCCTTACGCGCGGCTTTACCCTTGTCACCATTTTTGAACATGGCACCGGTACCTGCGCCCACGACGGCGCCGCCAACGGTCGATTTCAGATCTTTGCCCGTGGCCGCGCCAATGGCAGCGCCCGCAACCGCGCCTGCGGCAGTTTTGTCGATGGCCATTCCCGAGGTGGAAAACATGAGGGCGCTGATAACCAGCGTAGTTTTAATCAGTTTCATAACAGATCCTTTGTGACTGCTGTCGGTTGAGACGTCATCTCTCTGCGTCTGACAGGAGAGAAACGGCCAGATAGTGCCAGCAACACCGGCCCAACCTTTAGGCTAATCATGCCTTGAGCAAGGATCTGCCGGGCGGCGAACCGCCCGGCCAGCCGTCAGGCCTGACGCTTATCTTCCGTATTCGTCTCGAAGTCGCTCGCCGCGTGGCGCTCGTGGAGTTGTTCGTTCAGCTCGCCGCTGGTGCGGTTAACGATGCGTCCGCGCTTGACGGCATGGCGGTTCGCCACGTCTTTCGCCCAGCGCTGAACGTGAGTGTACTTCTCTGCGTCGAGGAACTCGGCGGCGTTATAGACGCTGCCCAGCGCCACGCAGCCGAACCATGGCCAGATGGCGATATCCGCGATGGTGTACTCCTCACCCGCGACGTAACGACCGCGCGCCAGCTGTTTATCCAGCACGTCGAACAGGCGTTTGGCTTCCATGGTGAAGCGGTCAATCGCGTACTCGATTTTCACCGGGGCGTAGTTGTAGAAGTGGCCAAAACCGCCGCCGAGGAACGGCGCCGCGCCCTGGAGCCAGAACAGCCAGTTCAGCGTCTCGGTGCGTCCCGCCGGATCTTTCGGCAGGAAGTGACCGAACTTCTCTGCCAGATAGAGCAGGATATTGCCGGATTCAAATACGCGCGTTGGCGGAGTCGTGGAGTAGTCGCGAAGTGCCGGTATTTTCGAGTTCGGGTTCACGTCAACAAAGCCGCTGGAGAACTGGTCGCCCTCGCCGATGCGGATCAACCACGCGTCGTACTCCGCGCCCGTCACGCCCAGCGCCAGCAGCTCTTCGAGCATAATCGTCACTTTCTGGCCGTTGGGTGTCCCCAGCGAGTAGAGCTGCAGCGGGTGAGAGCCGACAGGAAGATCTTTCTCATGCGTTGCGCCGGAAATCGGACGGTTGATGTTGGCGAACGCGCCGCCGCCGTTTTTATTCCATTCCCATACTTTTGGTGGCTGATACGTGTTGTCTGACATGTTGGCCTGCCTTTTTAGTGATGTGTTGAGGCAGTGTAGCAGGAGATTTGTGAACCGTTTAACGTTGTGAGCGCAAGCAATTAACCGCTATTCCTTCTGGCGCTTATATATATCAAATCCGGCATAAGCTTAATCGAAAATCGCATTTTCATAATTAATGCGTAAACGGATAAAGCTGCATATGATGCTTCAACATAAATAAAAGATGCAGTAATAAACACTTTATAAGGCAAGGAGTTAGTGAGATGCGCAAGCTTCTGTTATCGGCAGTGGTCGTTTCGCTCGCGTTAGGCCTGGCGGGCTGTGATGATGCAAAAAATAAAGAGACAAATACGTCCCCGGCGGCAAAAAGCGATGCGCCGAAAGAGGGCGGTTCGCTGATTATCGGTATTACCTCCGGCGACCCATTAGCCGTTAATCCGCTCTATGCCAGTGACCGCACAACGTTAACGATCATGCAGGCGCTTTATGCCCCGCTGTACAGCTTTAATAACGGCAACATTGAGTGGGGCCTGGCGGAAAGCCTGACGCCGTCTGCCGACAACCTGAGCTACACCCTGACGTTAAAACCCAACCTGAAATGGCAGGACGGACAGCCGCTGACGGCGGACGACGTGGTCTTTACGTTCAACAAGCTGCTGGATGCCAAACAGCACAGCTTCTTCCGCAGCATGTTCACCTACGGCGATAAGCCGGTACAGGTGAGCAAGGTTGACGACCGCACCGTTAAATTCACATTACCGCAGGTTAGCGCCGCCTTTACCGGAACCCTGGTGCAGATCTACCCGATCCCGCAGCACGTGTTCGCCGGTGAAGGCGATCTGGAAAAGAGCACCAAAAACGATGCGCCGGTCGGCTCCGGGCCGTTCAAATTTAAAGAGTACCGCGCCGGGCAGTATTACGCCCTGACCCGTTTTGACGATTACTGGAACGGCAAAGCGAAGCTTGATTCAGTGACCTACCGTTTCGCCAAAGACAGTAACGCCGCCAACCTGGCGCTGCAAAACGGTGAAATCAACCTCAAGATGGTTGACCCGCAGGATGTGAACCGCCTGAAAAATACCGGTAAGTTCGACTTCGTGGTCTATCCGGAAGGTCGTCTGGCCTATATGACGTTCAACCAGAACGTGCCGGTGATGAAGAGCAAAGAACTGCGTCAGGCCATTGCTTACGCCATCAACAAGGACGAGCTGACCCAGACCGCGTTTACCTCGCTCGACTACGCCAAGCCGGCAACCTCGTTCCTGACGCCAGATACGCTTTACAAAACGGATGACGTCGAGCAGTACAAATTTGACCTGCAAAAAGCCAAAGATCTGCTGAAGGCGTCCGGCGCGCCGGAAAATCTCAAGCTGCGCCTGGCGTATGTAAACACCAACAAAACCCAGGAGAGCATGGCGCTCTACATTCAGCAGGCGCTGAAGGGCATTGGGGTGAACGTTGAGCTGATGCCGCTGGACTCCAACGCCATGTCTCAGCGCAGCCTCGACATGAACAACACCGCGTGGGAGCTGAACCTGGGCGGCTACATCATGGGGTCAGAGCCGGACGGTTACAAATCGCTGTTCATGAGCAACGAAGCCTATAACTACGCGCACTACAAAAATCCTCAGTTTGATGCCCTGTGGGATAAAGGCGCAGTGGAAACCGACGCCGCGAAACGTGCCGATATCTACAAGCAAATTCAGCAGACCGTGGCAAACGACATGACGTACTACCCGATCGCCTATACCAATGCGACCGTCGCGGTGGACAAGCGTTTCGGCGGCACCCAGGAAGCAGAGCCGAAACCGGTTTACCTGTTCCAGGATCTGTCAAAAATCTATCAGCAATAAGCGATTGCCCCGGCCGTCAGGCCGGGGCTTTGGTAAGGGCACGTCGTGAACACACTCCTCACGCGTCGGCTGCTGCAATTGCTGCCGATGCTTTTCTTCATTTCGCTGGTGGCGTTTTTGCTGGTCAAACTCGCGCCCGGCGATCCGGTGGCGGCGTACATTACGCCGCGTATGGCCCCGGAGGATATCGAACGTATTCGCCAGAGCCTGGGGCTGGATAAGCCGCTGGTCACGCAGTACATTCTGTGGCTGAAAAACGTCCTGCAGGGCGATCTCGGCTATTCGCTGATCTACCATCGTCCGGTGCTGGAGATGATCGGCGAACGCATTCCGGCCACGCTGGGGCTGATGGGCGCGTCGCTGCTGCTGGCGATCGTGCTGGCGATCCCGCTGGGCCTGCTGGCGGGGGCATTTAAGCACCGCTGGCTGGATCACCTGCTGAACCTGTTCGCCTATATCGGCATCTCGGTGCCGATTTTCTGGTTCGGTATTTTGCTCATCACCGTCTTTGCCGTGCAGCTTAACTGGTTTCCCAGCATGGGGATGCGCACCATCGGCATGGAGGACAACGGGCTGGATCTGCTGCGCCACGGCGTGCTGCCGTGCATTGCGCTCACGTTCTACAACCTCTCCAGCTACGTGCGCTACATCCGCTCCAACACCATTTCGCAGCTCTCCGCCGACTACGTGCAGACCCAGCTTGCCTACGGCGCGACGCGTTCCAGTATTCTGTTCCGCCACGTGCTAAAAAACGTGCTGCTGCCGGTGATAACCCTCTTCGGCCTGTCGTTCGGCGAGCTGATTGTGGGCGCTTATGTAACCGAGAGCGTCTTCTCCTGGCCGGGGATGGGGCTGCTCGGGATCCAGTCGATCGCCTCGCTGGACTATCCGCTGATCATGGCGATCATCATGCTTTCGTCGATGATGCTGATCGTCGGTAACCTGATCGCCGATGTGCTTTACCGCTTCGCCGATCCCCGCATTCGTACGCTGAGGTAACCGGATGAGCAGACGCTGGCAGCAGGTTCGTCACCAGCTGCGCCGCAACCGTCCGGCGCAGTTCTCTCTGTTTGTACTTTTTATTTTCGTTGTCGCCGCGCTCTGTGCGGGATTAAGCCCGTACGATCCGGATCGGATGGCGCTCGGCGCGCGCACGCTACCGCCGGATGCCGCGCACTGGTTCGGCACCGATGAATACGGGCGCGACTACTTCACCCGCGCGCTGTATGGCGGCCAGATCTCCCTGATGGTCGGTTTTCTCGCCATGCTCTTTTCCACGCTTATCGGCACGGTGGTGGGAACGGTGAGCGGCTATTTTGGCGGCTGGCTGGATAACCTGATGATGCGCGCCGTGGATATTCTGATGGCCATTCCGGCCTTCTTCCTGCTGCTGGTGGTGAATGCTTACCTCAAGCCGGGCGTGGATAACATCATCCTGATTATCAGCCTGCTGACGTGGATGAACATGTCGCGGCTGGTGCGTGCCGAAACGCTGTCGGTGAAAGAGCGCGAGTACGTGCTTTATTCCCGCGCGTCGGGAGCGCATCCGCTGCGCATTATCGTGCGCCACATCATTCCCGGCGTGCTGCCGACCATTATCGTGGCGGCCACGCTGAATATCGCCTCGGCCATCCTGATGGAATCAACGCTCAGCTTCTTAGGGCTGGGGGTGCAGGCACCCGCGGCGTCGTGGGGCAGCATGCTTAACAACGCGCAGTCTTATATTGGCGAAGCGTCGTGGCTGGCGATGTTCCCCGGCATTCTGATCCTGCTGACGGTGTTCAGCTTTAACGTGCTGGGCGATGTGTTCCGTACCGCCTTTGAACCGGGAGCGAATCGCGATGAGTAACTTGTTAGCGCTTGAGAACCTGCAAACCACGTTCCGCACCCGCGAGGGCGAAGTTCACGCGGTGCGCGGCGTGAGCTTTCAGGTTCAGCCGGGCGAACTCGTCGGTATCGTCGGCGAGTCGGGCTGCGGGAAAAGCGTCACCTGTAAGTCTATTATCCAGCTTCTGGGGAGCAACGGACGGATAACCGGCGGCAGCATCCGCTTCCAGAATGAGGACCTGGCGCAGAAAACCCCCGCGGAGATGCGCGCTATTCGCGGCAACGAGATTGCGATGATTTTTCAGGATCCGATGACCGCCCTGAACCCGGTGCTCACTATCGGCAAGCAGATGTCTGAGATCCTGGTGCGAAATAAAAAGCTGTCGAAAAAAGCGGCCAAAGCGACAGCAATAGCCATGCTTGAACAGGTGGGCATTGCCGAAGCGGAACGCCGGTACGACCAGTATCCGCACGAGTTCAGCGGCGGGATGCGTCAGCGGGTGATGATCGCCATTGCGCTCTCCTGCAATCCGAAGCTTCTTATTGCCGATGAGCCGACCACCGCGCTGGACGTGACCATTCAGGCGCAGATCCTGCGCCTGCTGAAAAGCCTGCAGCAGCAGACCCGGACCGCGATTTTACTGATCACCCACGATCTCGGCGTGGTGGCACAGGTCTGCAGCCGCGTGGTGGTGATGTACGGCGGGCTGGTGATGGAGGAGGGCAGCGTGGAGGACATTTTTTATCGCCCCGCGCATCCCTACACTCAAGGTCTGCTGGCCTCGCTGCCGCGGCCGGATGAGGTGAACCAGCGTTTATCGCCCATTGAAGGTTCGCCGCCTGGCCTGCTTAACCCGCCGCCGGGCTGCCCGTTCGCCGAACGCTGCCCGAAGCGCATGCTGCAGTGTGAGCGACAGCCCGCGTTTTATCCCACTGGCGAGGGCCATCGCGCCGCCTGCTGGCTATGGGCCGACAAGGAGATTCAGGCATGAGTGAACAACAGACGCCTTTAGTGAGCGTGCGCGATCTGCGCAAGCACTATCCGCTCAACGGCGGTTTGCTGCGTAAAGGCGTGGCCGTGAAGGCAGTTGATGGCGTGAGCTTTGATATCCAGCCCGGCGAGACGTTTGGCCTGGTGGGGGAGTCCGGCTGCGGAAAATCCACCCTCGGGCGCGCCATACTGCGCCTTTTCGATATTACCTCGGGCGAGATCCACTTCGCCGGGCAGGCGATCGCCCACGCCCGTGAAAAAGAGCTCAAGCCGCTGCGCAAGCGGATGCAGGCGATTTTTCAGGATCCTTATTCCTCGCTTAACCCCGGAATGACCGTGCGGCAGCTGGTGGCCGAGCCGATGCAGATCCACGGCTACAGCCGGGAAGCGCAGCAGGAGCGTACGGAAACGCTGCTCTATAAAGTTGGGCTGAAGCAGGAACACCTTGAACGGTTTCCGCACGAGTTCAGCGGCGGGCAGCGCCAGCGCATCAGTATTGCCCGCGCGTTGTCCGTGAATCCTGAATTTGTGCTGTGCGATGAGCCGCTCTCGGCGCTGGACGTCTCGGTGCAGGCGCAGGTGGTGAATATTCTGCAGGACCTGCAGCAGGAGCTGGGGCTAACCTATCTGTTTATCGCCCACGATCTCTCCATGGTGCGCCATATCTCCAGCCGCATTGGGGTGATGTATCTCGGCAAACTGGTAGAGGTGGCCCCGGCGAATGAGCTGTATCAGCGTCCGGCGCACCCTTACACCCGCGCGCTGCTGGCGGCGGTTCCTCAGCCCGATCCGCGCATCCGCAATCTCGAAGACGCCACCCTGCGCGGCGATATTCCAGGCCCCACGTCCGCGCTGCAGGGCTGTAAGTTCTGCAGCCGCTGCCCGCACGCCATGCCGGTTTGCCAGACGCAGGAGCCAGCCATGCAGGAGATTGCGCCAGGACATTTCGCGGCGTGCTGGTTGTTTAAGATGTGAGCCTTAAACGTGTCGGGTGGCGCTTCGCTTACCCGACCTACAGGGGGCTGTGTTTCGTAGGCCGGGTAAGGCGAAGCCGCCACCCGGCATGAACGGCGGCACAACGCTATCCCAGCACCCGCTTCGCCCAAACCTCTACGTCATCGCCGCTGCCTAAATCCGCCTGCACAAGGCCGTTAACCATAAACGTCGGCGAGACGTGAATGCCGTTCTGGCGGGCGTATTTGCAGTGCCATTTGATCTCATTTTGCAGTTCCGGCCGGGCAAACGCGCCTGCAACCTGCACCCCACTGTAGCCCTCGATCCGGGCGATAATGTCGTCCGGCGTGGCC
This sequence comes from Enterobacter sp. AC1, assembly GCF_050434705.1. Lineage (NCBI taxonomy): Bacteria > Pseudomonadati > Pseudomonadota > Gammaproteobacteria > Enterobacterales > Enterobacteriaceae > Enterobacter > Enterobacter sp. AC1. The sequence goes on along the minus strand of NZ_JBNDIZ010000007.1, from coordinate 248,934 downwards.
TGCATATTCGGGCCGCTGCAGTGGTCGGTAAATTCAAATTCTTCGCGATGGTCGGCCACCGCTTGCATCACTTTACGCGCGGCGGCTTTGCCGTCCGGCAGCGTGGATGCTGCCAGAATGCAGCGCACAATCACCCCGGAAAACAGGTGCCACGGCTGGGACTGTAAACGGATTTTGACCGTGACCTTGTCTTCCCCAACCTGTTCCAGAAACCCATTCAGCTTATTGAATGCCTTCACCGAGAAGGGGCAGGTTGGTTCCAGGAAGACTTCAAAGGTTCGCGGGCCGTGGCCCCATTCCAGCGCTTGCGCCTGTTCGCTCATGTTGACTCCTGATGTTGTGAATTTTAGTCATTGTTGCGACGAATAATTTGCCACGCAGGTGTATGATAAATCCACCTCTGTCAGGTTAATTACAACGTGCAGACGACGACAACCCCTCAAAAATTGCCGCCTGCCTGTTTTAGGTTGGATACATGCGTAAAGGAAAGTTAAGCAGTGATGCGCCATTCGGGACATTGTTAGGCTATGCGCCCGGCGGCGTGGCGATTTACTCTTCAAATTACGGCAGTCTGGACCCGCGAAAATACCCGGAAGACGCGGATTTCCGCAGCTATATCGGCAACGAATACATGGGCCACAAGTGGCAGTGCGTTGAGTTTGCCCGCCGTTTCCTGTTTCTCAACTATGGCGTCGTGTTTACCGACGTCGGCATGGCGTGGGAGATCTTCTCCCTGCGCTTTTTGCGCCAGGTGGTGAACGATAACATTCTGCCCCTTCAGGCCTTTGCCAACGGCTCGAAGCGCGCGCCGCGCGCCGGGGCGCTGCTGATCTGGCAAAAGGGCGGCGAGTTTCACGAAACCGGCCACGTGGCGGTGATCGCCCAGCTTCTGGACGATAAGGTGCGTATCGCCGAGCAGAACGTGATTCACTCCCCGCTGCCGCTCGGGCAGCAGTGGACGCGCGAGCTGCGTCTGAGCGTGGAGAACGGGTGTTATACCATCCATGACACCTTCAACGACACGGAGATCCTCGGCTGGATGATCCAGACCGACGACACGGAACACAGCATTCCCCAGCCGGAAATTGACGGTGAACTGCTGAAAATCAGCGGCGCGCGGCTGAAAAACAAACGTCAGTTCGACGGAAAATGGCTTAACGAAAATGACGCGCTGCAGCAGGCGTATATCCGCGCCAACGGCCATGTGATCAACAAAGATCCCTGCCAGTACTTCACCATTACCGAAAGCGCCGAGCAGGAGCTGATCAAGGCCACCAACGAGCTGCACCTGATGTACCTGCACGCCACGGACAAGGTGCTGAAAGACGACAGCCTGCTGGCGCTTTTCGACATCCCGAAAATCCTCTGGCCGCGCCTGCGCCTCTCCTGGCAGTGGCGTCGCCACCATATGATCACCGGTCGTATGGATTTCTGCATGGATGAGCGCGGGATTAAGGTTTACGAGTACAACGCGGACTCCGCTTCCTGCCATACCGAGGGCGGGCTGATTCTCGAAGAGTGGGTCAAAAACGGCTATCGCGGCAACGGGCATAACCCGGCGGAAGGCCTTCTGGCAGAGCTGACCGGCGCATGGAAGCACAGCCACGCGCGGCCGTTCGTTCACATCATGCAGGACAACGATGTCGAAGAGGACTATCACGCGCTCTTTATCCAGCGCTCTCTGCTGCAGGCCGGGTTTGAAACCAAAATTCTGCACGGGCTTGGCGCCCTGAGCTGGGATGCCGCCGGGCAGCTGATTGACGACGAAGGTCGCCACGTCAACTGCGTGTGGAAAACCTGGGCGTGGGAAACGGCGATTGAGCAGATCCGCGAGGTCAGCGAAACCGAATACGCCGCGGTGCCGATCCGCACCGGACACCCCGAGGGTGAGGTACGCCTGATTGACGTCCTGCTGCGCCCGGAAGTGCTGGTGTTTGAACCGCTGTGGACGGTGATTCCGGGCAACAAGGCGATCCTCCCGGTGCTGTGGCAGCTCTTCCCGAACCACCGTTATCTGCTCGATACCGATTTTGAGGTGAACGAGCTGCTGAAGCAGACCGGCTATGCCGTTAAGCCCATCGCCGGGCGCTGCGGCAGCAATATCGATCTCATCAGCGCCCAGGACGAACTGCTGGATAAATCCAGCGGCAGGTTTGTTGACCGCAAAAACATCTACCAGCAGCTGTGGTGCCTGCCAAAGGTCGACGGCAAGCACATTCAGGTTTGCACCTTTACCGTGGGCGGGAACTACGGCGGAACCTGCCTGCGCGGCGATGACTCGCTGGTGGTGAAGAAAGAGAGCGATATTGAACCGCTGATCGTGGTGAAGGATAAGTAACGCACACCCGCTACAGCAAAGCCCCCGCAGGACATCCTGCGGGGGCTTTTTATTACGGTTCTTCCTCTTCCAGCTGCTCGCTAATCTTCAGATCGATGATGCGGCCAATCTGGTCGTGGTACACGGTCAGCAGGTTGTACTGGCTCATCTCGGAGATGATCTGCGGTGAAACGTTAAAGCTGCGGGCCAGCTCCTCCTGGTGAAAATAGCCCGGCTGGCGCCGCCTCACGTGGGCGCGGCGGCGGTTGTACTGGTACCACAAAATCAGCAGCCAGCCGTTGAGCGCGGCGAACAGCAGGTAGATCAACACCGTATTAAAGGACGCAATAATTACGCCCCAGCGGTAGTCGCTCTCCTCGGTCAGCTGCATCCAGAGCCTGGCATACAGGAAAAACAGAAATCCTCCCCACGCCACCAGCGTTAACGCGGCATCGAAAAGACGTGGCATGAGCCGATGCTCGGTCAAAATTAAGGTATTTTCGTTCATTGCAGGCTTCCTTTTCCCCGGTCCGGACTGATCCAGCGCGCGCGGGCACGCTGGCGTTTAAGCATGACTTTTGGAAATGCGACGAGGGTGGTGAACAGGCCAATCATCCAGTACACCATCGGGAACCAGATCACCCAGAAAAGCGAGCTGGCCACGTTCCGCTCATAGCGCCGCTCGATGTACAGGCTGGCCAGGAACTGCAGCACGCACATCACGCCCAGCAGCAGCCCGGTAAACGCCGGGGGAAAGAGGCTCTCAACGATCAGGTTTTGGGGAAGAGGCGCGACATGGCTGATGATGAACAGCAGCACCGTCATCGCGTAGGCAAAGGCCCACAGCGTTGACAGCGCGTACTCCAGAAACAGCGGCCACATGCGGTGATGCTCCCAGCGCACAATCTTGCGCAGGTTGACGAGGAACACCTCCGCGCCCCCCTGGGCCCAGCGCAGGCGCTGTTTCCACAGGCCCTTGAGCGTCTCCGGCATCAAAATCCAGCACAGCGCTCGCGGCTCGAAAAAGATATCCCAGTGGCGCAGCTGGAGCTTCCAGCTGATGTCGATGTCCTCGGTGATCATATCCGGGCTCCAGTACCCGACGTCCGCCAGCGCCTGCCGGCGAAAGGCGGCGATGACGCCGGAGACGGTAAAGACCCGGCCATAGATCCGCTGCGTCCGCTTGATGAGCCCGATGATTGAAGAGAACTCGCCCACCTGAATGCGGCCAAGCAGCGTGGAACGCGTGCGAATGCGCGGATTGCCGGTCACCGCCCCGACGTGGGGATACTGAATCAGCGGAGCCACCAGATAAGCCGCGGTATCGCGATCGAGCAGCGCGTCGCCGTCAATGCAGACCAGCAGATCGCCCCGGGCCGCCGCCGCCCCGGCTTTGAGCGCCAGCGCTTTTCCCTGGTTTTCCGCGAGGTTAATCACCCGCAGGCGCGGCTGTTCCAGCGCCAGCGCCTGCAGCACCTGCGCGGTGTTGTCAGAAGAGCCGTCGTTGATGGCGATGACCTCTATATTTTCATACCGCTGATCCAGCGCGGCGCTGATGGTCTCCCTGGCGTTCCTTTCCTCATTGAAGCAGGGAATAAGGATGGAGATGAGCGGCTCGCCGGCGAGCGTCGGGGCGGGCGTGTCCTTATCCCACGACCAGTGCCGTTCAAGCTGAAACCAGAAGTAGAGCCCGCCAGTTATCCAGAGCACGGACATGAACAGCGGCCAGAAGAACACAAAATCCAGAATCAGCTCACCGGTAAAGAGGGCGGCCACGCCTAACGGCAACCCGAATACCAGACATAAAATTGAGAATGCGATAATGCGATCAGTCATTGTCAGGGTACCAGTACGAAGAAAATTCAGGCCTGATACGTGAAATATCAGGTTGGTTGTTGAGGAAGTCGTCGGGGTAGTAACCGTAATTTTTGACGCCGTTCAGCTGGAGCACGCGCATCCACTCTGCAAGCTGGCTATCGGAAACGGCGCGCTGCGGTTTCTGGTCCCAGTCCCTGGCCTGCAGCTCGAAAATGGTTTTATCGAGCGCGCCGGGCCGTGCGGCGACGGCGTTAACCAGGCGCGTCAGCCAGGCATTGCTCTCGTCGACCGGGACGGACTCCATCAGCGGCATGGCCATCGGCACCGTCCAGTCATACTCCGCCAGAAAGTCATCAAGATTCTGCGCAAACCACGCCTCGCTTTCGGGCTGCAGGATGGGTAAGGCGAACATATTGCGCGCGGTTTTAATTTGCGGGCCGCGGATGTGCTTCACCGCCAGGCTCAGGGCGTGGGTAAACCCGATAAGCCGCTGGCTCTTCTGGCGAGTCGTGTCCTGTCCGGCATCGTCCACGTCCGTCAGCACCGCGTCGTCATGGAACAGGATCCCGTTGAAGCTGGCATAGCGGGCCAGATCCTCATAGATTTCCGTCACCTGCTGGCGCACCTGCGGGTTCCACGGGGAGAGCCGGATATAGGGCTCGGTGGCGTCGCTTAACCGGCCGGTCTGACGATCCCGGCGCTGCACGCGCGGCAGGGAAGGATCGAGATCGAACGAGAGCACCGGCATCCACGCGAAGACTTTTACCCCCGCGCGGGTTTGCAGCTGCCAGGAGACAAAATTAAAAAGATCGGCCCGAACCGGCAAACGACGGTTCGGGAAATAGAGCGCCGTGATCCTGCCGTCGCCCTGCGGGTCGGCAAACGCCTGCAGGAAGACGTGGCTGATTTTCATGTCGTAGACCCGCTGGATCAGCCTGTTGATGTTTTGGGTCTGCTGGGCCGGATCGGGATCGTAAACGTAGTCAAGATCGACGTGCATCACGCGCACCGGCTCAGGCTCCTGAACCTGGCTGACCGTGCTGGCAAAGGTTTTGAGCGAGGGATTACCGGCAATCAGCAGACGGGGAATGCTGCCGAGATTGCGCACGTCACCCAGCCCGTCCTCAAGGGTAAAGGCCAGCTGATAGCCCTGCTTTTTGGCAATCGCGAGCGACGTGCCGTTTGCTGCACCATACGGCCAGACCCAGGCGCGCGGCGCCTTGCCGGTCACCTGGGTGATTTTTTCGGTCACTTTGCGAACGTCATCACCAATCCGCTGGTTAAACTGCGGGTCCGTTTCATAGCGGCCAGTGGCTTTATCATAAAAGCGATTGGCAATCGCCGGCTCGCGGCTGCCCTGCGGGTTGGCCGGAATGCCGTAATGCGAGGCCCAGGTATGCGAGCCGATCTCAATCAGCGGGGACCGGCTGAGCTCGCGCACCATGTCCCACGTTGCGAAGCGATCGCGGGGCGTCATCAGGCCGCCGAAGTTAACCTTTTGATCTGCCGGCGTATCCACCCAGCTGCCCACCGGCGCCCACAGCGCAGGCACGTTCCATGCCTGAAGCAGCGGCCAGACGCGGGTGTAAAAGCTGCTGTAGCCGTCGTCAAAGCTGAGCAAAACGGCCTTTGGCGGCAGCGTTTTTTTCCCGTCATGCGCATCGAGAATGTCCTGCACGCTGATGGCGTGATAGCCGTTGTGCACAAGCCAGCTTATCTGCTCGTTTAACGCGCTGGTGCGAACGGAGAGGTAGCGTTGATCGGCGGCATCATCCTCTACGTCGTGGTAGGCCAGGACCAGAAACTGGTTCGTCGGCCAGGGTTTGGTCGCCTCCAGCTGCGGCCGCGCTTTAGGCGCAATGAACGAGATCGCCTGCGCGCAGGCGCTCGCGCTGAGGCAGAGCCAGCCGAGGAGTATCAGGCTCACGGAAAGACGTGTGTTCAGCATATTCATCCTTAAAAGCGTAAAGTCGCATCAAACGTGACGGAGAGATTGCTTTCGCGTTTGCCGTCGTAAGGGCGTTTATCCCAGTTCAGCATCACGCCGGTATCAATGACGTTGTTCCACTGAACGCGCTGCCCGTAACCCAGCAGGGTGATGGCCCCGGCGGAATGATTTTTCTGCCAGTACCCGCCGCCGCCCGCCACGAACTGCTGGCTCCAGAGGGTGTCGTAATGGCGGTACATCTCATGATCGGCGGAGAGGGCGGCCGTCACGGACAGGTCCCGCGCCGGGTTGTAATAGAGCGTGTCCCGCAGGCTGTTTTTACTGGCGGCGATCCCCGGTTCGAGATCCAGCGTCAGGGACGGGGCCTGCCAGAGGCGCTCCTTACCCGTGAGGGTGTATTCCTGCCGGCGGTTATGGTCCGAGAAGCGGCTGACGGCGGCGCTGAACTGGTACTCGCGGCGCTCGTTTTGGTACCAGCGCACGCCGCCTTCACCCCGGTTTGCGCTGATCCCGTTGCGTAACGCCCGCAGAGGCGTGGTGCGGGACAGGCGCTCAAGGCTGCCGCTGACCTGCCAGTTATCCGTCAGGCTGTACGTGGTCGAGAGGCGAGCCCCCGGCTTATTTTCCCCGTGATAGCGGTTGCTGGAGAGCTCGGCTTCGAGCTGAAGGTCACGAGGCCGCCATTCAACGCCGCCCAGGAGGTGACGGCTGGAGCCTTTCCCTTCATCAAAGTTACCCTGCCCGTAGCGGGCACCCGCAAACAGCCGCCAGCTATCCGCGATGGGCGGACCATAAAGCGTGGCGTCCCAGGTCAGGTCGTGTGTACCGCTGACGGGGTTATCGGAGTGCAGCCCTTTTCCCGCGTTGAGGCGCAGTTCGGACATATGGTGAACCGTTCTGAGCCTGTCCAGGCGTCGGGCGCTGCGATCGACGGGCGCGCGAGCAAGCACGTCGTCGGCCAGTAAATCCATCTGCCGCCACTCCTGCAGATCCATAGCGACGTAGGCCTGCTGCTGCTCGAGTTCCAGATTCGATGGCTCCAGCGCTTCTGCCATTTTCAGCTTTTGCTCGGCCGCGCGCGTCAGGCCCCGCGCCTGAAGCAGGGTGGCATAGTCAATCTGCAATCCCTGGTTGCCCGGCGCCGTTGTGGCCAGACGGTGCGCCAGCGTTTCGGCTTCCGGCAGGGCGTGGGTTGCCAGCAAATAGTTAAAGCGAAGCGACTGTCCGATAAGCCACCGATCGTTCGGCTGAGGAACAGGGGAACCGAAGTCGTAACGGGTCCAGGGGACGCTGCGGGTCAGGCGCTCAACGTACCGGCGGGCGGCCGGGTACTGGCCGGTATCCAGCCAGGCGTAGAAAAGCGCGTGCTCCTCGTCCTGCGGATTTGAGGCGTATTGCGGATAGCGCTGCACAAGCGAGAAGGCGGCAGCGCTATTTTTCTCCTGCAGATACGCGGAGATAACCCAGCCGATTGCCCAGCCCGGCACCGGATGCTGCGCTGCTGTCAGCGCCTGATACTCGCGGATGACCTGCGGGTAATCGCCACGTGCATACAGCGCGCCAAGCCTGTCGATGCGCGCAAGGACGATGTCTTCCGCCGCCTGCGGATCGTTTTGCCAGCAAGAAAGCAGGGCGTCGTAACGATTCAGTGCGCTTTGCAAAAGCTGCAGGCGCTCTTTTTCCGTCCTGGCAGGCACATCAGCAAGGCGAACCCTTTCGGCAGCGGCGTTAAGCTCAAGACGGCGACGCTGCGCGGAGGAGAGCGTCACCCTTTGTGAAAGCTGCAGCGCAGGGGTATTCACCCGGTTATCCGTCAGCGCCTCGATCTGATCGCTGAGCAGCGCGTTATTCTCTGGCGCGATGGCTAGCGCGCGCGTGTCCGCTAAAAGCCGATCCCAGCTTTTTCCCTGGCGCAGCCAGACGTAAGAGAGCGTCTGTAGATGGGCCTGAGAGGGGCTTTCCGCGACCAGCCGCCGGGCTTCCTGCAGCGCGAGGGCATCCATGCGGGCATCGGCCAGGGTTTTGATATAGCCAATACGATAATCGTCGTTATGCGGCGCAAGGCTACGCGCCTCTTTCCAGAGCGATAAGGCCGGCTGCCACGCTTTTTGATTTCGCCTGGACTGCGCGACGGCCGCAACGCCGCGGGCGGGCAGCGGCATATAAATACCGTAACGCTGCCAGACCTGAATGACCTCGTCATCGCGACCTGCCCACGCAGCCACCTGCAGCCAGTCCGCAACTTGCTCGGGCGTCAGGGCATGCTGTTGCTGATAGCGCTGAAGATAATCAAGAAACGACGTGTAATTACCGTTACGCGCCTGTTGAATCTGCTGTTCGTAAACGGATTCCGAAGCCTGAACCAGAACAGGAAAGAGTAATAACAGGAACAATAATGTTGGGGCGCGATAAAAGAATAACGTATTGAAGCGAAGTGAGCTTTCCATATCTATTTGCCATTTGTTTATCATGAATCCATTGCATAACACGGCCGCCTTTAAGCTCAGCGTTAAAGGCCATAAAGGAGAACATTAAATCTGAATGCAGTGACGTTATGGGGTACTTACTTAAAGGTAATTATGGATCCTTATCTCAGTCGCTTGGGTGAAAGGTAATGTACACCCGATATCTTGCCGGATAAATATGTTGAAAAGCGGCCTGGTTGTTTTGAGATAATTCTGGATTGAGCGGTGAGTGATGATTATTTTGAATTGATTGTTTATTTATAACTTATTGAAAATGATCTGTTTTATTTTTATTGTGACAGATTTGTATATATTTTTAATGACGCTTATCTGTGCCAATTAAAGTACTTTCTGGTGGATGTTTGGGAAGTTTCATGACAAAAATTCTTAATGTTTAGAGAAGTGACTTTTCTGCGATTGTTTTTTATTTATAATTAATGGCAGCCATTGAATGATAGTCTACAGGAAGTCTTACCCATCAATGTCTGTATTGAGGGATGTCCAAAGCCGGAAACATTAATCGTTAATATAACAGCGCTATAAAACGAAGGCGGCCTTCTTTGCGAAGGATCGTTCTTGCTTTAATCTAAAAGGGATGGTTAGTGGCAACTTCAATAGTGTTAGTGACTCAGGACCGCTATCTTGTCAGGGGGATGAGGATATTCTTTCCGGATATTATCCTGCTCGACTCGATTGACCGAAACATATTTGACAACGGTGCAGATGAATATTCTGTATTGATTGATAGTCGTTCTCCGCTCCGTTTATATGATTACCTGATACGCCATCCGGCCAGAACGAAAAAAACGATCTGCTGCGTTATGCTTGATATGCGCCATCGCGAGGAGAATCTGCTCAGTATGAAGCTGTTTATGAACACGCCGCTCACCGCGCCGGATATGGCCTCGCTGTTTAATCTGGTTCTGAATATGAAGGGCAGGCGCCTGACCACGAAGTGGCTGCTTAATTTACGGCTTAGCACGCACGAAGCGATCATGCTGCGGTTGCTGCGGGCAGGGATGTCGATGGAGGAGGTGGCAGGCGAGCTGAATACATCGGTTAAGAGCCTCTACCGAAAACGCACGGCTCTCTCGGAACGGCTGGGGGCCGAGAACTTCAACGAGGCGTGTTTGTTTATCTTTAAAAACAAACTGCTGGACGCAGGTGGGAACGATCCCTAGCGCTGTCAGAAGCCAAAACAAAGAACCCGCCACGAGGGCGGGTTCTTTAAAGGGAAATCATTCAGAACGACCAGCGCAGATTCGCGTTAACCGAGTTGACGCGGGTATCCGCACCGTATTGTCCCTGATACCCCACATCCAGCGTCGCAGCCCGCGACAGCTGTACGCTCACGCCGATATCACCCACCATCACGTCCTCATCCACGGCTTGTCCTTGAGTAATGAACGCGTCGCTGCCCGCAAACGCCATGCGCGAAGAGGTATTCTTATCGCCATAGGCGTGCTGCCAGCCCAGCGAACCGTAGAGGTTAACGTTCTTCGGCAACTCGGTCACGCCGCGCACCCCGAGTGTGGAATAGAAGGTGTTCATCGTTTCATTACGTACGCTCAGCGCGGCGGCACCGCCGTCTTCCCGGAAGCTGTCGGTATGCAGTCGGATGTACGATAAATTGACGAACGGCTCAATATTCATATCAGGCTGGCCGAAACGGTAGCCCGCTTCGGTGAACGCCAGCAGCGAGTTGGCGTCGTAATCCGACTTCAGCCGATCCGAGAAGCCGCTGAAATCAACATTGCGCTCGCCTTCGATCTTATGCCAGGTGTAACCCAGCGCGCCGCGAAGGGAGAAAGCATCCTGTTGGCCAGCCGCATACAGGCCAAGGTGGTAGTTGTCGGTATCCGTTGAGGAACGACGGCTATCGACGTCGTAATCCCCTCGGCTGTAGCCAAAGTAGCCACCGACACGCACGTTATGGTCCGCCAGCTTGCGATCTGCCCCCAGCAGGAAGCCGGTGGTGTTGCCGTCCAGCTTGCCCACGTTACCGTCGCCGCTGTTTCGGCTCCAGGAGCTGAAGGTCTGGCCCCAGACGCCATTGTTTTGCGGCTCCGGCTGCTGCACCAGAGACATTGCTAACGGCGGTATCGGCAGGCTGTCGTTATCAAACGCGCGCTGCATCCGCTGGTTTAACACGTTAAACACCTGGGTGCTGCCGGCAATCAGGTTGGACTGCATTGACGGATAAACTTCACCGGATAGCTGGTTGAACGCTTCGCGCGCTTCCGCTGCGCTCAGCACCAGCAGCGAGTTATACAGCGCCAGCGACGGGCCGCTTTGCGTCAGCGTGGAGAGCGCGCCGGCAGTGTTCCACTGGTTGCTGCTTTTGGCCACGGTCTGGAAAATCCCCGGCTTGCCGCTGCCAGGGTTTTCTCCTCCTGGGTTTTCACCGCCAGGATTCTCACCGCCCGGGTTTTCGCCACCGGGGTTTTCTCCTCCAGGATTCTCACCTCCCGGGTTTTCGCCTCCAGGATTCTCGCCGCCGGTCTCTTTCTGGGCGATGGTCAGATCGACGGCGTTGGTGCCCTGCTTGAGCGCTACGTCCAGGAAGGCAGATTTGGAGATCGCTCCGGCGAACTGACCGTCAATTCCCCCGTCCGAGGTTAAAATGCGATAGCTTTGGCCCGTTTTGTAGCTGGTTTGCGGATCCAGCGCGGTGACCTGTACTTTAGCCAGATCGCTGATAGTCGTTTTGCCCGAGACCAGCAGCTGGTCGCTGCGGCCATCTCCTGCGATATCAACATCATAGAAGGATTCGCCGATAAAGTTCAGATAGCGTTTCAGCGTCAACGTACCGATATTGCCGTCACCGGGCGAGATATGCCCGCCGGACAGGATCTCGGTCTGGCCCAGCGTGCCGTTCCCCCCCAGCGTGCCGCCGGCTTTGATTGACGCGGCGCTGCTGTAGCCCAGCCCGTTGCTTACGTCGGATCCCGCCGTCGCGTTGAGGATCAGCGTCCCGCCGTTCTCGGCGCTAAGGGTCTGAATATCAAAAATATCGTCTTCTGGCTGGGTGTTGATATTGCTGGCAATAATGACTTTGCCACCGCGCGCGGTCACGTTCGCCTGCAGGGCTGAAAGATCGCCGTTTAGCGTTGTCTGTCCGGCGGTATTGATCACCTCACCTTCGCCGCTCATCGTGTTGCTGAAGACGTAATTTTCGTCGGTATGGTTGAAGTAGACATAGCTGCCAAACAGCCCGCCACGCAGGCTGATTGCCGTCTTCGCATCGAGGATACCCGCCCCGCCTGCCGTACCAAGCGTTGGCTCAGTTAAACCCGTGCCGGTGTCCATGTTGCCGCGGCTGCCGATGATGAGCGCACCCCGGTTCGAACCGGAACCCGAAGTCCCTACGATCAGCGCATTGCTGCCAGCGGAAAATGAACCGCCGTCAATAACCGACAGCACGCCGTTGCCATAATCGCCAACGCTTACGCTGCTACCGCTGGTAAAACGCGAGTCTTTGCCTGCAATCACCAGCTCGGCGGTTTTCCCTGCCCCGGAGACACCCGCCACCTGCACGCCGCCAACGTTAACCGTTCCGCCGTTCAGTACGTCCAGGTCGCCATTAAGCGTCAACGTACGGCCAACATTCCACTGTGAGCCGCTGCCCGTGACGGTGGCTTTTGGGCTCAGCGTGTCGGTTTCATCCGGCCCGGTACCATTGCCGATGCGCGCATCGTAGGCGGTATTGAGCGCCGCACCGTCTTCAATCGCCAGCGTGGAGCGTGCGCCCAGATCGGTGCCTACGCTAAGAAAATTACTGGTCACGCGAGAGCCGGCACCCGTTGCGATAAGGTGACTGTCATAGCCGCGCGTGGTGCCGACAACGATCTCCTTAGCGCTCGCCAGCGCGCCCTCTTCGACTCGAAGGGTGCCGAGGCCAAGATTCAGGTCGCCGCGCAGGACGTATTGATCGTTCACCGCGTTAAGCTCCGCGCTTGGCCCTCGGACCGTGACCACGCTTTCATAAATTTGGCCGTCGAACAGCCGACCGATATTGATGTTATAGGCGGTGATTTTGCCGTTATCGATCATTAGGTTTCCGCGTTGATTACGTCCAACGTAAACATCTCCGGCGTAACCCAGCGTTTCGGTAATACGCGAATCGCCATCAAAAATTGCATCGGCTGCACGGGCGAAATCGGCAGGCGAAAGCAGTAACAGCGGCGCGGAAAATAGAGTGAGGTAAAGTCTGGAAAGCGGTGTCTTAACCGCTAAAGAATGCGATGTAGAGTTATTCACGGGCTATCTCCGTACTCATTAGCGTGATGTCGGGAAAATCGTTTTTATATGAAAACTCAGATACGTCAGATAACGTAAAAGGCGTTATTTCAGTACGCCTTTTGATGTGCTGTTAATTATTTATGTGTGACAACAGGTGTACAGGTTGGCGCGCTCAGCGTCGGTGCGGATCCTAAAATCCCAGGCATCATCATCGATGAGCAATCGAAAATGCGCCCTTTTTCCGTCGTAGCGCGATAAGAGAGTTTTTGTCCTCCCAGCGCGTCCGGCTGGGCGCCATTAACATTGGTCACGGTTATTTCATCCGATGAGCCCAGCCCCAGCATTTTAGCGGTCTCCGCCTGCAGGAGTGGAATTGCCTGATCGGTTTTCAGCGTGGAACAACCGGTTAGCATCAACGTAACGGTTAAAAAGACGAGAGGTTTTTTCATAAATTATCCTTGATATCCAATCAGTTAATTTCACTGATTGTATTTATGTTTTCATTTACTCAAATCAGCAAATAATATATTTCCCTTTCCTAATCGAAAAAACCCTCCTAAAGTAGGGTGGGTAGATAATAATTCATCTGTACTCTCAGATATGCGAAGGTTAAAGGAGGACCCTTTGGGACAGAATTATGCGTTAGTCGTTGATGACCATCCATTGGTCGCTAGCGGCATCGCCAATTATCTGATTACACATTGCCAATTTAAGCAGGCGTATGTGGTGACGAATGAAGACGATTGCTACCGTCAAATTAGGGATAATGGCCCGCCACGTTTGCTGGTAATCGATTTTTGGCTCTCGTCCGGAACGGCGTTGAAATTACTCAAAGAAGTGAAACACCTTTACCCACAGATACGACTCCTGGTGGTCAGCGGGGATAACAATAATGATCTCTGGCGGAAAGTTCATGCCGCCGGGGGGCACGGTTTTGTATTGAAAAGCGAACCGCCTGAAATGTTCTCACAAGCCGTTTTCGCACTCACTAATAATTTGACGTGGTTCCCTGATGGAAGCGAAATTTCCGTTCAGTCGAATAATGACAAGTTAAGTAAATTTAACTTAACGCCGCGGCAAATAGATGTGTTAAATATGATTATGCGTGGCCTGCCAAATAAAAGAATCGCCGCGCAACTTTCAATTTCTGAGCCCACGGTCAAAGAACACATCAGCAATATATTGAAAAAGATAGGTGTTAACAGCAGGGTAGAGGCCATCACGCTTCTGCATGGCAAGCAGGAACCGTCGGAATGAGGTTTTTCCAGAGTTTACAGAACGAGAGTATCTCCGCTCCGGCGCAGATCCGTTTGCTAAACAACACCTTTTTACGGCTGGTGTTCAGCTTTAGCGCGGTCCCCTTTGTCGGTATTCCTTTCGCCATCTGGATTTATATGCTTGGGGACGACCTTGGCCCAACGATTACCTGGATAAGCATTTATCTGCTATGTGCTGTGGCGATACGAATATTGCACCGACGCTATCAGCGCGAAGCGAAAGAAAACGTTGAAAAAGACGTCCTGAGACGCTGGCTTCCGCGTATTAATAATATCGCCTTTATTCACGGGCTGGGAATTTCATCACTCTATTTAATTACCCCGCAGACGCAGAACTTTGACTTTTTCCTGCTGCTTAATATCAGTATCGCCGCCATCGTTGCCGCCAATGCGACGCATCTGACGCCTGTCATCAGCACCTTTACGCGTTTTTTCTTCGCCTCCTGGGGGATGCTGAACCTCGGTATTATCTGGCGGCTGGATGAGCTGATGTTTATCGTGCTCATGCTGAATCTGCTTTACGGATTCGCGATTTACCGCCATGCGTTAACGTCACATGCGTTCTTTATTCAGCAAGCGCTGCTTGAGGAAAAAAGCTCACGGCTGGCGGAACAGTTTCGTCAGGCCAAAGAGGACGCGGAGCAGGCGCTGCTGGATAAAAATCAGTTTCTGACCACCGCCAGCCACGATCTGCGCCAGCCCGTGCACGCTATGGGCTTTCTGATCGAGGCCATCCTCCACCGAAACCGGGACGTCAGCCTGACGCCGCAGCTTCTTGACCTGCAGCAGAGCGTTCGCTCGGTACATTTGATGCTCAATTCTCTGCTCGATCTCAGCAAAATAGAATCCGGAAATGTACTCTCTGCCCCGACCAAAGTGGATATCGGTGCTCTGCTCGACTCGGTCATAACGCTGTTTCGCGAAGAGGCCAACAGCCGCGCGCTTAGGCTATGTACCCGGCGGCCCAAACGCCGTATCTACGTGATGGGCGATCCGCTGCTGGTGCGACAATCTCTGATTAACCTGATTCAAAACGCCCTTCGCTACACGCTTCAGGGCGGCGTGCTGGTCGCCATCCGACCGCGCGGCGAGGAGTGTATGGTGGAGGTGTGGGACACGGGGGTCGGTATTGCCGATGACGAGAAAGGTAAAATCTTCTCGCCTTACTACCGTCCCGAGCTGGCATGGAAAATCGACAGCGCCGGACACGGGCTGGGACTGGCCGTAGTGGCCCGTTGTGCCAAGCTGATGAAGGTAAAGTACGGGATGCAATCCATTGAAGGTAAAGGCTCACGCTTCTGGATGCGCTTCACCCAATATGCTGGTGAAGACATCGCGCCGGATATCTCGCCCGCCTGTGACAACACCGCCACGTCGGTACGCTATGCGCCGCTGCACGGTTCCTGCCTGGTCGTCGATGACGATCCGCTGGTAACGTCTGCCTGGGAGAGCCTGATGAGCGTATGGGGAATCAACGTGCGCTGTGCTGCCTCTGCTGAAGAAGCGTTCGCCATTATCGACGACGGCTTCACGCCGTTTGCCGTGCTGTGCGACCAGCGCCTGCGGTCCGGCGAAAGCGGCTTCGATATCCTGAAAGCGCTTTTTGAACGTCTCCCGGATATGAGCGGCGCGATAGTCAGCGGCGAATTTAATTCACCGGTTCTGCTAGAGGCGGAGCAGGAGGGATATCTGGTGCTCCGCAAGCCTCTCGAGCCGGCTAAACTGCATGCGCTGCTGACACAGTGGTCGGGGTGACGTGGATAAAAGGGAGTGTAGAAGTATTGATTTTTACGGGCTTAGAATGCAAAAACGGACCTCCGTGGAGGTCCGTTGATATGAATTTGGTGCCCGGACTCGGAATCGAACCAAGGACACGGGGATTTTCAATCCCCTGCTCTACCGACTGAGCTATCCGGGCAACGGGGCGCATTAAACCCGATTCACTCTCCGCCGTCAACGAAAAATGTTGTTTTCGTTACAGACTGCGCAATCTCTCACCATTTCGCCGCTTCCTTAAGCGAAAAAGTGCGTCCAGAGTGCGGAAAGCGGCATGGCAAGCAGCAGCGCGGGCAGCATATTCACCACGGCGAACATCTTAATCCCGCAGATGCGCAAGCCTGTCGCCAGCAGCAGCAGGCCACCGACGGCGGTGAAGTCCGCCATCATCGCCGGCGTGGTCAGAGGGAGAATCAAGGTGGCGCAGGTGGCGAGCGCCAGCTGGATAAGCAGCATCGGGACGCAAATCGCCGCAACGGCGACGCCAAGGGTGGTGGCGAAAATGGTGGCGGTGAAGAAATCCAGAAACGCTTTCGCAATCAATATGCTCGGATCGCCCGTCATGCCTTCCTGCATCGAACCGAAAATCCCGGTGCCGCTGGCGCAAAACAGAATGATGATGGCGACATAGTTCTGAATAAACGACTCGTGCGTGCCGTGTTTCGCCTTGCCGCCCGGTCGGGCAATCAGGTTTTTGGCTTTACTCACCGCACTGTTAATACCTTTTTCCAGATAGCAAAATTCGCCAACGAGCGCGCCGAGAAGGGTGGCCAGCACCATCACCGGCAGGTTGGCGCATTTGATGACTAAAAGAATACCGATCCCTAACGATGCCAGGCCGAATATTGAGGGCATGGAGGTGCGAATACGCTCCGGCAGCCGCTGGCTCAGCACTGCGCCGAGTACGCCGCCCAGCAATACGGCGCCTGCGTTGATAAATGGCCCGATAACCACGCTTAACTCCTGTTACTTACTCATTGGTATTGCATGATTATGACATGCTTCTGCTTTATGGCCGTTAGGTTTGGGTGATTAATTGCATAAGGATTCCCTGTTGCGGCTAAAAATAAAAGGTGACATTATTGCGCGAATTTTCTCCTCCTGTCTCACCGCTCGGTGAGGGTAACTGCGCTTATGAAAACCATGAAAATCGCCGTCAGCCGCGAGCTGCTCTCTACCGTGTCTACGCACCGCGAAAAGGTGACGCTGGATAACACGGATTTCACCGATGTGGCGGCCGTCGTCATGACGACGACGGAAAGTCGCAGCGGCATTCTCGCGTTGCTGAAACGCACGGGCTTTCAGCTTCCGGTGTTCATTTTCTCGCAGGAGCCCACGGAAGCGCCCGACGGCGCTACTGCGGTTATTTCGGGTAAAGCTCAGGAGTTTCTGGAGCTCGAGAGCGCTGCCAGCCGCTACGAAGAGAACCTGCTGCCGCCCTTTTTTGACACCCTGAGCCAGTATGTTGAAATGGGCAACAGCACCTTTGCCTGTCCGGGCCACCAGCACGGCGCGTTTTTCAAAAAGCACCCGGCAGGGCGCCAGTTCTATGATTTCTTCGGTGAGAACGTGTTTCGCGCCGACATGTGCAACGCCGACGTGAAGCTGGGCGATCTATTGATCCACGAAGGGTCCGCCAAGCACGCGCAAAAGTTCGCGGCGAAAGTGTTCAACGCGGACAAAACCTACTTCGTGCTGAACGGTACGTCGGCGGCCAATAAGGTGGTGACCAACGCGCTGCTGACCCGCGGGGACCTGGTGCTGTTCGATCGTAACAACCACAAATCCAACCACCACGGGGCGCTGATCCAGGCGGGTGCCACGCCGGTTTATCTTGAGGCAGCGCGTAACCCGTTTGGATTTATTGGCGGGATTGACGAGCACTGCTTTGACGATGGGTATCTGCGGGAGCTGATCCGCGAGGCGGCGCCTGAAAAGGCCGACGAGGCGCGACCGTTCCGCCTGGCGATCATTCAGCTTGGCACCTACGACGGGACGATCTACAACGCCCGTCAGGTGATCGACAAGATCGGCCACCTGTGCGACTACATTCTGTTTGACTCCGCGTGGGTGGGCTACGAGCAGTTCATTCCGATGATGGCGGAAACGTCCCCGCTGCTGCTGGAGCTGAACGCGAACGATCCGGGCATTTTTGTCACCCAGTCGGTGCATAAACAGCAGGCCGGATTCTCGCAAACGTCGCAGATCCATAAAAAGGATAACCACATTCGCGGCCAGGCGCGTTTCTGCCCGCACAAGCGTCTTAACAACGCGTTTATGCTGCATGCTTCAACCAGCCCGTTCTATCCGCTGTTCGCGGCGCTGGATGTGAACGCAAAAATCCACGAAGGGGAAAGCGGGCGCAGGCTGTGGGCGGAGTGCGTCGAGCTGGGGATTGAAGCGCGTAAGGCGATCGTTGCGAATTGCCACATGATAAAACCGTTTATCCCACCGGTGGTGGCGGGGCGGCCGTGGCAGGATCATCCGACTCACGCCATTGCCAGCGAGCTGCACTTCTTCAGCTTCGAGCCGGGTGCCAAATGGCATGGGTTTGAGGGCTATGCCCGCGAGCAGTATTTTGTCGACCCGTGCAAGCTGCTGCTGACCACGCCGGGTATCGATGCCGAAACGGGGGAGTACACGGATTTCGGTATCCCGGCGACGATTCTGGCGCACTATCTGCGTGAAAACGGCATCGTGCCGGAAAAATGCGATCTCAACTCGATCCTGTTCCTGCTGACGCCTGCCGAAAGCAGCGAGAAGCTGGCGCAGCTGGTGGCGATGCTGGGGCAGTTTGAACAGCATATTGAAGACGATACGCCGCTGGCAGACGTGCTGCCGACTATCTTTCAGAAATACCCGGTGCGCTACCGGGACTACACGCTCCGGCAGCTGTGCCAGGAGATGCACGATCTCTACGTCAGCTTTGACGTAAAAGATTTGCAGAAGGCGATGTTCCGTAAGGAGAGCCTGCCGGAGGTGGTGATGAATCCGCAGGATGCGAACCGTGCCTACATTCGCGGAGAGGTGGAGCTGGTCCGCATACGGGATGCCGAAGGGCGCATTGCTGCCGAAGGGGCGCTGCCCTATCCGCCAGGCGTGCTGTGCGTGGTGCCGGGGGAAGTCTGGGGCGGGGCGGTGCAGCGTTACTTCCTGGCGCTGGAGGAGGGCATCAACCTGCTGCCGGGCTTCTCGCCGGAGCTGCAGGGCGTGTACAGCGAGAAGGATGCCGACGGGATTAAGCGGCTGTATGGGTATGTATTAAAGTAGCCGCCCTCTCCCCAAGGGGGAGAGGGGATTGCACGGAGCCGTCTTTTCACCCTCGCCCCTTTGGGGAGAGGGCCGGGGTGAGGGGAGTTAAGCCGCATTACGCTTATACATCCTCCTCGGATGCCCGATCTTCCCGTACAGCATCTCCACGCTGAGAAACCCGGTCTCCACGCAGTGCTCCAGATAGCGCCGGGTGGTGGTTTTACTCAGTCCCGTCTCGCTCACGACCTCATCCACCGTAAAGCAGTGCGTCGCCTTGTCGTTGAACAGCGTCTGCACGCGCGCCAGCGTATTTTCCTCAATGCCCTTGCTGCCGTTGTCCTGGCGGTAGTTTTTCGCCTGTAGCTGATAGAGCGAATCGACGTTCTGCTGGTCGACAATCTTCCAGACGCGCTGCTGTTCGGCAAACTGCACAAACCGCTCCAGCGACTGGCTGAGCCGCTTCCAGGAGACGGGTTTGAGAATGTAGTCGAACGCGCCGTTGCGGATCGCCTGGCTGCAGGTGTCCATATCGCTGGCGGCGGTAATAAAGATCACCGAGCAGTTGGCGCGGGCCAGCATGGGGTTATTAATCAGCGAGATCCCTTTGCCGTCAGGCAGATAGTTATCCAGCAGCATGAGCTGCGGCTGTTTGCTTTCAAGCTCAGCCTGGGCCGCTGCCAGCGACGAGGCAATGCCCACCAGCCTCAGACGCGGATGCTTGCCTATCAGCTCCGCGTGCAGTTGCGCCAGCTCGCTCTCGTCTTCAACAATCAGTACGTCGATAAGTTCATGTTGCATAGTCGGTGTCTTCCAGTTGCCGGGCGGTTCCCGTGGCAGGGATAAACAATGAGAAAATGGTGCCGCGCGGCGTATTATCGGCAACTTCTATTGCGCCGCCAGCCTGAGTGACATAGCTTTCGATCAGATACAGGCCAATCCCATGATCGCCGCGTGTTTTGGTGGTGATGCCGCGTTCAAAGATCCTGTCGCGGATCTCCGGTGTAATGCCAACGCCCTGGTCGGCCACTTCAATAATCAGCTCCTGTTCGCTGAGTTTTATCAGCACCTCCACCGGCGCGTGGGGAAGCGGTGAGCGCTGCGTTGCTTCGATGGCGTTATCCAGCAGGTTGCCAATAATCGAAATCAGCTCTTGCTCCCCCAGCGGCAGGAACGGCCTGTCCAGACGACACGCCGGGTCGAAACACAGCTCGACGCCTTTCTCCCGCGCGCGGGCGGCTTTGCCCAGCAGCAGGCCGCACAGGGTCGGGGAACTGAAGCGCGAAGAGATAAAGTCCAGCAGCTCCTGGGCATGCTCCGACTGCGCCTGAATGTAGCCAATCGCCTCCTCATAGCGGCCCATATGCAGCAGGCCGGACAGGGTAGTCATCCGATTGAGCTGCTCGTGGCGCATAATGCGCAGGTTATCGACATAGCGTTTTACCTGGCTGAGCTGGGCGCTCAGCGAGTCGATCTCGTTGCGATCGCGGAAGGTGATTACCCAGCCCTGCAGCGATCCCTCAAGCATAATGTGCACCCGGCTGGCAATCACCGTGAGATCGTTAAAACGGCAAATCTCGTCATGGGTATCTTTCGCCAGCATCGTTTGCGTATCGAAGAACGGGACCGGATCGATAACCTGGCTTATCAGCTGCCCGCGCAGCTCCCGGGCGGGCTGGCTCAGGCCGAGCAGCTTGCGCGCCGCCTGGTTGATTACTTCAATCCGTCTCTGATCGTCAATGGCAATCACCCCTTCATAAATAGACTCCATCAGCGCCTTCTGCTGGCGCACCAGCAGCCCGATCTCTCGCGGCTCGAGGGAGAAGATCTGCTTCTTAATGCTGCGGGTAAAGAACCAGGAGAAGACAAAGAGGGCAATCAGCAGCAGCACGGCGGCAATCAGGATATTGACCACTTTACTGACGGTAATGGTATCAAGGTAGCTGGTGAGATAACCTACCGAAACAATGCCGACCACCTGCCCGGCATCGTTGAAGATGGGGGCCTTACTGCGCAGCGAAATGCCCAGTCCCCCTTTGCGGATGGTGGTGGTGCTTTTACCCTGCAAAACCGCTTCATTGTCACCGCCGACCAGCGTCGTGCCCACTCTGTCGGCAAAGACGGAGTGAAAAAGGTGCTGGCCCTTATTATCGCCAATCACAATAAAGCTGGCGTCACTGTGCGCGGACATCTTCTGCATAAAATCATGGATGGCGCTGATATTCTTTTGTTCGACTTCATCACGCAATGTCGGAATAAGCGCAATCTCTTCAGCCTGTATTTTGGCGCGGGCGCTCATTTCCTGATAAAGCTGTTTGCCGACATCGGCATAATAATATCCGCCCAGTAGCGCAAAAAGTACTGAGAAAAAGGCAACCAGCGAAATAAACAGCTTAATCTGGAAAGAGACTTTCATAACTATCACGCGAGGTAGCGGCAAAGATCGCCAATATATCATCTTTTTTCGTGCGGATGCCCGCTTTGCCGAAAACTTGTGATCCCTTGCACAGCAGGGGCTGTAAAAGATTTATCCTAAAGGCAGCGGTGCTTCAGGCTGCACGAATAAATGTTATTTGTTTGTTCAATTCGGAAAAGAAACCATAAAAACCACGGCAATAAATAAGGGATAAATCACATTAAATAAAAGAAACCATTAAAACCATAGTGGCCATTAAAACTTCGCTTTTAATATGCCATTCCTCACATAAAGTAAGCCTTTGTGACTCTAAGCTGAACGCACAAAATAACTAAGGGGCTTATTATGAGCACAACTGACGATTCTTTCTCTGTTACCCACGACCCGATTGAAATTCAGCGACCTTCGCTCAAAGAGCGTTGGTGGCATATTATGGATACCTGGAAAATCGGGATTATTCCTCTGCCGCTGTTCGTTCTGGCGGGCGCGCTGATTGCCATTGATTGCCTGGGCGGAAAACTGCCGAGCGATATCGTGGTGATGGTGGCGACGCTGGCCTTCTTCGGCTTTGCCTGCGGCGAGTTTGGCAAACGCCTGCCGATTGTCGGCAAGCTCGGCGCGGCGGCGATCTGCGCGACCTTTATCCCTTCCGCGCTGGTCTATTACGGCCTGCTGCCGGACGTGGTGGTCGAGTCCACCACCAAGTTCTACAAATCCACCAACATTCTCTACCTCTACATCTGCTGCATTATCGTCGGCAGCATCATGAGCATGAACCGCACGGTGCTGATTCAGGGCTTCCTGCGCATCTTCTTCCCGATGCTGTGCGGCGAAATCGTCGGCATGCTGGTGGGGATGGGCGTCGGCCTGGCGCTGGGTCTTGAGCCGTTCCAGATCTTCTTCTTTATCATTCTGCCGATTATGGCGGGCGGCGTTGGGGAAGGGGCAATTCCGCTTTCCATCGGCTATGCCACCCTGCTGCATATGGACCAGGGCGTGGCGCTCGGCCGCGTGCTGCCAATGGTGATGCTCGGCGGTCTGACGGCGATCATTATCTCCGGCTGCCTGAACCAGCTCGGTAAACGCTACCCGCACCTGACCGGTGAAGGCCAGCTGATGCCGAACCGCGCGAATGCCGATGCTAGCGTCTCTCAGCCTGCGTTCTCCGGCAAGGCGGACGTGACCACCATTGCCTCCGGCGCGCTGCTGGCGGTGCTGCTCTATATGCTGGGCATGCTCGGCCACAAGCTGATTGGCTTGCCTGCTCCAGTCGGCATGCTGTTTATGGCGGTGCTGGTGAAGCTCTGCAACGGCGCCTCCCCACGCCTGCTGGAAGGCTCGCAGGTGGTGTACAAATTCTTCCAGACCTCCGTGACCTACCCGATTCTCTTCGCCGTTGGCGTGGCCATCACCCCGTGGCATGAACTGGTGGCGGCGTTCACCGTCAGCAACCTGCTGGTGATTGTCAGCACCGTTTCTGCACTGGTCGCAACCGGCTTCTTCGTCGGCAAAAAGATTGGTATGCACCCGATTGATGTCGCCATCGTCTCCTGCTGCCAGAGCGGCCAGGGCGGTACCGGCGACGTGGCGATCCTGACCGCAGGCAACCGCATGAGCCTGATGCCGTTCGCCCAGATTGCTACCCGTATCGGCGGCGCGATTAACGTCTCTATCTCACTGCTGATTCTGGGCAACTTCCTCGTTTAAGTTTTCAGGAAAGAACAATGAAACTCGCAAGCTTTTTATACCAGGGAAAACGCAGCTACGGCATCGTCCAGGCCGACGGCGTGATTGACTTAGGCCGCCGTCTCGGCGACCGCTACAGCGACCTCAAGGCGCTGCTGCAGGGCAACGGGCTGGCGCAGGCCACCCGCTATCTGAACGATGCCGTGGACGTGCCGCTGAGCGCCATCACCTTCTTACCGGTGATTGTGCAGCCGGAAAAAATCCTCTGCGTGGGCATGAACTACGCCGACAAGCGCAAGGAGTTTGACCAGCATAACCCGGCCCCAACGCTGTTTGTCCGCTTCCCGGATTCACAGACCGGGCACAACGAGCCGGTGCTGAAGCCGCGCCACTCCAGCGAGTTCGACTACGAAGGCGAGCTGGCGGTGATCATCGGCAAAGGCGGGGAGAACATCAGCCGCGACGACGCCCTGCGCCACGTGGCCGGCTACAGCTGCTACATGGACGGTTCCGCCCGCGACTGGCAGCACACCTGGTTTACCGCCGGTAAAAACTGGCGTCAGACCGGCGCGTTTGGCCCGTGGATGGCGACGGCCGATGAGATCCCGGACCCGCACCAGTTGGCGATCCGCACCTGGCTGAACGGCCGCATGGTGCAGGAAGACAACACCAGCAGCATGATCCACAAGGTGGCAGAGCTGATCGAGTACATCAGCACCTTTACCCGCTTGAGCCCGGGCGACGTGATCATCACCGGCTCCCCTGGCGGGGTGGGGAAAAAGCGTAACCCACCGCTGTTTATGAAAGAGGGCGATCGCATTGAGGTGGAGATCGAGCATATCGGTCATCTGAGCAACGTGATCGTGGAAGCGCCAGCCGTCGGGCTTGCGGCGGCACACTGAGTAAGGCGGCATGAACAGTCAACCCATCGATTTTCGCCACACCCTCGTGGCGAAGCACCCGGAACGCTTAAGCCAGATCCGTTACCTGCTGGCAGACAGCGGCCTTGGCCTGGACAACGACATCACGCTGTTTGTCGAAGCCTGGTCCGGCCCGCAGCTGGTGGGTTGCGCAGGGCTTGCCGCCAACGTCATCAAGTGCGTGGCGGTCAACGAGCAGCTTCGCGGCGAGAACCTCAGCGCGCGGCTGCTGGCAGAGGTGGAACATGCGGCGCTGGAGCGCGGCCATTTTCACCTCTTCCTCTGCACCCGTCCGTGCAACCGGGAGCGCTTTGCCCGCAGCGGCTTCTGGCCGATTGCCCAGAGCGGGAACAATGCCGTGCTGATGGAGAACACCCCGCAGGGGATCGAGCGCTACTGCCGTTCTCTGCGCGCGAACCGCAAGTGCGGGGAGAAGATTGGTGCCATCGTGATGAACGCCAATCCGTTCACCCTCGGCCACCGCCATCTGGTGGAGCAGGCGGCGACGCGGTGCGACGCCCTGCACCTGTTCGTGGTGCGAGAAGACGCGTCGTTCTTCCCGTTCAGCGCCCGCCTCGAGATGGTGCGCGCGGGCGTGGCGCACCTGCCGAACGTGGTGGTGCATGAAGGCTCGCAGTACATCATCTCCCGCGCCACCTTCCCGGCCTACTTCCTGAAGGAGACCGGCAAAGTACAGCAGGCGTGGAGCGAGATCGACGTGCTGATCTTCCGGGACTTTATCGCCCCGGCGCTGGGCATCACGCATCGCTTTATCGGCTCGGAGCCCTTTTGCGACATCACCCGTCAGTACAACCAGACGCTGCACGACCTGCTGGCCTCGCATATCGAGGTGGTGGAAATGCCGCGCATCAAGGCCACCGGCAACGCCATTTCGGCGTCCGAAGTGCGCCGCTTACTGAAGACACAGCAGTTTTCCCGGATCCGGGAGATTGTCCCGGACTCCACCTTCGCGCATCTCGAAACGCATTACCGTGCGAGTGCCGAAGTCGCTTAACTACCAGGAATTTATCATGAAAATTGTAAGGGAGGCGCTGGCCGGAACGCAGGAGTCCAGCGACCTGATGGTGAAAATCGCTCCCGCTCACGGCGAGCTGGAGATAGTCATCCACAGTGAAGTGATTAAGCAGTTTGGCGAGCAAATTCGCCAGGTGGTCAACGACACATTGCGCGCCATGGACGTGCACCAGGGACTTATCATTATTGAAGACAAAGGGGCGCTGGACTGTGTGATCCGCGCTCGCCTGCAAAGCGCGCTGATGCGTGCCGCCGATGACCAGGCCATCAACTGGGGGGCGCTGAAATGAGCAAACTCCGCCGCAGCATGCTGTTCCTGCCGGGCGCCAACGCCGCCATGCTCTCCACCGCTTTTATCTACCGTCCTGACTCCATCATGTTTGACCTTGAGGACGCCGTCGCCCTGCGCGAGAAAGACACCGCGCGCATGCTGGTGTTCCACGCGCTGCAGCACCCGATGTATCAGGATATCGAAACCGTGGTGCGCATTAACCCGCTCAGTACGCCGTTTGGCCTGCTGGATCTGGAAGCCGCCGTGCGGGCGGGCGTGGACGTGATCCGCCTGCCAAAAACCGACACGCCGGACGATATCTACGAGCTGGAAGGCCACCTGGAGCGCATTGAACGTGAATGCGGACGCGAGGTTGGCTCCACCCGCGTAATGGCGGCGATCGAGTCGGCCATTGGCGTCATCAACGCCGTGGCGATTGCCCGCAGCTCCCCGCGCTTAATTGGCATCGCGCTGGCCGCCTTTGACTACGTGATGGATATGCAGACCGAGCGCGGCGACGGCACCGAGCTGTTCTACGCCCGCTGCGCCGTGCTGCACGCCGCACGCGCCGCGGGCATCGACGCCTTCGACGTGGTGTGGTCGGACGTTAACGACGAGGCCGGATTCCTGCGCGAGGTCGATCTGATCCGCAAGATGGGCTTTAACGGCAAATCGCTGATTAACCCGCGCCAGATTGACCTGCTGCACAACGCCTACGCCCCGACGCAGGAAGAGGTGGATCACGCCAAAAGGGTGATTGAGGCGGCAGAAGAGGGCGAGCGTAACGGCCTGGGCGTAGTGTCGCTCAACGGCAAAATGGTGGATGCACCGATTATTAACCACGCGCAGGTGGTGCTGGAGCGCGCGGCGGCCTCCGGCGTGCGTCGGTAAGGATGAGATAATGAATCAGACTGAACTTCTTCACGTGAATTTTCCCCATCTGCGGGACCTGAAGCCCTTTGATACCGCCCACAGCGCGACGCCGTGGCTGGCGGACAGCGACGCGAAGCACAGCCGCAAGCTCTGCGCCTCTGTTGAAGAGGCGGTGATGCGAAGCGGCCTGCAGGACGGAATGACCATCTCCTTCCACCACGCGTTTCGCGAAGGCGACCGGGTGATCAACACCGTCGTGGCGCTGCTGGCGCGGATGGGCTTCAAAAACCTGACGCTGGCCTCCAGCTCGCTGATGACCTGCAACGACGCGCTGATCGAGCATATCGAAAGCGGCGTCATCACTAGAATTTATACTTCCGGGATGCGCGGCAGGCTGGCGGAGGCCATCTCCCACGGGCTGATGGACGAGCCGGTGCAAATTCACTCCCACGGCGGGCGCGTGAAGCTGCTCCAGGACGGCGAGCTGAATATCGACGTGGCGTTTCTCGGCGTGCCGTGCAGCGATGAATTTGGCAACGCCAACGGCACGCACGGCAAATCCTGCTGCGGCTCGCTGGGCTACGCCATGGTGGACGCGCACTTTGCCCGTAAGGTGGTGCTGCTTACCGAAGCGCTGGTGCCGTTCCCCAATATGCCCGCCAGCCTGGTGCAGGATCAGGTGGACTACATTGTGCAGGTCGAGAGCGTGGGCGACCCGGCGAAAATCAGCGTCGGTGCGGCGCGCGTCACCAGCAACCCGCGCGAGCTGATGATCGCCCGCTACGCGGCGGACGTCATTGAGCACTCCGGCTATTTCAAACCGGGCTTTTCGATGCAGACCGGCTCCGGCGCGGCAGCGACCGCCTGTACGCGCTTTATGGAAGAGAAGATGGAGCGCAGCGGCGTAAAGGCGCGTTTTGCGCTCGGCGGCATCACCGGCAGCCTGGTGGATCTGCACGAGAAGGGGCTGATTGAAAAGCTGCTCGATACCCAGTGCTTTGACGGCCAGGCGGCGGCCTCGCTGGCGCGTAACCCGAACCACGTGGAGATCTCCACCAACGTTTACGCTAACCCCGGCAGCAAGGCGGCAAGCTGCGACCAGCTCGACGTGGTGATCCTCAGCGCGCTGGAAATTGACGTCGATTTCAACGTCAACGTCATCACCGGCTCCGACGGCGTGATGCGCGGCGCGTCCGGCGGGCACTGCGACGTGGCCGCCGCGGCGAACCTGACCATCGTGGTTGCGCCGCTGCTGCGTAGCCGCATACCGACGGTCGTGAAGCGGGTCACCACGCGCCTCACGCCGGGGGAGAGCATCGACGTGCTGGTCACCGACCACGGGATAGCGGTCAACCCGGCGCGCCCGGAGATCCGCGAGCGGCTGCTGGAGGCGGGGCTGAAGGTTGTGGACATCAGCGCGCTCTTTGAGCGGGCGATTTCCCTGACCGGCGTACCGAAACCGATTGAATTTACCGACAAAATTGTCGGGGTGATCCGCTACCGCGACGGCAGCGTGATCGACACCGTACGACAGGTGAAGGAGGACGTATGACGTTAGCGACACCCGTGCGGGCGGGTGTCAGCCTTGACGAACTGCTGGCGGCGAAAGAGCGCCGCGCAGCGCGCCAGGCTGATATGCTCGAGCACTATCAACAACCGGTGATTTCCCTCACGCTGGTCACGCCTGGGGAAATCAAGGACAGCCTGCGCTATCGCAATACCATGGGCGTGGCGCTGCAGATGTGCGGCCAGCTGCTGTGGGAGAACCGCTGGCAGGTGCTGGACCGCCAGGTGCTGTGGCTTCCGACCGGGCCAGAAGCCCTGTGGTGCGTGGCCCATCCGGCGGTGGAAATCAAAGCGCACTGTGCGGATCTGGAGCAGACGCATCCGCTCGGCAGGCTGTGGGATCTGGATGTGATCTGCCCGCAGCACGGCCACGTCGGGCGTCAGTCGCTGGGGACGAATCTCAGACGCTGCCTGATCTGCGACGAGCCCGCGCATGCCTGCTCCCGCTCGCGCAATCATCCCGTTGAGCAGGTGGTTTCCCGCGTGGAGAAGACGATCGATGACTGGTTTGCTCGCGACTAAACCGCGCCCGGTTGACGTGCCCGCGCTTGCCGAAGCGGCGCTGTGGCAGGAGCTGGAGCTGACGCCCAAGCCGGGGCTGGTGGACAAGCTCAATAACGGTTCCCATCGCGATATGGACCACGCGCTGTTTGTCCGCAGCATCGCGGCGATTACGCCGTGGTTTTCGCGCTTTGCCGAGCTGGGTAGTGCGCATGCGGATAAACCTGCTGCCGAACAAATAAGGATTATCCGCCCGATGGGGATGGCCTGCGAGCAGGCGATGTACGCCGCGACGAACGGAGTGAACACCCACAAGGGCGGTATTTTTGCCCTGGGTTTACTGTGCTTCGCCGCCGGGCGTGTGAAAAATATCTCCGCAGACAGCCTTTGCTGTGAGGTGAGTAACATCTGCAGCGGGCTGGTTTCGCGGGAGCTGGCCGCACGCAGCGGACGGGCGACGGCGGGCGAGCGGCAGTTTCAGCAGTACGGCTTAACCGGCGCGCGCGGCGAGGCGGAGAGCGGCTTCGGTACGGTGCGTAAGGCTTTAGATTCGTGGAACGGACAGTCGCTTCACGGCCTGCTGTTGCGCCTGATGGCGATAAATCAGGACAGCAATCTGGTGTCGCGCGGCGGCATGGAAGGGCTGCGCTACGTTCAGGGCTACGCGCGGGAATTACTGGCTAACGGCTGTGATCGCGAGGCGTTGCTTAGGATGGATAAGGCATTGATTGAACGCAATCTGAGCCCGGGCGGCAGTGCGGATTTGCTGTCGGTGGGGTGGGTGCTCTCTGCAATAAAATAGCCGGGTGGCGGCTTCGCCTTACCCGGCCTACGGACTGGTTTTGTAGGCCCGGTAAGCGCAGCGCCACCGGGCACAACAATCAATGCGCGATTGGCTGTGCACCATTCGGCACGCGAACGTGCTTGTACTTGAACAGCACGATAAACGCGAAGAACAGCACCAGCGAGTATGCGGCGAAGATCAGCCACACCGGCTGCCAGTTGGTGATGCCGTTGGTGGTATACATCTCAACCACTTTACCGCTCACCACGCCGCCCAGAATACAGCCGAAGCCGTTGGTCATCATCAGGAACATACCCTGCGCGCTGGCGCGGATTTCAGGCTTCACCTCTTTTTCCACAAACACGGAACCCGAGATGTTGAAGAAGTCGAAGGCGCAGCCGTAAACAATCATCGACAGAACCAGCAGCACGGTGCCGAACGGGCTTGGGTCGCCGTAGGCGAACAGACCGAAGCGCAGCATCCACGCCGCGATACTGATCAGCATGACGTTCTTGATGCCGTAGCGGCTCAGGAAGAACGGGATGGTCAGGATGAACAGCGTCTCGGAGATCTGAGAGATGGACATCATCACCGACGCATGCTCAACGATAAAGCTGCCGGAGAACAGCGGGTTGTTATCGAAGCTGTGCAGGAAGGTGTTGCCGAACATGTTGGTGATCTGCAGTTCCGCGCCCAGCAGCATGGAGAAGATAAAGAAGATCGCCATGCGCTTGTTTTTAAACAGCGCGAAGGCGTCCAGGCCGAGCATGGTGCTCCAGCTCTGGTTTTTCTGCTGGTTTGAAACCGGAATGGTTGGCAGCGTCAGGGTGAACAGCGCCAGCACCACGGAGAGCGCAGCACCGATGTAGAGCTGCATATGGCTCAGTTCAAAGCCCGCGAAGCTCACGCCCCACATCGCCATAATAAAGCCGATGGTGCCCCAGATGCGGATTGGCGGGAAATCGGTCACGATATCCATATCCGCAGATTTCAGGCGGTAGTAGGAGATGGTGTTGATCAGCCCAAGCGTTGGCATATAGGCCAGCGAGTTAAGCAGGATCACCATGAACATCGCCCCCGGCGTGGTCACCTGGGCTGCCATAAACAGCGTCCCCGCGCCCACCAGATGGCAAAGCATGTACAGCCATTTGGCACTCAACCATTTATCCGCCACGATCCCCAGCAGCGTTGGCATGAAGACAGCCGCAATACCGAGCGAGCTGTATACGGCACCGATTGACGCACCGTCGAACTTGAGCGTCACAAACATATAGGAGCCGAGTGTAGTCAGCCAGCTACCCCACAGGCAGAACTGCAGAAACGACAATATTTTAAGCTGCAGCTTAAGGTTCATGTTACTTTCCTCACAAGTGAGCGGGAGATATGTTGTTATAGAAACATTCAGGGTTGTTATTTGATGCAATTCTATCAGTTGGCAACGATATGTTTTGTTACCTCCCGCAAAAAAATGCAATCCACATTAATTTGCAGTTTGGATTGTGATGCAAATAACATTTTCGTATGGATGTTCAAGTTCCCTCTCCCTTTTGGGGAGAGGGTTAGGGTGAGGGGTGTTGGTTTTCTAGCGGCGACGGTAGTTCTTCTGCGCCGTATTCACCTTATACAGATAGCGGCGGGATTCCGCAGACGGGTGGCGGGTGGTGAGGGTTGAGTAGACATCCCCCGGCGCCATGCTGTTAATGATGTTTGCGGCCTGCACTTTGTCATTTGAGAACACGCGCAGCACGCTGCCCGCGCCGCCGTTATAGGCGGTGATCACCGCATAGCGGCGCGAGGTTGGGTTATCAATCCCGCCCAGGTAGACATTGTTCAGCATCGCCAGGTAGGCCGTACCGGTATCAATGTTGCTTTGCGGATCGAACAGATAGCTGCGGCTCGGCGTCCCGGATTTACCCTGCGCGCGGAAGACGTCTTTACCGGCGCTGTGCTGCACAACCTGCATCAGCCCCAGGGCGTCGGAACGGCTTACCGCGTATGGGTTAAAGGACGATTCGGTCTGCATAATCGCCAGGATCAGCGACTCATCCACGCCGTACTTGCGCGAAGCCTGACGCACCATTCCAATGTACTTATGCGCACGTTTGTCGAGGTGGTTCGGGACAAGATTGATGGTGACGCTGTAGATAATCTTCAGGCCGTTAGAGCGGCTTTTCAGGCGCGTCTGCAGCAGGTAGTCGGCAAATTTCGTGGCGCGACCTTCCCAGCGGATCGGCTGACCGGTCTGATCCACAACCTGACCGTACAGGAACGGCTCTTTGGAAATGGTGATATCGTCGGCATCGGAGTAGAGATCGATAGAGCCCGGATCGTCACCCATCAGCAGGGTTTTGATAATCGCCTGACGGAGCCGTGCCGCAGGGTCCGTGCCTGCAATGGTCTCAATCGTGATCGTACCCTCATCAAAGTTGATGTGGCTACGGGTCTGATAGGCATCGGTGTACTTAACGTAGTCCTTTGGTCCGGCAATAAGAACTTCGTTAAATCCCCATATATTCTCGATGTTGTGGGCAAACTGCCCCATCAAAATGTCAAAACCGTTGGTGTCCTTGATCCAGGCTTCGTTGTAATCTTCGCCTTTTTTTGACGAACACGAGACAAGCAACGGCGCAACAAGGGCTAGCGCTAAAAGTTTTTTCATCATTCCGGGAGTGTGTGTTGTGTTTGCTTTAACGGCGGGGTTTCCCCCGCACGCTGTTATTTTTCCGGTGGCGTATAGCCTTCGATGTGCACGTCTTTACCTTCGAACAGGAAGCTCACCATCTCCTGCTCCAGCAGCTTGCGATGTTCCGGGTTCATCATGCTGAGTTTTTTCTCGTTGATCAGCATGGTCTGCTTTTTCTGCCACTGTCCCCAGGCTTCTTTGGAGATTTCATTGTAGATGCGTTTACCCAGGTCGCCCGGATAAAGCTGGAAATCCTGGCCTTCAGCGTCACGCTGCAGGAAAGTACAAAAAATCGTTCTGGCCATACTCATTCCTCTTTTTTAGCCGATGCTAAACCATTGCACCGGCACGTAATTGCTGTAACAGGCGCTCCACGGGAGCCGCCAGCCCGACTGATGGCGGTTGCGCTAAGTTATACCAGAGAGCGGTGCCTTCATCCATGCACGAGGTGAATGAGGACACGGGAAGCCACATCGGCACAATATCCAGGTGGAAATGGCTGAAGGTGTGGCGAAACGCGGTCAGCTGCGTCAGGTTATCGGCAGCAATCCCGCGCTGTTTAAGCCATTCACGCAGCAGCGCTTCATTTTCAAACTGTGGGAAGCAGTATAGACCGCCCCACAGGCCGCTCGGTGGACGCTGGGCCAGAAAGACGCCGTCGCCGTGCTGCATCAGCAGCATATAGCCGGTGCGCTCCGGTAGCGTCTGCTTGGGTTTCTTACCGGGATACTGCGCCCACGAATGGTTGGCATACGCCACGCAGAGATTATTCACCGGGCAGAGTTCGCATTTCGGCTTTGAGCGCGTGCAGACCATCGCGCCGAGATCCATCATCGCCTGATTAAAACGCTCCACGCCTTTTGCCGGGGTGACCGCTTCGCTGATCTCCCAAAGGCGTTTTTCTACGTCTTTCTTACCCGGCCAGCCGTCAACGGCGTAGCAGCGCGCCAGCACGCGTTTGACGTTGCCGTCGAGGATCGGGAAATGCTTGCCTAAAGACAGGGAGAGAATGGCGCCCGCAGTTGAACGTCCGACGCCGGGTAAGTCCGCCACCTCGTCAAAGGTTTCCGGGAATTTACCGTTGTGGCGCGTCGCGACCTGCTGTGCCGCTTTGTGCAGATTACGCGCGCGGGCGTAATAGCCCAGGCCTGTCCACAGGTGCAGCACTTCGTCTAATGGCGCGTTTGCCAGATCGGTGACCGTCGGGAAGCGCGCCATAAAACGCTCGAAGTAAGGAATGACCGTGGCGACCTGCGTTTGTTGCAACATCACCTCGGAGAGCCATACTTTGTAAGGCGTTTTTTCAATTTGCCAGGGCAGGGTTTTACGCCCGTATTTGTCGTACCAGTCCAGCACCTGGGCTGAAAATTGAGAGGCTTGCATGGTCATCGATTCACATAATCAGGGACGCAGATTGCAGCACAGCGTCAATCTGCTGTAAACCGGATCTTTCCCATGCTTGCATAGAAGCCTTAACTTTGGATAATGCCCGTTTCCCGAACATTCTCACAAGCAGACAACTCTTTTATGAAAAACGACGTCATTTCACCGGAATTTGATGAAAACGGTCGCCCGCTGCGCCGTATTCGCAGCTTTGTCCGCCGTCAGGGTCGCCTGACAAAAGGGCAGCAACACGCGCTGGACAACTACTGGCCGGTGATGGGCGTTGAGTTCAGCGAGCAGCCTCTGGACTTTGTCGAGCTGTTTGGCCGCGAAGCGCCAGTCACGCTGGAGATCGGTTTTGGTATGGGCACCTCGCTGGTGACCATGGCGAAAGCGCGTCCTGAGCAGAACTTCCTCGGTATCGAAGTGCATTCTCCAGGCGTCGGCGCGTGTCTCGCAACGGCCCATGAAGAGGGCGTTGAGAACCTGCGCGTGATGTGTCACGACGCGGTGGAAGTGCTGCACAAAATGATTCCTGACAATTCTTTGAACATGGTTCAGCTCTTTTTCCCTGACCCGTGGCACAAAGCACGTCATAATAAACGCCGTATCGTTCAGGCGCCGTTTGCCGAGCTGGTAAAAAGTAAGCTGAAGCTCGGTGGTGTCTTCCATATGGCGACCGACTGGGAACCGTATGCGGAACATATGCTGGAAGTGATGTCGTCTCTGGAGGGTTACAAAAACCAGTCTGCGAGCAACGACTATGTACCGCGTCCGGAATCGCGTCCGGTAACGAAATTTGAACAGCGTGGCCATCGTCTTGGTCACGGTGTATGGGACTTAATGTTCGAGAGGGTGAAATAATGGCAAAGAACCGTAGCCGTCGTCTGCGTAAAAAAATGCACATCGAAGAATTCCAGGAAGTGGGTTTCTCCGTTGCGTGGCGTTTCCCGGAAGGCACCAGCGTCGAGCAGATCGATCGGGACGTTGATGCGTTCATCAACGAGGTGATCGAGCCCAACAAGCTGGCCTTCGACGGTAGCGGCTACCTGGCATGGGAAGGTCTGATCTGCACCCAGGAAGTGGGTAAATGCACCGAAGAACATCAGGCGCTGGTACGTAAATGGCTGGAAGAACACAAGCTGGAAGATGTCCGCGTCAGCGAACTTTTCGACGTTTGGTGGGACTAATAAAGTAGCCAAGGGCCAGCATTAGCTGGCCCATTTTGTCTGAGGGAGTGTTTAAGATGCGCAAAACGTTGCTGGCCGTTGCTTTGATGGCTACCGGATTCACCGCCCATGCGGAGTATAAATGTAGCGTCACCCCGCGTGATGACGTGGTGTTAAGCCCGCAAACCGTGCAGGTCAAAGGCGAGAACGGTAATCTGGTGATTACGCCGGAAGGGAACGTCACCTTTAACGGCAAGCAGTACAACCTGACTGCCGCACAGCGTGAGCAGGCGAAAGACTACCAGGCCGATTTGCGTACCGCCCTGCCATGGATTAACGACGGCGCGCTGACGCGCGTTGAGAAAAGCCGCGTCGCGCTGGACAAGATCATTACCAAAGAGGTGGGTGAGAGCAGCAATATGCGCACCCGCCTGACCAAGCTCGATAAGCAGCTTAAAGAGCAGATGAACCGGATTATCGAGACGCGCACCGACGGCCTGACGTTCCACTACAAGGCGATTGATCAGGTCCGCGCTGACGGGCAGCAGCTGGTGAACCAGGCGATGGGCGGCATCCTGCAGGACAGCATCAACGAGATGGGCGCCAAAGCGGTGCTGAAAGGCGGCGGTAACCCGCTTCAGGGCGTGCTGGGCAGTCTGGGCGGCCTGCAGACCTCCATTCAGAACGAGTGGAAGAACCAGGAAGATGATTTCCAGCAGTTTGGCAAAGACGTGTGTAAACGCGTGGTGTCGCTGGAAGATAGCCGGAAGGCGCTGGTGGGGACGCTGAAGTAAGGTTTCTGCGCGCTGGGCCCCTCACCCTAACCCTCTCCCCAAAGGGGCGAGGGGATGGTTTGCTCCCTCTCCCTTTCAGGGAGAGGGCCGGGGTGAGGGTTGCAGCGCTTGCAGTGTCTCAAGGATCTTTTCTAATACCGCCTCTTCGTTATCCCAGAGTTCGTTGTTCCAGAAACGAATGACATGCCAATCTTTCTCATTAAGCCAGCACGTCCTTTGACGATCGTATTCCTGATTTTCATCATGTTGCCCGCCATCCAGCTCAACAGCCAGACGAGCCGCACAGCAGGCGAAATCCAGAATGTAGTGACCAACCGGATGCTGTCGACGAAATTTATAATTTTCGAAACGGCGACTACGCAGTAAATACCACAGCCGCCTCTCTTCCTTCGTCAGTTCGCGTCTGAGCTGTTTTGCATAAGAACGAATAATGTCCATCCCCACACTCTGCCAGCCTTTCCCTCAGCCGGCAGTACGGGATGCAAAATCCTGAATCAACCTTCAGGAATCTTCGGCGAGGAACAGCTCAAGAAGGGAGTTTAAGAACAGTTTGCCGTGCTCGGTAATCTGCCAGTATTCCTCACATTCCGTGAGATACCCCTGCGCCAGCGCTTCGTTAATCTGCGGGCGAATCACCGATTCCGGTAGCCCGGTGTACAGCGCAAACTCCGCGCGCGGTGCGGCTTCCAGCAGGCGGAAGCGGTTCATAAAGAACTCAAACGGCTTATCTGTCGCCTCGACGTCGTGCTGACGCTCTAGATAACGGCCTTCCATATACCCGCGCGGATGGCGAGTCTTCGCCGTGCGCAGTATGCGCCCGTCCGGGAAGGTCACCTTGCCGTGCGCGCCGCAGCCAATCCCCAGATAGTCGCCAAAGCGCCAGTAGTTCAGATTGTGCTGACACTGATAGCCCGGCTTCGCGTAGGCGGAGGTTTCATACTGCTGATAGCCCGCAGCGGTCAGAAGCGTATGGCCCTGCTCGAAGATATCCCACAGCGCGTCGTCATCCGGCAGCACCGGCGGGCGGGAGCCGAACAGCGTGTTTGGCTCGATGGTGAGCTGGTACCACGAAAGATGCGGCGGGTTCAGCGCAATCGCCTGGCGCAGATCGTCCAGCGCCTCTTCCAGCGACTGGTCCGGCAGGCCGTGCATCAGATCCAGGTTAAAGCTGCGAAGATTAAGCCCCGTCGCCAGGTGTGCCGCACGCTTCGCCTCTTCGGGGCCGTGAATGCGCCCCAGGCGCTTCAGTTTTGGCTCGCTAAAGCTCTGCACGCCGATGGAGATGCGGTTCACGCCCGCGCGCTGATACTCGACAAAACGGTCGGCCTCAACGGTGCCGGGGTTGGCTTCCATCGTAATTTCAGCATCCGCTGCCAGGTTCAGACGTGCGCGCACGCCGTCCAGCAGCGTCTGCATCGCCGGGCCGGACAACAGGCTCGGCGTACCGCCACCAATGAAAATGGTCTTAATTTCACGTCCCTGTGCGTAAGGTACATCGGCGTCCAGGTCGGCCAGCAGATGCGCAACGTAGTCATCGTGCGGCACTTCGCCCTTCAGCGCGTGCGAGTTGAAATCGCAGTACGGGCACTTCT
This sequence comes from Enterobacter sp. AC1, assembly GCF_050434705.1. Taxonomy (NCBI): domain Bacteria; kingdom Pseudomonadati; phylum Pseudomonadota; class Gammaproteobacteria; order Enterobacterales; family Enterobacteriaceae; genus Enterobacter; species Enterobacter sp. AC1. The sequence continues at coordinate 212,169 of NZ_JBNDIZ010000007.1, read as the reverse complement.
GCACGCACCACGGGATATGAATATAAAGACTCAGAGGCGGCAAATTAGCCATTACGCAGTGCTTCCAGTAACAGTTTCAGCGCGCGTCCACGGTGGGAAATCGCGCTTTTCTCTTCGCGGGTCAGTTCCGCAGCGGTTTTGCCCTCGGACGGGACATAGAAAATCGGGTCGTAGCCAAAGCCGCCGTTGCCCGCGGCTACACGGGTAATCACGCCCGGCCAGCTGCCGTGGCAGACGACAGGCGTCGGGTCTTCCGCATGACGCATATAGACCAGCACGCAGTGAAACTGCGCGGAACGCTGTTCGTCAGGCACATCTTTCAGGGCGACAAGCAGCTTTTCCAGATTCTCCTGGTCGGTAGCGTCCACGCCGGAATAGCGTGCAGAGTAAATCCCCGGCGCGCCGCCGAGAAAATCAACGGCCAGGCCGGAGTCGTCGGCAATCGCGGGCAGGCCCGTAATCTGCGCGGCATGGCGCGCTTTCAGGATCGCGTTTTCGATAAACGTCAGGCCCGTCTCTTCGGCGGACTCGACGCCAAGCTCGGTCTGGGCGACCACGTCCAGCCCAAAATCATTTAATAGCGAGGCCAGCTCGCGCACTTTACCGGCATTACCGGTCGCGAGAACAACTTTCTGCATGGTTTAGTCCTGTTCTGTCAGAGCCGCGACTTCCGTCGGGATTACTTGCGGATTGAGGATTTTTACCTGTTTATGCCGCCCCAGCTCGCCTTTTTCAATGATGACCTGGCTTTTGGCGACGCGAAACTGTTTTGCCAGATATTTGGTCAGATGCGCGTTCGCCTGGCCGTCAACCGGCGGGGCGGTGATGGCGACTTTCAACTCGTCGCCATGCAGCCCAACAATACTGTCACGGCTGGCTTTCGGCTGAATATACAGCCGCAAAACCAGCCCGTCAGCGCAGGTGCTTACGGCACTCATAGCGCCATCCACAGCCCCGGCAGCAGCATGTTGCCCGTGGACTGTAACAGCTCAGCGATACCCATGTTGACCACATACAGCAGCAGTACCAGGATCATCGGCGAGAAATCAATACCGCCCATCGAAGGCAGCAGGTTGCGAATAGGGCGCAGCAGCGGTTCGGCCAGTTGGATCAGTGCATATTCAACCGGACTACGGCCCTGGCTTACCCAGCTCATTATCGCCATCACCAGCAGCACCCAGAAGATCAGCAAACCGACGGTTTTGACCAGAATCAGGACCGCAGCAATCCAGATAATCGGCTGGAAGGTGATGACCATAAACAGCACGATCGCTTTGATAACGCTCAGAATAAACGCTACCAGCAGAGACGAACTGTCGATGGGACCCATCGCCGGAATAATACGGCGCAGCGGCCCGACAACAGGTTGCGTGATTTTCACGACAAACTGGGAAAACGGATTGTAAAAATCACAGCGGGCCCACTGCATCCAGACGCGCAGCAAAAGCGCCATCGTATACAGCTCAATGACCGTTGAGAGCAGGAAAGTCAACGTCTTCATGGCGTTCCTCAGGTTTCCTTATTATTGGGTGTAGTCGCGCGCACCGAAAATGGCTGTACCGATGCGCACCATAGTGCTGCCTGCCGCGATGGCGGCTTCCATATCATCCGACATGCCCAGAGAAAGCGTGTCTACCGTGTCATAGCGCGCTTTAAGCGCCTCAAATGCTACAGCCATTTGCTGTGCCACGGCAAACTGCCTTTCATAACTTGACTCAGGCGCCGGGATTGCCATCAGCCCGCGCAGGGTTAAGCGCGGCAGGGCGGCGACTTCTTCTGCCAGTGCATCCAGCTCACTTAGCGCAATGCCGGACTTGCTGTTTTCATCACTGATGTTGATTTGAATCAGCACGTTAAGCGCGGACATCACTGCGGGCCGCTGGTCGTTCATACGGGTAGCGATGCGCAGTCGGTCAACGGTATGGCACCAGTCGAAATGCTCTGCCACCAGACGGCTTTTATTCGACTGCAGGGGACCAATAAAGTGCCACTGCAGATGCGTATTCCCCTGTTCCTGGAAGTAGCGAATTTTATCCACGCCTTCCTGGACGTAGTTCTCACCAAACGCCCGCTGGCCCGCATCAATGGCTTCTGCGATGGCGCTCGCAGGCTTCGTTTTGCTGACTGCAAGTAACGTAATTTCTTCTGAAGCACGGCCGCAACGCGCTGCGGCGGCTGAGATTTTGTCCCGGACCTGTGCCAGGTTATGCGCAATGTCGTTCATTTTCCGAGGAGTAGTCTATGGATGTGGAAGAAATGGTGGCGCTTAGTGTAAAGCATAATGTCTCCGATCTACACCTGTGCAGTGATTCACCACCCCGCTGGCGCATATCAGGCCGCCTTGAGCCGGCACCGTTTCCGCCGCCTGACGTCGAAGCATTGTTAAAAGCGTGGCTCAACGACGAGCAGCAGGGAATATGGTGGGCAAGCGGGCAGGTAGATTTTGCCGCGACGGTGGCGGGGGGGCAGCGCCTGCGCGGCAGTGCCTTTAAGCAAATGAACGGTGTCTCTGTGGCGCTGCGGCTGTTGCCGCGTACCTGTCCACAGCTCGCTTCACTGGGCGTGCCGCGGGCAATCCCGGAACTGTTATCCAATGAGGCCGGGTTGATTCTGGTGACGGGGGCGACGGGCAGCGGCAAATCCACTACGCTCGCGGCAATGGTCGATTTCCTCAACCACCATACCGACGGCCATATTCTCACGCTCGAAGATCCGGTGGAGTTTATCTACCAGAGTGAGCGCTGCCTGATACAGCAGCGGGAGATGGGTCAGCACAGCCCGTCATTTGCTGAAGCGCTGCGCAGTGCGTTGCGCGAGGATCCGGACGTGATTCTGCTGGGGGAACTGCGCGACAGCGAAACGATCCGCCTGGCGCTAACGGCAGCGGAAACCGGACATCTGGTGCTGGCGACGCTGCATACGCGCGGCGCATCGCAGGCGATTGAACGGCTGGTCGATACGTTCCCGGCGCAGGAGAAAGATCCGGTGCGTAACCAGTTGGCCGGCAGCCTGCGGGCGGTGCTGGCGCAGAAGCTGGTTCCTGACTTACAGGACGGGCGCGTCGCGCTGTATGAACTGCTGGTGAACACCGCCGCGGCGGCGAATCTTATTCGCGAAGGAAAAACATGGCAACTGCCCGGCATCATTCAAACCGGTCAGCAGGCAGGCATGCAGAACTTTGACCAGAGCCTGGCGGAGAGACGTGCACAGGGGCGGCTGTAGGCCCCTGTACTCAATAGCCCTGTTCGAAATAGCTTTCGAGGATGATGACGGCAGAAGCGGAGTCCACGCTGCCCTTGTTGAGCGCCCGGAAGCCGCCGTGTTCAAACAGACCCGCGCGTGCTTCAACGGTGCTGAGACGCTCGTCGTGAAGCTTCACGGAGACGCCAAACCGGCCATGGATTTTATTGGCAAACTTACGCGCCCGGGCGGTAAGCGGCTGTTCCGTGCCGTCCATGTTCAGCGGCAGTCCAACAATCACATCGTCCGGCTGCCACTCTTTGAGCAGACGCTCGATGAGGTTCCAGTCTGGCGTGCCGTCGTTGGCCTTCAGGGCCGTAAGCGGCCGTGCGGTACCGGTGATGCGCTGACCAATGGCGACGCCAATGCTCTTCGTTCCGAAATCGAAAGCCAGAAGTGTTCCGCTCATCAGGCGTGCCCCGCGACGCCAGGCATGGTCAGAATATCAATGCCAATCAGCTTCGCCGCGTCACGCCAGCGATCGGCGATAGGGGTTTTAAACAGGATATTCATGTCCGCAGGGGCGGTGAGCCAGGCGTTATCGAGGATCTCTTGCTCAAGCTGGCCTTTCTCCCACGAAGAATAGCCCAGCGCCACCAGTACTTCGGAAGGCTGCTCAGCGGTGCCCAGCGTTTCCAGCACGTCGCGCGAGGTGGTGATGACGGTGTTATCCGAAATTCGAATACTGGAGGAGAATACCGGTGGCGTATGCAGGATGAAACCGCGATCTTCTGCGAGAGGTCCACCCAGCATCACGGGTTTATCGAGCCGGATCTCCGGCAAGCGCGCTTCAGCCGGGATTTTCAGCTTGTCCAGAATCCCTTCAACCTGAAGGTTTTCCAGCGGTTTGTTGATGATAATGCCCATCGCGCCGTCTTCATTGTATTCACAAATATAAACCACGGCGCGGCGAAAAATCGGGTCCTGGAGAGCAGGCATGGCAATAAGAAAGTGATGCTGTAAATTCATTGTCAGAGGTACTGTTTCCTGGTTTAAAAAGCGACAGCGACCAGTATGCGGAGAAACCCGGGCGCTGTCACTCATTGGTGGGTTATTTCTGCAGGCGTTTTTCGATAGCGTCCATCAGCATTCCGGTAATGGAGACCGGGAATTCCGCTTCAATTTCACGAATGCAGGTCGGGCTGGTGACGTTCACTTCCGTCAGGCGGTCGCCGATGATATCCAGGCCAACGAAGATCAGGCCCTTGGCCTTAAGGGTCGGACCGACGCGGCGGGCAATTTCCCAGTCGCTTTCGGTCAACGGGCGCGGTTCGCCGCGGCCACCGGCGGCCAGGTTACCGCGGGTTTCACCACCCTGCGGGATACGTGCCAGGCAGTAAGGAACCGGTTCGCCATCCACAACCAGAACGCGTTTGTCGCCGTCTTTGATCGCCGGAATATAGTTCTGCGCCATGCAGTAGCGGGTGCCCAGCTCGGTCAGCGTTTCGGCAATCACGCCAATGTTCGGATCGCCTTCCTTCACGCGGAAAATCGACGCGCCGCCCATGCCGTCCAGCGGCTTCATGATGATATCGCCGTGCTTCTGCCAGAATTCCTTCAACTGGGCTTTGCTGCGGGTTACCAGCGTTTCAGGCGTCAGGTCAGAGAACCAGGCGGTGTAGAGCTTCTCGTTGCAGTCGCGCAGGCTCTGCGGTTTGTTGACGATCAGCGTGCCTTTCTCTTCAGCACGCTCGAGGATATAGGTGCAGTAGATGTACTCGGTGTCGAACGGCGGATCTTTACGCATCAGAATGACGTTGAGATCGGCAAGCGCAATGTCCTGCTCTGTGCCGAATTCGTACCATTTGTCGTAGTTCTGCTCGACGTTAACGATGCGGGTGCGCGCGCGGGCTTCACCGTTGATTAGGTAAAGATCGTTCATCTCCATATAGTGGAGTTCATAGCCGCGACGCTGCGCTTCCAGCAGCATGGCGAAGCTGGAATCTTTCTTGATGTTAATGTTTGCGATGGGGTCCATCACGATGCCGAGCTTGATCATCTTTCTCTCCAATATGCGTCAACCCAGATCGCCAAACCGTACCTGTAGCGCGGTAATGGCCGTGAGTGCCGTTGTCTCAGTGCGCAGAACGCGAGGTCCCAACAGAATATCAGTAAACTGGTAACGTGCCGTCATCGCAATTTCGTCCGCCGAAAGCCCGCCTTCGGGGCCAATCAGCAGGCGTACGCGCTCAACGGGCAAGGGCAGCGTATTGATGCTGGCGCTGGCGCGCGGATGAAGGTTGAGCTTCAGCCCACTTTCCTCTTCTGCACACCAGTCTTCCAGATCCATCGCCGGGCGGATCTCCGGGATACGGTTGCGGCCACTCTGTTCACAAGCCGCAATGGCAATTTTCTGCCACTGCTGAAGCTTTTTGTTCAGACGTTCCGCATCCAGTTTAACGCCACAGCGCTCAGAAAAAAGTGGCGTAATGAGGCTTACACCCAGTTCAATGGATTTCTGAATCGTGAACTCCATCTTTTCCCCGCGCGACATGACCTGGCCCAGATGAATGTGCAGCGGCGATTCGCGGTCATCCACTTCGCCACGCAGCACGTTAACGTGCACGCTTTTTTTATCGGACCGCGTAATTTGTGCGTCGAAAACCTGGTTTGAGCCATCGAACAGCTGAATGGCCTGACCTGCGCCCATGCGCAGCACGCGGCCAACGTGGTTGGCGGCGTCATCAGACAGGGCGATTTCGCGACCTGCGGTAATCGGTTCAGGATGGTAAATGCGGGGAATGCGCATAGTCAGAAATTCCGTGTGTAATACGATGTAAGCAAATTGCCGCTAGTGTAGGTTAGCTCTTTTGCGCCTGGCAAGCTCGCTGGACGTAAGGGTTATGATTCCCCTGCACCCTGGCGATGCGTTCGTCGCGCTGGCACTCCCACTCCGTCACCGGGTATTGCTTGTCCCAGGCGTTGAACAGCTGCGTCTGCTGGCGGGAGAGGTTGAGGTCGTAACGATCGCGCATATAGAAATAGGTGCGGGCAATGCTGCCGCGCGCGCGGGCAGGGGGCTCGGCGACTTTCTCTTTGAAATCCACCTTCATACCGCACTGACCGTACTGGCCTTCGCCACCGTTCCACTGGCTGTACATAAAGTTGCCGCGGTCACCGTTCACTTCGCCAACCGCAGGCTGCAGGTTGTGCATATCGCTTTCCATCTGGCGATAAACCGGGTCTTTGGCGCAGTTTTTACGCCCGCCGTCCTGCCAGCACTGGCGCTGGTGGCCAAACTGCCATGCCGGAACGACATGTTCCCATTCAATGCGGCTGGCGCGGTTTTCATTTTTACGCACCTTATAGCCGCAGGACTCAAGGTCAACGACCCCTTTTTTACCCTGCCAGTTAATTTTACAACCGCAGTAGAAATCGCCCGGCACGTCAGCGTTGACCTTTACGCCGGCCGCTTTGGCCTGAGAGAAACTGTTGATACCGTCGGCCAGCGCGTGGCCTGAGAGCGCCGTCGTCAAAAAGGCGACCGCGAGAGAAACATTACGGGACATCTTACACTCCGTGTCAAAACGAGCCCGCAACGTAACGAATGTTGTTCCTGTATGCAATCAGTCAGATCAGGAAAGTTCCTGAAAGTTCAGATGATTAGTCCGCAACCAGCGGTTCGCCGCATTTGACGCAGCGGTAGGTCGCCTCGCCGCGCACCACGCGGTTATGGCGGCGGACGGTAAGCTGATGCTGCTGACACTGGCAGCGGTAGGGGAAGGTATTGCGGCGTACCGATTCCAGCTCGAACTGATGGGTACGGCGTGCCGGAACGCCGAGCACTGCCTCCATCATCCACTTCCACTCTTTGCCGTGGGGGGCGACGCGCCCGAAGTGTTTCCAGACCAGCAGATGCGCCAGCTCGTGCGGCACCACTTCCTCAATAAACGCCTGCTGGTTTTCCATCATCAGGACCGGGTTAAGGCGGATCTCATAAGACTCAAGCCAGGCGGTACCGGCCGCGGTGCCACGCTGCTGATAAACGATCCTGGGTTCAGGGTAGTTGCGACCGAGCTTCAGGTTCGCCTGGGCGAGCTTTTCCCGCAGGCTGCGCATAACGGCCTGCTGAAGGGCGATGGGGAGACGGGGAGCTTTCATAGGGGCAGAGCATAAAGCGCGAAGCGGGGAGGTGCAAGGGGCACCTCCCGCGTGAGGATTAGTCGTGGGCGCCGATTTCGCGCAGAGGACGACCTTTCATCAGGTTACGTTCAATATGTTCCAGGGACACATGTTTGGTTTCTGGAACCAGCCAGATGGTCAGCACAATAAAGAAGATGTTCAGACCCGCGTAGACCCAGAAGGTGTTCGCATTGCCCAGAGTGTTGAGCATGGTCAGGAACGTTGCGCCGACGATCATGTTGGCAATCCAGTTCGTTGCGGTAGAGCAGGTGATACCAAAATCACGCCCTTTCAGCGGCTGGATCTCAGAGCACAGCACCCAAATCAGCGGGCCGGCGCTCATCGCAAACCCGACGATAAACATCAGCAGCATGCCTACCGCGAAGTACTGGGCGGTTGGTGAGTGAATGCCCACATGCATCATTGTACCGAGGACGCCCATACCGGCTGCCATCACCAGGAAGCCCAGCGTCAGCGTTGGCTTACGTCCCCAGCGGTCCACCAGACCGATGGCGATAAAGGTCGCCAGCACGTTGGTCAGACCCACGATGACGGTCCCCCACATCTGCTCGGTAGTGTTGGTATAACCCGCCAGCTCAAAGATTTTTGGCGCGTAGTACATGATGACGTTCATCCCGGTGAACTGCTGCATGACCTGAAGCAGGACGCCGAGGAAAACCGCGCGTCGGAAGTTGCTGTTTTCTTTAAACAGCGCCCAGCCAGACTGTTTGACCTTCAGGCTTTCGCGGATCTCTTCCAGCTCATTTTTCGCTTCCGCGCTAGTATCGCGCAGGCGCATCAGCACGCGTTCGGCATCGTGGAATCGACGTTTCGCGGCAAACCAGCGCGGGCTGTCCGGCAGGAAGAAGACGCCAATCAGCAGCAGAATGGCCGGGATGATGATCACGCCAAGCATCCAGCGCCATGCGCCGCTATAGCTAAACGCGGTATCGGAAAGGTATGCGCCCAAAATGCCGATGGTGATCATCAGCTGGTACATCGAAATCATACTGCCGCGGATTTTCTCCGGCGCGATTTCAGACAGATACAGCGGTGCGGTGTAGGACGCCACGCCCACGGCCAGGCCGAGCAGAACGCGGGAAACCAGCAGGACCTCAACGTTAGGCGCCGCGGCAGAGAAGAGTGAACCGGCAACGAACAGAATAGCGCCGATCATCAGGCTCTTTTTACGGCCGAGCTTGAAGGAGAGCCAGCCGCTGCCGACGGCACCGACGGCAGCACCAAACATCATCGAGCTGACCACCCACTCCTGGGTGTGAGCGCTGATCTGGAACTCTTCTGTGATGAAAGGTAATGCACCGGCAATAACGCCGATATCCAGGCCAAAAAGTAATCCTGCCAGGGCTGCGAGGAAACAGACGAAGAATGTCATCGCCTTGTTGGACGTACGCCCCTGTTTTTTATTGTCAGGCATTATGCCCTCCAGTTGGGTTATCAGTTTTATTGAGGTTAAGGGTAGGTGAGCGACCCGTAAAAATATGTGAGATTAATCACATTGGTGTAATCGGTTACACAAGTGTGCATCCGTAAATAAAATTAAAGCTTTGAAAATATAGAGGTAAATGAGGTGATGTGCATCGCGAAAGAACACATTTCAGACTTAACTGAAAGGGGATGTAACAGCAGAAGAAAAGCGATCGTGCAAAGAGAATATTCTGAAAGCGGAAGGCATCCGCTACGGTGTAATCGGTTCCAAATAGTGCACCTTTCAGCCGGGTGGCGGCTGCGCCTTACCCGGCCTACAAATACCGCAAAACCCGTAGGCCCGCGCAAGCGAAGCGCCGCCGGACAAAGATGACCGCACAAATGCAAAAAGGCCAGCCCGAAGGCTGGCCTTTTATAAAGCAGCGGTTAGTCGATTACTTCAGACCGGCAGCTTCACGCAGCAGAGCGGCTTTGTCGGTTTTTTCCCATGGGAAATGTTCGCGACCGAAGTGACCATATGCAGCGGTTTCTTTGTAGATTGGGTGCAGCAGATCCAGCATCTGAATCAGGCCGTATGGACGCAGGTCGAAGAACTCGCGCACCAGCAGGGTCAGCTGTTCTGAAGGCACTTTCTCAGTACCAAAGGTTTCAACCATGATGGAGGTAGGCTCAGCCACGCCGATAGCGTAGGAAACCTGGATCTCACAGCGGTCAGCCAGGCCGGCAGCAACGATGTTTTTCGCAACATAACGCGCCGCATACGCAGCAGAACGGTCAACTTTAGACGGATCTTTACCGGAGAATGCACCGCCGCCGTGACGCGCCATGCCGCCGTAGGTATCAACGATGATTTTACGACCGGTCAGGCCGCAGTCACCCATTGGGCCGCCGATAACGAAGCGTCCGGTTGGGTTGATGAAGTATTTGGTTGCGCTGCTCAGCCACTCGGTAGGCAGCACCGGCTTGATGATCTCTTCCATCACTGCTTCCTGCAGGGATTTCTGATCGATATCTTCAGAATGCTGGGTAGACAGAACCACCGCGTCAATTCCGACGATTTTGCCGTCGTCATACTGGAAGGTCACCTGGCTTTTTGCATCCGGGCGCAGCCACGGCAGGGTGCCGTTTTTACGCACTTCAGCCTGACGCTGCACCAGACGGTGCGCGTAGGTCACCGGTGCTGGCATCAGCACGTCGGTTTCGTTGGTTGCATAGCCAAACATCAGGCCCTGGTCGCCCGCGCCCTGTTCCAGCGGATCGGCACGGTCAACGCCCTGGTTGATGTCCGGAGACTGTTTGCCAATCGCGCTCAGTACCGCGCAGGAGTTGGCATCAAAGCCCATATCAGAATGCACATAGCCGATCTCACGCACCGTGTTACGGGTGATCTCTTCGATATCAACCCATGCGCTGGTAGTGATCTCACCGCCAACCAGAACCATGCCGGTTTTGACATAGGTTTCACACGCTACGCGCGCTTTTGGATCCTGAGTCAGGATCGCATCCAGCACCGCATCGGAGATTTGGTCAGCAATTTTATCAGGATGTCCTTCTGATACGGACTCGGACGTAAACAGGTGTTTTGCCATGTTTTATTTCACCTAAGAGGAATTTGGTTAGCTCAAGCTGCTGTGTGGAATAGCCAAAGGAGATAATTCTACCAAGGCCTGCAGGTTTTTGACACTGGCAGTATGAGTGTTAATCAGTATAGATGGATTAACATCTGGATGGCTATTTTAGGTCACTTCTTCGCCCGATTTCCAGTTTTTTTTGAGTCATCTCTCACTGCGTTGAAATGGCGGCTGGAAATTTTTCCTGACGCTGCCGGCAACACGCGCATTTTTGTTTTGCTTTTTAGCCCCCTTCTCGGTATAAAACGCGGCGCGCGGCTCATATAAAATAAGCGCTCGATGAACTCATCGTGTCGCCACTTCCAGCCGGGTTAAGCAGTGAACTTTTAGCTTTGGCTTGAGGTCCGTTTCAGCAGAGGCGGCCGTGGAGGTGATACGAGATAATGAACCATTGTTTTCCGCACATTCAGCGCAGCCGTTCTGGCGCGCATTTGATTCCCGCAACCCGCATTTCTAGTCTGCAAACCTGCCGATGTTATACCCATCTCGGCGCTTCTCAGGATTCAAGGGCCGGTTACGCTCTGTGAAAACTGAACAAGGGCGCTCTTGTTAATACAAGAGTTTTCTCGTGGTTTCGCCGAACCTTGTCATACAGAGTTCGGATACGTGTTTTACAATGATATGAATAAGAAACCGGTCGCACGGTCTGGATTTCAGCATACTCTGCTGGGAAACGGAGCCGTTTATGGGTTGTTATCGCCGTATAACGCTGCGATAGTAGTCAACTGTTTTACACTTATTACAAAGAGTTGAGGTTCGCTATGTCTGACGACATGTCTTCTTTTTCGCCTTCGTCAGCGGGCGAACGGGGTGTACTACGTTCTATGCAGGAGGTTGCGATGAGCTCCCAGGAAGCCAGCAAGATGCTGCGCACTTACAATATTGCCTGGTGGGGCAATAACTACTACGACGTCAACGAACTGGGCCACATCAGCGTCTGCCCGGACCCTGACGTCCCTGAAGCGCGCGTGGATCTTGCCAAGCTGGTCAAAGCCCGCGAAGCGCAGGGCCAGCGTTTACCTGCACTGTTCTGCTTCCCGCAGATCCTGCAACATCGCCTGCGTTCTATTAACGCCGCGTTTAAGCGCGCGCGTGAATCCTACGGCTACAAGGGCGACTACTTCCTGGTTTACCCGATCAAGGTGAACCAGCACCGCCGCGTGATCGAATCCCTGATCCACTCCGGCGAACCGCTGGGCCTGGAAGCGGGCTCCAAAGCGGAACTGATGGCCGTGCTGGCGCACGCCGGCATGACCCGTTCGGTGATCGTCTGCAACGGCTATAAAGACCGTGAATACATTCGCCTGGCGCTGATCGGCGAGAAGATGGGCCACAAGGTCTATCTGGTTATCGAGAAGATGACTGAAATCGCGATCGTGCTGGAAGAGGCCGAACGTCTGAACGTGGTGCCGCGCCTTGGCGTGCGTGCGCGTCTGGCGTCGCAGGGTTCCGGTAAATGGCAGTCCTCCGGCGGCGAAAAATCCAAGTTCGGCCTGGCGGCGAACCAGGTGCTGCAGCTGGTGGAGATCCTCCGCGAGCGCGGTCGTCTTGACAGCATTCAGCTGCTGCACTTCCACCTCGGTTCGCAGATGGCCAACATTCGCGATATCGCCACCGGCGTGCGTGAATCGGCGCGTTTTTACGTTGAGCTGCACAAGCTTGGCGTGAACATTCAGTGCTTCGACGTGGGCGGCGGCCTGGGCGTGGACTATGAAGGGACCCGCTCGCAGTCTGACTGCTCGGTGAACTACGGCCTGAACGAATACGCGAACAACATTATCTGGGCGATCGGCGACGCTTGTGAAGAGAACGGCCTGCCGCACCCGACGGTGATTACCGAATCCGGTCGCGCGGTGACCGCGCACCATACGGTGCTGGTCTCTAACATTATCGGCGTTGAGCGCAGCGAAACCACCGAAGCGACGCCTCCGGCAGACGATGCCCCGCGTTCCCTGCAAAGCATGTGGGAAACCTGGCAGGAGATGCACGAGCCTGGCACGCGTCGTTCCCTGCGCGAATGGCTGCACGACAGCCAGATGGATCTGCACGACATCCACGTTGGCTACTCTTCAGGCACCTTTAGCCTGCAGGAGCGCGCGTGGGCCGAGCAGCTCTATCTGAACATGTGCCATGAAGTGCAGAAGCAGCTCGACCCGAGCAACCGCGCGCACCGTCCGATTATCGACGAGCTGCAGGAGCGCATGGCGGACAAGATTTACGTCAACTTCTCGCTGTTCCAGTCGATGCCGGATGCCTGGGGTATCGATCAGCTGTTCCCGGTTCTGCCGCTGGAAGGGCTGAATCACGCCCCGGAGCGTCGTGCGGTGCTGCTGGATATCACCTGTGACTCCGACGGCGCAATCGACCACTACGTTGATGGCGACGGTATCGCAACAACGATGCCAATGCCGGAGTACGACCCGGAGAACCCGCCAATGCTGGGCTTCTTTATGGTCGGGGCGTATCAGGAGATCCTCGGCAACATGCACAACCTGTTCGGCGATACCGAAGCGGTTGACGTGTTTGTCTTCCCTGACGGCAGCGTGGAGGTTGAGCTGTCCGACGAAGGTGACACCGTGGCGGACATGCTGGAATACGTGCAGCTGGATCCGAAAACGCTGCTGACCCAGTTCCGCGACCAGGTGAAAAACACCGGTCTGGACGACGCGCTGCAGCAGCAGTTCCTGGAAGAGTTTGAAGCGGGTCTGTACGGGTACACCTACCTGGAAGACGAGTAAGGCATCCGCCTTTCCCCTCACCCCAGCCCTCTCCCCAAAGGGGAGAGGGTGTTTAAATTCCCTCTCCCCTTTGGGGAGAGGGTTAGGGTGAGGGGCAAAGACCGCACAATACCCTATACTCACTTGAACCCGCATGCATTACCGGCGATAATTCGCCCCAATTAGCGATTTACGAATCAATCCCTTCCTCGTCGGGTTTAACGACGCGGAGGGGATTTTTTTTCATCTGTTTTTAATGTATCGACTTTAAAAGAGGTCAGGACATGAGCACTTTAGGTCATCAGTACGATAACTCTCTGGTATCTAACGCGTTTGGTTTTTTACGCCTTCCAATGAACTTCCAGCCGTACGACAGTGACGCTGACTGGGTCATCACCGGCGTGCCGTTCGATATGGCAACGTCCGGCCGCGCGGGCGGTCGTCACGGCCCGGCTGCGATCCGTCAGGTTTCTACCAACCTGGCCTGGGAGCACAACCGCTTCCCGTGGAACTTCGATATGCGCGAGCGCCTGAACGTGGTGGACTGCGGTGACCTGGTGTACGCCTTCGGTGACGCGCGTGAGATGAGCGAAAAGCTGCAGGCCCACGCCGAGAAGCTGCTGGCTGCCGGTAAGCGCATGCTCTCCTTCGGCGGTGACCACTTCGTGACCCTGCCGCTGCTGCGCGCCCACGCCAAGCACTTCGGTAAAATGGCGCTGGTGCACTTCGATGCGCATACCGACACCTACGCGAACGGCTGCGAGTTCGACCATGGCACCATGTTCTTCACCGCGCCGAACGAAGGCCTGATCGACCCGAACCACTCCGTGCAGATCGGCATCCGCACCGAGTTCGACAAAGACAACGGCTTCACCGTGCTGGATGCGGGCCAGGTCAACGATCGCGGCGTGGACGATATTCTGGCGCAGGTTAAGCAGATCGTCGGCGATATGCCCGTGTACCTGACCTTCGACATCGACTGCCTGGATCCGGCGTTTGCGCCGGGCACCGGTACGCCTGTTATCGGCGGCCTGACCTCAGACCGCGCGATTAAGCTGGTGCGCGGCCTGAAGGATCTGAACATCGTCGGGATGGACGTGGTGGAAGTGGCTCCAGCCTATGACCAGTCCGAGATCACCGCGCTGGCCGCGGCGACCCTGGCACTGGAAATGCTCTACATCCAGGCGGCGAAAAAAGGCGAATAACCTTACGCGCTGAGTGCTGCTGCGCGACGCATGCGCAGCAGCAACATTCCGCCCGCCAGCAGGGTGATAGCCTGCGACACGACCAGAACCGAAAACCCTGAACTGACCGACCCCGCCGATTTCATCACTATCCCCATGAGAAGCGGAATAAACGCCGCGCAGATATTCCCAATTCCATTAATTATGCCGTATGCGCTACCTACCGCTTCCCGCGCGGCGTGGTGTTGGATCACGGCGGGTATCGCGGCGCCCTGCAGTCCCCAGAACGCGTTGGCAGACAACATAAACAGCGCCAGCCATGCGGGCTGATGGCTGAGCATCAGCGCGACCACGGACAGCGCCGTCAGCGCGCCACCCACCACAAACAGCACCGGCGCCTGTTCCGGCCGCATTTTGTCGAGCAGCACGCCGCCCAGAAACTTTGACCCCAGGCTCAGCAGGAAGGGGACCGCCGCAAGCATGCCCGTCGCGTGCAGCGAGAAGTGGTGCTCGTCACGCAGCCATGCGGGCAGCCACGCGCTGCTGCCCCACAGATAGCTCAGCGTGGCGATTTCAACCAGCAGGATCCAGCCCAGCAGCGGCGTTTGCCAGGCGAGCGTGAAGGTGCGGACAAACCCCGGCTTTTTCGCCGTTGAGCGGCTGCGAGGTGCAGGAAGGAAATGCCAGATTAACCCGCCGCCCAGCAGCAGATTGACTGCCGCCAGCGCATAGAACGAGCCGGCCCAACCCAGCTGGGCCATCAGCCAGGTGACCATCGGGAAGCCCACGGCCAGCCCGAGGGAGACGCCCAGCGCGGTCACGGCGTTGGGCTTGCCGATCTCTTCCGCGTGAAAATTGTCGCTGATAAAGCGCGTCTTCAGTGAAAAGAGCGGTCCTTCAGCAATACCCAAAATCACGCGAGCGATGAGCATGCCCATCAGCGATCCCAGCAGCGGAGAAACCGCGCAGACCGCGGCCCAAATCGCAATGCTGCTTAATAATCCCTGACGATAATGGAGCTTGCTTTCAATAACTGGCGTTAATAATAAAGCCGAAAACCCATAACCCAGCAGAAAGCAGGTCATGAGCATTCCCTGTAACATTCTGTTTTCATTTAGCTGAAAATGTTCGGCAAATTCCGGGTTTAAAATCATTACCGAAATATTTACCCGGTCAACGTAGGAAATAATAATGAGTAATAACAGTGCAATTGTGCCTTGCCATCTTGCCGTCATAAGTCCTGCCTTGTGCGTGCGGTTATTTATATTTTTTTTAAGAGTGATTGTCACGGAGCTAAAATGGTTCACCTGTGAAACTCATTGTTTGTTAACAATAAAATAAAAATGAGTTTCACAGATGAAACGCGATGCTCTGCAACTCTTTTATTTTTAAGGAAGAAAAACAAAAGAAGTCAATATCTCTTTCTTTAAATTTAAAACCATCGATAAAACGTATTCATTCACGCTGCAATAATGAAAATTTCATATCGCTGCATTTTTTTCGTGATCCTTTGCACACTTAGTTAATTAATTGCCTTTCAATTAACAAATTCGTCACATTGACGCTTGACGAAACATTCATCGCTTTTATATTGACCGTATTAAATAAGAAACAGAGTTTCATATATGAAACAAAAGCCTGGAGGATCGTGATGAGCTGGATAGGCGTATGTGACGCAGAACAAGTACAGGAAGATTTCCCTTTTAGCGGCAGCGTAAACGGCAAAGAGATCGGCGTTTATTTGATTGACGGTGAATATTACGCGCTGGAAGACGTATGCCCGCACGCTTATGCCCTGCTGAGCCAGGGCTTTGTGGAAGACGGCAAAGTGGAATGCCCCCTGCATGAGGCGGTGTTCGACGTCAAAACCGGCCAGTGCCTGCACGGCCCCGGAGGGCGCAACCTCAACCGCTACCCGGTTCGGGTGTTTGAAAACCAAATCCAGATTACCTTCGTCGAGGAGACCGTGGCATGAGCGATACCCTGAACTACAACCCGGCGCTGCCGGAAAGCCGTCAGTTTACCCCACCTGCCGAGGGCGGTAACGGTGCCATCCATAAGCCGGGTGAGTACCAGAACCTGATCTGGCAAACCCGCAGCCGCGTGCCGGAAAGCTGGGAACTGAACCTTATCGCCACGCTGGAAGATCTCTTCGAGCAGGGCGTTGAAACGCTACCGGAACTGGTGAACGGGCTGAACGCGGTCCGCATGCACGACCAGCAGGGCGAGCCGTGGCGCGAGTCCAGCTTCCAGGCATTCTTGCAGGTTAACGGCTACTGAGGACAACGCGATGACGACGACCGTACAAAACTATCTCGATAAAGGCCTGCGCGGCCTCTGGTATCCGGTGCTGGCGAGCTGGGAAGTGCAGTCTGCTCCTGTGGGCATTACCCGCCTGGGCGAGCAGATTGTGGTCTGGCGCAATAAAGACGGCCAGGTGCAGGCGCTGGAAGACCGCTGTCCGCACCGCGGCGCGCGCCTGTCGATGGGCTGGAACCTTGGCGACCGCATCGCCTGCTGGTATCACGGCGTGGAAGTGGCGGGCAACGGCGAGGTGAAAGATGTGCCTGCCGTGGATAAATGTCCGCTGGTCGGCCAGCAGTGCGTGCGCAGCTATAGCGTGCAGGAAGCGCACGGCGCGATCTTCCTGTGGTTCGGCGTTACCGCTGACCAGCAGCCGGACGCGCTGACTTTCCCGGATGAGCTCGCCGACACGGAGAACTTCAGCAACTTCCTCTGCACCGCCGCGTGGAAATGCAATTACCAGTACGCGCTGGAAAACGTGATGGACCCGATGCACGGCACCTATCTGCATTCGTCCTCGCACTCAATGGCGGAAGGGGATCGCAAGGCCGACATGGTGCTCCAGCCGACCAAAACCGGCTTTATTTTCGAGAAAAAAGGGCAGAGCGGCGTCAACTTCGACTGGGTTGAGTTAGGCAACAGCGGCACCTGCTGGATGCGCCTCTCCATTCCTTACAAGAAG
Organism: Enterobacter sp. AC1; assembly: GCF_050434705.1. Taxonomy (NCBI): domain Bacteria; kingdom Pseudomonadati; phylum Pseudomonadota; class Gammaproteobacteria; order Enterobacterales; family Enterobacteriaceae; genus Enterobacter; species Enterobacter sp. AC1. The sequence continues at coordinate 194,843 of NZ_JBNDIZ010000007.1, read as the reverse complement.
CGCTTCGGGCCGGGCGGCCACTTCTTTATCGTCGGCATGGTGGTGCCGGAAGATAACGACAACTGTCGCGTCTTCTTCTGGCGCATCCGCCGCGTGCAGGGCTGGCAGCGCGATATGTGGCGCTTCATGTACCGCAACCGTCTGGAAAAGCTGCACTGGGAAGTGCTGGAGCAGGACCGCGTGGTGCTGGAAAGCCTGGCGCCGAACGCCCGCGACCATGAATACCTGTACCAGCACGACGTCGGCCTCTCCCGCCTGCGCCGCATGATGCAAAAGGCGGCGAAAGAGCAGCTGGCGTTGCGCGAAGAACAGCAGGGAGCCGCCTGATGAACGGGCTGCTGAGCGGCAAGCGCATCGTGGTGACCGGCGCCGCACGCGGGCTGGGCTATCACTTTGCCAAAGCCTGCGCGGAGCAGGGTGCGGCGGTGGTGATGTGTGACATCCTCGAAGGCGAGCTGGCTGAAAGCGCACATCGGCTAAGCGAACATGGCTATGCGATCGAATCGCACGTTATCGATCTGGCCGATCCGCATTCCATTGAGCAGGCGTTTAGCGCCATTGGCGAGCAGGGGCAGATCGACGGCCTGGTGAACAACGCGGCGATGGCGACGGGCGTGGGCGGCAAAAACATGCTCGATTACGATCCTGACCTGTGGGACCGCGTGATGAGCGTGAACGTCAAAGGCACCTGGCTGGTGACGCGCGCTGCGGTTCCGCTGCTGCGCGAAGGAGCCGGGATTGTAAACGTGGCGTCCGACACCGCGCTGTGGGGCGCGCCGCGCCTGATGGCCTACGTCGCCAGCAAGGGCGCGGTGATTGCCATGACCCGATCAATGGCCCGCGAGCTGGGTGAAAAACGCATTCGAATCAACGCCATCGCCCCGGGATTAACCCGCGTCGAGGCAACCGAATATGTTCCGGCCGAGCGGCATCAGCTTTACGAAAACGGTCGTGCATTTACGGGCGCGCAGCAGCCGGAAGATGTCACCGGCAGCGTGGTCTGGCTGCTCAGCGATCTGTCGCGGTTCATCACCGGGCAGCTGATCCCGGTCAACGGCGGTTTTGTCTTTAACTAAGGTAGGGCGAAGATGGCAAACGATCGGGAAGTGAAGTATCTGGTGCCGGGGCTGGAGCGCGGCCTGCAGCTGCTGTTGGCCTTCGGTGAGCAGCATCGCGAACTGACCTTTGCCGAGCTGCACCGGCTGGTGGATATGCCGAAGGCCACCGCCTACCGCGTGGTGCAGACCCTGGAGTTCATGGGCTTTCTGGAGCGCAACGCGCGCACCAATACCTTCTCGCTGGGCATGAACGTGCTGCGCCTCGGCTTTGAGTACATCGCCTCGCTGGACGTGGCGCAGGTCGGCCAGCCGGTGATTGAGCAACTGCGCGACGTAAGCCAGTGCAGCAGCCACCTGGCGATCCGCGACGGGCGCGACATTATCTACATCGCCCGCGTCAGCGCCGCCGGGTCGCGCATCAATCAGGTCAGCATCGGCACCCGCCTGCCGGTGCACTGCACCTCACTCGGCCGCATGCTGCTGACCGATATTTCCCGCTCCGGGTTTGAACAGCTGTTCCCGCACGAGCGCCTGCCGGGTAACACGCCGGGGCAGCTTCACGACCGCGAAGCCCTGTGGCAGATGGTGCAGCAGGACAAAGCCCGCGGGTACGTGATTGGCGAGTCCTTCTTCCGCCACGGCATCTCCTCCATTGTTTACCCGGTGTATGACCGAAGCGGACGCGTGGCGGCGGTGGTCAGCATTCTGGTGCCGTCGGAAGAGATCCCGCAGGCAGACCGCGAGCGCCTGCAAAACGAGGTTCGCCTCGCGGCGGATAAAATTTCTGGCTTCTTAGGATACCTGTCACAGGCCAGTTAAATCAGTGAGTTAACGTCAGGCGCTTGACCGCGTCGGGCATGTTTTACGCCCAATTTGGGCCAGATGAGGCAACGAACGATGAGTGTAACCGGAATTGAAAAGCTGGAATTTGGCGTGGAAGACCTGACGCACTGCGCCAAATTTATGCGTGATTTTGGCCTGACGGGCGATGCCAGCGGCCAGCGTTTTACCACCCTGAGCGGCGCGCGCGTGGAGCTTAACCCGATCGACAGCCCCGAGCTGCCGCCGGCGTTTGAGGCGGGCAACACCCTCCGCCGCATGACCTGGGCGGTTGCGAGTCAGTCAGATCTTAACGCGCTGCGCCCAAAGCTTGCGCAGCAGCCCGGCTTTCGCGAGGTGGGCGACGCGCTGGAGTGCCTCGACCCGAACGGCATGACGCTGCGCGTGCAGGTTAGCCAGCAGACCGACGTGGAGCTGAACGTTGAGCCGATCAACCAGTGGGGCGACGCCCGCCGGATCGACACGCCCAGCCCGGTTTACGATCGCGCCCAGCCCATCAACGTAGGGCACGTGGTGTTCTTCGTGGAGGAGCTGGCCGCAGTGGAGAAATTCTACCGCGAGGTGCTCGGCTTCCAGGTCTCTGACCGCTACATCAACCGCGCCGTGTTCCTGCGCTGCGGCGCGCGCGGCGGCCATCACAACCTGTTCCTGCTGCAGCTGCCGAACCGCAGGCGCGGGCTGAACCACGTGGCCTTCACCGTGCGCGACATCCACGAGGTGATCGGCGGCGGTATCGCGATGAATAAAAATGACTGGAGCACCTTTATCGGGCCGGGCCGCCATCCGGTGTCGTCGGCGTACTTCTGGTACGTCAATAGCCCGACCGGCGGCGCGTTTGAGTATTACACCAACGACGATTATCTGACCGAAAACTGGCAGCCGCGCGAGCTGGAGCACTCGCTGGTCTCCTTTACCGAATGGGCGGTGGAAGGTGGGATCGACCACGACACGCGCCGCCAGCAGAAAAAGCCGGAGGCGGTATGACGTCGCGCATTGTCATTATCGGCGGCGGCCAGGCGGGCGGCTGGGCGGCGAAAACCCTGCGCGACGAAGGCTTTGACGGCGAGATTTGCGTGGTGGCGGAAGAAAAGTGGGATTTTTACGAGCGTCCGCCACTGTCGAAAACGGCTCTGCTGGAGCCGGACGCGGCGCTCCCAAGGCTGTTTACCGACGAGGCGCAGCAGGCGCTGAACCTGAGCTGGTACCGCCCGCTGCGCGCGGAGCAGATTGACCGCGAGGCGAAAACGGTGGGTTTGAGCAACGGCGAGCGCCTTAGTTACAACATTCTTTTAATTGCCACCGGAGGGCGGGCGCGCGTGCCGGGTGAGGCGTGGGCGGCGCATCCGCAGGTCTATACCCTGCGCCACTGGCAGGACGCGCAGCGTCTGAAAGGTCGGCTGGCGGAAAGCCAAACCCTGGCGATTGTCGGCGGCGGCTGGATTGGCCTTGAGATTGCCGCTTCCGCGCGGAAAAGCGGCGTAGCGGTCACGCTGTTCGAGCAGCAGCCCGCCCTGTGCATGCGCTCGGCGAGCGGCGAGGTGTCGCAGCGCTTAGAGGCTATCCATCGCGAGCAGGGCGTGGAGATCCGTACCGGCTGCGGCGCGCTGGAGCTGGAGGACGATAACGGCCTGCCGGTTATCCACTGCGACGGCCAGCGTGAAACCTTTGATGCGGTGGTGGTGGGGATCGGTGTCGATCTCAACCTGGAGCTGGCCCGCGACGCCGGGCTGAAAACCGGGCGCGGGATCGTCGTGGATGCCCAGGGGCGAACGTCGGATCCGTTCATCTTTGCCGCAGGCGATGTGGCGCAGCATCATCACTACGGCCTGTGCATTCAGTCCTGGGCCTTCGCCCAGAACCAGGCGGTGGCGACGGCGAAGGCGATGCTCAACCCCGATGCGCCGGGCTACGACGACGCGCCGTGGCTGTGGTCGGATCAATATCAGCACAACATCCAGATCCTCGGCATTCCGCAGCCGGGCAGCAGAACGGTCGTGCGTGAAGAGGCGCTGTACTTCTCGCTGGACGACAACGGGCGGCTGACGCAGCTGGTGGCGTTCAACGACGCGCGCACCGTCAAGCTGGCGAAGCGCTGGATGGCAGCGGGGCGGGATCTGTCCGACGTGCCGCTCGGCGACCCGACCTTTTCACTGATGTCACTGCGATAGCTAACCCGCACCCGTAGGGGGAGACATGACCACATTAGAGACCAACACCGCGCCCGCTGAGGCGAGCGGTGAGGGAACCCGTACGCCTGAAAAAGCGGTGCGCTGGGCCATCCCGCTGTCGCTGCTGGCCTGCGTGCTGCTGGCGTTCTTCGACAAAATCAGCATCGCGGCGCTGTTTTCCGACGGCCATTTCCAGCAGGCGATGGGCATCGATTTCGACACCACGCGCCTCGGCATCCTGATGAGCGCCTTCCTGCTGAGCTACGGCTTTTCGTCGGTGTTTTTAAGCGGGCTGGGGGACAAAATTGCGCCGCTGCGCCTGCTCACCGGAATGATGGCGGTGTGGTGCGTGCTGATGGTGGCGATGGGCTTCACCCATAACTACACGCTGATGATCGTCCTGCGCATTTTGCTGGGCGTGGCGGAAGGGCCGCTGTTCCCGCTGGCCTTCGCCATCGTGCGCCACAACTTCCCGCAGCATCTGCAGGCGCGCGCCACCATGCTCTGGCTGCTGGGCACGCCGGTGGGCGCGGCGATTGGCTTCCCGCTTTCCCTCTGGCTGCTGAACACCTTCGGCTGGCAAAGCACCTTCTTCGTGATGGCGATGCTCACCGTGCCGGTGCTGATCTTTGTGCGCATCGGCCTGCGCGGGATCCGTCTGGATACGAAGCCCGGCACCTCGCAGGCGTCTCAGGACGAGCGCCGCGCCGCGCGCCGCGAGCTATTGGTCAGCCCGCACTTCTGGATCATCTGCATCTTTAACATCGCCTTCCTGACCTACCTGTGGGGCATCAACGGCTGGCTGCCGGGCTACCTGATTAAGGGCAAAGGCATTCACCTGGAGCACGCGGGCTGGCTGTCGTCGATGCCGTTCATCGCCATGCTGGCGGGCGAGGTCATTGGCGCGTGGCTGTCGGACCGGGTCGATAAGCGCGCGGCGGCCTGCTTTATCTCGATGGCGGGGGCGGCGGTAGGCCTGGCGGCGGTGATGCACCTCGATACCCCGCTGGCCATCATCGCGGCGATGAGCTTCAGCACCTTTATGTGGGGCACCGGCGCACCCAACATTTTCGCCCTGCTGGCAAAGGCCACCCATCCGCGGGTGAGCGCCACGGCCGGCGGCATTTTCAACGGGCTGGGAAACTTTGCGGGCGCGCTGTCGCCAGCGGTGATGGGGGCGTTAATCGCCTTCACCCACAGCATGGATTCCGGGCTGATTTTTCTGGCGGTGATGGCGGCGGTGGGCTGCGTCCTGTTACTGCCGCTGCTGAGACGTTACTGAGGAGAGTGTCATGACTGATTCAACCGTAACCAACACAACTGGCATCAAACCTGACCACCTGACGATGGAAGAGTGGGTCGAGTCGCGCATTGCGCGCTTCGAAGGCCGCAAGTACGACTGGAACGCGCTGAAGTTCCAGGCCGATTTTGACCCGAAGTACCGCCGGGCGCAGATGCGCTATATCGGCACCGGCGCAACGGGCGTCGCGAACGACACCAACACCGTGCAGGCGGACCATTTTACCTTCTCCACCATGGTGCTGCCGTCGAAGTGCGAAGGGCCGCTGCACCTGCACGACGACGTTGAAGAGGTGTTCTTCATGCTTAAAGGGCAGATCACGCTGATGATCCAGGACGGCGACCACTACACCGAAACCGTGCTGCGCGAGCGTGACCTGATCTCCGTTCCGCCGGGCATCTATCGCGGGCTGTTTAACCACGGCGAAGAAGAGGCGCTGATGTGCGTCATGCTGGGGACCAACAAGCCGGAAATCCCGACCTATCCGGCCGATCATCCGCTTTCCAAAGTGAAGCGGAACTAAGGGGGCATGATGACGGGTTTTCGTGAACAGGGAAGCGGCATCCCGCTGATGCTGCTGCACGGCATCAGTTCCGGCGCGGCCTCCTGGCACAAGCAGATGGCGCTGAACGGCTTTCGCGTGCTGGCGTGGGACATGCCCGGCTATGGCGAAAGTCCGATGCTTGCGGCGGAGCGCGCAAATGCGGGGGATTACGCCGACGCGCTGGCGGCGATGCTTGACCGCGCGGGCGTCTGGCAGGCGGTGCTGGTCGGCCATTCGCTCGGCGCACTGGTCGCCAGCGCCTTTGCGGCGAAGTTCCCGGATCGCGTCATCCATCTGGTGCTGGCGGACGCCGCGCAGGGCTACGGCAATGCAGCACCGGCGCAGCGCGAGCAGGTCTGGCGCAGCCGCGAACAGCAGATGGCATTGGGCGGTGAGATCCTCGCCCAGACCCGCGCCGCGAAGCTGCTGCGCCCCGGCGCGCGAGAGGAAGATGTTGCCACCGTGGCGGCGGGCATGCGCACGCTGCGCCCGGAAGGCTACCTCGCGGCCGCGTGGATGCTGGTGCACGACGACATTCACGGCTGGCTTAAGCGCTACCCGGGCAATTTTGAAGTCTGGTGCGGCGAGCAGGATGCCATCACCCAGCCGGAGCTGGTACAGGGGCTGGCGCTGCGCTACGGCATGCCGTTTATCGCGATCCCGCAGGCCGGACACGCCAGCTATCTCGAAAACGACGCGTTTTTTAACCAACAGCTTTTACGCATTAACGAAGAGGTGCGCGATGAATGCACACATTGACGGCCGCGTGGCGGTCGTTACCGGCGGTTCGTCCGGCATTGGCTTTGAAACGCTGCGCCTGCTGCTGGGCGAGGGGGCAAGGGTCGCCTTCTGCGGCCGCGATCCGGACCGGCTCGCCAGCGCCCACGCGGCGCTGCACAACGAATACCCCAACGGGGAGATTTTCTCTTATCGCTGCGACGTGCTGAACGCCGACGAGATTCAGGCCTTCGCGGACGCGGTGCAGGCTCGCTTTGGCGGGGCGGATATGCTGATTAACAACGCCGGGCAGGGCTACGTGGCGCACTTCCACGACACCCCGCGTGAGGCGTGGCTGCACGAGGCCGAGCTGAAGCTGTTCGGGGTGATCAACCCGGTGCAGGCGTTTCAGCCTCTGCTGGAGCAGTCCGACATCGCCTCTATCACCTGCGTGAACTCCCTGCTGGCGCTGCAGCCGGAGGAGCACATGATCGCCACCTCCGCCGCCCGCGCCGCGCTGCTGAATATGACGCTTACGCTCTCAAAAGAGCTGGTGGGCAAAGGCATCCGCGTCAATTCCATTCTGCTCGGCATGGTGGAGTCCGGGCAGTGGCAGCGCCGCTTTGAGAACCGGGCGGACAAAAGCCAGAGCTGGCCGGAGTGGACGGCGGATATCGCGCGCAAGCGCGGCATTCCGATGGCGCGCCTCGGCAAGCCGCAGGAGCCCGCGCAGGCGCTGCTGTTTCTCGCCTCGCCGTTGGCCTCGTTTACCACCGGCGCCGCGCTGGACGTTTCCGGCGGCTTCTGCCGCCACCTGTAAGGACGCATCATGAAAAAGGTAATGTTAATTGGATTCGGTGCCATGGCGCAGGCGGTGATTGAACGCCTGCCTAAGGGCGTCGCTATCGGCTGGATCGTGGCGCGCGAGTCTCATCACGCGGCGATCCGCGCTCAGCTTGGCGAGGATGTGGTCGCGCTGGCCTCTCCGATGGAGTGCGCGCATACGCCGGACCTGGTGCTGGAGTGCGCCAGCCAGCAGGCGGTGGCGCAGTATGGCGAAGCGATTTTAAGACGCGGCTGGCATCTGGCGGTGATCTCCACCGGCGCGCTGGCGGACAGCGCGCTGGAGCAGCGGCTGCTCACGGCGGGCGGCAGGCTGACACTGCTCTCGGGTGCAGTTGCCGGCATTGACGGGCTGGCGGCGGCGAAAGAGGGCGGACTTGAGCGCGTGACCTACCGGTCGCGCAAAAGCCCGGCCAGCTGGCGCGGCAGCTACGCCGAGCAGCTCATCGATCTCAGCTCGGTATCAGAGGCGAAGGTTTTCTTTGAGGGCAGCGCCCGCGAGGCGGCGCGTCTGTTTCCGGCCAACGCCAACGTGGCGGCAACCGTGGCGCTCGGCGGTGTGGGGATGGACGACACGCGCGTGCAACTGATGGTCGACCCGGCCACGACACGCAACACCCACACGCTGCACGTTGAAGGGATGTTTGGCGAGTTCCACCTGGAGCTGAGCGGGCTGCCGCTGGCCAGCAACCCGAAAACCTCCACCCTGGCGGCATTGAGCGCGGTGCGCGCCTGCCGCGAGCTGGCCCTGAGCTGAGGAGTGACGATGGACGAACTGAAGATTTTTATCGGCGGCCAGTGGCGACACGGCAGCGGCAGCCCGATGCAGAGCCACTTCCCGGCTGACGGGTCGATCAACGCTGCGCTGAACGCGGCAAGTCTCGACGATCTGCAGGAGGCGATTGAGGCCGGAGAGCGCGCCTGGCGCGATCCGGCGTGGCGCGGCTGCCTGCCGCACGTCCGGGCGAAGATCCTGCATAAGGTTGCCGATCTGATTGAGTCCCGCGTGGATGAACTGGCGCAGATGCAGAGTCGCGATAACGGCAAACCGCTGGCGGAATCGCGCGGGCTGGTGATGAGCGCGGCGGGAACGGCACGCTACTTTGCCGCCGCCTGCGAGCTGCTGGAGGGTGAGCTTCCAACGCCGCGCCAGCCCGATTTGCTGACGCTGAGCCGCTACGAGCCGCTCGGCGTGGTGGCCGCCATCACGCCGTGGAACTCGCCGATTGCCAGCGAGATGCAGAAGGTCGCGCCGGCCATTGCTGCCGGCAACGCGGTGATCCTCAAGCCCGCCGAAGCGACGCCGCTGATGGCGCTGGAGCTGGCGCGGATTTTCGAACAGGCCGGGCTGCCCGCCGGGCTGCTGAGCGTCCTGCCGGGCAAAGGCTCGGTGATTGGCGATGCGCTGGCGCGCCACCCTAAAGTGCGCAAAATCTCCTTTACCGGCGGCACCACCACGGGCCGTCATCTGGCGCACGTGGCGGCGGAAAAGCTGATCCCGGCCTCGCTGGAGCTGGGCGGCAAATCCCCGACCATCGTGCTGGAAGATGCAGACCTCGAGCAGGCCGCGCGCGGGATCTGCTACGGCATTTTCAGCTCCGCGGGGCAGGCGTGCATCGCGGGTTCGCGGCTGTTTATCCACGAGAGCATTTACGCCCCGCTGATGGCGCGGCTGCTGGAATTAACCCGCGGCCTGCGCGTCGGGCATCCGTTTGCCGACGGCGTCCACGTGGGACCGCTGATCGGCGACGGGCATCGTCAAAGCGTGCAGGCGTACGTCGAGCTGGCGAAGCGCGAGGGGGGCCGCGTGCTGTGCGGCGGGGAGATCCCGGCCGATCCTAATCTTGCAAACGGCAGCTTCTTCCAGCCCACGATTATCGAAGGGCTGAACAACAGCGCCCGCGCGTGTCAGGAGGAGATCTTCGGCCCGGTGCTGGTGGCGATGCCGTTTCGCGATGAAGCGGCGCTTATTCGCGAGGCGAACGACTCAGTTTATGGCCTGGCCGCAGGGATCTGGACGCGGGATACCGGACGCGCGCTGCGCCTGAGCGAGCAGCTGGAAGCGGGCACGGTGTGGATCAACACCTACAAGGTTTTTGCCATTTCGACCCCGTTCGGGGGCTTTAAAGAGAGCGGTCTGGGCCGCGAAAAAGGCATTCAGGGGCTGAAAGCCTGGATGCAGCAAAAGAGCATTTATCTGGCGACGGGTAACGGCGTCAACCACTGGTGCGACTGAGAAAGGGTGAGCAATGAGCGAAATGATAACCGTCGGCGACGCCATCGCCAGAACGCTGGAGCAGTATCAGGTTGAGGCCATCTACGGCGTCATCTCCATCCACAACCTGCCGATCGCCGATGCGGTAGGGCAGCGCGGCAACATCCGCTTCGTGCCCGCACGCGGCGAGGCAGGTTCCGTCACCATGGCCGATGCCCACGGGCGTTTTTCCGGCCTCGGCGTGGCGCTGACCAGTACCGGCGCGGGGGCGGGGAACGCGGTAGGCGCGCTGGTGGAAGCGATGAATGCCTGCACGCCGTTGCTGCACTTAACCGGGCAGGTGGAAAAGGCCTGGCTGGATGCCGACACCGGGTTTATTCATGAAACCCGCGACCAGCTGACCTTCCTGAAGGCCAGCTCAAAGCGGGCGTACCGCATCAGCAATGCCGGCCAGGCGATAGCGATTCTGCATAAAGCGATTCAGGAGGCGCAGACGCCGCCGTGCGGGCCGGTCTCCGTGGAAATCCCGATTGATATTCAGGGGGCGACAATCCCGCTGTCGCTGGTGACCGCGCCGGTGAGACCGGCGTCGGGTGTGAGCGTTGATGCGAGCGTTGTCGACACGCTGTGGGCGCAGCTGAAGCAGGCAAAACAGCCGCTGCTGTGGCTGGGCGGCGGGGCGCTGGGCAGCGCCGACGCCGTGAAAAAACTGGCGGATGCGGGCATCACCGTGATTTCCAGCACCCACGCGCGCGGCGTGCTGCCGGACGGCCATCGCGCCAGCCTGCGGGCGTTTCACAACTCGCCGTCGGTGGAAGCGCTGATCGCACAGTGCGATTTTACGCTGGTCGCCGGTTCACGACTGCGCAGCAACGAAACCCGTTCCTGGTCGCTTGAGCTGCCGCATCCGCGCGTGCAGATTGATATCGACCCGGCGGCGGCCAGCCGTAACTACCTGATGGACAACACGCTGGTCGCCGACTGTTCCGCGTTGCTTGGCGCGCTTGCCGACAAAATTCAGGGCCGCGAGTGGGGCAACGCGCAGTGGGATACGCAGGTGCAGCAGGCGGTTGAGCAAGCCGAACAGGGACTGCGCGAGCAGTGCGGCGCCTACGCGAAGCTCAATGACGCTATTGCGAAAGCGCTGCCGAAGGACGGCCTGCTGGTGCGTGATATCACCGTGTCCGGCAGCCTGTGGGGGAGCCGACTGTTCCGCGCCAACGGCCCGCTGATGAACATTCACTCTCTGGCCGGGGCGATTGGCATGGGGCTGCCGATGGCGATCGGCACCGCGATTGCTAACCCGCAGCGCAAGGTGGTGGGGCTGGTGGGCGACGGCGGCCTGAGCCTGAACTTGGGCGAGCTGGCGACGCTGGCACAGGAGAAAGCCAACGTGACGCTGCTGATCATGAACGACGGCGGCTACGGCGTGATGCGCGGCATTCAGGATAAGTATTTCGGCGGGCGGCAGTATTACAACGAGCTGCACACCCCGGACTTCACCCTGCTGGCACAGGCAATTGGCCTGCAGGCGTGGAGCGTTGAGCGGGCAGAAGATTTTGATGCCGTGATGACGGAGGCGCTGGCGATGCCGGGGCCATCGGTGGTGGAGGTACGAATGGGGCAGATTGGCGCCCTGAAGTTTGCCGGGCCGCCGCAGAAGACGCTTTACTAGCCGTTACCCCTCTCCCACAGGGAGAGGGAGAAAACTGTAGGCCGGGTAAGGCGAAGCCGCCACCCGGTTTTTTTCATCAGAACACGTTAAACGGGTATTCCACGTAAGCGCGGATCTCATCCCCGCCCACGTTGTAATCGCTGGCATTACTGGAGACGCGCAGGACGGAATAGCGCAGCTTCAGCTTCAGATCTTTCGCCGGGCCATCCTGCACCTGGTACTGGATCTGGTTAAACCACTCGTGCTCTTTGCCGTTGCTGGTTTCAGACGTTTTGATGTTGTCGCCGCGCACGTAGGCGGTGGTCCAGCTCAGACCCGGCAGGCCGAGACCGGCGAAGTCCAGACCGTACGAGGCCTGCCATGAGCGTTCGTCTTCACCGTTGAAATCAGACCAGTAGGAGTTCGCCAGCCAGATGGTGTTGCCGCCGTCACCCACGCCGCCCCGATCGCGGTAGCCGCCGTAGTTGTAGCCGGTGCTGCCGCTGCTCTGCTGGTACGCCACTTTGAACGTGTGAATATCCCAGATGTAGCTTGCCGCCAGGCTCCAGATGGTGTTGCTGCGGCCGGTGTTGAGGCTGTCAGCGTAACCCTGGTCGAGACGGGAGTTATAGCCGTTGAAGTCGAGCACCAGCTGCTGTCCGGTGCTGAACGGCTGTTTGAAGTTCATGCCCAGGTACTGCTTGTTCATCACCTCTTCGTTATGAGAGGCGTAAAACGCGCCGCTGAACTGGTCGTTGAACTGGTAGTTCGCACCGCCGAAGGAGAGGCTCTTCAGCCCGCTATCGTGGCGATCGTCGCTTTTACGCTGCTCGTCGGTAAAGTAACCGGCGTTGATTTCCAGACCGTCGATCTCTTTTGAGGTCAGCATGGTGCCGGTATAGCTTTCAAACAGCAGGCGGGAGCTGTCGGCATTTACGATGGGCAGCTCAGGGCGCTGATTCCCGTAGCTCAGTACGGTATTCGAGATGCGCATTTTGGCGGTTGCGCCAAACTTTGCCAGATCGGATTTTGCCCGGCCGTCATCTTCCTGCTTAAAGAAGTCGATGCCGCCCGCGCCGCTCTTGCCGCGGCCGCCGTCCAGGCGCACGCCATACTGCGCGATCCCGTCCACGCCAAAGCCCACCAGCCCTTCGGTATAACCGGATTCAAAGGTGGCTATAATCCCCTGGCCCCATTCGGCCTTATCCTGCTGGCCCTGATGGTAATCGCGGCTGATGTACGCATTGCGGAAAAACAGGTTCAGATGGCTGTCGTCAATAAAACCCTGGCTGTCGGACTGCTGGCTTGCAGCGGCGGGTAATGCGGCAAATAAGCTTAAAGCAACTAATGATAATTCTTTTTTCACGGAGGGAACGTCTCTGTCTGGATATATTAATTTGAATAACTGCGAAGGGATAATTACCGGAAAGAGTAACGTTTGCAATAATTATGTGACCAGACGTTTCAATGATAAGTGCAGATTTGGCGGGGCTTTGCGGGGCGTTATCGATACGTGCGGTTAAGTTAACAATTCATGCGAAATAAAAAGGAGGCAAATCTGCCTCCTTCCAAAATTATTTAATTCTGTCTGCGGCCATACGGTCGCGAATATGTTGCGCGCGCGCTTCTGAGGCTGGGTGATCGTCAAACATGGAGCTTTGGCGTCCCGCTTCCAGCTTGGCCAGCTTTTCGAAGCTGGTGGCTAAACCTGATGGATTAATACCGCGTTTGCGCAACAGGTCGTAGGAGTAGTCATCCGCTTCGGACTCCTGACGCTGTGAGAACTGGGAGTTAACCAGTTTTTCACCGACATCGCCAAGCTGTGACTGTGACAGGCTGCCAACGATACCGCCCGCAGAGGCCGCCGCTGCGCGGATGGCATTGGTGCCTAAAGCAACCTGCATCCCTTTCTTCACGTGGCCGAGTGCAACGTGGCCCATTTCATGGCCGATGACCGCTTCGACTTCATTGTCGGTCATCATGTCCATCAGCCCGCTGTAGACGCGGATACAGCCGTTCGCCATGGCGAACGCGTTCACGTCTTTCGCCATGTAAACCTTGTAGTTCACCGGCTGGCCGTTGATGTTATCGCCCAGCGCGGAAGCGATCTTATTCAGACGCTGCGTGTAGGTACTGTTAGCCGGCGCAAGCGTGGCTTTTCCGTCCATATCTTTACAGGCCTGGTCGCTCAGCGCTTTTACCTGTGCGTCGCTCAGGGAATAGGCCTGAAAGGCTTCTGCGCCTGAGGTCATCAGGCCGTTAGAATCCATGTTCTGACAGCCGCTCAGCAGGAGCGTTGTACCCAGGGCCAGCACTATTGCACGCATTTTCATGATGTTGCTTCCGTACTCGTTAATCTGAATAAAATCCGAAAAATGCACCGTCAGCGAAGCCGGTGTCGGGCTAAGTATAAGGAAGAACTACGAGGCCGGGCGAGCAGATTGCGCAACATGCGAGCATGATCCAGAGATTTCTTAAGCTGCAAAAGAATGCTCCATGTACATGGCATGCCGCTTGGGTTACATTGTTGGCACTTTTTTCCGGCGTAGCCCAAAACGCGCTGTCGTCAAGGGCATGGCCTTTAACAGTCCGATCTGGAGTTAAAATGTCCTCACGTAAAGAGCTTGCTAATGCTATTCGTGCGCTGAGCATGGACGCAGTACAGAAAGCCAAATCCGGTCACCCAGGCGCCCCTATGGGTATGGCTGATATCGCCGAAGTCCTGTGGCGCGATTTCCTGAACCACAACCCGCAGAACCCGTCATGGGCTGACCGCGACCGTTTCGTACTGTCTAACGGCCACGGCTCTATGCTGATTTATAGCCTGCTGCATCTCACTGGCTACGATCTGCCTATCGAAGAGCTGAAAAACTTCCGTCAGCTGCACTCCAAAACGCCAGGTCACCCGGAAGTGGGCTACACCGCTGGCGTAGAAACCACCACCGGCCCACTGGGTCAGGGTATTGCTAACGCAGTGGGTATGGCGATTGCAGAGAAGACCCTGGCGGCACAGTTCAACCGTCCTGGTCACGACATCGTTGACCACTTCACCTACGCGTTCATGGGCGACGGCTGCATGATGGAAGGCATTTCTCACGAAGTGTGCTCCCTGGCAGGTACCCTGAAGCTGGGCAAACTGGTTGCGTTCTATGACGACAACGGTATCTCCATCGACGGTCACGTTGAAGGCTGGTTCACTGATGACACCGCTAAACGTTTCGAAGCCTACGGCTGGCACGTTGTGCGTGGCGTTGATGGCCACGATGCTGACTCGATTAAACGTGCGGTAGAAGAAGCGCGTGCAGTAACTGACAAACCGTCCCTGCTGATGTGCAAAACCATCATCGGCTTCGGTTCTCCAAACAAAGCGGGCACTCACGACTCCCACGGTGCACCGCTGGGCGACGCGGAAATTGCGCTGACCCGTGAAGCGCTGGGCTGGAAACACCCTGCATTCGAAATCCCATCTGACATTTATGCGCAGTGGGATGCAAAAGAAGCGGGCCAGGCGAAAGAAGCGGCATGGAACGAGAAGTTCGCTGCTTACGCGAAAGCCTTCCCGCAGGAAGCGGCTGAATTCAACCGTCGTATGAAAGGCGACATGCCGTCTGACTTCGACGCGAAAGCGAACGAGTTCATCGCTAAGCTGCAGGCGAACCCATCTAAAATCGCCAGCCGTAAGGCATCTCAGAACGCGATCGAAGCGTTCGGTCCTTGGCTTCCAGAATTCCTGGGCGGCTCCGCTGACCTGGCGCCTTCCAACCTGACCCTGTGGTCCGGTTCTAAGCCGATCAACGAAGATACCGCCGGTAACTACATCCATTACGGTGTGCGTGAATTCGGTATGACGGCTATCGCGAACGGTATCTCCCTGCACGGCGGTTTCCTGCCGTACACCTCTACCTTCCTGATGTTCGTGGAATATGCACGTAACGCCGTACGTATGGCTGCGCTGATGAAACAGCGTCAGGTGATGGTCTACACCCACGACTCCATCGGTCTGGGCGAAGACGGTCCGACTCACCAGCCGGTAGAGCAGGTGGCTTCCCTGCGCGTGACCCCGAACATGAGCACATGGCGTCCATGTGACCAGGTTGAATCCGCCGTTGCGTGGAAATACGGCGTTGAGCGTCATGACGGCCCAACCGCACTGATCCTCTCCCGTCAGAACCTGGCGCAGCAGGATCGTACCCCAGAGCAGCTGGCGAACATCGCTCGCGGTGGTTACGTGCTGAAAGATTGCGCGGGTCAGCCTGAGCTGATCTTCATCGCAACCGGTTCTGAAGTTGAGCTGGCTGTCGCGGCCTGGGACAAACTGACTGCCGAAGGCGTGAAGGCGCGCGTGGTATCCATGCCGTCTACCGATGCGTTCGACAAGCAGGATGCCGCTTACCGTGAATCCGTTCTGCCTAAAGCGGTTTCTGCTCGTGTGGCTGTAGAAGCGGGTATCGCAGACTACTGGTTCAAATATGTGGGCCTGAACGGCGCTATCGTCGGCATGACCACCTTCGGTGAATCTGCTCCGGCAGAGCTGCTGTTCGAAGAATTCGGTTTCACCGTAGAGAACGTTGTCGCGAAGGCGAAAGAACTGCTGTAATTGTTTGTACGGTGCGGGCTGATGCCCTCACCCCGACCCTTTCCCACAGGGAGAAGGTGCAAACACTCAAAACGGTAACTCTCGGGTTACCGTTTTGCTTTTCCCTTGCCGTGAATTATTCCACCTAAAATGTGACGCAAGTCATATAGCTCGCTTATTCATCTGGACAGACATTCCTTTTATTCCCCGATTCGCTTATTCTTGCTGAAGCGTTTCAGTCGATTAAATGTTCGACAATTGACCAATCAATCGCAGTTTGTGACAGCAAGGATTCCCCTTCAGGCGTAGCTGGATTACTCTTTCAGCCACCTCAGACTCAGGGATAGCTTTGCAGGAGATCTATGACCGTACGCGTAGCGATTAATGGCTTCGGTCGCATCGGGCGTAATGTGGTTCGTGCTTTGTATGAATCCGGACGTCGGGCGGAAATAACCGTGGTGGCAATCAATGAACTGGCGGATGCTACGGGCATGGCGCATTTGTTGAAATACGATACCAGCCACGGACGATTCGCCTGGGATGTTCGCCAGGAAAGAGATCGGCTTTTTGTGGGTGATGACGCTATTCGTGTGCTGCATGAGAACAGCATTTCCGGGCTACCCTGGCGTGAACTGGGTGTGGATGTGGTGCTTGACTGTACCGGCGTGTACGGCAACCGCGAACACGGTGAAGCGCACCTTACGGCAGGCGCGAAAAAAGTCCTGTTTTCTCATCCCGGCAGTAACGACCTCGACGCGACCGTCGTGTTTGGCGTTAACCAGCATGAGCTGAAGGCCGAACACCGCATTGTCTCCAACGCCTCCTGCACGACTAACTGCATTATTCCGGTCATCAAACTGTTAGACGATGCGTATGGCATTGAATCTGGCACCGTGACCACGATTCACTCCGCCATGCACGATCAGCAGGTTATTGACGCTTACCACCCGGACTTACGGCGCACGCGTGCAGCGAGCCAGTCAATCATTCCGGTGGACACAAAGCTGGCTGCAGGCATCACCCGAATTTTTCCGCAGTTCAATGACCGTTTTGAAGCGATTGCCGTGCGTGTTCCGACGATCAACGTCACCGCAATCGACCTTAGCGTGACGGTAAAAAAACCGGTAAAAGCCTGTGAAGTCAACCTGTTGCTGCAAAAAGCGGCACAGGGGGCATTTCATGGTATAGTTGACTATACGGAATTACCGTTGGTCTCAGTGGATTTTAACCACGACCCGCACAGCGCCATTGTTGATGGCACTCAAACGCGAGTGAGTGGCGCACACCTTATCAAGACGCTGGTCTGGTGTGATAACGAATGGGGCTTTGCTAACCGAATGCTCGACACCACGTTAGCAATGGCCGCTCAAGGTTTCAGGTAAGACGCATCGTGCGTCTGCAAAACTTTAAGAATCAACGAGAGGATTCACCATGTCTGTAATTAAGATGACCGATCTGGATCTGGCTGGTAAACGCGTTTTCATCCGTGCCGATCTGAACGTACCGGTTAAAGATGGCAAAGTGACCAGCGACGCGCGTATTCGTGCATCTCTGCCAACCATCGAACTGGCTCTGAAGCAGGGCGCTAAAGTGATGGTAACCTCCCACCTGGGTCGTCCAACCGAAGGCGAGTACAACGAAGAGTTCTCTCTGCTGCCGGTTGTTAATTACCTGAAAGACAAACTGTCTAACCCTGTTCGCCTGGTGAAAGATTACCTGGACGGCGTTGAAGTCGCTGCCGGTGAACTGGTTGTTCTGGAAAACGTTCGCTTCAACAAAGGCGAGAAGAAAGACGACGAAGCACTCTCCAAAAAATACGCTGCACTGTGCGACGTATTCGTGATGGATGCCTTCGGTACGGCTCACCGCGCGCAGGCGTCTACCCACGGTATCGGTAAATTTGCTGACGTTGCGTGTGCCGGTCCTCTGCTGGCTGACGAACTGGAAGCGCTGGGTAAAGCACTGAAAGAACCTGCTCGTCCAATGGTTGCTATCGTTGGTGGCTCTAAAGTTTCTACCAAACTGACCGTTCTGGATTCCCTGTCTAAAATCGCTGACCAGCTGATCGTTGGCGGTGGTATCGCGAACACCTTCGTTGCCGCCCAGGGCCACAACGTCGGTAAATCCCTGTACGAAGCAGACCTGGTTGACGAAGCGAAACGCCTGCTGAGCACCTGCGATATCCCGGTTCCAACTGACGTTCGCGTAGCGACCGAGTTCTCTGAAACTGCGACGGCGACCCTGAAGTCTGTAAACGACATCAAAGACGAAGAGCAGATTCTGGACCTGGGCGACGTTTCTGCACAGAAACTGGCTGAAATCCTGAAAAACGCAAAAACTATCCTGTGGAACGGTCCTGTTGGCGTGTTCGAATTCCCGAACTTCCGCAAAGGTACTGAAATCGTTGCTAACGCTATCGCAGACAGCGAAGCGTTCTCTATCGCAGGCGGTGGTGACACCCTGGCAGCAATCGACCTGTTCGGTATCGCTGACAAGATCTCCTACATCTCCACTGGTGGCGGCGCATTCCTCGAATTCGTGGAAGGCAAAGTACTGCCAGCAGTAGCAATGCTCGAAGAGCGCGCTAAGAAGTAAGCCATTCAAGGGCAGGGAAACCTGCCCAAATTTCAGCGCGCTTTTAAGAGCTCGCACCTTTTCTAACGGCCGAAGATACAGGACTAAGCAACATGTCTAAAATTTTTGATTTCGTAAAACCTGGCGTTATCACTGGTGATGACGTACAGAAAGTGTTCCAGGTAGCTAAAGAAAACAACTTCGCTCTGCCAGCAGTTAACTGCGTGGGTACCGACTCCATCAACGCCGTACTGGAAACTGCTGCTAAAGTTAAAGCACCGGTTATCGTTCAGTTCTCCAACGGCGGCGCTGCGTTCATCGCAGGTAAAGGCGTGAAAACCGACGTTCCTCAGGGCGCTGCAATTCTGGGTGCTATCTCTGGTGCGCACCACGTACACCAGATGGCTGAACACTACGGTGTTCCGGTTATTCTGCACACTGACCACTGCGCGAAGAAACTGCTGCCGTGGATCGACGGTCTGCTGGACGCGGGTGAAAAACACTTCGCGGCGACCGGTAAGCCACTGTTCTCTTCTCACATGATCGACCTGTCTGAAGAGTCCCTGCACGAAAACATCGAAATCTGCTCCAAATACCTGGCACGCATGGCCAAAATGGACATGACCCTGGAAATCGAACTGGGTTGCACCGGTGGTGAAGAAGACGGCGTGGACAACAGCCACATGGATGCTTCTGCACTGTACACCCAGCCAGAAGACGTTGATTACGCTTACACCGAGCTGAGCAAAATCAGCCCACGCTTCACCATTGCAGCGTCCTTCGGTAACGTGCACGGCGTTTACAAACCAGGTAACGTGGTTCTGACCCCAACCATTCTGCGTGATTCTCAGGAATACGTTTCTAAGAAACACAACCTGCCGCACAACAGCCTGAACTTCGTCTTCCACGGCGGTTCAGGTTCTTCTGCTCAGGAAATCAAAGACTCCGTAAGCTACGGCGTAGTGAAAATGAACATCGATACCGACACCCAGTGGGCAACCTGGGACGGTATCCTGCAATACTACAAAACCAACGAAGCTTACCTGCAGGGCCAGCTGGGCAACCCGAAAGGCGAAGACCAGCCGAACAAGAAATACTACGATCCACGCGTATGGCTGCGCGCAGCGCAGACGTCCATGGTGACTCGTCTGGAGCAGGCTTTCAAAGAACTGAACGCGATCGACGTTCTGTAATTTGAACTGCTAACAGCATCAGAAGGCCCGCAAATGCGGGCCTTTTTTTATGCATTTTCAATATCCTGCCAGCGCAGTTTTTGTGATCTGTTTGGCAAATCGGGCGCTTTTTGTTTACCCTTTACTGACCTGCCTGTCTCCATGGGGGATGGATTTTGTGTTTTGGTTTAACAAAAGGAAGAATAAATGGAACAACTCGATGTTGTAGACAGCATCAATAATGCCGGTAACTGGCTGGTGCGTAACCAGGCACTGTTACTGAGCTATGCCGTGAACATCGTCGCGGCGATTGCCATCATCATCGTCGGGATGATCGTGGCGCGTATTGTATCGAACGCGGTCAACCGCGTGATGCTGGCCCGTCACATTGACGCCACGGTCGCTGACTTCCTCTCTGCACTGGTCCGCTACGGCATTATCGCTTTTACGCTGATTGCCGCGCTGGGGCGCGTAGGAGTACAGACCGCATCCGTGATTGCCGTTCTCGGTGCCGCCGGTCTGGCCATCGGTCTGGCGCTACAGGGGTCGCTGTCGAACCTGGCGGCAGGCGTTCTGCTGGTCACCTTCCGTCCGTTCCGCTCCGGCGAATACGTTGATCTTGGCGGCATTGCCGGAACTGTGCTGCAGGTGCAGATTTTCTCAACGACTATGCGTACCGTCGATGGCCGCATCGTGGTCGTGCCGAACGGGAAAATCATTGCAGGCAACATCATTAACTTCTCCCGCGAGCCGGTGCGTCGTAACGAGCTGATCGTCAGCGTAGCGTACGACTCCGACATCGATCAGGTGAAGTCGCTGATTAGCAACATCATTGCCTCAGACGATCGCATTCTGAAGGATAAAGAGCAGACCGTTCGCCTGAACGAACTGGGCGCTTCCTCGATTAACTTCGTAGTGCGTATCTGGAGCAAGAGCAGCGATCTGCAAAACGTCTACTGGGACGTGCTGGAGCGCATCAAGCGCGACTTCGACGCCAACGGCATCAGCTTCCCGTACCCGCAGATGGACGTAAACGTCAAAAAAGTTAAAGAAGCAGAATAACTTCATCAGCAGGCCCGGTAAGCGCTAGCGCCACCGGGCTTTTCAATTATTAGCGTGGCTAATACCCAATTAATATTATCCATTTCCTCTAATGTGGTTCGCGCAGTATAGTCTGCTCTCAGGACAACACTGTGAGAATTTCGTCATGTTATCGTATTACTTTCAAGGGCTTGCCTTAGGCGCGGCTATGATTCTTCCCCTCGGCCCGCAAAATGCGTTTGTGATGAACCAGGGCATCCGCCGCCAGTATCATCTGATGATTGCTCTGCTGTGCGCGGTAAGTGATTTACTGCTGATTTGCGCAGGGATTTTTGGCGGTAGTGCACTGCTGATGCAGTCTCCCTGGCTGCTGGCGCTGGTCACCTGGGGTGGCGTGGCGTTTCTGCTCTGGTATGGCTTTGGCGCGCTGAGAACGGCAATGAGCAGTAACCTCGAACTGGCGAGCGCAGAAGTGATGAAGCAGGGGCGCTGGAAGATTATCGTCACCATGCTGGCGGTGACCTGGCTTAACCCGCATGTCTATCTTGATACCTTCGTAGTGCTGGGCAGCCTGGGCGGACAGCTGGACGTTGAGCCGAAACGCTGGTTTGCGCTCGGCACGGTCAGCGCCTCTTTCCTCTGGTTCTTCGGTCTCGCCATTCTGGCGGCATGGCTGGCGCCTCGCCTGCGGACTGCCAAAGCCCAGCGCATCATTAATACCCTGGTTGGGCTGGTGATGTGGTTTATTGCTTTTCAGCTGGCAAAAGAGGGCATTCACCACGTCCAGGAATTGTTCAACTAATCCTTGTCTTATGGACAACTGAGCAAGACCCGCTAAGCTTGCTGGCATGCGCCCTGTTATCGGGCACTCTTTGCAACATGGAGGAATAACAGTGAAGTTTAAAGTGATGTCCCTGGCGGCATTAGTAAGTTTGGGTGCGGTATCTGTTCAGGCTGGTGAACTGCCGGATGGCCCGCACATCGTCACTTCAGGCACCGCAAGCGTGGATGCGGTACCCGATGTTGCAACGCTGGCAATTGAAGTGAATGTGGCTGCGAAAGATGCGGCGTCAGCCAAGAAACAGGCTGACGATCGTGTTGCGCAATATCTCTCATTCCTCGAGCAGAATGGTGTCGGTAAAAAAGATATCAACTCCGCTAACCTGCGCACTCAACCCGATTACGACTACCAGAATGGCAAAAGCATCCTGAAAGGCTACCGTGCCGTGCGTACCGTGGAAGTGACCGTGCGCCAGCTGGATAAGCTGAACGCCCTGCTGGACGGCGCGCTGAAGGCGGGGCTGAACGAAATCCGTTCCGTGTCGCTGGGCGTTGCGCAACCGGAGAAATACAAAGACGAAGCGCGTAAAGCGGCGATTAACGATGCCATTCACCAGGCGGAACAGCTGGCTTCTGGCTTTAAGAGCAAGCTCGGCCCGGTATACAGCGTGCGTTACCACGTCTCTAACTACCAGCCAAGCCCGATGGTGCGGATGATGAAGGCCGATGCGGCGCCGGTCTCCGCTCAGGAAACTTACGAGCAGCCAACGATCCAGTTCGACGATCAGGTGGATGTGGTGTTCCAGCTGGAGCCAACTCAAACTCAGCAAACTGAGGCGGCGAAGGCGCAGTAATTTGCCCTCACCCTAACCCTCTCCCACAGGGAGAGGGAATTCAAGCGATTAGTCCTGCCTCAACACCTTATGCCCAAACGCCAGTAGCGCGTCGGTGACGTTGCGCATCATGCGGCTTTCCGGCGCGAAACGGTGCCAGTAGAGCATCCGGCGCTGATACAGCCCTGGCGTCAGGTCTATCAGTTCGCCGCTTTTCAACTCTTTCTCGATCTGCAGATGCGGGATCATGCAGCAGGTCGTGCCCTGGCGCGCAAGCTGCACGAAGGCTTCAGACGAGTTGACGATATGGCACGGCACGCTGCCCGGCGGCAGATCGAAGTTTTGCTGCAGGAAGGCCTGGTGCATATCGTCCAGATGGTCGAACGCTACGGCAGGCGCCTTCAGCAGCGCGGCGCGGGTCACGCCGTTGGGGAAATAGCGTTCGGCAAAGGCTTTTGAGCCGACAAACAGATAATCCAGCGCGCCCAGCTGATCCACCAGGCAGCTTGGCAACGCCTGAGGCTGGATACTGACCGCCCCGACCACTTCACCGCGACGCAGGCGTTCCTGGGTACGGGTTTCATCTTCAACCTGCAAATTCAGGCGGATAGGGGAATCCGCTAATACCGGCGCAAGGGCCGGCAGCAGCCAGGTTGCCAGACTGTCGGCGTTGACCGCCAGCGAGAGCAGCAGCGGCGTTGAGCCCGTTTGTTCGTCACCCAGCCACTCATCTTCCAGCAGTTCAACCTGACGCAGCAGGGCAAGGAGCTTTTGCCCTTGCTCCGTTGGGCGAGGCGGCACGGTACGCACCAGCAGTGGCTGGCCGAACATGTTTTCAAGCTGTTTGATACGCTGCGATACGGCGGACTGCGTGATGCAAAGCTTTTGCGCCGCGCGCTCAAAACCTCGTTCACGAATAACTGCATCAAGTGCCTGTAGTGTTCTGTAGTCCGGACGTTTCATTGCTCTGGCTGGCTCCTTAATTTTGCTTAATCTGCACTATGACACAATTTTCCCTTCGTGGCAGACGAATTCCATTCGACGTGTTCTATAATGCGCCCTGAGTTTTCACACCACAGGCAAAACGATCATGACGCAGGATGAACTGAAAAAAGCAGTAGGATGGGCCGCTCTCCAGTATGTACAGCCGGGTACCATTGTCGGTGTTGGTACCGGGTCAACGGCGGCACACTTTATCGATGCGCTGGGCACGATGAAAGGGCAGATTGAGGGCGCGGTGTCCAGCTCTGATGCTTCCACGGAAAAGCTGAAAAGCCTCGGCATTACCGTTTTCGATCTCAACGAAGTGGATCGTCTGGGCATCTACGTTGATGGCGCGGATGAGATCAACGGCCACATGCAGATGATCAAAGGCGGCGGCGCGGCGCTGACGCGTGAAAAAATCATCGCCTCCGTTGCGGATAAATTCATCTGCATCGCCGATGCCTCCAAACAGGTTGATATTCTGGGTAATTTCCCGCTGCCGGTCGAGGTGATCCCGATGGCGCGCAGCGCCGTGGCGCGTGAGCTGGTAAAACTGGGCGGGCGTCCGGAATATCGCCAGGGCGTGGTGACCGATAACGGCAACGTGATCCTTGACGTTCACGGTCTGGAAATTCTCGACGCGATTGCGCTGGAAAACGCCATCAACGGCATTCCAGGCGTAGTCACCGTAGGGTTATTCGCCAATCGTGGCGCGGATGTCGCGCTGATTGGTACGGCTGACGGCGTGAAAACCATCGTAAAATGATCTGACGGGGGGAGTCCTCCCCCCGCTAAAAAAATTTTGAAAAGCTAAATTCGGTGACTTGTGTCACGTTTTTATGCCTCGTTTGCCGATCCTGCCACGTACGTAAATTTCCGCAGCATTTTCCTCTGTCATTTTGCCCTGTATGACTTTTCTTCAGAGTGCCGACGCAAACGTTCATATTGCTGCAATAGTTTTTTTTGATATGTTGGCTACAGCGGATTTCAATCCAGCACAACAACAGTTCAGATAAAATACAGGGTCGGGTAAATGGCAAAGGTATCACTGGAGAAAGACAAGATTAAATTTCTGCTCGTGGAAGGCGTGCATCAAAAAGCACTCGATAGCCTTCGCGCGGCAGGTTATACCAACATCGAATTTCACAAAGGCGCGCTGGATACCGAAGAGCTGAAAGCGTCCATCCGTGATGCCCACTTCATTGGCCTGCGATCCCGTACCCACCTGACTGAAGATGTGATTGCCGCGGCGGAAAAGCTGGTTGCCATCGGCTGTTTCTGCATCGGTACCAACCAGGTTGATCTGAATGCAGCCGCTAAGCGCGGTATTCCTGTATTTAACGCCCCTTTCTCCAACACCCGTTCCGTAGCGGAGTTAGTGATTGGCGAGCTGCTGCTGCTGCTGCGCGGTATTCCTGAAGCTAACGCCAAAGCGCACCGTGGCGTGTGGAACAAGCTGGCGTCTGGCTCTTTCGAAGCGCGCGGTAAAAAGCTGGGGATTATCGGTTACGGCCATATCGGTACGCAGCTCGGCATCCTGGCGGAATCTCTCGGTATGCATGTCTTCTTCTACGACATTGAAAGCAAGCTGCCGCTGGGCAATGCGACCCAGGTTCAACACCTTTCTGACCTGCTGAACATGAGCGATGTGGTCAGCCTGCACGTGCCGGAAAATGCCTCCACCAAAAACATGATGGGTGCGGAAGAGCTGGCGCTGATGAAGCCGGGCTCACTGCTGATCAACGCCGCGCGCGGTACGGTTGTCGACATTCCGGCGCTGTGTGATGCGCTGAAGCGTAAACATCTGGCGGGCGCGGCGATTGACGTGTTCCCGACGGAGCCTGCTACAAACAGCGATCCGTTCACCTCTCCGCTGTGCGAATTCGACAACGTGATCCTGACGCCGCACATCGGTGGGTCGACTCAGGAAGCGCAGGAGAATATCGGTCTGGAAGTGGCGGGTAAGCTGAGCAAATATTCCGACAACGGTTCTACGCTCTCTGCCGTGAACTTCCCTGAAGTGTCTCTGCCGCTGCACGGCGGCCGTCGTCTGCTGCACATTCACGAAAACCGTCCGGGCGTGCTGACCGCCATCAACCAGATCTTTGCCGAGCAGAGCGTCAACATTGCCGCGCAGTATCTGCAAACCAACTCGCAGATGGGCTACGTGGTTATTGATATCGAAGCGGACGAAGACGTTGCCGAGAAAGCGCTGCAGAGCATGAAGGCCATTCCGGGGACGATTCGCGCGCGCCTGCTGTACTGATCGTGCGAGGTAAATGCAAAACGGTAACGATAGTTACCGTTTTTTATGTTTTCACCCTCTCCCTGTGGGAGAGGGTTGGGGTGAGGGCATCAGGCTGCACGCCTGTTTCACCACTCCCACAACGTTGATGGAGTGATCACCGCCGGCAACGGCACATCCCATTTCTCCACCGGCAATGCCTCCACGCCCTGACAATCATGCGCGTAACCCACCGGCTGTAGCCCGTACTGCTGCCAGTTTTGCAGCGTCCTGTCGTAAAAACCGCCGCCCATTCCAAGGCGCTGACCCTGCTCATCAAACGCCACCAGCGGCGTGACCAGCACATCCAGCTCTGCCAGCGGGAGCACGTCGCGCACGTCGAGTTTCGGTTCGGTGATTTTCAGACGGTTCACCACCAGCTCGCTGTGCGGGTGATAGTGCAGGAAAAGCAGATTACCTTCGCTGAACGGATGCAGCACCGGCAGATAAACCTTCTTCCCCGCGCGCCAGAGCTGCTCGATGAGCGGTTGGGTATCCAGTTCGCCGTCAAACGAGAGAAACAGGGCAACAGTATGCGCCATAACGACAGGGGGATACGCCATCATACGGGCGGCAGCCTGCTGAGCAAAATGCGCTTGCTGATCGGAGGTTAACGCACGGCGACGTTGACGGATTAACTGACGGATGTCCTGGCGTGAAGCGGAAACTTCAGGAAGTTGAGTCATGGTAGTCGGTAGAAGAAAAGAGAGGGAATCTCCGAGATGCCGCCGCAGGCTGTAACCCTTGAACCCTTGGTTCAAGGTGAATGTGTCGTCATAGTTTTAAGGCTTCTCGGACGGACCGAGCATGCTCACCAACCATGGAGCGCCACATTCTTGTGGTATGAAATATCGGCTCAGGGGACTGGCCCGCTTGCGAACATCTCAGAGAAATTTTGTCTTCACAGTTACTCTACCATAGTCAACTGAGAAGTGTTATTCAAACTTTGGTCCCGGTCTTTCGGGAGTGCGACCTTGATCAAGCAATGCCTGTTCAATGGTCTGCTGGAGCATTTTAATGCGTTGCTCCATGCTTGCCGCGTAGTCGCGGGTCTTCGCTTTTTCCTGAGTCAGTTCATAGCTGATGTTCAACGCGGCGATGAAAACCAGCTGCTCAGTATTTGTGACTCTAGTGCGTTCTTTTAGATCTTGCAACCGCTGATTCAAATCGTCCGCTGCCTGATTCAAAGCATCCCTTTGTTCAGGCGGACAATTCACTCGCAGTGAACGGCCAAAAATCTGGAGATCGACGGGTTGTGCAGACATGCCACCTTCCTGCTGATTGACTGCGCTGCCTTCGCTTACTGCCCCGGGGGCTGCGAAGGGGCGACACTATAGCTACCCTGATGTGAAGATACAAGCCCTTTTCTGGTATCACCAGGGTCCAAAGTGGTAGCATATCATGAATATCCCCCCAATGATGACGAATGCGCATGTCTATACAGAACGAAATGCCTGGTTACAAGGATTTAAACCAGTTACTGAACCAGCAGGGAATCGGTTTAACCTCTGCCGAAATGCACGGTCTGATCAGTGGCATGCTGTGTGGCGGAAACAGCGACAGCTCATGGCAGCCGCTGATCCACGACCTCACGAATGAAGGGCTGGCGTTTGGTCACGAGCTGGCGGAAGCGCTGCGTAAAATGCACGCCGCCATCAGCGATTCGCTGGAAGACGATGGCTTTCTTTTTCAGCTTTATCTGCCTGAAGGCGACGACGTCAGCGTGTTCGATCGCGCCGATGCGCTGGCGGGTTGGGTAAACCACTATCTGCTGGGTCTGGGCGTCACGCAGCCTAAACTGGATAAAGTGACCGGCGAAGCGGGTGAAGCGATCGACGATCTGCGCAACATTGCCCAGCTTGGCTACGATGAAGACGAAGACCAGGAAGAGCTGGAAATGTCCCTCGAGGAGATTATCGAGTACGTGCGCGTGGCGGCTCTGCTGTGCCACGACAACTTTACGCGCTCGCAGCCGACCGCGCCGGAAGTCCGCAAGCCAACCTTACATTAAGAAAAATAACGCACAGGAGGGTGTCATGGTTATCTCGAGTCAAGAGTATTCGCGCCGCCGTCAGGCGCTGCTGGCGAAAATGCAGCCGGGCAGCGCGGCGCTGATTTTTGCTGCGCCCGAAGTGACGCGCAGCGCCGACAGCGAATATCCCTATCGCCAGAGCAGCGATTTCTGGTACTTCACCGGTTTTAACGAGCCGGAAGCGGTACTGGTGCTGATTAAGAGCAATGACACCCACAACCACAGCGTGATATTCAACCGCGTGCGCGATCTGACCGCCGAAATCTGGTTTGGTCGCCGCCTGGGCCAGGAGGCCGCACCGGCGAAGCTGGGCGTTGACCGCGCGCTGGCGTTTAGCGAAATCAACCAGCAGCTCTATCAACTGCTTAACGGCCTAGACGTGCTCTATCACGCGCAGGGCGAATATGCCTACGCCGATGAGATTGTTTTCACCGCGCTGGATAAGCTGCGCAAGGGCTCGCGGCAGAACCTGTCCGCGCCCGCAACCCTCACTGACTGGCGTCCGGTGGTGCATGAGATGCGCCTGTTCAAGTCTGAAGAAGAGCTGAACGTGATGCGCCGTGCGGGCGAAATCAGCGCCCTCGCGCATACTCGCGCCATGGAGAAGTGCCGTCCCGGCATGTTTGAATACCAGCTGGAAGGTGAAATTCACCACGAATTTAACCGCCACGGCGCGCGTTACCCCTCCTACAACACCATTGTCGGCGGCGGGGAAAACGGCTGCATTCTGCACTACACCGAAAACGAAAGTGCGCTGCGCGACGGCGATCTGGTGCTCATCGATGCCGGCTGTGAGTATCAGGGCTATGCGGGGGACATCACCCGCACCTTCCCGGTAAACGGTAAATTCTCACCGGCACAGCGCGCGATTTACGACATCGTCCTGGAATCGCTTGAAACGGCGCTCAGGTTGTACCGCCCGGGTACCTCCATGCAGGAAGTGACCGGCGAAGTGGTGCGCATCATGATTACCGGTCTGGTCAGGCTCGGTATCCTGAAAGGCGATGTGGACACCCTGATTGCTGAAAATGCACATCGACCGTACTTTATGCACGGCCTGAGCCACTGGCTGGGGCTGGACGTGCATGACGTTGGGGCATACGGTACCGACCGCTCGCGCGTGCTGGAGCCGGGCATGGTGTTAACCGTGGAGCCTGGTCTGTATATCGCCCCGGATGCCGACGTACCTGAAGAGTATCGCGGGATTGGCATCCGTATTGAAGACGACATTGTCATTACCGAAAGCGGTAACGAAAACCTGACCGCGAGCGTCGTGAAAAGCGCTGATGATATCGAGGCGCTGATGGCAGCGGCGCGCGCATGAGCGTGATCGTCGTGGGCGGCGGCATGACCGGAGCCACGCTGGCGCTGGCCATTTCGCATTTGACGCAGGGCCAGCTGCCGGTGCACCTGGTGGAAGCCGTTGCGCCAGAGGCGTCAAACCACCCCGGTTTTGATGCCCGCGCCATTGCGCTGGCGCAGGGGACGTGCCAGCAGCTTTCGCGCATTGGTATCTGGCAGGCGATAGCCGACCGTGCCACCGCGATCGGTACCGTTCACGTCAGCGATCGCGGCCATGCTGGCTTTGTCACGCTGGACGCGCAGGATTACCGTATTGATGCCCTGGGTCAGGTCGTTGAGCTACACGACGTAGGATTGCGTCTGTTCCGCCTGCTTCAGGACGCGCCGGGGGTCACGCTGCATTGTCCGGCGCGCGTGGCAAGCGTAAGCCGCAGTGAAGCGTCGGTCAGCGTGACGCTGGAAAACGGCACCGTGCTTGACGGCCAGCTTCTGGTTGCCGCGGACGGCTCGCGCTCGGCGCTCGGTGCCCAGTGTGGCGTAGAGTGGCGTCAGCAGCCTTACGGGCAGGTGGCGGTCATTGCGAACGTCTCTACCGCAGCCGAACACAACGGCCGGGCGTTTGAGCGCTTTACGCAGCACGGTCCGCTGGCGATGCTGCCGATGTCGGACGGGCGCTGCTCGCTGGTCTGGTGCCACCCGGAGGATAGGGCTGAAGAGGTCAAGACCTGGTCAGACGAACGTTTTTGTACCGAACTGCAAAGAGCCTTTGGCTGGCGGCTTGGGCGCATTACCCATGCCGGCAAGCGGGCGGTATACCCGCTTTCGCTGACCACCTCCTCGCAGTCCATCTCCCATCGTCTGGCGCTTGTCGGTAATGCCGCGCAGACGCTGCACCCTATCGCGGGCCAGGGGTTCAACCTTGGGTTACGCGACGTGATGAGTCTGGCGGAAACGCTTTCTCAGGCGTGGGGCGAGCAAAAAGACTGTGGCGCATACCCGGTGCTCAGCCATTACCAGAAGCGCCGCCAGGCGGATAAAGAGGCGACGATTGGCGTCACCGATGGCCTGGTTCATCTGTTTGCCAATCGCTGGGCGCCGCTGGTTGCGGGCCGCAACCTCGGGCTGATGGCGATGGAATTATTCATTCCGGCACGTGACGTGCTGGCGCAGCGGACTCTTGGTTGGGTCGCGCGTTAAGGAGTTATCACCGTGCAAAATGTTGATGTCGCCATTGTTGGCGGCGGTATGGTAGGACTGGCGCTGGCCTGTGGCTTACAGGGCAGCGGCCTGCGCGTGGCGGTGCTGGAGCAAAAGCAGCCTCAGCCCGTAGCCCAGGATGCGCCGCCGGAGCTGCGCGTCTCGGCCATTAATGCAGCCAGCGAAAAGCTGCTGACGCGCCTTGGCGTCTGGTCAGATATCATAGCGCAGCGTGCCAGCTGCTATCACGGCATGGAAGTGTGGGATAAAGACAGCTTTGGTCATATTGCTTTTGATGATGAAAGCATGGGCTATAGCCACCTTGGCCATATTATCGAGAATGCCGTAATTCATCATGTGCTGTGGCAAAAGGCGCAGTCCTGTAGCGATGTCACCCTGATGGCACCTGCGCAGATCCAGCAGGTGGCGTGGGGCGAAAACGAGGCGTTTATCAGCCTGCAAAGCGGCGACATGCTGACCGCGCGTCTGGTGGTGGGGGCTGACGGCGCGAACTCCTGGCTGCGCAACAAGGCGGATATTCCGCTGACTTACTGGGATTATCGTCATCACGCGCTTGTCGCGACGATCCGCACCGAAGAGCCGCACGGCGGCGTGGCGCGGCAGATTTTCCACAACGACGGCATTCTGGCATTCCTGCCGCTTGCCGATCCGCACCTGTGCTCGATTGTCTGGTCGCTGGTGCCGGAAAAAGCCCGGCTGATGCAGGAGGCGACGCCAGAAGCCTTTAATCAGGCGCTGTGCGTGGCGTTTGATAACCGCCTTGGCTTGTGCACGCTCGAAAGCGAGCGGCAGGTGTTCCCGTTAACCGGCCGCTACGCGCGCCAGTTTGCGGCGCACCGGCTTGCGCTGGTGGGAGATGCGGCTCACACCATTCATCCGCTGGCCGGGCAGGGCGTTAACCTTGGCTTTATGGACGCGGCGGAGCTGGTGGAAGAACTGCGTCGCCTGCATCGCGAAGGGAAAGACATCGGTCAGCATCTCTATCTGCGTCGCTACGAACGCAGCCGCAAGCACAGCGCGGCGATGATGCTGGCGGGTATGCAGGGCTTCCGCGAGCTGTTTGCCGGTGCCAATCCGGCAAAAAAACTGCTGCGCGACATCGGCCTCAAGCTTGCCGATACCCTTCCGGGTGTTAAGCCCCAACTGCTTCGCCAGGCAATGGGTCTTAACGACCTGCCGGACTGGCTACGCTAATTTAGACCCCCGTCACACTTTATTTTCCCGGCCTCTAGGCCGGGGAAATTACCTCGTTTGAAATAATCTAATTTCACTGCTTTTTTCGCATTAGATAATCTAATGTCGCGTTTTTCTCTCTACGGAAAATCGGCCCATTTTTCCGCATGAAATATCACCATGTGCTAAATCCTGTTAGCGTGATGTTAATTTTGTGCGGGTTTAATCGCATTTTTACAGTGAATAACTCTGTAGGCTTTTTAGCGTTTTTTGGTCATAAGCTAATGTGATGACCCGTTTTACCTTATGGTTAACCGCCGGTTTCGGTGGTAAGTTCAGGTAAAAGAGAACGTTTGCGTCGGTGCCTGATAACGGGGCCGATACCGGGTTTCACGGTGAATTTTTTCAACGAGGACAAGATGGCTCAACAGACTCCTTTGTACGAACAACACGTGTTATGCGGCGCCCGCATGGTGGACTTCCACGGCTGGATGATGCCGCTGCACTACGGCTCGCAGATTGATGAGCACCACGCGGTGCGCACCGATGCCGGTATGTTCGACGTGTCCCACATGACAATTGTCGATCTGCGCGGCAGCCGCACCCGGGAGTTTTTGCGCTATCTGCTGGCAAACGACGTCGCCAAACTGAAGACGCCGGGTAAAGCGCTCTATACCGGCATGCTGAATGCCTCCGGCGGCGTGATTGACGACCTCATCGTCTATTACTTCACTGAAGACTTCTTCCGCCTCGTTGTAAACTCCGCCACCCGCGAAAAAGACCTCTCCTGGATCACCCAACACGCCGAACCTTACGCCATCGACATCACCGTCCGTGACGATCTGTCGCTGATCGCCGTGCAGGGGCCGAACGCGCAGGCGAAAGCCGCGTCTCTGTTCAACGACGAGCAGCGTAAAGCCACAGAAGGCATGAAGCCGTTCTTCGGGGTGCAGGCGGGCGATCTGTTCATCGCCACCACCGGCTATACCGGTGAAGCGGGCTACGAAATTGCGATGCCAAACGAGAAGGCTGCTGATTTCTGGCGTGCGCTGGTGGAAGCGGGCGTGAAGCCTGCGGGTCTTGGCGCGCGCGATACGCTGCGTCTGGAGGCGGGCATGAACCTCTACGGTCAGGAGATGGATGAGGGTGTTTCACCGCTGGCGGCCAATATGGGCTGGACCATCGCGTGGGAACCGGCTGACCGTGAATTTATTGGCCGTGAAGCGCTGGAGATGCAGCGCGAAAAAGGCACTGAACAGCTGGTGGGCCTGGTGATGACTGAGAAGGGCGTGCTGCGCGGTGAACTGCCTGTACGTTTTACCGATGCCGACGGCAATCACCGCGAAGGCGTGATCACCAGCGGAACCTTCTCCCCGACGCTGGGCTACAGTATTGCACTGGCACGCGTGCCGGCAGGCATTGGCGAAACGGCGGTGGTGCAAATCCGCAACCGTGAAATGCCGGTCAACGTGACCAAACCGATTTTTGTTCGCGCCGGTAAGCCGGTCGCCTAATCATTTTTATCAGGAGAACTTCAATGAGCAATGTGCCAGCAGAACTGAAATACAGCAAAGAACACGAGTGGCTGCGCAAAGAGGCGGACGGCACTTACACCGTAGGGATCACCGAGCACGCACAGGAGCTGCTGGGCGACATGGTGTTTGTTGACCTGCCTGAAGTAGGCGCAACCGTCAGCGCAGGCGACGACTGCGCCGTGGCGGAGTCCGTAAAAGCGGCATCCGACATCTACGCACCGGTAAGCGGTGAAATCGTTGCCGTTAACGACACGCTGAGCGACTCCCCGGAGCTGGTCAACAGCGAGCCGTATGAAGGCGGCTGGATCTTCAAGATCAAAGCCAGCGACGAATCGCAGGTTGCCGCGCTGCTGGATGCGACCGCGTACGAAGCCCTGTTAGAAGACGAGTAAGCCATTATCCCTCTCCCCTTTGGGGAGAGGGTAGGGTGAGGGGAACAGACGACACCCTCACCCCAGCCCTCTCCCTCAGGGAGAGGGAGAAAACACATTCACTGCACGTTTCAGGAACCATCGCTCATGACACAGACTTTAAGCCAGCTTGAAAACCGTGGCGCCTTCATTGAACGTCACATTGGGCCGGATGCTCAGCAACAGCAGGAGATGCTGAAGACGGTTGGCGCGGATTCATTAAACGCACTGATCGGCCAGATTGTGCCAAAAGACATCCAGCTTGCCACACCGCCTCAGGTGGGTGAAGCCACCACGGAATTCGCCGCGCTGGCGGAGCTGAAGGCGATCGCCGGCCTGAACAAGCGCTATAAGTCTTACATTGGCATGGGCTACACCAACGTGCAGTTGCCGCCGGTTATCCTGCGCAACATGCTGGAAAACCCGGGCTGGTATACCGCCTATACCCCGTATCAGCCAGAAGTCTCTCAGGGCCGCCTGGAAGCGCTGCTGAACTTCCAGCAGGTAACGCTGGATTTGACCGGTATGGATATCGCCTCCGCGTCTCTGCTGGATGAAGCAACTGCCGCCGCCGAAGCCATGGCGATGGCAAAACGCGTCAGCAAGCTGAAAAATGCCAACCGCTTCTTCGTGGCGGCGGACGTGCATCCGCAAACGCTGGACGTGGTGCGCACCCGTGCGGAAACCTTCGGCTTTGACGTGATTGTCGACGACGCTGACAAGGTGCTGGATCACCAGGACGTCTTCGGCGTGCTGCTGCAGCAGGTGGGCACCACCGGTGAAGTGCATGATTACAGCGCGCTGATTGCCGAGCTGAAATCCCGTAAAGTGGTTGTCAGCGTTGCTGCCGATTTTATGGCGCTGGTGCTGCTGACGGCGCCAGGCAAACAGGGCGCGGACATTGTCTTCGGCTCTGCGCAGCGCTTCGGCGTACCGATGGGCTACGGCGGCCCGCACGCGGCGTTCTTCGGCGCGAAAGATGAATTCAAACGTTCCATGCCAGGCCGCATCATCGGCGTATCGAAAGATGCCGCCGGTAATACCGCGCTGCGCATGGCGATGCAGACCCGCGAGCAGCATATCCGCCGCGAGAAAGCGAACTCCAACATCTGTACCTCCCAGGTGCTGCTGGCAAACATCGCCAGCCTGTACGCCGTGTTCCACGGCCCGGCTGGCCTGAAGCGCATTGCGACCCGCATCCATCGTCTGGCCGATATCCTGGCCTGCGGTCTGCAGCAGAAAGGCCTTAAGCTGCGCCATGCCCACTACTTTGACACGCTGTGTGTGGATGTGGCGGACAAAGCGGCCGTGCTGGCGCGCGCGAATGCAGCAGAGATCAACCTGCGCAGCGACATCCACAACGCCGTCGGCATTACGCTGGATGAAAGCACCACCCGCGACGATATCCTGAACCTGTTCAGCGTGTTGCTGGGTGACGCGCACGGTCTGGACATTGACGCGCTCGACAAAGAGGTCGCGCTCGACAGCCGCTCCATTCAGGACAGCATGCTGCGTAACGATGCCATCCTGACGCACCCGGTCTTTAATCGCTATCACAGCGAAACCGAGATGATGCGTTACATGCACTCTCTGGAGCGCAAAGATCTG
This sequence comes from Enterobacter sp. AC1, assembly GCF_050434705.1. Lineage (NCBI taxonomy): Bacteria > Pseudomonadati > Pseudomonadota > Gammaproteobacteria > Enterobacterales > Enterobacteriaceae > Enterobacter > Enterobacter sp. AC1. The sequence goes on along the minus strand of NZ_JBNDIZ010000007.1, from coordinate 159,982 downwards.
GCGCTGAACCAGGCGATGATCCCGCTGGGCTCCTGCACCATGAAGCTGAACGCTGCGGCAGAGATGATCCCAATCACCTGGCCTGAATTCTCCGAGCTGCACCCGTTCTGCCCGCCAGAGCAGGCGGAAGGTTATCACATGATGATCAACCAGCTTTCCGACTGGCTGGTGAAGCTGACCGGCTATGACGCACTCTGCATGCAGCCGAACTCCGGCGCGCAGGGGGAATACGCGGGCCTGCTGGCGATCCGTCACTATCACGAAAGCCGCAACGAAGGGCATCGCGATATCTGCCTGATCCCAAGCTCCGCGCACGGCACCAACCCGGCCTCTGCCCAGATGGCGGGCATGGAAGTGGTGGTCGTGGCGTGCGATAAGAACGGCAACATCGATTTGGCCGACCTGCGTGCGAAAGCTGAACAGGCGGGCGACAAGCTCTCCTGCATCATGGTGACCTATCCGTCTACCCACGGCGTGTACGAAGAGACCATCCGCGAAGTGTGCGAAGTGGTGCATCAGTTCGGCGGTCAGGTATACCTCGACGGCGCCAACATGAACGCGCAGGTGGGGATTACCTCTCCGGGCTTTATCGGTGCGGACGTGTCGCACCTGAACCTGCACAAAACCTTCTGCATCCCGCACGGCGGTGGCGGCCCGGGCATGGGGCCTATCGGCGTGAAAGCGCACCTGGCACCGTTTGTCCCAGGCCACAGCGTTGTGCAGATCGAAGGCATGCTGACCCGTCAGGGCGCGGTCTCTGCGGCACCGTTCGGCAGCGCCTCTATCCTGCCAATCAGCTGGATGTATATCCGCATGATGGGCGCGGAAGGGCTGAAGCAGGCGAGCCAGGTGGCGATCCTGAATGCCAACTACATTGCGACTCGCCTGAAGTCTGCCTTCCCGGTGCTCTATACCGGCCGCGACGGTCGCGTGGCGCACGAATGCATTCTGGATATTCGTCCGCTGAAAGAGCAGACCGGCATTAGCGAGCTGGATATCGCCAAGCGTCTGATTGACTACGGTTTCCACGCGCCAACCATGTCGTTCCCGGTAGCGGGTACGCTGATGGTGGAGCCAACGGAGTCCGAGAGCAAAGCCGAGCTGGACCGCTTTATCGACGCGATGCTGGCCATCCGCATGGAGATCGATCGCGTGCAGGACGGTGAGTGGACGCTGGAAGATAACCCGCTGGTTAACGCCCCGCACACCCAGCACGAAATGGTGGCAGAGTGGAACCACGGCTATTCCCGCGAGCTGGCGGTCTTCCCGGCAGGCGTGGCAAACAAATACTGGCCGACCGTGAAGCGTCTTGATGACGTGTACGGCGACCGTAACCTGTTCTGCTCCTGCGTGCCGATGAGCGAATACCAGTAATATTGCTGATGTAGTAACGTAGGCCGGGTAAGGCGAAGCCGCCACCCGGCTTTTTTATTGGGAGAAACGAATGGCAATTGCACTGGTCACCGGCGCCAGCCGGGGCATTGGGAAAGCCACCGCGCTGCAGCTGGCGCGCGAAGGCTATACCGTGGCGGTGAACTATCATCACAACATTAAGGCCGCGACCGACGTTATCAAACAGATTGTCGATGCGGGAGGCAAAGCCTTCGCCGTTCGCGCAGACATTAGCGATGAAGCCCAGGTGCTGGCGATGTTTGACAGTATCGATCGTGAAGGCGAGCCGCTTACCGCGCTGGTCAATAATGCGGGGATTCTGTTTGAGCAATCGACTATCGAGAATTTGTCCGCAGAGCGCATTAACCGCGTCCTGTCGACCAACGTCACGGGCTACTTCCTCTGCTGCCGGGAAGCGGTAAAGCGCATGTCCTTTAAACATGGCGGCAAGGGCGGGGCGGTAGTGAACGTCTCGTCAGCGGCGTCCCGCCTGGGCGCGCCGGGTGAATATGTGGATTATGCCGCGTCCAAGGGAGCGGTGGATTCGCTGACAACCGGTTTAGCGCTGGAGGTGGCGGCGCAGGGCATTCGCGTAAACTGCGTGCGACCGGGACTGATTTATACCGACATCCACGCCTCAGGCGGGGAGCCGGGGCGCGTGGATCGCGTGAAATCGCTGCTGCCGATGCAGCGCGGCGGCCAGCCGGAAGAGGTGGCCCAGGCGATTGTCTGGCTGCTGAGCGAGAAGGCGTCGTACGTGACGGGCAGTTTTATTGAGCTAGCGGGTGGGAAGTAAACCCCTCACCCTAACCCTCTCCCCATAGGGGAGAGGGGATCAATCGTTGGCCGGTGCAAGCGCAGCGCCGCCCGGCATTACGGAGTTACAGTTTCTCGCCGTTGCTGGCAATCACGCTCTTATACCATTCGAAGCTTTTCTTGCGCGAACGCGACATGTCGCCCGTACCGTCATCGTGTTTATTCACGTAGATAAAGCCGTAGCGCTTGCTGTACTGACCGGTAGTGAACGACACGCAGTCGATACAGCCCCATGGCGTGTAGCCCATCAGATCCACGCCATCGTGCGTTACGGCTTTGATCATCTCTTCCACGTGGGCACGCAGGTAGTCGATACGATAGTCATCGTTGATGCTGCCGTCCTCTTCGACTTTATCGTAAGCGCCAAAACCGTTTTCAACGATAAACAGCGGCTTCTGGTAACGCTCATACAGTTCGCACAGAGAATAGCGCAGGCCTACCGGATCGATCTGCCAGCCCCAGTCGGACGCCTTCACGTGCGGGTTCGGCACGCTGCCCTCGAAACCGGAAATCGCATCCCCGGAGCCGCCTTCCGCTTTCACTGCGTTGGTCATGTAGTAGCTGAAACCTAAGTAATCGCAGGTGCCTTCGCGCAGGATCTGCTCGTCGTTCGCCTCCATCCTGATGGAGAACCCGCGGCGCTCCCACTCATTCAGGACGTAAGACGGGTAGTAACCCCGCAGCTGGACGTCGGTAAAGACATAGCGCTCGCGCATAGATTCCTGGGCGAACATCACGTCTTCCGGCTTGCAGGAGAATGGATAGAGCGCCACCATGGCCAGCATGCATCCGACTTTCATCTCCGGGTTGATGCGTCGCGCGGCCTTCACCGCCAGGGCGCTGGCCACAAACTGGTGGTGCAGCACCTGATACATGGTCTCTTCCGGATTTTCGTGTTCGGTATAGACCACGCCGGAGCAGCAGTAGCCGAACAGCGGCGCACGCCAGTTACGCTGGTTGTTGATTTCGTTGAAGGTCATCCAGTATTTGACCTTGTTTTTGTAGCGCTCAAAAACCACTTCCGCGAAGCGCACAAAGAAATCGACCACTTTACGGTTGGTCCAGCTGCCGTATTCCTGCACCAGGTGCAGCGGCATTTCGAAGTGGGAGAGGGTGATCACCGGTTCGATGTTGTACTTCAGCAGCTCATCGAACATGTCGTCGTAAAACTTCAGCCCCTCTTCGTTTGGCTGCGTTTCGTCACCGTTCGGGAAGATGCGCGTCCAGGCAATAGAGGTGCGGAAACACCTGAAGCCCATCTCAGCAAATAGCTTGATGTCTTCTTTATAGTGGCCGTGGAAGTCGATGGCCTCATGGTTCGGGTAATATTTACCCGGCACCACGTCCTGCGTGATTTCGCGCGGCACGCCGTGGGCGCCACCGGTCAATACGTCGCAAATGCTGGGCCCTTTACCGCCTTTGTTCCAGCCGCCTTCAACCTGGTGAGCGGCAACGGCGCCACCCCATAAAAAATCTTTTGGTAAGGTCAATTTTTTCATCGCTGCTATTCTCAATAAATGGCTTATTGACATCGAGTCTAGCAAAGCGAAATTAAATGTCACGATATAACAAATTGGGCATAATGTGATTTGTTACACCTAAAAAACAGGGTGTTTTATTCTGTGAGTTTCTTCGCCAGTTTACGCCCGAGAGATTCCAGAATATAGATCACGGGAATTTGCGTGGTAATATCGTAGACGCCCCCAATACGCGTCTGGGGCACATGCCAGGAGAGATTAAAGTCCGCCAGTTTTGCCAGGCGCGAGTGCTCGTGGCTGGTAATGGAGAGCACCTTGCAATGATGCAGGCTGAACTGGCTGGCGAAGCGCAGGATCTCCTCGGTCTCGCCCGAAACCGAGAGCACAATCGCCAGCGCATTTTTCGCCATATCGTTAGTGACCGGGAAATAAGGGTCGTCAATATGATTACTGAATTTGCCAATATTAGAAAAGAAACGTGCGCCATATTTTGCCAGCGAGCCCGATGTGCCCGCGCCGACAAATATAATCCGCTCAGAAGACAATATTATCTCAACCGCCTCATCTAATAATGTATCGAACTCTTCATTGTTAACGCTTTTAAAGAAGCTGATAATTTCACTGGCACCGAAATTAGCCTGCTGGGGCTCATTCTGCTCAAGATAGAGCTTAAAGCGCACGCGAAACTCCGAGTAGCCTTCGCAGTTGAGTTTGCGGCAAAAGCGCAGGATAGTGGTGGTTGAGACGCCCGCCGCATCCGCCAGCTCGCGGATGGTCATGTACATCACTTTGTCACGGTTTTTAATGACATAGTTGTAAACCATCATCTCCAGGTTATTGAGACTGGCAATGGCGGAGTGGGAGAACATGCTCACAGTGGCTAAACTCACTCATCAGACTTTTCTTCAGGGAATAATAACATGCAGTCAAACGACATCACTTTTTTTCAGCGCTTTCAGGACGACATTCTGGCGGGACGTAAAACCATCACTATCCGGGATAAAAGTGAATCCCATTTCAAAACCGGCGATATCCTGCGGGTGGGGCGTTATGAGGATGATGGTTACTTTTGCACCATCGAAGTCACAGGGACGTCGACCGCAACGCTCGCGACATTGACGCAAAAACACGCAGAACAGGAGAACATGACCCTGGATACGCTGAAAAGCGTGATTGCAGAGATCTATCCCGATCAGGACCAGTTTTATGTGATTGATTTTAAACGCCTATAATTTAATTCGAAACGCGCGTTCGCTGAAATTAAAATGTAACTGTCTGATTGTAATTTAGAAATGTTATGTTTAACTTTATTTTAGCTAACAGGTGTTCACTGGAATCATTCTCAGTTAGCATAGTCTTGCGATGAATAATCATCTTTTGTTTTCCCGGAGTTTTGTATGGTGAGCAGACCATTAATCGCACAGGGATATTCGCTGGCTGAGGAAATAGCCAACAGCATCAGCCACGGCATTGGCCTGGTGTTTGGGATTGTCGGTTTAGTGTTATTGCTGGTGCAGGCGGTTGACGCCAATGCCAGCGCGATGGCCATTACCAGCTACAGCCTGTATGGCGGGAGCATGATCCTACTGTTCCTGGCGTCTACGCTGTATCACGCGGTTCCGCATCAGCGGGCCAAGATGTGGCTCAAGAAATTTGACCACTGCGCTATTTATCTTCTTATTGCAGGCACCTACACGCCGTTTCTGCTGGTGGGGCTCAATTCACCGCTCTCGCGTGGCCTGATGATTGTGATCTGGAGCCTGGCGCTGCTGGGGATCCTGTTTAAGCTAACTATCGCACACCGCTTTAAGGTGCTGTCGCTGGTCACCTATCTCACCATGGGCTGGCTGTCGCTGATCGTGGTGTATCAGCTGGCGATTAAACTGGCGATAGGGGGCGTGACGCTTCTGGCCTTAGGCGGCGTGGTGTATTCGCTTGGCGTGATTTTCTACGTCTGCAAGCGTATTCCATACAACCATGCCATCTGGCACGGCTTTGTGCTGGGGGGCAGCGTGTGCCACTTTCTGGCGATTTATTTGTATGTGGGGCAGGTGTAGTTTTTACACCTTGCGGCCTGTTGCCCTCACCCCAACCCTCTCCCACTGGCAGAGGGAGGACACCAAAGGCTTACTCTTCCAGTGAATACGGCAGCGGCTCGATACTCAGCGTATTCGCGTCGTCGCGCACGCGGAACACGCTGTCGGCTTCCATGTCGTTATTCATGACGGCCTGCACCAGAAGACGTCCATCATCCAGCTGTACGGCGGCTAACACGGTGCCGGTACGGCGCCAGTTTTCACCCATCTTCAGCTCTAAATCTTCACCTGCTTCCGGTACGCGGCTGGCGTGGCCCGCGAGCGTCCAAAGCGCGCGCTTGTTAGCCCCGCGGAATTTTGCCCGCGCAACCATCTCCTGGCCGGTGTAGCAGCCTTTTTTAAAGCTGATGCCGCCCAGCGCCTGCAGGTTGGTTGCCTGCGGAATAAACTGCGCGCTGTTTGCGGCGTCAATGACCGGCAAACCCGCTTCGATGTTCAGCGCCAGCCACTGTTGACTGTTGTTGAACTGGGCTTCGCCACGCAGCGCGTCGGTCACGCGTTCGGCAGTGGCGGCATCCGTGACTAGCAGGAAACGCTCCGCCGGGTGTTCAAACCACAGGATGGAGGTCGTACCTTCGCTGACCACCTGCTTTTCTGCATCCGGCAGTTCGCTGAAGAGATTTTTCAATGCTGCACGCGCCTGGAAGCCCGCCACGCCCAGCAGGACATGTTCGTCGTCCGCGGCGATGGTGACTTTGGAAAAGACGGCGTACTTTTTCAGCTCTTTGAGCTGGGCATCACGCAGGCTGCGGCGCTCAATAAAGGCAAAGCCGTCCTGACGGCGGAACAGACGCAGGTTGCTCCACATTTTGCCTTTGGGATCGCAATGCGCGGCCAGCAGGTGCTGGTGTTCGGTCATCTGGCTGACGTCAGCGGTTACCTGGCCCTGCAGGTATTTTTCGGCGTCGGCACCGGCGAGCGTTGCCAGTGCCCAGTCATCAAGAGAAATAAGCGTCAGCGGCAGACGCGCAGAGGCGGCGGGCTGGCGAGGAGAAAATGGTGTAAATGCCATAACGATATCCTGAATTGCTTAACGCTTTGATAATGCCTAATGGTAAAAGAGCCTGCAGGCAATGCAAGCGCTTTCAACACGCCATTTGTGCCATAAACCGGTTATGCGTAGCGCTACGCAAAATAGTGTAATCCGCTGTCTTTGTAGGGATTATTCTGGAAGCCAGCTCGTCGATCGCAATATTCCAGTAAAGAAACGTTCAAAAACACGTTACACTAGCTGGTGTCCCCGTAGAGAAATTAAGAACGCGGAACGGGGTGCCGACTGTGCCAAACGTAATGCAGGAAACTGAACATGGATATTAACAACAAGGCCCGTATTCACTGGGCGTGCCGTCGCGGCATGCGTGAACTTGATATTTCCATTATGCCTTTCTTCGAATATGAGTATGACAGCTTAAGCGATGAGGATAAGCGTCTGTTTGTTCGCCTGCTGGAGTCTGACGACCCGGATTTATTCAACTGGCTGATGAACCACGGCAAACCCGCCGACACCGAGTTGCAACGGATGGTGCAATTAATTCAAACACGGAATCGGGAACGTGGTCCTGTGGCAATCTGATCTTCGCGTCTCGTGGCGCTCGCAGTGGATGTCCTTATTGCTCCACGGCCTGGTTGCGGCCTTAGTGCTACTGATGCCGTGGCCGCTGAGCTATACGCCTCTGTGGCTGCTGTTACTTTCGTTTGTCGTTTTCGACAGCGTACGCAGCCAGCGTCGCATCAATGCCCGTCAGGGAGAGATCAAATTACTGATGAATTCTCGCCTGCGCTGGCAGGGAAAAGAGTGGGATATTGTCGGTATGCCCTGGATGCTTAACTCCGGCATGATGTTGCGGTTACGTAAGGTAGACGGCGGGCGTTGCCAGCATCTCTGGCTGGCGGCTGACAGTATGGATGCTGCCGAGTGGCGAGACCTGCGCCGGATGTTATTGCAACAGACGACGCAGGGGTAATACGCGTTAGCTAAACTTTTCTGCCATTTCGCCGAGAATCTGCTCGCACCAGGTTTGCAGGCGCTCATCGCTGAGGTCGTACTGGTTGGTTTCATCCAGCGCGAGTCCAACAAACAGCTCGCCGTCGGCAATAATCGGTTTTTTACTGGTGAACTCGTAGCCTTCGGTTGGCCAGTAGCCGATGAACGACACCCCTTTGGGCGCCAGTTTGTCGTGCAGCATGCCGAGAGCGTCCAGGAACCATTCCCCGTAACCCAGCTGATCCCCCATGCCGTACATGGCAATGATTTTGCCGTCGAGGTTGAGCGTATCAAGCTGATCCCAGATTGCTTCCCAGTCTTCCTGTATCTCGCCGAAATCCCAGGTCGGGATGCCGAGGATCAACACGTCGTACTGCTCCATCAGCGTGAGCGCGTCATCTTTCAGGTTATGCAACGTCACCAGTTCCGGGCCAATGATGTCGCGAATTTTCTCTGCCGCCATTTCGGTGTAGCAGGTGCTGGAACCATAAAACAGACCAATATTCATCGCGTATCTATCTCAATTCTTGCTTTGACTTTGCGCGTAGTGTACCAGAAACAGGTCGCAATCAGGCATAATGGCCTGACTGCAGAATCAAAGGGGCCGATGTGGAAAAGGATCTCGCACTGATCGAACAGTTTCTCGATGCACTGTGGCTGGAGAAAAATCTGGCTGAGAATACGCTCAGCGCCTACCGTCGCGATCTCACCATGCTGGTGGAGTGGCTTGCGCACAGGGGGTTGTCCCTTGCGAGCGCGCAAAGCGACGATCTGCAGGCGCTGCTCGGGGAACGTATCGCAGGGGGCTACAAAGCCACCAGCTCCGCACGTTTGCTCAGCGCAATGCGTCGCCTGTTCCAGCACCTTTACCGTGAGAAAATTCGCGAAGACGATCCCAGCGCGCTGCTGGCGTCCCCCAAACTCCCGCAGCGGCTGCCGAAAGATCTCAGCGAAGCACAAGTTGAGAGATTATTACAGTCACCGGCTGTTGACCTGCCGCTGGAGTTACGCGATAAAGCCATGCTTGAGCTATTGTATGCTACCGGCTTGCGCGTTTCGGAACTGGTCGGTCTGACGATGAGCGACATCAGCCTGCGTCAGGGCGTGGTGCGCGTCATCGGCAAAGGAAACAAGGAAAGACTGGTACCGCTGGGGGAAGAGGCGGTTTACTGGCTGGAAACGTATCTGGAGCATGGCCGCCCGTGGTTGCTCAACGGGGTGTCTATCGATGTCCTGTTTCCGAGCCAGCGCGCGCAGCAGATGACCCGGCAAACGTTCTGGCATCGCATTAAGCATTACGCCACGCTGGCCGGTATCGACAGTGAAAAGCTGTCGCCGCACGTATTGCGTCATGCCTTCGCGACGCATCTGTTAAACCACGGCGCTGATTTACGCGTGGTGCAGATGCTGCTGGGACACAGCGATCTTTCCACGACGCAAATTTACACCCATGTCGCGACGGAACGCCTGCGGCAGCTACACCAACAGCACCACCCTCGTGCGTGAGTGCCGACGAATTGTAACAGGATCAACTATGAAAAAGTCTTTCGCGCTGTTCACCCTGCTGGCAGCCTCATTTACCGGTTTCGCCCATGCTGACGACGCCGCCATCAAACAGTCGCTGAGCAAGCTTGGCGTCACCGGTAGCGATATTCAGCCTGCGCCGGTTGCCGGCATGAAAACGGTTCTGACCAACAGCGGCGTGCTGTACGTCACCGAAGACGGCAAACACATTATTCAGGGGCCAATGTACGACGTGAGCGGCGCGCAGCCGGTCAACGTCACCAACCAGCTGCTGATGAAAAACCTGAACGCGCTCGAAAAAGAGATGATCGTCTATAAAGCCGCGCAGGAAAAACACGTCATTACCGTTTTCACCGACATCACCTGCGGCTACTGCCACAAGCTGCATGAAGAGATGAAAGACTACAACGCGCTGGGCATTACCGTGCGTTACCTGGCCTTCCCACGCGCGGGCGTGCAGAGCCAGCCGGAGCAGGACATGAAGGCTATCTGGTGTGCAAAAGACCGCAACAAAGCGTTTGATGATGCGATGAACGGCAAAGGGGTTAAACCCGCTTCCTGCGACATTGACATTGCTAACCACTACGCGCTGGGCGTGCAGTTTGGCGTGAGCGGTACGCCTGCGATTGTCCTGAGCAACGGCTATGTTGTTCCGGGGTATCAGGGGCCAAAAGAGATGAAAGAGTTCCTCGACGCGCACCAGAAACAGTTTGGTGGTAAATAATCCGCGTGAAAGCCCCCATAAAATTGCGCCGCCGCGAGGCGGTTGAACAGGTTGATTTGCCGGACGATCTCCCTGCGCTGCTGAAGCGCCTCTACGCCAGCCGCGGCGTGCGTTCCGCTGAGGATCTTGAACGCAGCGTAAAAGGGATGCTGCCCTGGCAGCAGCTGAGCGGTATCGAAAAAGCTACCGACATGCTCTACAACGCGCTGCGTGAAGGTACGCGCATTGTGGTGGTAGGGGATTTTGATGCCGACGGCGCAACCAGCACCGCGCTGAGCGTACTCAGCCTGCGCGCGCTGGGCTGCGATAACGTCACCTATCTGGTGCCGAACCGTTTTGAAGACGGCTACGGCCTCAGCCCGGAAGTGGTCGATCAGGCGCACGCCCGCGGTGCGCAGATGATCATGACCGTGGATAACGGCATCTCCTCCCATGCGGGTGTCGATCATGCTCATGCGCTGGGGATCCCGGTGCTGGTCACCGATCACCACCTGCCGGGCGAAACGCTGCCGGATGCGGAAGCCATCATTAACCCGAACCTGCGCGACTGCGATTTCCCGTCGAAATCACTGGCGGGCGTGGGCGTGGCGTTTTATCTGATGCTGGCGTTGCGTACCCTGTTACGCGATAAGGGCTGGTTCGACTCTCGCGGTATTGCCGTGCCGAACCTGGCCGAATATCTCGACCTGGTGGCGCTGGGTACCGTAGCGGACGTGGTGCCTCTCGATACCAATAACCGTATCCTGACCTGGCAGGGTTTAAGCCGCATTCGGGCGGGCAAGTGCCGTCCGGGGATCAAGGCGCTGCTGGAGATTGCCAACCGCGATCCGCTCAAGCTGGCGGCAAGCGATTTGGGCTTCGCCCTCGGGCCGCGTCTCAACGCTGCCGGAAGGCTGGACGATATGTCCGTTGGGGTCGCGCTGCTGCTGTGCGACAACATTGGTGAAGCGCGCGTGCTGGCCAACGAGCTGGACGCCCTGAACCAGACCCGTAAAGAGATTGAGCAGGGGATGCAGGCCGAAGCGCTGGCCCTGTGCGAAAAGCTTGAGCGCAGCGGCGATACGCTGCCGGGTGGCCTGGCGATGTATCATCCCGAGTGGCACCAGGGCGTGGTTGGCATACTGGCGTCGCGGATTAAAGAACGTTTCCACCGGCCGGTGATTGCGTTCGCCCCCGCGGGCGACGGCACGCTGAAAGGCTCTGGCCGTTCGATTCAGGGTCTGCACATGCGCGATGCGCTGGAGCGGCTCGATACGCTGTATCCGGGTCTGATGATCAAGTTCGGCGGCCATGCGATGGCGGCGGGCCTGTCGCTGGAAGAGGCGAAGTTCGACGAGTTTCAGCGTCTGTTTGGTGAGCTGGTAACCGACTGGATTGACCCGGCCCTGTTGCAGGGGGAAGTGGTGTCCGACGGCGAGCTCTCACCGCTTGAGATGACGATGGACGTGGCGCAAATGCTGCGCGATGCCGGGCCGTGGGGGCAGATGTTCCCGGAACCGTTGTTCGACGGCCGTTTCCGCCTGTTGCAGCAGCGTATCGTCGGCGAACGTCATCTGAAGGTGATGGTCGAGCCCGTGGGCGGTGGACCGCTGCTGGACGGCATTGCCTTCAACGTTGACACGGCGGTATGGCCGGACAACGGCGTGCGCGAGGTCGAGCTGGCGTACAAACTGGACATCAACGAGTTTCGCGGTAACCGCACCCTTCAGATCATCATCGACAATATCTGGCCAATTTAGCGGCAGTAATCTCTATAAAAAAGGGCGTGGATTCGGTACAATCCCGCTCTTATCACCGCATTTTGACAAGTCCATAAAAGAAAACAGACCATGTTTGAAATTAATCCGGTAAAAAACCGTATTCAGGACCTCACGGAGCGCTCTGACGTTCTTAGGGGGTATCTTTGACTACGATGCCAAGAAAGAGCGTCTTGAAGAAGTAAACGCCGAGCTGGAACAGCCGGACGTCTGGAACGAACCTGAACGCGCACAGGCGCTGGGTAAAGAGCGTTCCTCTCTCGAAGCTATCGTAGATACGCTGGATCAAATGGCTCAGGGGCTGGAAGATGTTTCCGGTTTGCTGGAGCTGGCCGTCGAAGCCGACGACGAAGAAACCTTTAACGAAGCCGTGGCAGAACTCGACGTGCTGGAAGAGAAGCTGGCGCAGCTTGAATTCCGTCGTATGTTCTCCGGCGAATACGACAGCGCTGACTGCTATCTCGATATTCAGGCAGGTTCTGGCGGTACCGAAGCGCAGGACTGGGCCAGCATGCTGACGCGTATGTACCTGCGTTGGGCAGAAGCGCGCGGCTTCAAAACCGAAATTATCGAAGAGTCTGAAGGTGAAGTTGCGGGTCTGAAATCCGTCACCATCAAGATCATCGGTGATTACGCCTACGGCTGGCTGCGTACCGAAACCGGTGTTCACCGCCTGGTGCGTAAGAGCCCGTTCGACTCCGGCGGCCGTCGTCATACCTCCTTCAGCTCCGCGTTTGTCTATCCGGAAGTTGATGAAGATATTGATATCGAAATTAACCCGGCGGACCTGCGTATCGACGTTTATCGCGCATCCGGCGCGGGTGGACAGCACGTTAACCGTACGGAATCTGCGGTGCGTATTACCCACATTCCAACCGGGCTGGTAACGCAATGCCAGAACGACCGTTCCCAGCATAAGAACAAAGACCAGGCCATGAAGCAGATGAAAGCGAAGCTTTATGAGCTGGAGATGCAGAAGAAAAATGCTGAGAAACAGGCGATGGAAGATAACAAGTCTGACATCGGTTGGGGCAGCCAGATCCGTTCTTACGTCCTTGATGACTCCCGCATCAAAGACCTGCGTACCGGGGTTGAAACCCGCAACACGCAGGCGGTGCTGGACGGCAGCCTGGACCAATTTATCGAAGCAAGTTTGAAAGCAGGGTTATGAGGAACCAACATGTCTGAACAACAAGCACAGGGCGCTGACGCGGTAGTCGATCTTAACAACGAACTGAAAACCCGCCGCGAGAAGCTGGCAGCGCTGCGCGAGCAGGGCGTGCCGTTCCCGAACGATTTTCGTCGTGACCACACCTCAGACCAACTGCACGCAGACTTCGACGCTAAAGAGAACGAAGAGCTGGAAGCGCTGAACGTTGAAGTGGCCGTTGCAGGCCGCATGATGACCCGTCGTATTATGGGTAAAGCCTCCTTCGTGACTCTGCAGGACGTTGGCGGCCGTATTCAGCTGTACGTTTCCCGTGACGATCTGCCGGAAGGCATCTACAACGAGCAGTTCAAGAAGTGGGACCTGGGCGATATCCTGGGTGCGAAAGGTAAGCTGTTCAAAACCAAAACTGGTGAACTGTCTATCCACTGCACCGAGCTGCGTCTGCTGACCAAAGCCCTGCGCCCGCTGCCAGACAAATTCCACGGCCTGCAGGATCAGGAAGCACGCTATCGTCAGCGCTACCTTGATCTCATCTCTAACGATGAATCCCGCAAGACCTTCAAAATTCGCTCCCAGATCATGGCCGGTATTCGCCAGTTCATGGTTAACCGCGACTTTATGGAAGTAGAAACCCCGATGATGCAGGTGATCCCTGGCGGCGCGTCTGCGCGTCCGTTCATCACCCATCACAACGCCCTGGACCTGGACATGTACCTGCGTATCGCGCCGGAACTGTACCTGAAGCGTCTGGTGGTTGGTGGTTTTGATCGCGTGTTCGAGATCAACCGTAACTTCCGTAACGAAGGTATCTCCGTTCGTCATAACCCAGAGTTCACCATGATGGAACTCTATATGGCGTATGCGGATTACAAAGATCTGATCGAACTGACTGAGTCCCTGTTCCGTACCCTGGCGCAGGATATTCTGGGCACCACGCAGGTCCCTTACGGTGAAGAAGTCTTCGACTTCGGCAAGCCGTTCGAAAAACTGACCATGCGCGAAGCGATCAAGAAATACCGTCCGGAAACCAACATGGCCGATCTGGATAACTTCGATTCTGCGAAAGCGATCGCGGAAAGCATCGGTATCAAGGTTGAGAAGAGCTGGGGTCTGGGCCGTATCGTGACCGAGATCTTCGAAGAAGTGGCCGAAGCGCACCTGATTCAGCCGACCTTCATCACCGAATACCCGGCTGAAGTCTCTCCGCTGGCGCGTCGTAATGACGAGAACCCGGAAATTACCGATCGCTTTGAGTTCTTCATCGGCGGCCGCGAAATCGGCAACGGCTTTAGCGAGCTGAACGATGCGGAAGACCAGGCTCAGCGCTTCCAGGATCAGGTTGACGCGAAAGCAGCAGGCGACGACGAAGCGATGTTCTTCGACGAAGACTACGTGACCGCGCTGGAACACGGTCTGCCACCAACGGCGGGTCTGGGTATTGGTATCGACCGTATGGTCATGCTGTTCACCAACAGCCACACCATCCGTGACGTGATCCTGTTCCCGGCGATGCGCCCGGTGAAATAAGACGTTAAGATGTTAAAAAAGCCCCGAAAGGGGCTTTTTTATTGCGCGGCGAACGCTCTGAGGGCGTCTCGCGCGGCCGTCGCTTCCAGCACCATCCACGGGCTAAAGCTCCAGGGCGCGGCATCCAGGGCGCGGAATAACGATTCCAGCGTAACCCACTCGAAGGCCATTACTTCATCGTGATTAATCCGCAGTTCGCTGGTGATGCGGGCCGCAAATACCGGGCAAATCTCGTTTTCAACGATCCCGGAAGGATCGGTTTCGCGGTAACGAAACTCGGATGCCACGGGGGTGATATCGGTAATTTCAGCGCCGATCTCAAAGCGGCAGCGTCGGATAATGGCCTCTTCCGTGGCTTCACCCGATTGCGGGTGTCCACAGACGGAGTTCGTCCAGACGCCCGGCCAGGCTTTTTTGCTTAACGCGCGCCGGGTCACCAGACATTCACCGCTGGCGTTAAACAGCCAGGAGGAGAACGCCAGATGCAGAGGGGTTTGGGTCGTGTGCGCGGCATACTTTTCCTGAGTGCCAATCACCATTCCCTGGTCATTTACCAAAATAACGTGTTCTTGAATACTCATTCCTGCTCCAGTGCCAACGATGCGGATGGTTCTGCACCATCAGCAGGACAGTATTATACGGCATTCTTATACGAACGGTTTGTCTCCAGGAGCGGAAAAGGGCTGACCCTTATCTCTCCGGGCTGGTATTATAGAGCGCCATTCACGCTGACCGAGGATCTGTTTTGTTTGCAGGAAGCCTGATGAGAAACCCCATCACCGCCATTTTTTGCCTGACGTTGACGCTTTTACTGGCTGGCTGTTCAGGAAGCAAATCGTCGGATATGGGCAGCTATTCCGGTTCGGTCTATACCGTTAAGCGCGGGGATACGCTGTATCGTATTTCGCGCGCAACGGGGACCAGCGTGAAGGATCTGGCGCGGCTGAATAACATTTCTCCGCCTTACACCATCGAAGTGGGGCAGCAGCTGAAGGTTAACGGCGGATCGTCCTCAGGCAAAAAATCCTCCTCGAAGGGCAAAACCGCAAAAGTGACGCCGTCTTACGCGGTGCCGCAATCATCCTGGCCGCCGGTCGGTCAACGCTGCTGGATCTGGCCTGCCAGCGGTAAAGTGGTGCTGCCGTACTCCCTTTCTGAGGGTGGTAACAAAGGCATCGATATCGCTGCCGCGCGCGGTACGCCAGTTTATGCTTCCGGTGCCGGGAAGGTGGTGTACGTCGGTAACCAGCTGCGCGGCTACGGTAACCTGATCATGATTAAGCATGGCGAAGACTACATCACGGCCTATGCGCACAACGACACGATGCTGGTCAATAACGGGCAGAACGTCAAAGCCGGGCAGAAAATTGCCACGATGGGCAGTACGGGCACGGACTCGGTGAAGCTGCACTTCCAGATTCGCTATAAAGCGACGGCCATCGATCCGCAGCGTTATCTTCCTGCGCCCGGCAGTAAACCGAAGTGCTAAGTGATTATTAAATCGCCGGTTAGTTGTGAAGAGGCTTGTATGAAGAGGCGTAAGGTCTATAATGCCTTACGCACCTCAAAGCGGGCGTAGTTCAATGGTAGAACGAGAGCTTCCCAAGCTCTATACGAGGGTTCGATTCCCTTCGCCCGCTCCAGATCTTCGTTCTATACCCGTCAGACGAATTCTTCCAGACTAAAAATAACGACCCACGCCGCTGCATGTCTTTATTTTGTAGGCCCGGTAAGCAAAGCGCCACCGGGCAATACCAGATTGTCACCCTTTCGGGAACACCCACACATGCTTCTCCGGCAGCGAAAGATGGCAGTGCTGCGGATCCCGCACCTCATGCCCATACGCGCGGATGACAAAATCGTCCCCCACCGTGCGGAACAGGTACTCCCAGCGGTCACCGAGGTACATGCTGGTGAGCAGCGGCAGCTCAAGCTGATTTTCCCCAGGTCCCTCGACCACCGCCACGCGTTCGACGCGGATCACCGCCGTGGCTTCATCACCGCTCTGCACCCCTTCTCCGGCCTGGCCCCACAGCACCCAGCCTTTGCCTTCGATACGCGCTCTGCCGTCGCGCACGTCGGTGACCTTGCCGTGCAGACGGTTGTTGCTGCCCATAAACTCGGCGGTAAACAGCGTTTTTGGCGAGCCGTACATCTCCTGCGGCGTGCCCTGTTGCTCAATTTTGCCGTTGTTAAGCAGCAGGATACGGTCAGAAATGGACATCGCTTCGTTCTGGTCGTGCGTCACCATCAGTGCCGATAGCCCGAGCTTGATAATCAGCTCGCGCAGGAACACGCGGGCCTCTTCGCGCAGCTTGGCGTCGAGGTTTGAAAGCGGTTCGTCCAGCAAAATTACCGGCGGGTTGTAGACCAGCGCCCGGCCAATCGCCACGCGCTGCTGCTGCCCACCGGAGAGCTGGTGCGGGTGACGTTTGCCAAGATGGCCCAGACCAAGCTGGTCCAGCACGTCCTGCACGCGCTGCTGGATCTCTTTGGCCGGGACCTTGCGCAGCTTGAGCGGATAGGCCACGTTTTCAAAAACGGTTTTGTGCGGCCACAGAGCATAGGACTGGAACACCAGCCCCAGATTACGCTCTTCCGCAGGGATCTCGCTGCGCGGCGTGCCGTCGTAAACTTTATTTTTACCAATGACAATCGACCCCTGGGTCGGTTTTTCAAGACCCGCGACGGCGCGCAGCAGGGTGGTTTTGCCGCTGCCGGAGGGGCCCAGCAGGGAGACCACTTCGCCGCGCTTCAGGTTCATGGAGACACCTTTTAAAACAGGATTGTCGCCGTAGGTTAAGTGCAGATCGTCAACCGCTAATTCAATCATGTATTTTGACTCCGAAACGAAGGGCAATGCCCAGCCCTACCACGACCAGCAGGATGTTAATGAAAGAGAGCGCCGCCACAATATCGATAGCACCCGCGGCCCAGAGGGAAACCAGCATCGAGCCGATGGTTTCCGTGCCGGGTGAAAGCAGGTACACACCCGTTGAGTATTCGCGTTCAAAGATCAGGAACATCAGCAGCCACGAACCGATAAGACCGTAGCGGGAGAGCGGAATGGTGACGTGGCGGGTGATCTGCCCGCGCGTCGCCCCGGTGCTGCGCGCCGCCTCTTCAAGCTCCGGCGCCACCTGTAACAGCGTGGAAGAGATAAGCCTCAGCCCGTAAGCCATCCACACCACGGTATAGGCCAGCCAGACGCTGAAAATGGTGCTGCGAAGCGAGCGCAGCCAGACGATGAGGTTTTCGCGCATCCAGTCGGACCAGGCAAAGCCGGAAAGCCAGCCGGATTTCAGCGCGTTATCGAGCCACATCGGCAGGAACAGGAACACCCACAGGAACGCCAGACCCGCCAGCAGGCCGGGCACGGCGCGCGGCACCAGCACGCTGTAGTCGAGGAAACGCGTGGTGTTGTCCGGCTTGCGGTGCATGGCAATGCCGACAAACAGGTAGCACACCACGGCAAGCGCGCCGCCAATTACCCCAATCGCCATGGAGTTGACGATGGCGCGCAGCAGGTTGGGCTGAGACCAGATGGTGCGGAAGGTGTTCAGCGAAAGTTCATCCCACAGCGAAACGCCCACGCCCCAGTTGGAGATAAACGCGCGCAGCACCACGCCGAGCAGCGGAACGCCGATGGTCACGGTGAGCCAGAAGGCAATCACCGCGCCAGCCACCCAGCGCCATTTGCCCAGCGGCAGCGCGCGTGCCTGGGAAGCCTTCCCCTTCATGGTGACGAAGCGGTTGGCGGTGCGCATCAGGCGACGCTGGAGCATCACCAGCGGGATGGTGATGCAGATCAGCACCACGGCAACCGCCGCCATCAGGTTATAGGAAGGGGTACCCATCTTGTTCGTCAGCTTATAGAGATAGGTTGCCAGCACCATGTTGCCTTCCGGGTCGCCGAGCACCAGCATCAGGCCGAACACCTCCAGCCCGAGGAAGAACAGCAGCACGGTGGCGTACAGAATGGACGGGCGCACCATCGGCAGGCTGACGGCGGTCATTACCTGCCAGGGAGAGGCTCCCGCGGTGCGCGCGGCCTCTTCCACATCGGAGCCCACGCTGCGCAGCGCTGACGAGATATACAGATAGGCGTGCGGGACGTGCGTCAGGCCGGCAATGACCACAATGCTCGACATGTCGTAGATATTCCACGGCACAAAGCCAATCAGCGCCTCGGCCCACTGGGAGAGAAAGCCCACCGGACCGGCAGCCACCACGTAGCCGAAGCCCAGCACCATCGGTGAAACGAAAATCGGGACCAGGATCAGCGGCTCAATCAACCGGCGACCGGGCAGGTCGGTACGTACCATCAGGAAGGCCAGCACGCCGCCTAGCGGGATAGAGATAAAGACCAGCCCGAAAGCCAGAATAAAGCCGCTTTTCAGGGCCTTATAAAAATCAGGATCGGTAAAAATAAAATCAAATGATTCAAAGCTCCACTCTTTTGACGGAGAAAAGAATGGGGCGGACAGGAAGCTCTGGATCACGATAAACGACAGCGGCGTGTAGATAACCAGGGCGGTTATCAGCACGACGATGCCTCGCGGCAGGCTTTGCCACTTTCTGCGTAATGTGTTCATGGGGTATCCCTGGTATTGCAGCCCAGATAAATGAACTCGGTCGATAAGGGAGCGCGGCGGCCAGCGCCGCGCTCAGACGCTTATTTGCCGGCGGCGGTACGCCACTCTTTGATGTACTCCAGACGTTTTTTCGGCTGCAGGTATTCCAGCAGCGTTTCATCAACCGGGATCGGCTTCAGCGCGTTGCCGAGGATTTTGGTCAGGCCGTCGATATCATTTTTCCCTTCGATATCGTTACGAATGGACGGAATGTCCGCCTGATTGGCGAGAATGCTTTGCCCATGTTCAGACAGCACATAGTCCAGCCACAGTTTTGCCGCATTGCTGTTTTGCGATTGCTGGCTGATGAACGACACGCGCGACAGCACCAGGGTGTAATCTTTTGGATAGGAAATGCCGAGCGACGGATCGTTCTTCGCACGCGCCTCAGCGTAGGATCCGAGGATATTGAAGCCGATCAGATTTTCCCCGGAGGAGACGCGCTCCATCATGGTACCGGTAGACGACTGCACCGATAAGCCACCTTTGGCGACGTCGGCGAGGGTTTTGAAGTAATTAGGATCGGCGTTGTGATCCTGGACCGAGAGCATAAAGCCCAGACCCGACTTTTCGATGTCGTAGGTAGTGACTTTGTTCTTGAATTTGTCCGTCTGGCTGGCAATCAGCTTCGCCAGCGCGGCGTGAGAATCCGGTACGTCACCGGCCGGAATCAGGCGCTTGTTGTAGATAAAGACCACCGGCTCATAGGTGGTGCCGTAGGCCTTATCTTTCCAGACCGCCCATTTCGGCAGCTGGCTTTGCTCCGGAGATTTGTACTCCATGGCGTAGTCGGTGGCGAGCTTCAGGCCGGTGTCCATCGACGAGCTCCAGACCACGTCGCCGCTCACGCCGCCGGAGGCCTGTTCGCTGATGAAACGGTTGTACAGCTCGGTGCTGTTCATGTCGTTGTATTCAACTTTAATGCCCGGGTAGGTTTTTTCGAAGCCCTGGATCAGCGGTCCGGCAGCTTTGATATCGGTGGTAGAGTAAATGACAACCTTGCCCTCTTTTGTCGCGGCATCGACAACCTTTTGATACTCAGCAGGATAACCCTGCGGCAGGGCAGACAGTGCAGAAGCAGAGAACAGTACGGTAGCGGTAATCAGAGAAATTCGGAATGTGTTCGACATTATAGTTAACCTTTTAGTTACATTTGAGGAACTAATTGTCAACATAGCGCAGTGCGCTCCGCCCACAATAGGGGGGAGCGGATAATGGTTCCGAAGTGTGATTGTCGCCGTCGTTTCAGCAATTAACACCATAAAATCCGCGAACGTTAGCCTGTGAACGGTTTCGAATTACGGTTTATCGGGGGTTTTGCGGTATAACCTTCGCGGATGACCAATATTGCCGTACAGCATTTCGACGCAGATTAACCCGCTCTCCACGCAGTATTCTAGATAGCGACGCCCCGTGGTTTTGCTGATCCCCACGCTTTCCACCACCTCTTCAACCGACATCGCACTGTCGGGACGATCGGCGAACAGGCGTTTAATCCGCTCCAGCGTCTGGGGCTCAATGCCCTTCGTCGACGGCGTAAGCGAGGACTCCGCGGCAGGCAGGTTAAACAGGCGATCCAGCGCATGCTGATCGACCACCTTGACCTGCTGCACGGTGTGGATGAAGCGCATAAACCGCTCCAGCGAGGCGTGCAGACGCTGGAAAAAGACGGGCTTAATCAGGTAGTCGAACGCGCCGCTGCGCATGGCGTGGCTGCAGGTCTGCATATCGCTGGCGGCGGTGATGAAGATCACCGAGCATTCATAGCTTTTCAGCAGCGGGTTATCGATTAACTCCACCCCCTTGCCGTCCGGGAGATAGTTATCCAGCAGGATAAGCCGCGGCTGATATTGGCGGATCAGGCTGTGAGCCTGTTCGATTGACGCGGCGATGCCCACCACGCGTAAATGAAAATTCTGCTCGATATACTCGCGATGCAGCTCCGCCAGGTGCGGCTCATCCTCAACGATCACAACATCAAGTGCTCGGGTCATGCTTTAGCCCATTCGGAATAAACACAGAAAAAATAGTCCCTTGTGGCGTGTTGTCGGCAATTTCAATGCTGCCGCCGGCCTTCTCGATATATCCTGCCACCAGAAAAAGGCCAATACCGTGCTCGGTACCGACAATGTCGTTTTCACGTTCCGGCTTGCTGCTGAACCCCTGGCGGAAAATATGCGGCTTCATCGCATCCTCCACCCCGCAGCCCCGGTCGGCCACCTCGATCAGCAGCTCCTGGTTACGGTCAGAAATATAGAGTTCTACCGGCGCGGGGACCGGTGCGTTGAGGGTCGCATCCACGGCGTTATCCAGCAAATTACCGATAACGGACATCAGCTCCGTTTCATTCAGCGCGGCAGGCATGCGGGTGAGCTGGCAGGCGGGATCAAACAGCAGTTCAATGCCTTTTTCGCGCGCGCTGACGTATTTTCCGAGCAGCAGCCCGCACAGCGCGGGGGAGACAAAGCGGGCAGAGACAAAATCCAGCACGCGCTGCGCGCCTTCTGACTGTACCTGAATGTAGCGGATCGCCTCGTCATAGTGCTTCATCTGCAGTAGCCCCACCAGCGTGGCGGTCCAGTTCAGCTGTTCATGGCGCATAATGCGCAGGTTATCCGCATAGCGCTTTATCTGACTAAGCTGGCTGCTGAGCGTGTTAATGTCGTTTTTGTCGCGAAAGCTATACACCCAGCCGCTTTCAACGCCGGGCTCGACCTCAATCGCGACGCGGTTGACGATCACCTCCCGCTGGTTCAGCACGGCTATCTGGTCGTGGCTGCCACTGCTCACCGAGGCGTAGCGCTGGGATAAAAACCCCGGCGACGTCTGCAGAACGTCTTCCAGCGGTTTGCCGATAAGCTCTTTCTCACTTTGCCGAATATCCAGCATCTCTCGCGCGGCGCGGTTTATTAGAATCAGCTGCTTCTCCTGATTCACTGCAAATACCCCTTCGTACATAGCTTCTAATAGCGCCCTTTGCTGCAAAACCAGCTGAGCGATATCTTTCGGCTCAAGTCGGAACATCTGTTTTTTAAGATTGCGGGTAAACAGCCAGGAGAAAATAAACAGCAGCAGCAGCAGCGCAATGCCGTACAGCCCGGACTGCCAGAGTATGCGGGCGTTAATATTGGCAATGTACGACGTCAGATAGCCGACCGAGACAATGCCAATCACCTGATGCTGCGCGTTAAATATCGGGGCTTTGCTGCGCAGCGACACGCCAATTCCGCCCTGACGTACGGAAATAATGGTTTTGCCTTTTAACACCTCCGCGTTATCCCCACCGATCATCGGTAAATTAATGCGCTCCGGAGATTCCGAATGATAAAGGTGCTGCTCGCGCGTATCGCCAATCACAATATAGCTGGCATCGCTTTCGGCACGCAGCGGCTGAATTAACCGGGCTATTCCGGGAATATCTCTGGCCGCTACCATGGCCGCCAGGCCCGGCATCAGCGCGATCTGGCTGGCCTGAACCCGGGCGCGCTGGCCGAGATCGTGATGAAGCTGCCGATCAATAAAATGAAACAGGATCGTTCCCAGCAGAACTAACAGCAGGCAGGAAAAGCACACCAGCGCTAAAAATAGCTTTACCTGAAAAGAGAGTCTGCGTTTCATTCAACCTGCGCTAGCTTTATAAGTGACACATTTGCGGAGCCTGACATGGGCTCATAGCGGACGCAATCCGGCGAGAAAAGAGTTGTGACCTGGCTTTTCGTTTTCGGCGTTATAGCCTAAATAATTCGAGTTGCGGGAAGGCGGCAAGGGAACGAATCTCCGGGAGCGTACATAAGTACGTGACTGGGGTGAGTGAGTGCAGCCAACGCACCTGCAGCTTGAAGTATGACGGGTATATAGCCATCAGGATCCCGTAAGGCTATGCTTCATTCAGCACGATAATAATTACAGAGGCAATGTCATGGATAAAGAACTACTGGATGCGGGTTACCGGGCCTATACCGGCGAGAAAATTGACGTTTACTTCAACACCGGGATCTGCAAACACTCGGGTAACTGCGTGCGTGGGAGCGCAAAGCTGTTTAATCTGAAACGTAAACCGTGGATTATTCCCGATGAAGTGGACGTTGAAACGGTTGTACGCGTGATTGATACCTGCCCGAGCGGTGCGCTGAAGTATCGCCAAAAATAAGCGAGGAACCATGGATATTCTGGAAGGCCATAATAAGTTTTACGTGAATGATGCGAACGGCAACCAGGTCGCGGAGATTGTCTTCGTGCCGACCGGCGAGCACCTGAGCATTATCGAGCACACCGATGTGGATGAGAGCCTGAAAGGGCAGGGCGTCGGTAAACAGCTGGTGGCGAAAGTGGTGGAGAAGATGCGCGGTGAGAACCGTAAAATTATCCCGCTGTGCCCGTTCGCGAAACATGAATTTGATAAAACGCGGGAATATGACGATATTCGGGCGTAAATAACACCGGCGATGGCCGGTGTTTTTTTATCTCACCTGCTCAAACAGCAATACCAGCGCGATCAGCACCATCACCCCACCCGAGGCCCTGCTCACCAGCCGCGCCGCCTGTGGCCGGGTCGCCAGCACCGCTTTCGAACCATACCCCACCAGCAGGTAGACCAGGGTACAGGTGATAAGATGCATTATCCCAAGCGCGGACATCTGCATCGCTATCGACCAGCTTCCGGTCGGGTCTGTAAATTGCGGAAGCAGGGCCAGGAACAGCAAAAAAACCTTCGGGTTTAGGCCGCTAATGCAGAGCCCTTTCACCGCCCACTGCGTCCAGTTTCCCGCGTGTTGGATGGCCTTTTCCGGTGCGGCCGGGTGTCGCAGCAAGGTTATGCCAAGCCACAGCAGATACAGGGCTCCCGCCACGGTCAGCCCGGCTAACGCCAGCGGATGTTGGGCAATCAATACCCCCACGCCTGCCACCACAATCAGCGTGGCTAATAGATGCCCGGACATAAGCCCCATCACCGCCGGGACCACGCGGCGCCCGTTAATCCCGGCGCTAATGGCGTAGGCCCAGTCGGCCCCCGGGGTCATGATGAGCAGAAAAGAAACCACCCAAAATCCGGCCACAATACTCATTTCCATCGTCCTGAAAACTCCCGCAGTGCGTCAAACGTTGCGAAAAAGAATATCGCTAACACTGCGAAATAGGCTTTCAATGTTATGCTCATAACACGGTGAAATTGAGAAAATCTTCCACATGGATAGCATCGATCGAAAAATTCTTGCTGAGCTGCAGTCTGACGGCCGCCTGTCGCTTACCGAGCTGGCTGAGCGGGTGAATCTGAGCCTCTCGCCGTGCCATCGTCGCGTGCGGGCGCTGGAGCAAAGCGGGGCTATAACGGGATACCGGGCCAGCCTCGACCCCGCCAAAATGGGGTTTAACTTCCTGGCGATAGTGTTTGCGACGCTGAAAGAGGGTGACCGCAAGGCAGTTAGCGCGTTTGAAGAGGCGGTGGAAGAGATCCCGCAGATCGTGCTGGCCCAGCGCCTGTTTGGCGATCCTGACTATCTGATGCACGTCGTGACCCGCGACCTTTCCGCTTTCCAGAAGCTCTACGACGAGAAGCTCTCCGCCATGCCCGGCGTGCAGCATCTTCGCTCTACGCTTGTTATGAAAACGGTGGTGCAGGACAGGCCTTTTCCGCTGTAAATGGCCTGCCCGGCAGAGCGCCGGGCAGGAAAAGGGATTAGCCTACAAACATCACCGACACGCACAGCACGCCGACGATCAGCGTCAGCAGGTTGCCAATGGAGCGGTACTGTTTCAGTGAGGGGATGAGATACGTCGACAGGGTCGGCATGATAAACAGGATCATGGCGATAAGCGGGCCGCTGATGGCGTAAATCATCGAAATGGCGTTCGGGTTAATGCAGCAGACCGCAAAGGTGATTAACGACACCCCCATAATGGAAATCGCGCGGTTAAAGGCGCGGCTCTTTTTCACACCCACCTGATTGAGCGACGATTTGACAATCTCCGTTGCCCCTTCAATCACCCCAAAATAGGTGCCGAGGAACGATTTCGACATCGCAATAATCGCCACGATAATCCCTGAAATGCCCAGCCAGGCCGGCGAAGAGGGCATCATCGACAGCGCCGACAGGATCGTTACCCCTTCCTCTTTGGCGGCCACAATGTACGAAGGCGGGATAGAGAGCAGGCAGCTGAAGACAAAGAACAGCACGCTCAGGCAGATAATCAGGTACGCTACCTTCATGATTTTCTTGCATTTAGCCATGGCCTCGTCCCCGAACTTTTCGCGGCGGTCAACGGCAAACGTTGAGATTATCGGCGTGTGGCTAAACGCGAACACCATCACCGGAATTGAAATCCACACCTGATGCAGCGTATGGCGATCGAACGCCATCTGGCTGGTGAGCAGCGAGGGTTGCCAGCTGCCGGTCAGATAGAGCGAAACAAACAGGAAATAGGCAATCAGCGGAAACACCAGGAAGCCCATCACTTTTATCGTGATATGCCGCCCCATCAGGAAGATCAGGTTCAGGACCAGCACCACGCCCAGGCTGACTAGCACGCGAACGGTGGTGTCTACCGTCAGGCGTTTCGCCAGCTGTTCCGTTAACGAGTTGGTGATGGCCACCGCATAAATCTGCACCACCACAAAGAAGGCGATGAAATAGAGCGTGGTGATCAGATTGCCAATCTTCCTGCCGTAGTAATGCGAGACGGCGCCGGTGATCCCTTCATTACCTTTTGTTTTTGACGACAGGATAAATTGCGCCAGCGCCCGGTGCGGCCAGTAGGTTAAGGGGTAGGCCACAAGGGCGGTAATAAACAGGACAATAGCGCCTGCGGAGCCCAGCTGAATGGGCAGGAAAAGCGTTCCTGCGCCCACGGCCGTGCCGTAGAGAGCGAAACTCCAGAGAGTCTCATCTTTTGACCAAATTTTCGACATTAGAGCAACGTATCAACTATCAAACCATCGGAATGGAGTGCAATTTACCATAGTTATGCGTGGAGAGCGCAGTTGCTTCGAAGGCGACTGGCCGGAACGGGCGTCCGGCCAGAGGAGGTTTAGCCTGCCAGGGCGCGCCGTTGCTGGCGACGCTTAAGGAATTTCTCGCGCAGGCTATCGTACGCCCAGTTGTAGAACATGGTATACGGCAGGAAGAACAGGAAGAAACCTATTTCCAGTGTGAATGCCTGAAGCAGCGTGACGCCCAGCACGGCGGCAACAATCGATACGCCAATCACAATAAAGCCGCATTCGAACACCAGCGCATGCAGCGCACGCACTTTTGCCGTACGTTTTACGCGCTGAACGGGCCAGAAACGGTCGAAGCCGAAGTTATAAATGATGTTCCAGACCATGGCCGTGGTGGCCAGAATAATGGTCAATCCACCCATCTCAACCACGGAACGCTGCATAAGCCACGCCGCCGTGGGGGCGAGGATCGCCGTCGCGATCCCTTCGAAACAGACAGCGTGAAAGATCCGCTCCGGCAGTTTACGTTGGAGTGCATCCTGATGTTGCATAGTCATAGACCTCATTAATTCGCCGGTATGGGCGTTGATGCAGCCTATTTTCATCGCTAAAGCTGATATATTAAAGATAGTATCCATCGTTAAAGTAGATAGGTTATGCGCTATTCACCCGAAGCCCTTACCGCCTTTGTTGAGACCGTTGCGGCCGGATCTTTTTCGGCTGCCGCACGCCGGCTGCGTAAAAGCCAGTCGACGATCAGCACGTCCATTGCGAATCTTGAAGCCGATCTGGGATTCGAGCTGTTTGACCGCTCGGCGCGCCAGCCCGTGTTAACGGCCCAGGGGGAACAGGTGCTGGGCTACGTGCAGGCCATCCTTGCCGCCAGCACGCGGCTGGATGAGCTGGCGGTGTCGCTCACGGCGCAAACGGAGGCGCGTCTGACGTTTGTCCTTTCCGATACTCTCAACCCGGACGTGCTGGAAGAGATGATGAAACAGTTTGACGCGCGCTTTCCCCATACGGAATTCGAATGTCTGATTGGCGAGGAGGAGGACGTGATCGATCTGCTGCAAAAGGAGCGAGCGCAGATTGGTCTGACGGAAGCGCGAGACGGCTACCCCACCGATATCGGTGCCACCCGGCTGCCAATGCAGACCCGCATGGCGATTTATGTCGCGACCACGCACCCGCTGGCCGGACAAGATGACGTTCAGCATGACGAGCTCCACGGCTGGCGGGAGCTGCGGCTTAGCACCTATCTTGAGCGCGAGGCTGAGATCGCGCGCGGGCCCGTCTGGTCAGCACCGAATTACCTGTTACTCTTGAGTATGGCGGTACAGGGATTTGGCTGGTGCGTGCTACCGTGCGCGCTGGTGGATGAATTCGCCGCCGCGAAATCTCTGGTACAGCTCAATGTTCCAGGCTGGCCGCGGGCGATCGGCATCGATCTGCTGTGGAACAAACGCTCCCCTCCCGGGGTGGCCGGAAGCTGGCTGCGGCAGTATCTGCAGGATGCGCGCTGATCCTTGTGATTAAACTCACTATTTTTAAACAATTAAGATAATTGCCAGTAACAATCCTCTACTATCGTCATGTCATTTAACACAGAGGTCGTGATGAAAGATGTCGTAATAGTGGGTGCGTTGCGTACAGCTATCGGCTGTTTTCAGGGAGCGCTTGCGCGTCACTCGGCGGTTGACCTGGGAAGCGTGGTGGTGAAAGCGCTGGTGGAACGCAGCGGGATCGCAGCACATGAAGTGGATGAGGTGATCCTGGGACAGGTGCTCACGGCCGGCGCCGGGCAAAACCCTGCGCGCCAGGCGGCGCTCAAGGGCGGGCTGCCCAATACCGTCTCCGCCATAACCATCAACGACGTCTGTGGGTCAGGGTTAAAAGCGCTGCATCTCGCGACGCAGGCCATTCAGTGCGGCGAAGCGGATGTGGTCATCGCTGGTGGGCAGGAGAATATGAGCCGCGCGCCGCACGTATTGACCGACAGCCGTACCGGCGCGCAGCTGGGTAACAGCCAGCTGCTCGATAGCCTGGTGCATGACGGGCTGTGGGATGCGTTCAACGACTACCATATGGGCGTGACGGCGGAAAACCTGGCGCGCGAGTACGGCATCAGCCGTGAACTGCAGGACGCGTATGCGCTCAGCTCGCAGCAAAAAGCGCGTGCGGCGATTGATTCCGGGCGTTTTCGCGACGAAATTGTCCCGGTCAGCACCCGGCGTCAGAGCGGCGAGGCGATAGTGGTGGACACCGATGAACAGCCGCGCACCGACGCCAGCGCGGAAGGCCTGGCGAGGCTGAATCCGGCTTTTGAAACGCAGGGCTCGGTCACGGCGGGAAACGCCTCTTCCATTAACGACGGCGCTGCAGCCGTTATGATGATGAGCGAAAGCAAAGCCCTCGAACTCGACCTTCCCGTATTAGCCCGCATTAAGGCCTTCGCCAGCGTGGGGGTTGATCCTGCGCTAATGGGGATTGCGCCGGTCTACGCGACGCGCCGCTGCCTGGAACGCGCGGGGTGGCAGCTTGCCGATGTGGATCTCATTGAGGTGAACGAAGCCTTTGCCGCGCAGGCGATCTCGGTCGGCAAAATGCTGGAGTGGGATCCGCTGCGGGTCAACGTTAACGGTGGGGCGATCGCGCTGGGGCATCCTATCGGCGCGTCCGGGTGCCGAATCCTGGTTTCGCTGGTCCACGAAATGAAAAAGCGCAACGCCCGTAAAGGGATTGCCACCCTCTGTATAGGCGGTGGGCAAGGGGTGGCGCTGGCCATCGAACGCTAAGCTTTCCTGATTGCAAAACCTCCTCCGGGAGGTTTTTTTTTATCGCGATCTTATTCTCCCGGCGGTTATATCGTGATCCGCACGTCATTTTCACGATAAACAAAAATAAAAATGAAACGATGTTTTAAATATAATTGAAAAGCCCACTTTATGCCGATAGTATGTGTTCATTACGAAAAACGGAACGCTGTTTCGTTTATTTTCTGCCTTCGGGCATGACCACATCTGGAGGTTACCGTGGACGTCAGAGAAAGCATCCACAGTGCGCACGCCAAAACGCTGGATACTCAGGGGCTGCGCAATGCGTTTTTAGTTGAGCAGGTGTTCGAGGCCGATAAGTACACCATGGTTTATAGCCATATCGACCGCATTATCGTGGGCGGGATTATGCCCGTCGCGAAAGCCGTCTCCGTGGGCGGCGAAGTCGGTAAACAGCTGGGGGTAAGCTATTTCCTCGAGCGTCGCGAGCTCGGCGTGATTAACATCGGCGGGCCGGGCACCATAACCGTAGACGGACAGTGCTATGAGATTGGTCATCGCGAGGCGTTGTACGTGGGTAAAGGTGCGAAAGACGTGGTCTTTGCCAGCATCGACGGCGGCAGGCCTGCGAAGTTTTACTACAACTGCGCGCCGGCTCACGTCACCTTTCCAACCAAAAAAGTGTCCCCTGCAGACGTCGCGCCCGTCACGCTTGGCGACAACCTCACCAGCAACCGCCGCACCATCAATAAGTACTTCGTGCCGGACGTGCTGGAGACCTGCCAGCTCAGCATGGGGTTGACCGAGCTTGCGCCGGGCAACCTGTGGAACACCATGCCGTGCCATACCCACGAGCGCCGAATGGAAGTCTACTTCTACTTCAATATGGAAGAGGACGCCTGCGTGTTCCACATGATGGGACAGCCGCAGGAAACGCGCCATATCGTGATGCACAACGAGCAGGCGGTCATTTCGCCGAGCTGGTCCATTCACTCCGGCGTAGGGACGAAAGCCTATACCTTTATCTGGGGAATGGTGGGTGAAAACCAGGTCTTTGATGACATGGACCATGTTGCGGTCAGCGATCTGCGCTAGTCGCGGGCGGTGAAGTAAAAACCTGCCTGTGAGTGACAGGCTCTCAAAGAGTAAGGAACAAACATGATTCTGGATGCATTCTCTCTGCAGGGTAAAGTGGCCGTGGTTTCCGGGTGTGATACCGGGCTGGGGCAGGGGATGGCGTTAGGCCTGGCGGAAGCGGGCTGCGATATCGTGGGTATCAACATTGTTGAGCCAACGGAAACCATCGAGCGCGTAACCGCGCTGGGCCGCCGTTTCCTGAGCCTGACCGCTGATCTGCGTAAAATTGACGCCATTCCTGAACTGCTGGATCGCGCGGTGGCTGAATTCGGTCATATCGACATCCTGGTGAACAATGCCGGGCTGATTCGCCGCGAAGATGCGATCAGCTTCAGCGAGCGCGACTGGGATGACGTGATGGATTTGAACATCAAGAGCGTATTTTTTATGTCCCAGGCGGCGGCAAAGCATTTTATTGCGCAGGGGAAAGGGGGCAAGATCGTTAATATTGCCTCCATGCTCTCGTTCCAGGGCGGAATCCGCGTGCCGTCTTATACCGCGTCCAAAAGCGCAGTGATGGGCGTGACCCGCCTGCTGGCGAACGAATGGGCGAAGCATAATATCAATGTGAATGCCATTGCGCCGGGCTACATGGCGACCAACAACACGCAGCAGCTGCGCGCAGACGAGCAGCGCAGCGCGGAAATCCTCGACCGCATTCCGGCGGGGCGCTGGGGCCTCCCGCGCGATCTGATGGGGCCAGTGGTCTTTCTGGCCTCATCGGCATCGGACTATATCAACGGCTACACCGTGGCGGTTGATGGCGGCTGGCTGGCGCGATAACCCGTTTCGGTCAAATACCTCTGCTTTCGGGCGGAGGTTTTTTTTGCTCAAAAATTGTCAAAGTCCATATGGATAAACACGAAAAATCCATACTAAAAAATCATGAATGACTGCCATCACACTTTTAATTCTGCAAAATGAAGGTGTTAGTAAAATAATGTGATTATTCAGCGTTAGTTGAAATTGTAATGTCCATCACAGATCGCTATGTCGCAGCGAAATAGTCCATATCTTCACCTTTTCCCACCTGACACTTTTTCCCGCTATCTCGTAATTTCACTTAACGCATTTCACTGTTCAGGCAGGAAACCATGACATCAATAAATGACTCTACCCTTATGCCCGCGGCGCTGCGCGATACGCGCCGTATGAATCAGTTTGTCTCCATCGCCGCCGCCGTGGCGGGCCTGTTATTCGGGCTGGATATCGGCGTGATTGCCGGCGCATTACCGTTTATTACCGATCACTTTACCCTGAGCAGCCGCCTGCAGGAGTGGGTGGTGAGCAGCATGATGCTCGGCGCGGCTATCGGCGCGCTGTTCAACGGCTGGCTCTCGTTTCGTCTGGGTCGCAAATATAGCCTGATGGTCGGAGCCGTTCTGTTTGTCGCGGGCTCTATTGGCTCCGCGTTTGCCGCGAACGTTGAAGTGCTGCTGCTCTCCCGCGTGCTGCTGGGCGTGGCGGTGGGGATTGCCTCTTATACGGCGCCGCTTTATCTCTCCGAAATGGCGAGTGAGAACGTGCGCGGGAAGATGATCAGCATGTATCAGCTAATGGTTACGCTGGGTATTGTGCTGGCGTTCCTGTCCGACACGTATTTCAGCTACAGCGGCAACTGGCGGGCAATGCTGGGCGTGCTGGCGCTACCGGCGCTGGTGCTGATCGTGCTGGTTATTTTCCTGCCAAACAGTCCGCGCTGGCTGGCGCAAAAAGGGCGCCACGTGGAGGCGGAAGAGGTGCTGCGCATGCTGCGCGACACCTCAGAAAAAGCGCGTGAAGAGCTGAATGAGATCCGCGAAAGCCTGAAGCTGAAGCAGGGGGGCTGGGCGTTATTCAAGATTAACCGCAACGTGCGCCGCGCGGTCTTCCTCGGCATGCTGCTGCAGGCGATGCAGCAATTCACCGGCATGAACATCATCATGTACTACGCGCCACGCATTTTCAAAATGGCCGGGTTCACCACCACGGAACAGCAGATGATAGCCACCCTGGTGGTGGGGCTGACCTTCATGTTCGCCACCTTTATCGCCGTATTCACCGTGGATAAGGCCGGACGTAAGCCGGCGCTGAAAATTGGCTTCAGCGTGATGGCGCTCGGCACGCTGATCCTCGGCTACTGCCTGATGCAGTTTGATAACGGCACGGCCTCAAGCGGTCTCTCCTGGCTCTCTGTCGGTATGACCATGATGTGTATTGCAGGATACGCGATGAGCGCCGCGCCCGTGGTGTGGATCCTGTGCTCTGAAATTCAGCCGCTCAAATGCCGTGACTTTGGCATCACCTGTTCCACGACCACCAACTGGGTGTCCAACATGATCATCGGTGCGACTTTCCTGACACTGCTGGACGCGATTGGCGCGGCGGGAACGTTCTGGCTCTATACGGTGCTGAACGTGGCGTTTATTGGCGTCACGTTCTGGCTGATTCCTGAAACCAAAGGCGTGACGCTGGAACATATCGAGCGCAAGCTGATGGCAGGAGAGAAACTGCGCAATATCGGCGTGTGATCGTCTTACCTTATTAAGCGTTTAATACAGTCAGAGTTGGTAAGACGGTGCTTTATTACAATAGTTACGTAATGAAACTCACTACCAACTCTGGCAGGGGGAGATAAATATAGGGGATTTGAACTTAAGATAATTCTTAGGATAATGTATCATCGGACCACCGCTATTATTTGCGCAAAATGAAACGCATCCTAAAAAGAAAAATGCATATGTCTGAGATGGATATCAAAAAAAGCACAGATCTTGATTTTCCCCGTTATGCCACCCCGGTTGTACACGCTAAAGAGATAGATCTTTTGGGTCTGGTTGAGGTGCTATTGGCGGCGAAAAAGCGCATCGTTGCCGTTACCCTTGCGTTCACCCTGGTAGGGCTGGCCGTTTCATTTTTGCTGCCGCAGAAATGGACCAGTAAAGCCGTGATCACTCAGGCAGAACAGCTGCAGTGGAACCCGCTGCGCCAGATGCTGGTTGAGTTACAGGTGCTTGACGTGGATGCGAAAATTTCCCGCCCGGAAGTCTTTGACCTGTTTATCAAAAAGTTTCAGTCTCAGTCATTGCTCGAAGAGTACATGAAAACCTCTCCTTACGTGACGTCGCAGCTGGAAGGCGCCGAGGTGGATCCGCTTGAGCTGCATCGGGCGATAGTCAACATCTCAGAAAGAATGAAAGCGGTGAATGACACTCAGGCAAAAGATGCGGATAAAATGCCGTATGTCTCCTGGACATTAAGCTTTACCGCGCCGACAGCGGGCGATGCCCAATCCGTCCTGCAGGGATATATCAATTATATCGCGGCGATTGTCGAGAAAGAGACGGTGCAGAATATCCGCAGTCAGATCGCTCTGAAAACGAAAGCCGTTGAGCAGCAGCTGGAGCTGGATCGCGTCCGCCTGACCAATATTCACAATACCAACCTGCAGCGACTGAATTATTCGCTGTCAGTGGCGAATGCTGCAGGCATCAAGAAGCCGGTTTACAGCAACGGCCAGGCGGTGAAGGATGATCCTGATTACTCTGTTGCGCTCGGCGCTGACGGGATTGCGCAAAAACTGCAGATTGAAAAAAATCTGAAGGACGTGACCGAGCTGAATGCGGATTTCCAGAACCGGGAATACTATCTGGCACAG
The DNA here is from genome assembly GCF_050434705.1 of Enterobacter sp. AC1. NCBI lineage: Bacteria > Pseudomonadati > Pseudomonadota > Gammaproteobacteria > Enterobacterales > Enterobacteriaceae > Enterobacter > Enterobacter sp. AC1. The sequence continues at coordinate 126,394 of NZ_JBNDIZ010000007.1, read as the reverse complement.
CTGAAAAAACTCTCCTTTGCCGATGTCCAGCTTGAGCCATTCAGGTACCAGCTTTCTCCCTCTATGCCGGTGAAAAAAGATGGCCCGGGTAAAGCCCTGATTGTCCTGCTGTCGGCGATCCTGGGCGGGCTGTTTGCCTGCGGTAGCGTTTTACTGCGCGAAGCGATGCTCACCCGTCATCCGCTGCCGGAGCCGGTGACGGAATAAACGCTGCAGTTTAAAAAAGGCGCTGAATACAGCGCCTTTTTTTATTGGCGTTGGTTGTGCTAGAAAGAGAGACCAGAGATAAGGAGGGATGATGAAAACGATTGGCCTGTTAGGTGGAATGAGCTGGGAATCGACAATCCCGTATTACCGCCTGATTAACGAAGGGGTAAAGCAGCGCCTGGGTGGTCTGCATTCCGCGAGCCTGCTGCTGCACAGCGTTGATTTTCATGAAATAGAAGCCTGCCAGTCGAGCGACGAGTGGGATAAAGCCGGGGAGATACTGGCCCAGGCGGCGCTGGGACTGGAGCGTGCCGGTGCCGAGGGGATATTGCTTTGTACCAATACCATGCACAAAGTGGCGTCGCATATCGAGGACCGCTGCTCGCTGCCGTTCCTGCATATCGCTGACGCGACCGGACGTGCGATTACGGCATCCGGAATGCGCCGCGTGGCGCTGCTGGGCACGCGCTACACCATGGAACAGGATTTTTATCGCGGGCGTTTGCAGGATGAGTTTGGTATCGAAAGCCTGATCCCGGATGAGGCTGACCGGGGGCGCATCAACCAGATTATTTTTGACGAACTCTGCCTCGGCACCTTCAGCGAGTCTTCCCGGGCGTATTACGTCAGCGTGATTGAAAAGCTGGCGCAGCAGGGGGCAGAAGGCGTAATTTTCGGCTGCACCGAGATTGGCCTGCTGGTACCGGCCGATCGAAGCCCCGTCCCGGTATTTGATACCGCCGCCATCCACGCAGCGGACGCCGTGGAGTTTATGCTGTCATAGTGGGTTTTGCAGGTCAGGTAAGCGAAGCGCCACCTGACGGGCGTGCTCAATCAAGTGTTCGGTAAAAGCCTCCACCAGCGCGGAAGCCGGGCGGTGCAGCGGGCGAATCAGGCTAACGGTGAACGGGACGGAAACGCTAAAGCGGCGGATGACGATCCCGTTTCCGGCATAGTCCAGCGCCGTGAGCGGGTTAACGACCGCCACGCCGACGCCCGCCCGCACCATTGCGCAAATCGAAGCCGCGCTGTGCGTCTCCACAACCATTCGCCGTTTTACCTGATGCTCGGCAAACAGGGTGTCCAGGAGCTGTCGGTAACTGTCGGTCTGCGACAGGCTAATGTAGTTTTCCCCATGAAAATCCTCTGGTGTGAGCACTGCCTTACCGGCAAGCGGATGCCCTGCGGGCAGAACGCACACTTCATCTAAAGAGAGCAATTCCAGGCGTTCCGTTCCCGCTGGGGTGGAAAGGGTTTCGGTTAGCCCTAAATCATGACGCTGTGCTGAAAGCCACTCTTCCAGCAGGGGCGATTCCTGCGGCACGATGGTGAGGCTGACCTCCGGATATCGGGCCAGAAAAGGCTGCAGCAGCATGGGCAGAAACGACTGCGAAAAGACGGGCAGGCAGACGATGGACAACTCGCCCTGACGAAACTCGCGCAGGCTTTCCGCTGCACTCACTATTCTGTCCAGCCCGTACCAGGAGCGCTGCACTTCCTCGAACAGGCGCAACCCCTGCACCGTCGGGTGAAGCCTGCCACGGGTACGTTCGAACAGCTTCAGCCCCAGCACCTTTTCGAAGCGCGCCAGCTCGCGGCTGACCGTCGGCTGCGAGGTATGCAGCATCTGCGCGGCTTCGGTGAGATTGCCGGTGGTCATGACGGCATGAAAAATCTCGATATGGCGTAAGTTGACGGCGGGCATAGGTCACCTGAAGGCGTAATGTTATCCATATCATTTTTGCATAGACTCGCGATAAAACGATATTTTTTATTCTCTTCACGCTGTGGCGTAATCATCAAAACGCCTTTATCCGGAGAAGACCATGCCACGCCCGCTGAACCAGACCGATACCGATTTGAACGCTGATAACCTCCTGCGCCTGCCTGCCGAGTTTGGCTGCCCCGTATGGGTCTACGACGCGCAGATCGTTCGCGAGAAGATTGCGGCACTGCATCAGTTTGACGTGGTGCGCTTTGCCCAGAAGGCGTGCTCCAATATTCATATTCTGCGCCTGATGCGTGAGCAGGGGGTAAAGGTTGACTCCGTTTCGCTTGGCGAAATCGAGCGTGCGCTGGCGGCCGGATTCGATCCGAAAGCCGACAGCGATGCGATCGTCTTTACCGCCGATGTGATCGACGATGCCACCCTGGCGCGCGTCCACGAACTGCAGATTCCCGTGAATGCGGGTTCTGTGGATATGCTGGAGCAGCTTGGACAGGTTTCTCCTGGGCACCGCGTCTGGCTGCGCGTGAACCCGGGCTTTGGTCATGGCCACAGCCAAAAAACCAACACCGGCGGTGAAAACAGCAAGCACGGGATCTGGTATGCCGATATGCCTGCTGCGCTGGAGGTGCTCCAGCGTTACGGCCTGAAGCTGGTGGGTATTCATATGCACATTGGGTCAGGCGTGGATTACGGCCACCTCGAGCAGGTGTGCGGTGCGATGGTGCGCCAGGTGATCGATTTTGGTCAGGATCTGGAGGCGATCTCTGCCGGCGGCGGTCTCTCCATTCCCTATCGCGAAGGGGAAGAGGCGATCGATACCGATCACTATTATGGCCTGTGGAGCGCCGCCCGCGACCAAATCGCCGCGCATCTGGGCCACGCGGTGAAGCTGGAAATTGAGCCGGGTCGTTTCCTGGTAGCCGAGGCCGGCGTACTGGTTTCGCAGGTGCGCAGCGTGAAAGAGATGGGGTCTCGCCACTTCGTATTGATTGACGCAGGTTTTAACGATCTGATGCGTCCGTCGATGTACGGCAGCTATCACCACATTACGGCGCTGGCTGCCGACGGCCGCGATTTAACGCAGGCGCCGCGCGTTGAGACGGTCGTTGCGGGGCCGCTGTGCGAATCGGGCGATGTGTTTACCCAGCAGGAAGGCGGCAAAGTGGAAACCCGCGCGCTGCCAGAGGTCAAGCCGGGTGATTATCTCGTGCTGCATGATACCGGAGCCTACGGGGCGTCTATGTCATCAAACTACAATAGCCGCCCGCTGCTGCCGGAAGTGCTGTTTGATAACGGCAAGGCGCGGCTGATCCGTCGTCGCCAGACCATTCAGGAGCTGCTGGCGCTGGAGCTCGTTTGAGTAAAGTAGGGCCCGGTGGTGACCGAATCGCGTAATACCAGCGTGCCGGTAAACGGCGGGATGGCATCGACCGGCTGGTTTTTTGCCAGCCGGATCGCCTGATCGATGGCCGTGACAATCATATTGTCGATAGGCAGATACACCGATGAGAGCGCAGGCTCCAGCCATTTCGCGCTTGGGGCATCGTCAAAGCCAAACAGTGAAATATCCTGCGGGATTTTCAGCCCCGCCTGGTGCAACGCTTTGGACGCACCCAGCGCCATATCATCGTTACAGGCAAACAGGGCGCTGAACGAAACACCGTCGGCAATCAGCTCTTTGCATAGCTCATATCCCCGCGTCATTCCCGCATCGCCGTACTTTATCCGACGCTCGTCCAGACGAATGCCGTGCTTTTCCAGCGCCTTGCGATAGCCCATCAGCCTCGCTTTCCCGGTGGGGGTATGGATCGGGACGGTGATACAGGCGATCTCCCGGTGGCCCTGGTTGATCAGGTAATCCACGGCCTTAAACGCGGCATCCTGCTGTTCGAAGAAGACGCAGCGATCCGGCGCCAGGCTGACTTCACGGTTAATGACCACCAGCGGCGTTTGCACGGTATTCATCAGCTTGATGATCGCTTTTTCGCTCATATAGCGCGTGTAAAGCACGATGGCATCGCACTGGCGATCGGCCAGCATCTGCACCGCCTGCTCTTCCTGCTCCGGCGCGTCGTGGCCGTCGGTGACGATCAGCTGTTTTCCGTGGGTTTCGGTCTGCCGCGACGCCTGTTGCAGAAGGCGACCAAAGTAAAAGCCATCGAAGGTGGAGACGACCAGACCAATGCTGTTGCTGGTCTGGTTTGCCAGCGAGCGCGCGAGAAAGTTTGGGCGGTAGCCCAGCTCTTCCATCGCAGCAAACACCTGCTGGCGCGTACTCTCTTTAACCTGACCTGTGCCGTTCAGCACGCGCGATACCGTGGCCTTTGACACGCCCGCACGCAGTGAGACATCCAGCATTGTTGCCATTCTACATTCCTGATTCCACGTAATGGTCTGCAGTTTAACACAGACCTCATGGCGTATAAGCGACGCGGGAGGCGCAAAAATTCCGCCACGATCACGCTTTTTGGTAAGGATCGCTGAGCGCGGGATAAACGTCTTTAAGTGGTATGCCAAAATGGTCAAAAATATTCATCTGGAATACCTCTTGCCTCGTTGAGAGCTAAATCACAGAACGTAAAGCCCCTTAAAGCTATTTTTGGTATGCCAATAGTATCCGGCTGACCCTCTTATTCCATAAAAGCCCTTTTACTGAGGTATTACCCTATGGCATTACAGGAAAAACTGATCGACGCTCTGGGCAGTTTCGCCACTACGTTCAACAGCTATCGCTATATTATGGCGATCAAGTCTGCCTTCATTACCTTAATGCCGGTCATCATCGTTGGCGCATTTTCGGTACTGATCTCCAACATGGTACTGGATCCGAAAAACGGCCTGGCGAGCTTCCAGTCCCTGTCATTCCTCGCAGTGCTGAAACCGATCACCAGCGCGCTTAATTACGCGACCCTGAATTTCCTCAATATTGGCGCGGTGTTTTTAATCGGCATCGAACTGGGGCGTATTAACGGCATAAAATCATTGTTCCCCGGCCTGCTGGCGGTGATCTGCTTTATCTGCGTGACGCCGACCACTGTGGAGATGCTGGTGGATGGCGAAATGCACGTGGTGAAGGATGTCCTGCTGCGTCAGTTCTCTGATACCCGCAGCCTGTTCCTCGGCATGTTTATCGCCATTCTTTCGGTAGAAATTTACTGCTGGCTGGAAAACCGCAAGGGGCTAAAGATCAGAATGCCGGATACGGTGCCGCCTAACGTGGCCGCGTCCTTCTCCGCGCTGATCCCGGCGATCATCACCACCACTGCCATTGCTACCTTCGGCTTTGTATTCCATCAAATCACCGGCATGTATCTCTACGATGCGGTCTATCAGGTGGTGCAACAGCCGCTGGAGCGCGTGGTGCAAAGTCTGCCGGGCATTCTGCTGCTGATGTTTGTGGCTCAGCTGTTCTGGGTGATTGGCATTCATGGCAATCAGATGATTAAGCCCATCCGCGAGCCGCTGCTGCTGGGGGCGATCACCGTCAACATGAGCGCCTTCGAGCAGGGTAAAGAGGTTCCGAACATCATCACCATGCCGTTCTGGGACGTGTATATGAGCATCGGCGGATCGGGGCTCACCATCGGTTTGCTGATCGCGGTGATGATCGCCACCAAACGCAAAGAGATGAAGGAGATCGCCAAACTCTCTATCGGCCCCGGCATCTTTAACATTAACGAGCCGGTGATCTTCGGCATGCCAATCATGCTTAACCCGATCCTCGCCATTCCCTTCATCATCACCCCGCTGGTGACCGGATCGATTGGCTACTTTGCAACGGTAACCGGTTTTGCCGGTAAAGCCGTGGTGATGGTGCCGTGGACCACGCCGCCGCTGATTAACGCCTGGCTTTCCACCGCGGGATCGATGGGGGCGGTGATCACCCAGCTCATTTGCATCGTCACTGCCGTCATTATTTATCTGCCGTTTGTGAAGATTGCCTCGCGCCGCGCAGAGCAGGCCGCGCTGCAGCAAGCCACCGATAACGTATGAGGATGCGATGAACACAAAAAAGATAACGCTGCCGCAGGATTTTATTCTCGGTGCGGCGGCATCAGCCTGGCAAACCGAAGGCTGGAGCGGCAAAAAAACGGGCCAGGATTCGTGGATAGACCTCTGGTATAAGAACGATCGCCACGTCTGGCACAACGGCTATGGCCCGGCGGTAGCGACCGATTTTATCAATCGCTTCCGTGAAGATGTGGCGCTGATGAAGCAGGCCGGGCTGACGCATTACCGGACCTCGATAAACTGGTCCCGTTTTTTGACCGATTATGAAAATGCGACGGTGGATGAGGAGTACGCCGCGTATTACGCCGATCTGTTTGATGAAATGCATCGTCAGGGCATTGAGCCGATGATCTGCCTGGAACATTACGAGCTTCCCGGCGTGCTGCTTGAAAAATACGGCGGCTGGGCGTCGAAGCACGTGGTTGAGCTGTTTGTCCGCTATGCGGAAAAAGTGTTTGAACGCTTCCACGGCAAAGTGACCCGCTGGTTTACCTTCAACGAGCCGATTGTGGTCCAGACCCGCGTCTACCTCGACGCGCTGCGCTGGCCGTACGAGCAGAACACCAGTACCTGGATGCAGTGGAATCACCATAAGGTGCTGGCGACGGCGAAGGTAGTGAAGCTGTTTCGCGCCAAAGGCTACCGCGGCTCGGTGGGCTGTATTCTTAACCCGGAAGTCACGTATCCGCGCTCGCGCGCGCCGCATGACGTGCGGGCGGCAGAAATGTACGATCTGTTCTACAACCGCGTCTTTCTCGAGCCGCTGGTGCACGGGCATTATCCACCGGCGCTTTTTACCCTGCTGGAACAGCACCAGGTTCCGTGGGACTACACGGCAGACGAGCTGGCGCTGATCGCGGAAAACACCGTTGATGAGCTGGGGATTAACCTGTATTACCCGCACCGCGTAAAAGCACCCTCCCGCGCCTGGCATCCGGAGACGCCATTCCACCCGGCCTACTACTACGAGCCGTTTGAGCTGCCGGGGCGGCGGATGAACCCCTCCCGCGGCTGGGAGATTTACCCGCGCATTATCTACGACATGGCGATGCGGATTAAGCAGGAATACCGCAACATCGACTGGTTCGTGGCGGAAAGCGGAATGGGCGTGGAAAACGAAGCGCGGTTTCGCAACGATGACGGCATCATCGACGACAGCTACCGTATTGCGTTTATCAGCGAGCACCTTTACTACGCGCTGCTGGCGCGGGAGGCGGGGGCGAACTGTCACGGCTATATGCTGTGGGCCTTTACCGACAATGTCTCGCCCATGAACGCCTTCAAAAATCGCTATGGTCTGATTGAGATTGATCTGGACGACAACCGCGCCCGGCGAGCGAAAAAATCGGCAACCTGGTTTCGCCAGCTGCGCGATACCCGCGTCCTCACGCTCGGCGTTGACGATGAATGGAAGTAGGCGAAAACCAGGCGGGTTCTGGTAAAATAGCCTACAAACTGGCCGGGAGGACGCCCGGCCTGCGCATTAACTGAAAAAACAGGTGGTAACGTGGATAAGGCTGTCATCCTGCCGGAAAAAAAACAGTACCAGGAAATTGGCGAGGATTTGCGGGCGCAGATTATCCAGGGGCACTATCCCGTTGGTTCCCGTCTGCCGCCGGAGCGTAATATCGCTGAAACGTATGGCGTGAGCCGCACCATCGTGCGCGAGGCGCTGCTGATGCTGGAGTTACAGGGTACGGTAGATATCCGTCAGGGGTCCGGCGTGTATGTCATGCGCATCCCGGAAGAACACGAAAACGAAGAAGAGCGTTTTCTTAACAGCGACGTGGGGCCGTTTGAGATCCTGCAGGCGCGCCAGCTTCTCGAAAGCAATATTGCCGCGTTTGCCGCCAAAATGGCGACGCGGGCCGATATCGACAACCTGCGCCGAATCATCGAGCAGGAGCAGCGCGCGATAGCCGCCGACGACAACAGTCAGGATAACAACAAGATGTTCCACCTGGTGCTGGCGGGCGCAACGCAAAACCAGATGCTGCTGGCGACGGTGGAAAGCATCTGGCACCACATGGACAGCAGCCCGCTATGGCAGCAGTTTAATGTACATATCGCCAGCCGTGCATACCGTCTGAAATGGCTGGGCGACAGGCAAACTATCCTTGCGGCGCTCCGTCGTCGTGACGTGATGGGGGCCTGGCAGGCGATGTTCCAGCACCTCGAAAATGTCAAAAAGAGCTTACTTGAACTCTCGGATGAAGATGCGCCAGATTTTGACGGCTATCTGTTTGAGTCCGTACCGATTTTCCAGGGGAAACTGGTATGACGATTTTGCCTCTTTACGCCGTGCCTCAATATGCGGATCAGGTGACAGACTGGATCTGGCAGGCCTTTGGCGAGGAGCTTCCCCGTGAATTTTTCCACAGCATCGTTGAGCACAGCCAGACGCCGGGAGCATTACCCTTGACCTTTGTTGCCGTTGAAGGCGAACGACTTCTCGGCACGGTGGGGCTCTGGCGCTGCGATTTGATCAGCCGACAGGATCTCTGCCCGTGGCTGGCGGCGCTGTACGTTGACGACGCGGCGCGCGGAAAAGGGCTGGCGGGGCAGCTTCAGCAGTATGTTATAAGCTATGCCGCGCGGGCCGGGTATGAGGAGCTCCATCTGTGGTCTGCCTGCCGCGACTTCTATGAACGTTACGGCTGGCAGTACGTTGGCGATGCGCTCGAATACCCGAACAAGACGGTGCACCTTTATCGCTATTCGCTCTGCGCTTCTGCAGGGGATGCAACGGAGTGACGGCGCACCAGGGTTGGGATGAAGAGATGGGTAATATCCGGCGGCTGGCGTTGCTCCGCCAGCGCTAGCGCCAGCTCGGCGGCCTGCGTTGCCATCGTGATGATTGGATAACGTACGGTGGTCAGGCGCGGGCGCACGTAGCGTGAGACCAGCACATCATCAAAGCCAATCAGCGAGATTTCTGCCGGTACCTCAATCCCGTTGTCGTTCAACACCCCCATTGCGCCTGCGGCCATGGAGTCGTTATAGCTGGCCACCGCCGTGAAATTGCGCCCGCGGCCCAGCAGCTCGGTCATGGCCTGTTCACCGCCGCTCTCATCCGGCTCACCGTAGGCCACCAGGCGGTCGTTGCACGGCAGGCCGTTTTCGCGCAGGGCATCGTAGTAGCCCTGCAGGCGGTCTTCCGCATCAGAAATCGGGTGATTGGAACAGAGATAACCAATTCGGGTATGGCCCTGCTGAATCAGATGACGGGTTGCAAGCCAGGCGCCGTAGCGGTCGTCGAGCGCCACGCAGCGTTTTTCAAAACCGGGGATAATACGGTTGATGATTACCATCCCGGGAATTTGCTTCATCAGATGAATCAGTTCGGCATCCGGGATCATTTTGGCGTGAACAACCAGCGCCGCACAGCGGTGGCGGATCAGCTGCTCAATGGCCTGGCGTTCTTTTTGTTCATTGTGATAGCCATTGCCGATCAGCAAAAAATTGCCTGTCTGATATGAAACCTGTTCAACCGCTTTTACCATGGCGCCGAAAAAGGGGTCAGAAACATCTCCCACCACCAGCCCAATAGTTTCAGTAGATTGCTGGGCGAGCGCGCGGGCGTTGGCGTTGGGATGATAGTTGAGGGACTCCATGGCGCTCTGTACTGCCTGGCGTGATGCGTCACTGGCTTTTGGGGAGTTGTTAATCACGCGCGAGACGGTAGCCACCGACACGCCTGCCAGACGGGCCACATCCTTTATTGTCGCCATTCATTACCTTCTTATTGGGGGTAAGCGTTTACACACCAAATAGTGTTGCGGAAAAGCGGCGCGCATTCAAGGGGAGCGGGTTTCTGCACTCCACAAACGTGACGCAGGACAACCCTGATGGTGTAAGCGTTACACGCGTAGTCATGTCTGAAGAATGTCAATCTGAACCTTTAGTTACACTTTGCCTCAGGCTGTTGCGATTGTCTGATAGCGAGGGCGTTAAAGAGGTTGATACAGTCGAGATCCCAGAGGTATTGATAGGTGGAATCAGCTCCGGTTGATTAACACGATTTACACCAACCTGCGTTTTTACGCAGGTTTTTTTTTTACCTGACAGTTCAACCTGTAACAGCAACAGAGAATATTCACACCTGGTTGCACTTAGGCTCATTCCCTTGCGTTTTCCTGCTGGCGAAGCGCAGTGGCAACAGCCAAAATCAAGATCCCAGAGGTATTGATTGGTGAGAATTCTTAGTACGGTTTCGTACTCATCTCTTGCACCAACCTGCGCGGATGCGCAGGTTTTTTTTCGCCTCTATTTTTGCTTGTCGCTCCCGTATCACTTCTCGTGTAATCTGCCACCATTTACTATCAACCCTTCACACTGGCTGGCAAAGGGAGTTGAGATGCTATTTGGGTTCTTCCGTACACTTTTCCGTATTCTCTTTCGCATCCGCGTGACTGGCGATGCCCAGGCGCTTCGCGGTGAACGCGTTTTAATCACTCCAAATCATGTTTCCTTTATCGATGGCATCCTGCTGGCGCTGTTTTTGCCCGTGCGTCCGGTGTTTGCGGTCTATACCTCCATCAGCCAGCAGTGGTACATGCGCTGGCTCACGCCGCTGATTGATTTTGTGCCGCTCGACCCGACAAAGCCGATGATGATTAAGCATCTGGTGCGTCTGGTAGAGCAGGGGCGTCCGGTAGTTATTTTCCCGGAAGGCCGCATTTCAGTGACCGGTTCACTGATGAAGATCTACGACGGCGCGGGGTTTGTCGCGGCGAAGTCAAAAGCGACCGTAGTGCCGCTGCGTATTGAAGGTGCAGAGCTGACCCATTTCAGCCGTCTGAAGGGGCGGGTGAAACAGCGTCTATTCCCAAAAATCACGCTGCATCTTCTGCCGCCAACGTCGCTATCGATGCCCGACGCGCCGCGTGCTCGCGATCGCCGTAAGATTGCCGGGGAAATGCTGCATCAGATTATGATGGAAGCGCGTATGGCCGTTCGTCCGCGCGAAACGCTGTACGAATCTCTGCTTTCAGCGCAGTACCGCTACGGCGCGAAGAAAAACTGTATCGAAGACATCAACTTTACCCCGGATACCTATCGCAAGCTGCTGACCAAGACCCTGTTTGTGGGCCGCATTCTTGAGAAGTACAGCAAGAAGGGCGAAAAGATTGGCCTGATGCTGCCCAACGCGGGCATCAGCGCGGCAGTGATTTTTGGTGCGGTTTCCCGGGGCCGTATTCCGGCAATGATGAACTACACGGCGGGCGTGAAAGGGCTGACCAGCGCCATTACCGCCGCCCAGATTAATACCGTGTTTACCTCCCGTCAGTTCCTGGAAAAAGGCAAGCTCTGGCATCTTCCCGAGCAGCTCACCCAGGTGCGCTGGGTCTTCCTGGAAGATCTGAAAGCGGACGTGACCACCGGCGACAAGCTGTGGATTTTTGCTCACCTGCTGGTGCCGCGTCTGGCCCAGGTCAAACAGCAGCCGGAAGATGACGCCATTATCCTCTTCACGTCGGGGTCAGAGGGCAACCCGAAAGGCGTTGTCCACAGCCACAAGAGCATTCTGGCGAACGTTGAGCAGATCAAAAGCATTGCTGACTTTACCGCGGATGACCGTTTTATGTCGGCGCTACCGCTGTTCCACTCCTTTGGCCTGACGGTGGGGCTGTTTACGCCGCTGCTGACCGGCGCAGAAGTGTTCCTCTATCCAAGCCCGCTGCATTACCGCATCGTGCCTGAGCTGGTATATGACCGTAACTGTACTGTCCTGTTCGGGACCTCAACCTTCCTGGGTAACTATGCGCGTTTTGCCAATCCGTATGATTTCTACCGCGTGCGGTATGTGGTGGCTGGCGCGGAAAAACTGCAGGAGAGCACGCGTCAGATCTGGCAGGACAAGTTTGGCCTGCGCATCCTCGAAGGCTATGGCGTTACCGAATGCGCGCCAGTGGTCTCGATTAACGTGCCGATGGCGGCAAAACCGGGTACGGTTGGCCGAATTCTTCCGGGGATGGACGCGCGTCTGCTGGCCGTGCCGGGCATTGAGGACGGCGGCCGTCTGCAGCTGAAGGGGCCAAACGTGATGAACGGTTATCTGCGCGTGGAAAACCCCGGCGTGCTGGAGGTCCCGACGGCGGAAAACGTCAACGGCGAGATTGAATCCGGCTGGTACGACACCGGTGATATTGTCCGTTTTGATGAACAAGGCTTTGTTCAGATTCAGGGGCGTGCAAAACGCTTCGCCAAAATTGCGGGGGAAATGGTCTCTCTGGAAATGGTTGAGCAACTGGCGACGGCCGTATCCGCCGATAAAATGCATGCGACCGTGGTGAAGAGTGATGCCAGCAAAGGCGAGGCGCTGGTGCTGTTCACGACCGACAGCGAGCTTAAGCGTGACAGGCTGCTTAGCTATGCGCGTGAGCATGGTATCCCGGAGCTGGCAGTGCCGCGCGATATTCGCTACCTGAAGCAGCTCCCGGTGCTGGGGAGCGGGAAGCCCGATTTCGTGACCCTGAAAGGCATGGTTGAAGAGGCGGAACAGCAAAATGCGTGAGTCAGTACACACTAACACTTCACTGAGGTCGAAAGGCATGATGGCCGTCATTGCCGCGCAGTTTCTCTCTGCGTTCGGCGATAACGCGCTGTTGTTTGCCACTCTGGCGCTGCTGAAAGCCGAGTTTTACCCCGACTGGAGTCAGCCGATCCTGCAGATGGTGTTTGTGGGCGCTTACATTATCTTTGCCCCGTTTGTGGGGCAGGTGGCGGACAGTTTCCCCAAAGGTCGGGTGATGATGTTTGCCAATGGCCTCAAGCTGCTGGGTGCCGCCAGTATTTGCTTTGGTTTCAATCCGTTTATTGGCTACACGCTGGTGGGCATTGGCGCCGCCGCGTACTCCCCGGCGAAGTATGGCATCCTCGGAGAGTTGACCACGGGTGATAAGCTGGTGAAAGCCAATGGCCTGATGGAGTCGTCAACCATTGCCGCTATCCTGCTCGGCTCCGTTGCGGGCGGCGTACTGGCCGACTGGCATGTCCTGGCAGCGCTGGGCGTGTGTGCGGTGGTATATGGCGGCGCGGTCGTCGCTAACCTGTTCATACCAAAACTTCCGGTGGCTCGCCCGGGTCAATCCTGGCGCTTTAAGCCGATGACCGGCAGTTTCTTTAATGCCTGTCGCGTGCTGTGGCGTAACGGAGAGACGCGTTTCTCCCTGATGGGGACCAGTATGTTCTGGGGCGCGGGCGTTACGCTGCGCTTCCTGCTGGTCCTGTGGGTGCCGGTGGCGCTGGGGATTACTGACAACGCGACGCCGACCTATCTTAATGCGATGGTGGCCATCGGCATTGTGGTTGGGGCCGGCGCTGCGGCGAAGCTGGTGACGCTTGAGACGGTAGCACGCTGTATGCCGGCAGGGATCCTGATTGGCGTCGTGGTGCTTATTTTTTCCCTGCAGCATGCGTTATTACCCGCTAATGGCCTCCTCGTCCTGATTGGCATTCTGGGGGGCTTCTTCGTGGTACCGCTGAACGCGTTGCTGCAGGAGCGTGGCAAGCAGACCGTCGGGGCGGGAAATGCTATCGCGGTACAAAATCTGGGTGAAAACCTGGCGATGCTGTTGATGCTGGGGCTCTATTCTCTGGCGGTAAAAGTCGGTGCGCCGGTGGTGGGGATTGGCGTCGGGTTTGGCGGGCTGTTCGCTCTGGCAATTGCGGGCTTATGGATTTGGCAGCGTCGGCGTTGAGATGTGCGGCCTGATGCCCTCACCCCGGCCCTCTCCCACAGGGAGAGGGAGCAAACCCTAAAAACGGCAACGTGCGTTGCCGTTTTGCTTTTATTACGGCGCAGGATACGTATAAACCTGATGCACCGCTTCAATCTCCGCTAACACCTCTTCACTCAGGCTCAGATGGAAACTCTCAATATTGGTTTTCAGCTGTTCCATGGTGGTCGCACCCAGCAGGGTGCTGGCAACAAACGGCTGACGACGCACGAAGGCAAGCGCCATCTGCGCAGGGTCAAGACCGTGACGCTTTGCGATATCCACATAGGCTGCAACGGCTTTTTGGGTCTGTTCGCCGCTGTAGCGGGTGAAGCGGCTAAAGAGGGTATTACGCGCTCCGGCCGGCTTTGCGCCGTTCAGGTATTTCCCCGTCAGCGTGCCAAAGCCGAGACAGGAATAGGCGAGCAGTTCCACTTCTTCATACTGCGTCACTTCGGCCAGACCTACCTCATAGCTGCGGTTAAGCAGGCTGTACGGGTTCTGGATAGTGACGATGCGCGGCAGATTGTGTTTATCTGCCAGGTGCAGATAGCGCATTACCCCAAAGGCCGTTTCGTTAGATACGCCAATATAGCGAATTTTTCCCGCGCGCTGGCACTCGGTCAGCGCCTCCAGAGTTTCCAGCAGCGTAACGGCAGGGGCGCTCTCGTTCCAGCTGTAGCCGAGCTTACCGAAGCAGTTGGTTGGACGCTGCGGCCAGTGCACCTGGTAGAGGTCGAGATAGTCGGTTTGCAGGCGCTTCAGACTGGCATCCAGCGCGGCGCGGATATTCTTGCGATCGAGAACCTGATTCGGGCGGATCCCGGTATCGTTGTTGCGCGCGGGGCCACTGACTTTTGAGGCAATCACCAGCTTTTCACGGTTACCGTGTTTTGCCAGCCAGTTACCGACGTAGGTTTCGGTAAGTCCCTGCGTTTCCGGACGTGGCGGAACAGGGTACATCTCTGCGACATCAATCAGGTTAATGCCCTGGCTGACGGCATAATCGAGTTGCGCATGGGCATCGGCTTCGCTGTTTTGTTCACCAAATGTCATCGTGCCCAACCCCAGTTGGCTTATTTCCAGAGCGCTGTGGGGGATACGGTGATAATGCATAGCCGGCTTCCTCATTAGACATATAGACCGCGTCAGGGTGTACCCGACAAAGGAATATAAACATGGCAGAGGGGAAGCAAAAGGGGAAGAAAAAAATCAAAAAGGCCAGCAAGCTACTGACCTCTCTCTGTTTATCGCTCGATAATTTGCGAGACTTCGTCGCGATTGATCTGCATTTTATTGCCTTGCTGATCGCGATAGCTGACCAGACCGGTATCATCGTCGACTTCGGGTTTACCGTCAGTCAGGATCATTCGCCCATCTTTAGTCGCCATAACGTAATCGCTACTACATCCGGATACGGCAAATGCTAAACCGACTGCTGAAACTAACACTGCCCATTTTTTCATCGTTATCGTCCTCATCTGGCTCGTATCAAATCATAGTTTAGTTTTAACCCGATATGGCAACAGGAGGAAGCGGTAAAATCTTAAAAACCAGATGATTATGTTTGGGAGCTCGCAAAATAAGTAAAAAACTATGTTTTTAGAAGAAAATGGCGAGCAAGAAGCGCGCCGGTGAAATTCTTTTTGAGATAAAAACCGCGCGGCAGGGTCAGTATTGGCTCGCCCTGCGCGCCGATTGCCTCGGTGAGCGCCTTACTGTTGGCCGCTTTCGGGCGCAGCTGTAACACTTCACCGTGACGGGCGGTAATGCGCTCGACCTGCCCAAGCACAATCATGTCCATTAGTTCTTCCCAGTCCAGGCGCAGCTGGTGCTCCTCATCGTCGCTCGGGCTCCAGAGCAGCGGTGCGCCAACGCGACGGTCTGCCAGCGGGATCTGACGCTCACCTTCAACCGGTACCCACAGGACGCGCTTTAGCTTGTGGCGAACGTGGCTGGTTTCCCACGTTACGCCGGTATTGCCGGTTAATGGCGCAACGCAGACGAAGGTGGTCTCAAGGGGTTTCCCCAGGCTGTCGATGGGAATGGTTTTTAACTCTACGCCAAGCGCGGCAAAATCCTGCTCTGGTTTGCTCCCCGCGCTGGCACCCAGCCACAGCTCAAGCAGCATGCCGATCCAGCCTTTATCCCGTTTCAGATCCTTCGGGATCTGAAGCCCTGCCAATGCCGCCAGCTCGCCAAGCGAGAAGCCTGCCAGGCGCTGTGCCTGCTGCAGCAGCTGGCTTTCGCTAGAGGGAGGTAAGAGCAAGGGTGTAAGCGGATGCATGACGGTAACCTTTTGATTAAAAAATAAACGAAGAAATTGTCCCCTGTGGATAGAGTTTAACTTTTTCTGTACCAATATGACATCTCTATGATTTATAGGATTTTTTATTGTTTTGAAATCGTTGCACTCGCCTCAGAAAATGGGTTGTTCAAATCTGGTCACTGACAATGAACAGGATCTTACACCATGTTATCCACAGAAAAGTGGGATAACTGGGCATAACCCTGACTACTGTTTCAATTTACAGCCTTGACGTGCGATGAAAATCGAATTTTCAGACAAATTGTGACTAACTTATTGGCACAATCTGTGGATAAAACCGACGCTGTTCGATCTTTCATCAGCACGACGATCCCTGATGTGATGATCGTCACGCTATTCTGCTTTTGGTTGCCAGAAACATGTTTAACTATATGAAAATAAAAATTTTATCTAAAATGGCGTTTAGATGATGTAAGAGGTCGATGAAGGTTGTTCATCGGTAATCAGACACTTCTTCACAACTATATCCACAGAAAAGGTGAATAAAATTCCCTTTGCTGACTCTCATCTGTTTATAACTCAGCACTTATTTGTGAGTTATTCAAATGTTATTAGGCTGCAGCCCTGTAAGAGAGTGGTTTACCGCCTCCCTGTAGTGTGAAACAATCATTCATATATCAGGTTTAGTTTGGGGTAGTCCGGTGATTGATGACGATGGCTACCGCCCGAACGTAGGAATAGTAATTTGTAATCGTCAGGGCCAGGTAATGTGGGCCCGGCGATATGGTCAGCACTCCTGGCAGTTCCCGCAAGGCGGGATCAATCCGGGAGAGTCCCCAGAACAAGCGATGTACCGGGAGCTTTTTGAAGAGGTCGGTTTAAGCCGTAAAGATGTTCGCATCCTGGCTTCGACCCGCAACTGGTTGCGTTACAAGTTACCGAAACGTTTGGTGCGTTGGGACACAAAGCCGGTTTGTATCGGCCAGAAACAGAAGTGGTTTCTGTTGCAGTTGGTGGGCAACGATTCAGACATCAATATGCAAACCAGCAGTACGCCGGAGTTCGATGGCTGGCGATGGGTAAGCTATTGGTATCCTGTTCGTCAGGTCGTGTCATTTAAACGCGATGTTTACCGTAGGGTGATGAAAGAGTTTGCAAGTGTGGTGATGCAGCTTCAGGAGATCCCGCCTAAGCCGCAGAGCGCACCTGCCTGGCGACGTAAAAGAGGTTAAGCTACGCAAATCATGCTCACCCGCTTGCGAGAAATAGTCGAGAAGGTGGCCAGCGCGCCGCGTCTGAACGAGGCGCTGAATATTCTGGTCACTGATATCTGCCTTGCGATGGAAACCGAGGTCTGTTCGGTGTATCTGGCCGACCACGATCGGCGCTGCTATTACCTGATGGCGACCCGTGGTTTGAAAAAACCACGTGGACGCACCGTCACGCTCGCATTTGATGAAGGTATCGTGGGCCTGGTTGGGCGACTGGCTGAACCTATCAACCTGGCTGACGCGCAAAAACACCCTAGCTTTAAATATATCCCTTCCGTTAAAGAAGAGCGCTTCCGCGCATTCCTTGGCGTGCCGATTATCCAGCGTCGTCAGCTGCTCGGCGTGCTGGTTGTCCAGCAGCGCGAGCTACGTCAGTACGATGAAAGCGAAGAGTCTTTCCTCGTAACGCTGGCCACGCAGATGGCGGCAATTCTCTCTCAGTCTCAGCTTGCCGCGCTTTTTGGTCAGTATCGCCATACGCGCATTCGCGCCCTTCCGGCATCGCCAGGCGTGGCGATTGCTGAAGGCTGGATGGACGCCACGCTGCCGTTAATGGAGCAGGTTTACGAAGCCTCAACGCTTGATGAAGCGCTTGAGCGCGAGCGCCTTACCGCCGCGCTGGAAGAGGCGGCAAATGAATTTCGCCGTTACAGCAAGCGCTTTGCCGCAGGCGCGCAAAAAGAGACGGCGGCCATCTTCGACCTTTATTCGCACTTGCTCTCCGATGCGCGTCTGCGTCGTGAGCTTTTTGCGGAAGTGGATAAAGGTTCGGTCGCAGAGTGGGCGGTTAAGAAGGTTATCGAAAAATTTGCCGACCAATTTGCGGCACTGACCGACGGTTACCTGAAAGAGCGCGCAGGCGATCTGCGAGCCCTGGGGCAGCGCCTGCTGTTTCATCTTGATGACACTATTCAGGGGCCGAACGCCTGGCCAAAACGGTTTGTTCTGGTTGCCGACGAACTCTCGGCTACGACGCTGGCTGAACTGCCTCAGGACAGGCTGGCCGGTGTCGTGGTGCGCGATGGTGCAGCCAACTCACATGCGGCCATTATGGTGCGCGCGCTGGGTATTCCCACCGTCATGGGGGCGGATATCCAGCCGTCGGTACTGCACCGACGTACGCTGGTGGTCGACGGCTACCGCGGTGAGCTGCTGGTCGATCCTGAGCCGGTCCTGCTCCAGGAATACCAGCGTCTTATCAGCGAAGAGAACGAATTAAGCAAGCTGGCAGAAGATGACGTTAACCTGCCCGCACAGCTAAAAAGCGGTGAGCGAATCAAAGTGATGCTCAATGCCGGTTTAAGCCCCGAGCACGAAGAAAAGCTCGGTAGCCGCATCGACGGTATTGGCCTGTACCGCACCGAAATTCCGTTCATGCTGCAGAGCGGTTTCCCCTCCGAAGAGGAGCAGGTGGCGCAGTATCAGGGCATGCTGCAGATGTTTAACGACAAACCTGTCACTCTGCGTACCCTGGACGTCGGAGCGGATAAACAGCTCCCCTATATGCCGATCAGCGAAGAAAACCCGTGTCTGGGCTGGCGTGGGATCCGCATTACGCTCGATCAGCCTGAGATCTTCCTGATCCAGGTGCGCGCCATGCTGCGCGCAAATGCGGCGACGGGCAACCTCAGCATCTTACTGCCAATGGTCACCAGCATTGATGAGATTGACGAGTCGCGTCGACTGATCGAACGCGCTGGCCGTGAAGTGGAAGAGATGATCGGCTATGCCATCCCGAAACCGCGGATTGGCGTGATGCTCGAAGTGCCTTCCATGGTCTTTATGCTACCGCAGCTGGCAAACCGCGTTGATTTTATCTCCGTCGGCACGAACGACCTGACGCAATATATTCTGGCCGTCGACCGTAACAACACCCGCGTCGCCAGTATTTACGATAGCCTGCATCCGGCGATCATTCGCGCGCTGGCGATGATTGCTCGTGAAGCGGAGCAGTACGGCATTGATTTACGCCTGTGCGGTGAAATGGCAGGAGATTCAATGTGCGTTGCGATCCTGATTGGTCTGGGATATCGCCACCTGTCGATGAACGGCAGGGCCGTCGCACGCGTGAAGTACCTGTTGCGGCATATCGATATCGAGGATGCCCGCGAGCTGGCTGAACGCAGCCTTGACGCGCAGCTGGCCGCTGAGGTTCGCCACCAGGTCGCTGCGTTTATGGAACGACGCGGCATGGGCGGCCTGATCCGCGGCGGCCGCTAATTTGCATTTCTCCCTCTCCCCGTGGGAGAGGGCTGGGGTGAGGGCATCAGGCTGCACAATACCCTATACACATCTTTTACATCTCTGGCGCATCCTCCGCGCCCGCCTTATGCTATGATTCGCAACTTTGGAGCCTCTGCTTACGGCAGAATCGCATTTCTACCGCTGTCCACTTTCAGCGGAATAACAACATCTTGTGGTGACAGATGAACAGTGGTTATCTGCATTTTCCGGAATTTGATCCGGTCATTTTCTCAGTAGGACCTGTTTCGCTTCACTGGTACGGTCTGATGTACCTGGTGGGCTTTATTTTTGCCATGTGGCTCGCTGGCCGTCGCGCCAGTCGTCCTGGCAGCGGCTGGACCAAAAACGAAGTTGAAAACCTGCTGTATGCGGGCTTCCTCGGCGTGTTCCTCGGTGGCCGTATTGGGTACGTACTGTTCTATAACTTCCCGGTATTCCTGAACGATCCGCTCTATCTGTTCCGCGTGTGGGACGGCGGCATGTCCTTCCACGGTGGCCTGATTGGTGTGATCCTGGTGATGGTGATTTTTGCCAAACGCACCAAACGCAACTTCTTCCAGGTTTCAGATTTTATCGCTCCGCTGATCCCGTTTGGGCTGGGGGCTGGTCGTCTGGGCAACTTCATCAACGGTGAGCTGTGGGGCCGCGTCGACCCGAGCGTATCCTTTACCATGCTGTTCCCGGGCTCGCGTGCGGAAGATATGGCGCTGCTGCCATCACACCCGGAGTGGCAATCCCTTTTCGATACCTACGGCGTTCTGCCGCGCCATATGTCTCAGCTGTACGAGCTGGCGCTGGAAGGCGTGGTGCTGTTTATCATTCTGAACCTGTTTATCCGCAAACCGCGTCCAATGGGGGCTGTGTCCGGTCTGTTCCTGATTGGCTATGGCGCATTCCGTATCATCGTCGAGTTCTTCCGTCAGCCGGATGCGCAGTTTACCGGCGAGTGGGTACAGTACATCAGCATGGGGCAGATCCTCTCCATTCCGATGATTGTCGCGGGTGCCATTATGATGATTTGGGCGTATCGTCGTCGTCCACAGCAACAACTTTCCTGAGGAACCATGAAACAGTATCTTGAATTGATGAAAAAAGTGCTCGATGAGGGCACGCCAAAAAACGACCGCACCGGTACCGGTACGCTCTCCATTTTTGGCCACCAGATGCGCTTCAATCTGCAAGAAGGCTTCCCGCTGGTGACGACAAAGCGCTGCCACCTGCGCTCGATCATTCATGAACTGCTCTGGTTCCTGCAAGGCGATACCAACGTTGCGTATTTGCATGAAAATAACGTCTCCATCTGGGACGAATGGGCAGATGAAAACGGCAACCTGGGCCCGGTTTACGGCAAGCAGTGGCGCGCGTGGCCAACGCCTGACGGCCGCCACATTGATCAGATCACCACCGTGATGAACCAGCTGAAAAACGATCCGGACTCGCGCCGAATCATCGTTTCCGCCTGGAACGTGGGCGAGCTGGATAAAATGGCGCTGGCACCGTGCCACGCGTTCTTCCAGTTCTACGTGGCGGATGGCAAGCTTTCCTGCCAGCTTTACCAGCGCTCCTGCGACGTGTTCCTTGGCCTGCCGTTTAACATTGCCAGCTATGCGCTGTTAGTCCACATGATGGCGCAGCAGTGCGACCTGGAAGTGGGCGATTTCGTCTGGACCGGTGGGGACACCCATCTGTATAGCAACCATATGGAACAGACGCATCTCCAGCTGACGCGCGAGCCGCGTGCGCTACCGAAGCTGATTATCAAACGCAAACCGGCGTCAATCTTCGATTACCGCTTTGATGATTTTGAGATTGAAGGTTACGACCCGCACCCTGGCATCAAAGCACCTGTTGCTATCTGATGCGATAAAGCGTGACACAACCGGTGCTTTTTAGCGCCGGTTTTTTTTCGTCTTCATCTCGTTTCCCGAAGCGCTATCCAGAAAGCGTGCAACGCGCTGCAACTCTCCCAATTCTGCGGATAACGCCTCGTAAAACGATAATTCGCTGCTCGTCATGTCCACGGCGCTTCGCCACACTCCCGGTATGAAAAAAGAGAACGGTTTTACGCTTATCGAAACGCTGGTCGCCATTTCGCTGGTCGTTATACTTAGCGCCTCAGGTCTGTACGGCTGGGACAGCTGGCAACGGCAGCAGCGGCTGTGGCAAACCGCCTGTCAGGTCCGAGACTACCTGCTGTTTCTGCGCAACCATGCCAACCTGCACAACCGCGACCACCAAATTACCCTTCTGCGGGAGGGCGGAAGAGACTGTCTGGTGAGTTCTGCTGTGCAAAGCTGTGAGAAAGGCAGTCCCTTTGTACTGATCCCACTCTGGCCTGACGTCACGGTGAGTGAATTAACGCCGTCTCTGGGGTTTTATGGATTAAGGGATACGGCGTGGGCAGGGCGGATACGCGTTCAAAGTCGGGCAGGAGCATGGCTGGTTATTGTCTCAAACGGAGGGCGCATCAGGATATGTAAGGTCTCAGAGGGAGGTTTATGCTGATGAGACAGCGCGGTTTCTCACTGACTGAAGTGCTGATTGCCACGGCAATAAGCAGCCTTTTACTGATAAGCGCATCGCGATTTTTACCCGGGCTACAGCAGGCTGTCTTACTGCAATCCGGCCAGCGAGAGCTGGAGGAAGAGATCTGGCAACGCCTGTTTGCGCTCGGAAAACAGCTTCAGCGCGCGGGATACTGCGCGGGTAACTGTCAGGGACAAGCGCTGGTGACGGCAAGGCAGGGCAGTTGCGTCATTGTGCGGTGGGACGCCAACAGTAACGGCAAATGGGATAGCACAGCATCAGAAAATGACAGCACCGGTTTTCGTCTGGAATCAGGCGTGCTGGAAACCCTGCGTGGCGCAACGTCGTGTGAAGGAAAAGGATGGGAAAAGCTCACTGACCCTGACAGGCTTGTCATTACGCGCTTTGTGGTGAGCAAAGTTGAACATGCCGGTTTTGCGCCAGAACTGACTATAGACCTGGCTGCCATTCGTAAAGGCGAACAGGGGGAACCCTGGCAGGCCTGGTATACGGTTACGGGGTACAACCTGTGAACCGACAGCGCGGGATGTCTTCGCTGGCTCTGGTTCTGCTTTTACTGGTGCTCGGTACGCTGATCCTCACCGGACTCAGCCAGCAGCTTACAACGTTTAGTGCGATCGTTGGCGGTGAGCGTCGCTCGCTTCAGCAACAGGCGTCTGTGCAGTCGGCGCTTGAGTGGGGACGCGTTCAGCGCTGGTCAGCAGAGCCGCAGGTTCAGTGCAAAAAAGCATCTTCGGGGCGAGTTTGTTTGCGGCGACTGAACGAGGCACATGTGTTACTGATTGCCGGAGACAACGACCTGCAGCTCTGGCGCGCAGGAGAGAGTGTGAACGGGGAAATTCGCTTTTCGCCTCACGGCTGGAGTGATTTTTGTCCACTGAAGGAGAGCGCGTTATGTCAGTTGCCGTAGGCCGAGAAAAGGGGTTTAGCATGGTAGAGGTGCTGCTGGCGATGATGCTGCTGGTGGTTGTCGTGACGGCGCTCTCGGGTTATCAGCGGGCGCTGGCAGCGCGGTTTACCGTGTTTAACCAGTATCGCCAGCTCTGGCACCATGCCTGGAATCAGTCACAGCTCTCAACAAATGTTATCCCCGCAGGCTGGCAGGCCAGTCGGGGGCAGACAACGCTCGCCGGATGTGTCAGCATCACGGTTACACTTATTTCTCCTCTGGGGCGGCGCGGTCAGTTAACGCGTCTGCATTGCCCGGTTAGCCAGTAGTCGGGAGCGTCTATGTTAAGGGTTTACCACTCAAATCGTCTGGATGTGCTGGAAGCACTGATGGAATTTATCGTTGAGCGCGAGCGGCTTGACGATCCTTTTGAGCCTGAGATGGTGCTGGTGCAGAGCACCGGTATGGCACAGTGGCTGCAAATGTCGCTCTCCCGTAAATTTGGTATAGCCGCGAATATTGATTTCCCGCTGCCCGCGAGTTTTATCTGGGAGATGTTTGTCCGCGTGTTGCCGGACATCCCGGAGCAAAGCGCCTTTAACAAGCAAGGCATGAGCTGGAAGCTTATGGCGCTGCTGCCAGAAATGCTGCAGCACGATGAGTTCGCCATGCTGCGTCACTACCTCAATGACGATACCGATAAACGCAAGCTGTTCCAGCTAGCGTCGCGCACAGCCGATCTTTATGACCAGTATCTGGTTTACCGCCCGGAATGGCTGACTCGCTGGGAAGCCGGCGAGCTTGTGGAAGGATTACCGGAAGCGCAGACCTGGCAGGCTCCCCTGTGGAAAGCGCTGGTGGAACATACGGAGAAACTTGGTCAGCCTAAGTGGCACCGTGCCAACCTCTATCAACGGTTTATCTCCATTCTGCAAAACAGCGCTGAACGACCAGCGCGATTGCCTTCTCGCGTGTTTATCTGCGGTATTTCGGCGTTGCCGCCGGTTTACCTGCAGGCGCTGAATGCGCTGGGTAAGCATATCGACATTCATATTTTATTTACGAATCCATGCCGCCAGTACTGGGGTGATATTCAGGATGGTCGCTGGCTTTCCCGGCTTGTGACCCGCCAGAGGCGACGCCTTTTTGAAGAGCGTACCGTGCCTCTGTTTAAAGACGGAGCCTCTGCCGCGCAGCTGTTCGATGAAAACGGTATTCAGAACCTGCCGAACCCACTGCTTGCCTCATGGGGGAAACTGGGGCGTGATTACATTCACATGCTCTCAGACATCACCTCCTCAGGCGAAGGCGACGTGGATGCTTTTGTGGAGATCGCCCCGGATAGCCTGCTGCACAATATTCAGTTAGATATTCTGGATCTGGAAAACCGTGCCGTCATGGGCGTGACGGCGAACGAGTTTGAACGCAGCGACAGGAAACGGAAGCTGGAGGCTGACGATCGCAGTATCAGTCTCCACGTTTGCCATAGCCCGCAGCGTGAGGTTGAAGTGCTTCACGATCGGCTGCTGGCGATGCTGCAGGACGATCCCGAACTGACGCCGCGCGATATCGTGGTGATGGTGTCGGATATCGACAGCTACAGCCCCTTCATTCAGGCCGTCTTTGGCAGTGCGACGGGCGAGCGATACCTGCCTTACGCCATTTCGGACCGTCGCGCCCGTCAATCTCATCCGGTGTTACAGGCGTTTATTACTTTGCTGTCCCTGCCGGATAGCCGGTTTATCTCCGAAGATGTCCTGGCGTTACTGGATGTTCCCGTGCTGGCCGCACGCTTCAACATCAATGAAGAAGGGTTGCGCTACCTTCGCCAGTGGGTGAACGAGTCTGGCGTGCGTTGGGGCATTGACGACGATAACGTCCAGGAGTTCGAGCTTCCCCCAACCGGGCAACACACGTGGCGATTTGGCCTGACGCGTATGCTGTTGGGCTACGCCATGGAAAGCAGCCAGGGCGAGTGGAATGAGGTTCTGCCTTACGATGAGTCCAGCGGGTTAATTGCTGAACTGGTGGGGCATTTAGCGTCGCTACTGATGCAGCTTAACCGCTGGCGTCGCGAGCTGATGCAGCCGCGCCCGCTTGAAGAGTGGCTCCCGGTTTGCAGGGCGCTACTTACTGATTTCTTCTTGCCGGACAGCGACACCGAAGCGGCGATGGCGCTCATTGAAACGCAGTGGCAGGCTATCGTCGACGAGGGCGTAAACTCCCATTATCACGAGGCGATTCCTTTATCACTGCTGAGAGACGAGCTGACGCAGCGGCTTGACCAGGAGCGAATCAGCCAGCGTTTTCTGGCCGGCCCTATCAATATCTGTACTTTGATGCCAATGCGTTCTATCCCATTCAAAGTGGTCTGCCTGCTGGGCATGAATGACGGCGTTTATCCGCGCGCGCTGGCACCGCTGGGGTTTGATTTGATGAGTGCAGATCCAAAGCGGGGCGACCGTAGCCGGCGCGATGATGACCGCTATCTCTTCCTCGAAGCGCTCATTTCCGCACAGAACACGCTTTATATCAGCTACATCGGCCGTTCCATTCAGGATAACAGCGAGCGTTTCCCTTCCGTTCTGGTGCAGGAACTGGTGGATTATATCGGCCAGAGCCACTACCTGCCGGGGGATGAAGAGCGCAACTGCGATGAAAGCGAGCAGAGGGTGAAAGCCCATATCACCTGTTTCCACAGCCGCATGCCGTTTGACCCAATGAACTACGTTGCCAGCGAGCGCCAGAGCTATGCGCAGGAGTGGCTACCGGCGGCGAAAAAGGAGGGTAGCGCGCATACCGATTTCATTCAGGAACTTGACCCGCGGCCGATTGATACCCTCACCTTCGAACAGCTTCAGCGGTTTTGGGCGCATCCGGTGCGCGCTTTCTTCCAGCAACGATTGCAGGTTAACTTCCGTTCTGAAGAGAGCGAAATTCCTGAGGCAGAACCGTTTACGCTGGAAGGGCTGGAGCGCTATCAGCTAAACCTCCAACTGCTGAATGCGCTGGTTGAAGAGGAAGACGCTGACAAACTCTACCGCCGCTACCGTGCGGCAGGGCAACTGCCGTATGGGGCGTTCGGGGAGATCGTCTGGGAGGCGCAGTGCATGGAGATGACCGCTCTGGCCGAGCGCGTAAGAGCGTGCCGACAGCCCGGAAAAAGTCTTGAAATCGATCTCATGTGCAACGGTGTACAGCTCACGGGCTGGTTAACTCAGGTTCAGCCGGATGGGCTGCTGCGCTGGCGGCCCTCTATGCTGAGCGTTTCTCAGGGGCTGCAACTCTGGCTGGAACATCTTGTCTACAGTGCGGGTGGTCATAAAGGCGAAAGCCGGATTTTCGTGCGCAAAGAGGGCGAGTGGCGCTTCCCGCCGATGGAGGCGGAGCAGGCGTTAAGTTACCTGTCTTTGTACATTGAGGGCTACCGTCAGGGAATGAACAAACCGCTTCTGCTGCTGCCGGAAAGCGGCGGCGCCTGGATAAAAGCCTGTTATGACGCGCAGAATGATGCGATGTTAACGGACGAGGCGTCACTGCAAAAAGCGCGCAGTAAATTTATGCAGGCCTACGAAGGAAACATGATGGTGCGGGGCGAAGGTGAAGATGTCTGGTATCAGCGCTTATGGCGCACGCTTGAGCCAGAGTACTTCGAGACCATCAAGGAAGAGGCGCAGCGCTATCTGTTACCGTTGTTCAAATTTAATCAGTCCTGAGCGCTGTATAAAAATTGCGCAGCATGGGGTGTTCATTTATGATGCACTTCTTATCACGGACTGATGTACCCAAAGAAAGAGATGCTGGCGTGTCCAGCACGCAGTTTGTTAATGATGTAGCCGTGATAAAGAGGTCGTAATGCCAGGCAGCACCTTGTTTAAAGCGTTGGTTTTGTTTGTCGCCCTTTGGGCACCTGTCACTCAGGCAGACTCCGGTTGGCAACCCGTTCAGGAAACTATCCGTAAGAGCGAAAAAGATACCCGTCAGTATCAGGCTATTCGCCTTGATAACGGGATGACCGTGCTGCTGGTTTCTGACCCGCAGGCGGTAAAGTCCCTCTCGGCACTGGTGGTGCCGGTTGGGTCGCTGGAAGATCCTGAAACCCATCCTGGGCTTGCACACTATCTGGAACATATGACGCTGATGGGGTCAAAAAAATACCCGCAGCCAGATAGCCTGTCCGAATTTCTCAAGATGCATGGCGGCAGCCACAATGCCAGTACGGCACCGTACCGCACGGCCTTCTATCTCGAAGTCGAGAACGATGCGCTGGAAGGGGCGGTCGATCGTCTTGCTGACTCCATCGCCGCCCCGTTGCTGGATAAAAAATACGCCGATCGTGAACGCAATGCGGTAAATGCCGAGCTGACCATGGCCCGCTCGCGGGACGGTATGCGCATGGCGCAGGTGAGCGCCGAAACCATCAACCCTGCGCACCCGGGTTCTCGTTTCTCCGGCGGTAACCTGGAGACATTGAGCGATAAACCGAACAGCCCGGTTCTGGATGCGCTGCACGCGTTTCGCGATAAATACTACTCCGCTAACCTGATGAAAGCGGTTATCTACAGCAATAAACCGTTGCCAGAGCTGGCCGGCATGGCGGCCAAAACGTTTGGTCGGGTGCCGAATAAAAATATCGACCTGCCGCAAATAAATGTTCCGGTAGTGACGGATGCGCAGAAAGGCATCGTGATCCACTACGTGCCCGCCCTGCCGCGCAAAGTGTTGCGCGTTGAATTCCGCATTGATAACAACACGGCGCAGTTTCGCAGTAAAACCGATGAGCTGGTGACCTATCTGATTGGTAACCGTAGCCCGGGTACGCTTTCTGACTGGCTGCAAAAACAAGGACTGGTAGAAGGCATTCGCGCCGACTCCGATCCGGTTGTAAACGGCAATAGCGGCGTGCTGGCGATATCCGCAACCCTCACCGACAAAGGGCTGGCAAACCGTGATGAGGTTGTGGCGGCTATCTTCAGCTATCTCAGTCTGCTGCGCGATAAAGGCGTCGACAAGCGCTACTTTGATGAGCTGGCGCACGTGCTGGATCTCGATTTCCGTTACCCGTCCATTACCCGCGACATGGATTACGTGGAGTGGCTGGCGGACACCATGATTCGCGTGCCGGTGGAGCACACCCTCGACGCGGTGAATATTGCTGACCGGTATGATGCCGAGGCGGTAAAAGCGCGCCTGGCGATGATGACGCCGGAGAATGCCCGTATCTGGTACATCAGCCCGGACGAACCGCATAACAAAACGGCTTATTTTGTCGATGCCCCGTATCAGGTGGATAAAATCAGCGCTCAGACCTTCGCCGACTGGCAGAAGAAGGCCGGAGAGATAGCGTTGCAGCTGCCGGAGCTGAACCCCTATATTCCGGATGATTTCTCGCTGGTCAAAACCACGAAGGACTATCCGCACCCGGCGCTTATCATTGATGAGCCGACGCTGCGCGTGGTGTATACCCCAAGCCGCTATTTCGCCAGCGAGCCAAAAGTCGATGTCAGCGTGGTGCTGCGTAACCCGAAAGCAATGAATAGCGCTAAAAACCAGGTGATGTTCGCGCTCAACGATTATCTCGCCGGTATCGCGCTCGACCAGCTTAGCAACCAGGCGGCCGTAGGGGGAATCAGCTTTTCGACCAATGCCAATAATGGTTTGATGCTCAATGCAAACGGCTACACCCAGCGCCTGCCTCAGCTGTTCCAGGCACTGCTGGAGGGCTATTTCAGCTATACGCCTACGGAAGAACAGTTTGAGCAGGCCAAATCGTGGTATGCGCAGATGATGGATTCTGCGGAGAAGGGGAAAGCTTACGATTTGGCGCTCATGCCAGCGCAGATGCTGTCGCAAATTCCCTATTTTCAGCGTGAAGATCGCCGCGCCTTACTGCCCTCTATCACGTTAAAAGACGTGCTCACCTACCGTGACGCGCTGAAAACCAATACGCGCCCGGAGTTCCTGATTGTCGGTAACATGAGCGAGGAGCAGGCCAAAACGCTGGCGGAGAACGTGCGTACTCAGCTCGGTTCGAAAGGCGACGAGTGGTGCCGCAACCAGGACGTACTGGTTGAGAAAAAACAGAATGTGATTTTTGAAAAGGCGGGAAACAGCACGGATTCCGCCCTGGCCGCGGTATTTGTGCCAACGGGTTATGATGAATTCTCAAGCTCAGCGCAGAGTGCCGTGCTGGGCCAAATTATTCAGCCGTGGTTCTATAACCAGTTACGCACGGAAGAGCAGCTTGGCTACGCGGTGTTCGCTTTCTCCATGAATGTCGGTCGTCAGTGGGGGCTGGGTTTCCTGCTGCAAAGCAGCGATAAGCAGCCGGCTTATCTCTGGCAGCGTTATCAGGCCTTCTTCCCGCAGGTGGAAGCAAAACTGCGCGCCATGAAGCCGGAAGAGTTCGCCCAGATCCAGCAGGCCGTCATCGCGCAGGTGATGCAGCCGCCGCAGACGCTGGGTGAAGAAGCCTCACAGCTGAGCAAAGATTTCGATCGCGGTAATCTGAAATTTGATTCGCGTGATAAAGTAGTGGCCGAGATAAAACAGCTGACGCCGCAGAAGGTTGCCGACTTCTTCCATCAGGCGGTGATTAAGCCGCAGGGAATGACCATCCTGTCTCAGGTTTCCGGTAGCCAGAACGGGAAAACGGAGTACGTTAACCCCCATGGCTGGAAAGTCTGGAAGAGCGTCAGCGCGCTGCAGCAATCTATGCCCTGGAGTAAGAAAGAATGACCGATACCGCTGAGTCCCTTGATCCCTTACGTTTACCTCTGCAGGGTGAACGATTGATTGAAGCCTCAGCGGGAACGGGAAAAACCTTCACCATCGCCGCGCTCTATCTGCGCCTGCTGCTTGGGCTCGGCGACAACGCCGCTTTTCCCCGTCCGTTGAGCGTGGAGGAGCTGCTGGTGGTGACCTTCACCGAGGCCGCCACCGCAGAGCTGCGCGGCCGTATTCGCGCCAACATCCACGAGCTGCGCATCGCCTGTCTGCGTCAGACTTCAGATAACCCCCTCTATGCCAGTCTTCTGGAAGAGATTGCCGACAGGAAGCAGGCCGCACAGTGGCTGCTTCTGGCCGAACGGCAGATGGACGAAGCGTCCGTCTTCACCATTCACGGTTTTTGCCAGCGCATGCTGAGCCTGAATGCGTTTGAGTCCGGCATGCTGTTTGAACAGCAGCTCATTGAAGATGAAACCGTGCTTCGCTATCAGGCCTGCGCGGACTTCTGGCGTCGCCACTGCTACCCGTTACAGCGCGATATCGCCGAAGCGGTACACGCGCTGTGGAAAGGCCCTGAGGCGCTGCTGCGCGCGATCGATCGCTATCTTCAGGGGGAAGCGCCGGTAATCAAATCTCCGCCGCCGGCGGATGAAACCCTGGCATCACGCCATGAAAAAATCATCGCGCGAATTGTCGACATCAAGCAAAAGTGGATTGAGTCAGTCGGCGAAATTGACGCCATCATCGAAAATTCCGGGATTGACCGTCGCAAGTTTAACCGCGGCAATCAGGGGAAATGGATCGACAAGATCAGCGCCTGGGCGCAGGAAGAGACGCGGGGCTACCAGCTCCCGGACGCGCTGGAGAAATTCTCCCGGCGTTTCCTCGTTGAGCGAACCAAACCCGACGGTATTGTGCCCGAGCATCCCCTGTTTGTGGCGATTGAAACCCTGCTGGCTGAGCCCTTAACGCTCAACGATCTGATGATCACTCGTGCCATGACGGAGATCCGCGAAGCCGTCGCCCGCGAGAAACGCCGCAGGGGAGAACTGGGGTTCGACGATATGCTAAGCCGCCTTGATGCAGCGTTGTGCAGTGAAAATGGCGAGGCGCTTGCCGCCGCTATTCGCACCCGCTTCCCGGTGGCGATGATTGACGAATTTCAGGATACCGACCCTCAACAATACCGTATTTTTCGCCGTATCTGGCGCCAGCAGCCCGGCACCGCGCTGTTGTTAATCGGCGATCCTAAACAGGCCATCTACGCCTTCCGCGGTGCGGATATTTTCACCTACATGAAGGCCCGCAGTGAAGTTGAGGCGCACTACACCCTGGATACCAACTGGCGTTCATCTCCCGGCATGGTGGAAAGCGTCAATGCGCTGTTCAGCCGCATGGATACGGCGTTTATGTTCCGGGAGATCCCGTTCCAGCCGGTAAAGTTTGCTGAGAAAAATGCCTCGTTGCGCTTCGAATTTAACGGCGAGACGCAGCCTGCCATGCGCTTCTGGCTGCTGGACGGGGACGGCTGCGGCGTCGCCGACTATCAAAATGCCATGGCCCAGCACTGTGCCGCGCAAATCCGTGACTGGCTCAGCGCGGGCGCACGCGGCGAGGCGGTACTCTGGAAAGGCCAGGATGCCATCCCCGTAAAGGCATCGGATATCACGGTGCTGGTGCGTAGCCGTCAGGAGGCCTCGCTTATCCGTGATGCCCTGACCTTACTGAATATTCCCTCCGTCTACCTTTCAAACCGCGACAGCGTGTTTGAAACGCTGGAAGCGCAGGAGATGCTATGGCTGCTGCAGGCCGTACTTTCCCCGGAGCGGGAAAGCACGCTGCGCAGCGCATTAGCCAGCGCGATGCTCGGGCTGAACGCGCGTGATATCGATGCGCTCAACAATGACGAGGCCGCGTGGGATGCCGTGGTGGAAGAGTTTGTTCGTTACCGGGAGAAATGGCAGAAGCGCGGCGTGATGGCAATGGTGCGAGAGCTCATGGCACAGCGCCACATCGCGGAGAATATGCTGGCTACAGCGGGCGGTGAGCGCCGGCTGACCGATATCTTACATATCAGCGAACTCTTGCAGGAAGCGGGCACGCAGCTGGAGAGCGAGCACGCTCTGGTGCGCTGGCTGGCGCAGCAGATTGCCGACCCGAACAGCAATTCGTCCAGCCAGCAGATGCGCCTTGAGAGCGATAAGCATCTGGTGCAGATCGTCACCATTCACAAGTCGAAAGGGCTGGAGTATCCGCTGGTCTGGCTGCCGTTTATCGCCAATTACCGCGTGCAGGATCAGGCCTTTTACCACGATCGCGAGTCGTTCGAGGCGGTGCTCGATCTCAGCAACGCGGAGTCCAGCGTTGAGCTGGCAGAGGCCGAGCGTCTGGCGGAGGATTTACGCCTGCTCTACGTGGCGCTGACCCGTTCTGTCTGGCACTGCAGCCTGGGCGTTGCCCCTCTGTTCCGACGTCGTGGCGAAAAAACCGGGGAGAGTGATTTTCACCTGAGTGCGCTGGGGCGCCTTATTCAGCACGGCGAACCGAAAAACGCGGCGGGTCTGCGCCAGTGTATCGAATCCCTTTGCACAGAGCATGTTGCTCTGCATATTCCGGCACAGCCTGATAATAGCCGCTGGCAAATGCCGGACGCGCGTGAGTCAGAGCTGTATGCCCGCCAGGTTGTCCGCACGATTGCCGATGACTGGCGCGTCACCAGCTACTCCGGTTTACAGCAGCACGGACAGAGTATTGCGCTGGATCTGATGCCAAAACTGGACGTGGATGCCGCCGGGACCGGTAGCGTACCCGTTGAGCCGGTGCTCACGCCGCATCAGTTCCCGCGCGGAGCCTCTCCGGGCACGTTTTTGCACAGCCTGTTTGAAGAGCTGGATTTTACTCAGCCTGTCTCTGAAGAGTGGGTGCTGAAGATGTTGCAGAGCGGGGGCTATGATGCTCAATGGGTGCCGGTTCTGCGTGACTGGATCCACGCGGTTCTGCACGCTCCGCTCACGGAGCAGGGGATCGCCCTTAGCCAGTTGACCGCCAAAGATAAACAGGTGGAGATGGAGTTTTATCTCCCCATCGCCAGCCCGCTCAGGGCCGAGGCGCTTGATGCGCTAATCCGCGAGTACGATCCGCTATCCGCGGGCTGCCCGCCGCTGAACTTCCGCCAGGTGCAGGGGATGTTAAAAGGCTTTATCGACCTGGTTTTCCGCCATCAGGGGCGCTATTACCTGCTGGATTACAAATCGAACTGGCTGGGCGAAAGCAGCGAAGCCTATACCCAACAGGCGATGGCGTCGGCCATGCAAATGCATCGCTACGATCTGCAGTACCAGCTTTATACCCTGGCGCTGCACCGTTATCTGCGCCATCGCATTGCCGATTACCGTTACGAAGACCATTTTGGTGGCGTAATTTACCTGTTCCTGCGCGGCGTGGACGCGAACGACCCGCGCTCCGGCGTGTTTAGTACGCGTCCGGCTGCGGATCTGATTGAAAAAATGGATAACCTGTTTGCTGCGAGCACGGAGGAGGTGGCATGACGATGCAGGCGCTACTGCTGGAAGCGGTTGAACAACGATTACTACGCCACCTTGACGTGCAGTTCGCCATGATGGTGGCAGGCGAAGAGCCTGCCGTGATGCTCGCCGCCGCCATTCTGAGTAAAGACGCGGGGGAAGGGCACGTGTGTCTGCCGCTGTCGCGTCTGGCGGTGGACGAGAAAATGCCTCCGGCTTTACAGGCGTGTTTCGCTCTGCTGGGTGAAACCGTGGACTGGGAAGCGATATTACTCAGTTCGGCGGCCGTTAGCGGAACCGATACCGGGACGCCGATGATACTTATCGGCGAGCGTTTGTATCTTAACCGGCTGTGGCGTAACGAACTGACGGTAGCGCGCTTCTTCAGCGAGACGAATGCCCCGCTTCCCTGCGATGAAGCACAGCTTCGGCACGTGCTGGATACGCTGTTTACCTCTGACGACGAAACAGACTGGCAGAAAGTGGCGGCAGCCGTGGCGCTAACGCGACGGATCTCGGTCATTTCTGGCGGCCCGGGCACCGGCAAAACGACCACCGTGGCAAAGCTGCTTGCGGCCCTGATTCAGCTTTCGGGCGAACAAAAGTGTCGTATTCGCCTGGCGGCCCCTACCGGTAAAGCGGCGGCTCGTCTGACGGAGTCGTTAGGCGGGGCGCTGCAAAAACTGCCGCTTAGCGGAGAGCGGCTTGCGCTTTTCCCCAACGAAGCCAGCACGCTGCACCGGTTGCTTGGCGCGCAGCCGGGCAGCCAGCGTCTGCGTTATCATGCCGGTAACCCGCTGCACCTTGATGTGCTGGTGGTGGATGAAGCGTCGATGATTGACCTGACGATGATGTCGCGTTTAATCGATGCGCTTCCGCCTCACGCGCGCGTCATTTTTCTCGGCGATCGCGACCAGCTTGCCTCCGTGGAGGCGGGCGCCGTACTCGGTGATATCTGCACGTATGCCAGCCTGGGATATACCGCTGAACGCGCGGAGGAGCTGGCCCGACTGACCGGATGTTCGCTCGCCTCTGAAAATCACTCCCTCGCGGGGGCGCTGCGCGACAGCCTGTGCCTGCTGCAAAAGAGCTACCGTTTCGGCAGCAGCTCCGGCATCGGCCAGCTTGCGGCCGCAGTAAACCGCGGTGACCGGCACACAACCTGTGCGGTATTTGACGGCACCTTTACGGACATTGAGAAGAAATCGCTGCAAAGCGGGGAAGAGTATCAGGCGATGCTTGACGATGCCCTGCTGGGGTATCAGCACTTCCTGACGGGCGTGCAGCAGCAAAGCACGCCGGAGCAGGTGATTGCCGCGTTTGGCGAATACCAGCTGCTCTGTGCGCTGAGGGAAGGGCCATTTGGCGTCAGCGGCCTGAACGACAGGCTGGAACAGCTGCTGGCGCAAAAGCGTAAAATATACCGTACCCCGCATTCGCGCTGGTATGAAGGGCGTCCAGTGATGATCTCCCGCAACGACAGCGCGCTGGGGTTGTTTAACGGGGATATCGGGATTGCGCTCGATCGCGGTCAGGGGCTGCGCGTCTGGTTCCAGATGCCGGACGGCAGCGTGAAGTCTTTCCAGCCCAGCCGTTTGCCCGAGCATGAAACCGCGTGGGCGATGACGGTGCATAAATCCCAGGGCTCCGAGTTTAACCATGCGGCGCTGATCCTGCCCACGCAGCTTTCACCCGTCATTACCCGCGAGCTGATCTATACCGCCATTACCCGCGCGCGTCAGCGCCTGTCGCTGTATACCGACGAGCGCGTGCTGGTGCAGGCGATTGCCGCGCGCACGGAGCGCCGAAGCGGGCTGAGCGCGATATTTGAGTCCCTCTGAACCACGTCAGAAATGCAGGCCGGGTAAGCGCAGCGCCACCCGGCAGCGTTGCATTATCCCAGGTCAGCCATCAGCACTTTTGAGCGGCGCTGATAGTTGTACATCTCTTTCTTCGTTTCCGGCAGAGAGTCGATATCCACAGGCGTGAATCCGCGCTCCTGGAACCAGTGAATGCTCCGCGTCGTCAAAACGAACAGCTTGCTCAGACCCATCTGGCGCGCCTGTGCTGCCACGCGCTCAAGGAGCATTTCGCCGCGCGAAGAGCTTCGGTAATCAGGATGCACCGCCACGCAGGCCATTTCACCGATCTTCTCTTCCGGGAACGGATAGAGGGCGGCGCAGGCAATGGTCAGGTTATCGCGCTGAATAATGGTGAATTTATCGATCTCCATCTCCAGCTGCTCGCGCGAACGACGCACCAGAATACCCTGCTGTTCGAGCGGGCGGATCAGCTCCAGAATGCCGCCGATGTCGTTGATGGTGGCGCGGCGTATCTGCTCCGCGCTCTCCATCACAATCTGGGTGCCAATGCCGTCGCGGGAGAACAGCTCCTGCAGCAGGGCGCCGTCTTCCTGATAGCTGATCAGGTGGCTACGGCGCACGCCGCTGCGGCAGGCCTTCACCGCACCGCGCAAAAAACGCACGGTGCCGGAGTGGTAGTCTCCTTCTTCTTCCAGCGCTTCCACGCGCGCTTGGGCTTCGTTCGGGAAGAGTTCTGGCACGATTGCTCCTTCAGCGTTCACGACCCCCTGGGAGGAGCAAAACCCAATCATTTTCTCCGCCTTCAGCTTGATTGCCAGCTGCGTGGCAATCTCTTCCGAGGTGAGGTTAAAGCTTTCACCGGTGACGGAAACCGCCACCGGGCCCATCAGCACGATGGCTCCGCTGTCCAGCTGGCGGTGAATGGCTTCTTCATCAATTCGACGAATGCGCCCGCTGTGGCAATAATCGACGCCGTCGTCCACGCCGAGCGGCTGGGCAATGATAAAGTTGCCGCTCACGACGTTGATATGCGCCCCCTGCAGCGGCGTGTTGTTGAGGCTCATCGACAGGCGCGCCGTAATATCCAGCTGCAGCAGACCCGCCGCCTGCTTCACCAGCTCAAGGGTTTTCGCATCCGTAACGCGGGTATGTTTGTGGTAAATCGGCTCGTGGTGATGGGCGGCCAGGTTGGCATCAATCTGTGGACGCGCGCCATAGACCACGACCAGGCGGATCCCGAGGCTGTGCAGCAGGCCAATGTCATTGACGATGCTGGAAAAATTTTCATGCTCAATGGCTTCGCCGCCAAGCATGATGACAAACGTTTTTCCCCGATGGGCGTTGATATAGGGAACAGAATGGCGGAATCCCTGGACCAGTTCGGTTCTACGTTCCTTCACCATGGCACAACCCTTAATGAATGTTTATTCGTAATTTCTGTATTTTTATTCGATTGTGGGCGCGTGTGCAAGCGCAAATTTTCCGCGACCCACAGAAAATGATAAGTAATCCGTGCGTTAGCGTATGATTGTTTACCCTTTTATAGATGACAGTTTATGCGTCATTCGTTAAAGTTTTCGGTCAATCTGGACATTTTGTATATCAGTCAGTGTTCTTGCTCGGGAGAAGCATGTCGGGATCCAATTCAGCAATAAGCCGCCGCCGTTTGTTAAAAGGGGCCGGGGCAATGTGGTTGCTTAGCGTCAGTCAGGTCGGCCTTGCCGCCACGAGTCAGGTCGTCGCGGTGCGCGTCTGGCCGTCATCGACCTATACGCGCGTGACGGTCGAATCGAATCGCGTACTGAAATATAAGCAATTTGCCCTCAGCAACCCTGAACGTGTGGTGGTGGATCTCGAAGGCGTTAACCTCAACTCCGTGCTGAAAGGAATGGCGGCGCAGATCCGCGGCGACGATCCGTTTATTAAATCGGCGCGCGTCGGGCAGTTTGATCCGCAAACCGTGCGCATGGTGTTTGAACTGAAGCAGAACGTTAAGCCGCAGCTGTTTGCCCTTGCGCCTGTCGCCACGTTTAAAGAGCGTCTGGTGATGGATCTCTACCCGGCAAATGCGACGGATATTCAGGATCCGCTGCTTGCGCTGCTGGAGGATTACAACAAAGGCGATCTGCAGCGTCAGGTTCCGCCTGCGCAAAGCGGTCCGCAGCCGGGGAAAGCAGGGCGCGATCGTCCGATTGTGATCATGCTCGATCCCGGCCACGGCGGCGAAGACTCCGGTGCGGTGGGGAAATATCGCACGCGTGAAAAAGACGTGGTGCTGCAAATTGCCCGTCGTCTGAAGGCGTTGATTGATAAAGAAGGCAATATGCGCGCCTATATGACGCGTAATGAAGACATCTTTATTCCGCTCAAGGTTCGGGTGGCGAAAGCGCAGAAGCAGCGCGCAGATTTGTTCGTGTCGATCCATGCGGATGCGTTTACCAGCCGTCAGCCAAGCGGCTCGTCGGTGTTTGCACTCTCAACCAAAGGCGCGACCAGTACCGCCGCGAGATATCTTGCGGACACCCAGAACGCCTCGGACCTTATTGGTGGCGTGAGCAAGAGCGGTGACCGCTACGTCGACCACACCATGTTCGATATGGTGCAGTCGTTGACCATCAACGACAGCCTGAAATTTGGTAAAGCGGTGCTGGGCAAGCTGGGCAACATCAATAAGCTGCATAAAAACAGCGTAGAACAGGCCGGGTTTGCGGTACTCAAGGCGCCGGACATTCCGTCCATTCTGGTTGAGACAGCTTTTATCAGTAATGTGGAAGAGGAGCGCAAGCTCAAGACGGCAAAATTCCAGCAGGAGGTAGCGGAGTCGATTCTGGCAGGGATACGTGCGTATTTCTCAGACGGGGCGACGCTGGCGCGACGCGGGTAAATCTTTCAGGCCGGGTGAACGCCCGGCAGTTTCACAAACGACAAAAACAAAAAAACACCCTTGAGGGTGTTTATTGTTTTAGAAGTGTTGGTTGCGGGGGCCGGATTTGAACCGACGACCTTCGGGTTATGAGCCCGACGAGCTACCAGGCTGCTCCACCCCGCGTCCGTCTTTCTACTCTTGTAGAAACTTACTTCTTCAAATTTGATTGGTTGCGGGGGCCGGATTTGAACCGACGACCTTCGGGTTATGAGCCCGACGAGCTACCAGGCTGCTCCACCCCGCGTCCGTCTTTCTACAGTCGTAGAAGATACTTCATCAAATTTTAATTGGTTGCGGGGGCCGGATTTGAACCGACGACCTTCGGGTTATGAGCCCGACGAGCTACCAGGCTGCTCCACCCCGCGTCCGTGGATGCGCACTATACTCGGATAGGTTTGTGATGCAACCCCTTTTTCACATAAATCATGATTTTGTATGCAAATTGAACGGCATGGCTCTGTTTGGGCTATTTTTTGCGCAAAATTTGCCAAAGGGCATGGGATCGCATTTCATTAGCCCTGGCGGTTTGTTATCTTCATCACGCGGAAATGGGCAACTTAAAGACGAGATATAATGAAAGGACGTTGGGCGAAGTATCTGATGACGGGCGCAATGGTAGCCATTCTTGCGGCCTGCTCTTCTAAACCGACCGATCGCGGTCAACAGTATAAAGACGGGAAGTTATCCCAGCCTTTCTCTTTAGTTAATCAGCCTGATGCCGTTGGCGCACCGATTAACGCCGGTGATTTTTCCGAGCAGGTTTACCAGATACGCAACGCGTCGCCGCGCCTGTATGGCTCTCAGAGTAGCGTCTATAGCGCGGTTCAGGACTGGCTGCGGGCGGGCGGTGATACGCGCAATATGCGCCAGTTTGGTATCGATGCCTGGCAGATGGAAGGGGCGGATAACTACGGCAACGTCCAGTTCACCGGGTATTACACGCCCGTGATTCAGGCGCGACACACGCGTCAGGGCGAATTCCAGTACCCTATTTATCGTATGCCGCCAAAGCGGGGGCGCCTGCCGTCCCGCGCCGAGATTTATTCCGGTGCGCTGAGCGAAAACTACGTTCTGGCCTACAGCAACTCCCTGATGGATAACTTCATCATGGACGTTCAGGGCAGCGGCTACATTGATTTTGGCGATGGTTCACCGCTTAACTTCTTCAGTTATTCCGGTAAAAACGGCCATGCCTACCGCAGCATCGGCAAGGTGCTGATCGACCGCGGCGAAGTGAAGAAAGAAGACATGTCGATGCAGGCGATCCGCGAGTGGGGCGAAAAACACAGTGAAGCCGAGGTGCGCGAGCTGCTGGAGCAGAACCCGTCGTTCGTCTTCTTTAAACCGCAAAACTTTGCCCCGGTGAAAGGGGCAAGCGCCGTTCCGCTGATTGGCCGGGCGTCGGTGGCATCGGACCGTTCCATAATCCCTGCGGGCACTACGCTGCTGGCGGAAGTCCCTCTGCTGGACAACAACGGCAAATTCAACGGTCAGTATGAGCTGCGTCTGATGGTGGCGCTGGATGTCGGCGGGGCGATTAAAGGCCAGCACTTCGATATCTATCAGGGCATTGGCCCTGATGCCGGCCACCGTGCAGGCTGGTATAACCATTACGGACGCGTATGGGTGCTGAAGGCAGCGCCTGGCGCCGGAAACGTATTCAGCGGCTGATTGTGGTATTCTGAGCGGAATACGGATTACTGTTCAGGGTGAGGAAAACCTCACCCTTTTTACATCTGAGGTTTTATGTCTGTGGTAATCAGCGATGCCTGGCGCCAGCGTTTCGGCGGCACGGCACGTCTCTATGGTGAAAAAGCCCTGCAGCTGTTTGCGGATGCACACGTCTGCGTCGTGGGCATTGGTGGTGTGGGTTCGTGGGCGGCAGAAGCGCTGGCGAGAACCGGTATTGGCGCCATCACGCTGATTGATATGGATGACGTTTGCGTCACCAACACCAACCGTCAAATCCATGCCCTGCGTGATAGCGTCGGCCTGGCAAAATCGGAGGTCATGGCGGAACGTATCCGCCTGATCAACCCTGAATGTCGGGTCACGGTAATTGATGATTTTGTGACGGCAGACAACGTCGCCGAATACATGAGTAAAGGCTATAGCTACGTGATTGACGCTATCGACAGCGTGCGTCCCAAAGCGGCGCTGATCGCGTACTGTCGTCGTTACAAGGTTCCACTGGTGACCACCGGCGGCGCGGGCGGGCAAATCGATCCGACGCAGATCCAGGTGGCCGATCTGGCGAAAACCATTCAGGATCCGCTGGCGGCCAAGCTGCGTGAACGCCTGAAGAGCGACTTTAACGTCGTGAAGAACAGCAAAGGCAAGCTGGGCGTTGACTGCGTGTTTTCGACCGAAGCGCTGGTCTACCCACAGGCGGATGGTTCAGTCTGCGCGATGAAAAGCACGGCGGAAGGGCCAAAACGGATGGATTGCGCCTCAGGCTTTGGTGCGGCCACCATGGTGACCGCTTCCTTTGGCTTTGTGGCGGTGTCTCACGCTCTGAAGAAGATGATGGCGAAGGCGGAACGTCAGGCCTGAACCTGACGTGCGGCTTCCTGCACGGCTTCGCTTAGTGCGATAAGGCCCTGGCCGCGCGAAGCGCTCAGCTGCGCGCGCAGTCCCAGCTCATCAAAGAGCGCCAGCGGCGAGCGCGTCAGCAGCTCCGCCGCGCTTTTTCCCTCAATGGCGGTTAACAGTACCGCCAGTAGCCCGCGTACGATACGTCCTTCGCTGTCGCCAAAGAAATGCAGCTTCTCGCCCGTGACGCTTACGCCCAGCCAGACGCGGTTCTCACAGCCCGCGATCTCTTTTGCCTGCGCTTTAAGCTCGTCAGACAGGGTCGGTAGTTGCTTACCGAGGAGGATCAGCTGGCGATATTTATCCTCCCACTGCGAAAGCGGGGCGAAGGTCTGCTTTAAGGTCTCTTCTGTGATGACTGTGCCAAACGGATGTCCGGCTAAATCTGCGTGAGTCATTAATCCACCAGTATTTCAAGGGCGCGATCGACGGCGGCAACCAGCGCGTCAACGTCGCTTTGCGTATTGTAGGGCGCAAACGAGGCGCGCAGCGTACCGCTCACGCCAAGCGCCGCCAGAAGTGGCTGGGCGCAGTGCTGGCCGGCGCGCAGGGCAATGCCATACCCGGCCAGCAGCGTCACCATGTCGCTATGGTGCACGCCCGCAAAATCAAAGGCGAGCAGGCTCGAGTCCTGCACGCGGAACGAGCGGAAACCCGGGCGCTTTTTGAGTTCTTCCTCTGCCAGCGTCGCCAGTCCCCGGCTCCAGCTTTCAGCCTGAACAATGTCTGTTTCAGCCAGCCACTCGAGCGCGGCGCTCAGGCCAATGACGCCGGCCACGTTCGGCGTCCCCGCCTCAAGACGGTAAGGTATTTCCTGCGTTTTAAAGCCCTCGAAGGTCACTTCGGTAATCATTTTGCCGCCGCCGAGCCACGGCGTCATTTGCGCCAGCAGTTCCGGTTTACCGTACAGCGCCCCGATACCGGTTGGCCCGTAGAGCTTATGTCCTGAGAAGGCATAAAAATCGATATCAAGCGCCTGCACGTCGGCCGGGAAATGCACCACGCCCTGCGCGCCGTCGACCATCACGACCATGCCGCTGGCATGCGCGATGCGAATGGCCTGCGCCAGGTCCGGACAGCCACCGGTGACGTTCGACATCTGTCCGAGCGCCAGAATGCGGCTGCAGGGAGTAATCAGCTCTGGTAGGCGGGCCACGTCGGGCAGAAGGTCTGAACCCAGAGGGAGTTTCACCACGCGTGCACCCGTTTGCTCAGCCACCATCAGCCACGGCACCAGGTTGGCGTGATGCTCCGCCTCGCTGACGATGATTTCGTCGCCCGGCTGAAGCAGTGGGCG
Source organism: Enterobacter sp. AC1 (assembly GCF_050434705.1). NCBI lineage: Bacteria > Pseudomonadati > Pseudomonadota > Gammaproteobacteria > Enterobacterales > Enterobacteriaceae > Enterobacter > Enterobacter sp. AC1. The sequence goes on along the minus strand of NZ_JBNDIZ010000007.1, from coordinate 84,615 downwards.
CGCGTAGCACTGGGCCACCATATTGATGGCCTCTGTCGTGCCGCGCGTCCAGACGATGTTTTTCCCGCTTTCGGCATTGAGCAGGCGCGCGACCTGATCGCGTGCGGCTTCATAGCGCGCGGTTAATCGCTGCGCTTCGGCAAACTGGCTGCGATGCACGTTGCCGGCGCTGAGGCTGTAGAACTGCTGCGTCGCCTCAATCACCGCCTGTGGCTTAAGGGCGGTGGCGGCGCTATCAAGGTAAATACCGGCATCGGCCAGCGCCGGAAACTGGGCGCGGAACTGCGCAGGGCTGAAAGCGTTCATGGGATTCCTCGTATCAATAATGCGATCGTCGCGCAATTTCAGCGCCAGGGCAAGGAGGTTGATATCTATCAGAATTGTCTGCTTATCCTCATGCCCCTGAAAAAGCAGGTTATGCTAAATAGTGTTAGGCGGATGTTTTAGCCTGTTATAAATCGAGGTTTGAATAGCATTAATTGCTAAAGGAGAATAATCATGAATAAGACAGCTGCAATCATTTCTGCCTGTGCGTTTACTTTTGCCCTGAGCGCCTGTTCTGGTAACAACTACGTCATGCACACCAACGATGGTCGTTCCATCGTTTCGGAAGGGAAACCGACAACCGATAACGATACCGGGATGATTTCATACAAAGATGCTAACGGGAACAAGCAGCAGATCAACCGCACGGACGTGAAAGAGATGAAAGAGATCGAGCATTAACAGATCGATAAGCAAAAAAAAGCACCGCAAATTGGCGGTGCTACATTAATCACTATGGACAGACAGGGTAAATGTACAGGAAGTGAAAAATTGGTAGCGTTGCTACCGTGGTCTGAATCGCAGACCAATTGCAAACACAACAACACAACATCACAACCGTAAGCCAAAAGCCCTTCAGAACACGCATTCCGAAAAAAGCTCTTCGTTCCGGCTCAGGAAGTGCCGCCACTATAGGTATTTGCTGGTAGTTCCTCAACGGACAAATTATAATGGCTCAGATAAAAAAAACTAATAGGTTAAACGTTGTTTCCTGTTTGTTAAAATCCGTTAACATCTAAGCCAGATAACCATGTCAAAGCGATTGCCACCCCTCAATGCATTACGTGTTTTTGATGCAGCAGCACGTCACCTGAGCTTTACCCGCGCAGCAGATGAGCTTTTTGTGACACAGGCCGCAGTAAGTCATCAAATCAAGTCTCTGGAGGATTTTCTGGGCCTTAAGCTGTTTCGTCGACGCAACCGATCGTTGCTGTTGACCGAAGAGGGGCAGAGCTATTTTCAGGATATTAAAGAGATTTTTTCCCAGCTCACTGAAGCCACGCGCAAGCTTCAGGCTCGCAGTGCAAAAGGTGCCCTGACCGTCAGTTTATTGCCCAGTTTTGCCATTCAATGGCTGGTGCCCAGACTCTCAAGCTTTAACTCAGCTTATCCGGGGATCGACGTTCGAATCCAGGCGGTGGATCGTCAGGAAGACAAGCTGGCCGATGATGTGGACGTCGCTATTTTTTATGGTCGCGGTAACTGGCCGGGCTTGCGCGTCGAGAAATTATACGCAGAATATCTCCTGCCGGTCTGTTCTCCGCTGCTGTTAACGGGCGACAAGGCGCTGAAATCACCCGCTGACCTGGCTAAGCATACGCTTTTGCATGATGCTTCTCGCCGCGACTGGCAAACTTATACCCGTCAATTAGGTCTTACTCATATAAACGTGCAGCAGGGACCCATTTTTAGCCACAGTGCGATGGTGTTACAGGCTGCCATTCACGGACAGGGCGTGGCGTTGGCGAACAACGTGATGGCGCAGTCCGAAATTGAGGCAGGCCGTCTGGTTTGCCCTTTTAATGATGTACTGGTCAGCAAGAATGCGTTCTATCTGGTTTGTCATGACAGTCAGGCAGAACTGGGTAAAATAGCCGCTTTCCGGCAGTGGATACTGGCGAAAGCGGCAAGCGAGCAAGAAAAATTCCGCTTCAGGTATGAACAATAACGTTTGTGTGCCGGGCACGCATCAATTCAGGACTTAAACATGACCAGCCGATTCATGCTGATTTTTGCCGCGGTGAGTGGCTTTATTTTTGTTGCACTGGGCGCTTTTGGCGCACATGTTTTAAGCAAATCGTTGGGCGCAGTAGAGATGGGCTGGATCCAGACCGGCCTTGAATATCAGGCGTTCCATACGTTGGCTATTTTTGGGCTGGCGGTGGCGATGCAGCGCCGTATCAGCATCTGGTTTTACTGGAGCAGCGTCTTTCTGGCGCTGGGCACGGTGCTTTTCAGCGGCAGCCTTTACTGTCTGGCACTTTCGCATTTACGCCTGTGGGCGTTTGTTACACCTGTCGGCGGCATCAGCTTCCTGGCGGGTTGGGTATTAATGTTTATCGGAGCTATCCGTCTGAAACGCAAGGGCGTTGTTCATGAATAAGGTTGTTTTATATTGTCGCCCGGGGTTTGAGAAAGAGTGCGCCGCGGAAATTACCGATAAAGCGGCGAAACGCGAAGTCTTCGGCTTTGCCCGCGTGAAAGAGAACGCGGGCTATGTGGTATTCGAATGCTATCAGCCTGAAGATGCAGATAAGCTGGCGCGCGAACTGCCGTTCAGCTCATTGATCTTCGCCCGCCAGATGTTTGTCGCGGGCGAGCTGCTGAAGGATCTTCCGCCGGAAGATCGCATTACGCCAATCGTCGGCATGCTGCAGGGCGTAGTGGAGAAGGGCGGTGATCTGCGCGTTGAAGTCGCGGATACCAACGAAAGCAAAGAGCTGATGAAGTTCTGCCGCAAGTTTACCGTGCCGCTGCGCGCGGCGCTGCGCGATGCGGGCGTGCTGACGAACTACGAAACGCCGAAGCGTCCGGTGGTGCATATCTTCTTTATTGCGCCGGGCTGCTGCTATACAGGCTACTCGTATACCACCAACAACTCTCCCTTCTTTATGGGCATCCCGCGCCTGCGCTTCCCGGCCGATGCGCCAAGCCGATCCACCCTGAAGCTGGAAGAGGCATTCCACGTCTTTATCCCGGCGGATGAGTGGGATGAGCGTCTGGCAAACGGCATGTACGCCGTCGATCTCGGCGCGTGCCCGGGCGGCTGGACCTATCAGCTGGTGAAACGCAATATGTGGGTCTCCTCTGTCGATAACGGCCCTATGGCGCAAAGCCTGATGGACACCGGGCAGGTTACCTGGCTGCGTGAAGACGGCTTCCGCTATCGCCCAAACCGTAACAACATCTCGTGGATGGTGTGCGATATGGTTGAGAAACCGGCAAAAGTGGCCGCGCTGATGGCCTCCTGGCTGGTGAACGGCTGGTGTCGCGAGACGATTTTCAACCTCAAGCTGCCGATGAAAAAGCGCTACGAGGAAGTGTCGCAGAACCTGGCCTACATTCAGGAGCAGATGGACGAACACGGTATTAACGTGGTCATTCAGGCGCGTCAGCTGTATCACGATCGTGAAGAGGTGACGGTGCATGTGCGTCGCTGGTGGGCGGCCGTGGGCGGGCGTCGCGACGAGCGATAGTCCGTGTTGTATTGCCCGGTGGCGCTACGCTTACCGGGCTTACAGAAAAGCGTTAACGCTCCAACCGCAACTGCTGTAAATTCCCGTCCAGCTGCAAATCCGTCTGTAGCGTCGCCACATCCCGGCAGATAAACGCCATCTCTTTATGCGCTTCCAGCTTTTTGCGCCATTTTTCTGGTACCTCATCCAGCCTGGCGTATATCCCCTCCAGGCTCTGAAAATCCGTCAGCAGCTGTGCGGCACTCTTCGGCCCTATGCCCGCCACACCCGGTACCTTTGAGCTACTTATCCCTGCCAGCCCCCAATAGTCGGGCAGTTGCTCAGGCGAGACGCCAAACTCACCGGCGATGAAGGGGGCGTCAAGCCAGCGTTTCTGGAAGTAATCGCGGATACGGATCGTGGGAGAGAGGAGCTGACAGTAGCCTTTATCGGTTGAGACGATCGTCGCCTGATGCCCGGCGCTGGCAATCTTTACCGCAAGCGTAGCCGCCAGGTCATCCGCCTCATTGCCGTGCGCCCCCCAGCATGGGACACCGCGTTGTTCAAAGGCGGCGCGGATAACGGGCATTTCGGCATGCAGGTCGTCCGGCATCGGTGCACGCCCTGCTTTATAGTCCGGGAGGCGCTGATGCCGCCAGCCGCTGTTGCGCGCTTCGTCATCAAATACCGCGACCGCGTGGGTAGGTTCACTGTGGCGAATAAGCTGTTCCAGCGCGTGCAGACAGGTGTCCTTACAGGGCGTGCCCTGTACCGCATGGATACGGCGGATCAGGTTAAGAGCATCGACGATAAGTAAATGAACGGCCACAGATAATCTCCCTTCTATCTAATACGTGAAGGGTAACACTGTCAGCAGCGTGAAACTATGAATGGCGGGGAAAACAGGAAGAAGCCTCGCAAAACGAGGCTTCCTGAGAGGCTTAATCGCAGGTAACGATCTTCATTGCCAGACCGCCGCGAGAGGTTTCGCGGTATTTGGCGTTCATATCTTTACCGGTTTCGTACATGGTTTCGATAACCTTATCGAGACAGACCCGCGGCTCGCTGGTGCGGCGCAGCGCCATACGCGCCGCGTTGACCGCCTTAACGGAGGCGATGGCGTTACGCTCGATGCACGGTACCTGTACCTGTCCGGCTACCGGGTCACAGGTCAGCCCCAGGTTGTGCTCCATGCCAATCTCGGCCGCGATGCACACCTGCGCCGGACTTGCGCCCAGGAGCTCTGCCAGACCCGCTGCCGCCATAGAGCAGGCCACGCCCACTTCACCCTGACAGCCCACTTCTGCACCAGAAATGGACGCGTTCATCTTGTACAGGGAACCAATCGCGCTGGCGACCAGCAGATAGCGGGCCAGAGAGTTCGCGTTTACTTCACGAATAAACTTGTCGTAGTACGCCAGCACTGCCGGAACAATGCCGCAGGCACCGTTGGTCGGTGCTGTCACAACGCGGCCGCCTGCGGCATTCTCTTCGTTTACCGCCAGGGCGAACATGTTGATCCAGTCCACGACGGCCATCGGGTCCGTGGTCGTTTTGTCGGTGCTGACCAGCATACGGCGCAGCGCGGCCGCACGACGCGGCACGCGAAGCTTGCCCGGCAGAACGCCTTCGGTGGTGATGCCGCGCTCGATACCGCCGCGCATCACTTCCCAGACGCTGGTGAAGTGCTGTTCCAGCTCTTCTTTACTGTGCAGGGCCAGCTCGTTTTTCATCATCAGGCCGGAGAGGGACAGGCCCGTTTCCTGGCAGTGACGCTGGAGGTCCGCCGCCGTTTTGTACGGATACGGCACCTCGACGGACGAGGTATGGGTTTGACCAAAGTGGTCTTCGTCGACGATGAAACCGCCGCCGATAGAGTAGTAAGTCTGGCTGTATACCGCTTTGTCGCCGGCCAGCGCGGTGATACGCATACCGTTTTCGTGCAGCGACAGGTTGTCCGCATGGAAATTCATGCAGTGGTCAACCGGGAATTCCACTTCGTGTGCGCCGTTTGCCAGCAGCAGGCGACCGTGGGTGTTGACGTCCTGGATGAAGCCAGGGATCGCATCAATATCAACGGTATCCGGCAGGTTTCCCGCCAGGCCCATGATAATGGCGATATCGGTATGGTGGCCTTTCCCTGTCAGGGACAGCGAGCCGTACACATCGACAACCACGCGGGTGATGTCGTGCAGGATGCCGCGTGCAATCAAGTCATCCGTGAATTGTTTACCGGCTTTCATTGGTCCGACGGTGTGAGAGCTGGAAGGACCAATACCGATTTTGAAAATATCGAATACGCTAATCATGATGCGTCCATTGCTATCAGTCAGAGGGGAGGAGTGCGCCGCCCGAGGACGGCGCTGGAGATATTAGCTGAACAGCGAGTAGAAAATGGCGGAGATGGCAATCAGGCCCATAATCACAACGAATACGTTGCTGATATGGCCGCTGTATTTACGCATCGCAGGGACTTTCTGAATCGCGTACATCGGCATCAGGAACAGAATCATCGCGATAACCGGGCCACCCAGGGTTTCAATCATGCCCAGGATGCTTGGGTTCAGCGTTGCTACCGCCCAGGTGGTGAGCAGCATGAACAGTGCAGTGATTTTGTTCAGCTTGTTGATTTCAATACTCTTGCCTTTACCGCGCAGAGATTTAATCACCATACCGTTGAAGCCTTCACGCGCGCCCAGGTAGTGGCCGAGGAAGGATTTGGTGATAGCGATAATCGCGATGATAGGAGCCATCCACGCAATAACCGGTGCGTTAAAGTGGTTCGCGAGGTAAGACAGAATAGAGATGTTCTGCTCTTTCGCTGCCGCCAGATCCGCCGGAGAGAGGCTCAGTACGCAGCTGAAGACGAAGAACATAACGGTCAGTACCATCATGATGTGAGCGCGTGCCAGGATGCTGGAGCATTTCTTCTCTGCGCCATTACCGTACTCTTCACGTTTCGCAACGGCGAAGGAAGAGATGATTGGGGAGTGGTTGAAGGAGAAGACCATCACCGGAATTGCCAGCCAGAGGGTCATCAGCAGGCCGTTGCCGGTTGCAGATGCGCTGCTCAGGGACAGGGTTTCCAGCGCTGCACCGTTCCACTGTGGGATCAGGTAGCAGGCTAGCACCATCAGTGCAATCACGAACGGGAACACCAGCACGCTCATCGCTTTCACGATCATCTGCTCACCGAAGCGCACGATGGTCATCATGCCCACAATCAGGATCAGAGACAGAATGGCGCGCGGAGGCGGCGTCATGTGCAGCTGGTGCGCCATGAAGCTTTCTACGGTGTTGGTGATCGCCACGCTGTAAACCAGCAGGATTGGGTAAATCGCGAAGAAGTAGAGCAGGGTAATCAGTTTACCTGCGCCAACGCCGAAATGTTCTTCAACAACTTCAGTGATGTCTTCACCCGGATTTTTACCGGACAGCACGAAGCGGGTCAGACCGCGGTGTGCGAAGAAGGTCATCGGGAAAGCGATGATAGCCATGATGATCAGCGGGATCAGACCGCCGACGCCTGCGTTGATAGGAAGGAACAGTACACCAGCGCCGATTGCTGTGCCGTAAAGGCCAAGCATCCACATGGTATCCGTTTTGCGCCAACCACTTCGGGATTCAATCGAAGCAACGGTGCTGGTTTGAGTGGTTTCCATCTGTATCTCCTGGAGGAAGCGAATTGTCAGGTTTTTTAGTCAAATCCGATGAAAAAGTGCCTGACGGTAATATGAAATTCGTTCAGTGACGGTTTTTTAATAATTTTCGCCCGTAACTATTGGCGGGCGGAAAGATACATTCTCGTTATGAATCTATCAGTGATCCCGATCCCAAATGCAATAATCCACTTATGATGTGGGCATCTTTAGACCATTTATCTGTTAAAAAAACATCAAAGAGAATTTACGGGCGCGAAGGCTACCACTAACGACATGTGGTCTGAAAGACAGACCCGTGATATAGGTGTCTTTGGCTGTAAAGAAATGGGTTTTTAGTATTTTCTGGCAGGTAATTTGGATTAAGGCTGATAATTTATGGTTGTTAAAACCAGGTAATCGTTTGCTTTTGTGAAAAAATTGTAAAAGTCATAAGTGATGCCTATGAATTGCTTCAGTAATAAAAAAAGCCGGGACGCGCGACAGCGCGGCCCGGCTTTGATGAGACGCTGCTAAGCGCTATGTGCAGATTTCGTAGCAAGGAATATAGGCGGAGCCCGGAAGCTTCATGCGGTGCTGAGCGACGAAGCCCTGTAGCATGTCATCCATACGGCGCATCATCTCCGGGTCGCCGTGGATCTTGTACGGACCGTACTGCTCAATCGCACGGATGCCGACTTCTTTGACGTTGCCCGCCACAATCCCGGAGAAGGCACGACGCAAATCGGCTGCCAGCACTTCCACCGGCTGGTCCGGGTAGAGTTTCAGGTTCGCCATATTTTCATGCGATGGCTCAAACGGGATTTGCAGGTCCGGCGCGATACGGATAGACCAGTTAAAGCTGTAGGCATCGCCAGTATCACGGCGGTTCTCTTTCACCAGCGGCATCGCTTTTTTCATCTGACGCGCCACTTCTGCGGCATCATCAATGATGATGCGATAGTGACGGCGCGCGGCTTCGCCCAGCGTGTGGACGATAAATTCGTCAAGCACGCGGAAGTAGTCTGCGCTCTCTTTTGGCCCGGTCAGGATCAACGGCAGAACCTGATCTTTGTTGGCCGGGTTCATCAGAATCCCCAGCAGATAGAGCAGCTCTTCCGCTGTCCCCACGCCGCCCGGGAAGATGATAATGCCGTGGGCGATACGGACAAACGCCTCAAGACGTTTCTCGATATCCGGCATGATGATCAGCTCGTTAACCAGCGGGTTAGGTGGCTCAGCGGCGATGATTGACGGCTCGGTCATGCCGATAAACCGCCCCTCTTTGTAACGCTGCTGCGCGTGCCCGACCGCCGCTCCTTTCATGGGCGCTTCCATCGCCCCCGGGCCACAGCCGGTACAGATATTCAGCTCGCGCAGGCCGAGCTGCGTCCCCACCCGACGGGCATAGAGATATTCAGTTTCGTTAATGGAGTGACCGCCCCAGCAGACGACCATGTTCGGGGCTTCGCCGACGTGCAGGGCGCGGGCGTTGCGCAAAATAGAGAATACCAGGTTGGTAATATGGACCGAGCTTTCCAGGTCGAGATGCTGGAAACGTCCTGCGTTATGGATCTGCCCGTTAACAAACAGGATGTCGCGCAGCACGGCAAACAGGTTAGCCTGAAGTGAACGAATAATGCGCCCATCGACGAAGGCATCTTCCGGCGGGTTGATGACTTCAAGCTTCACGCCACGCTCGCGGCGCAGCACGTTGATGTCAAAGCTTTCGAAGCGGGACAGCAGTTCTTTACTGTTATCTGTCAGGCTTCCGGAGTTCAGTACGGCAAGTGAACAGTTACGAAACAGTTGATAAAGATCGCTGCTGGCCGTGCGTTTAAGCATGTCCACTTCCAGCTGCGACAACATATCCATTGAGCCAAGCGGGCTAATATGTGTAATCAAGTGAGCTCCTTACGGGACGATTATCGTCTTTCCCTGTTGATTACAATAGCCTTGCCGCGTGACGTTTCACAACCTAAAGCGCGGAAGATACCGCGCATATTGTGAAAATATTTATATTACTGGCGTACCAGCCGACCCGTCGCAGGGACAAAGTCGGTATTGGTCCGCCACGGGTTGATATCCAGACCGCCGCGGCGGGTATACCGCGCGTAAACGCTCAGTTTTTCTGGCTGGCAGAAACGCTGAATATCGCTAAAGATGCGCTCCACGCACTGCTCGTGAAATTCGTTGTGATGGCGGAACGACACCAGATAGCGCAGCAGCTTTTCCCGGTCGATTTTCGGTCCGCGGTACTGGATCTGCACTGAACCCCAGTCCGGCTGGTGGGTGATCAGGCAGTTGGACTTCAGCAGATGGCTGACCAGCGTCTCTTCGACCACCTTTCCGCTTGCCGCGTTTTCGAGGTAATCGGCGCTGAATTCATAATTCTCCACCTCGATATCCTGATCGTCGATGCAGGTTCCGTTGAAGTGGGCAATCGGCTGGCCCTCCAGCTCGTGCAGGCGATACAGTGAAACGCTCACCTTGCCCTGTGCGCAGGCGCTTAAGTCGCGCTCCAGGGTATGCTGAACGTCGTCCCAGCTGTTGAATTTAGTCTGGTTAAAGCTGTTGAGATAAAGCTTGAAGCTTTTGGATTCAACCAGATTCTGGCTGGCGTAATCCAGCTCAACGTGGCCCACCGCCACCTGCGGCAGCCCGCGCGCGTTGAGCCAGGAGAGTTCGTACAGCGTCCAGATGTCACCGCCGACAAACGGCAGCGCGTCCGCATGCAGACCCAGAGGATCGCGATTCAGGCTGCGCGGCACGCCCTGCAGCAGGCTTGCATCGTAGGTATCGCGGTAGTCGGTCGATTTACCCAGCGTTAAGCCGGTTAATGCCTGATGATTTTCGTAAGACATGTTTCATAGCCACTTTACAGGTACACTTATGCCCTGAGTTTATCCTGTCTGACAAGAAGAGAGAAATCGGTGGACATTGAAACGGCAAATGCCCTTACTACCTTCACAACCCGCTATTGCGACGCATGGCATGAAAAGCAGGGCACGTGGCCACAAAGTCCTGATTTATATGGCGTACCTTCGCCGTGCATTATCTCTTCATTTGACGATTACGTTATCTGGCAGCCGAAGCCCAACACCGGTGCGCAAAATGTAAATGCGGTTGAACGCGCAATGGACATTGTGGTACAACCAGCGGTTCATGCGTTTTACGCCACGCAGTTTGCAGGGGATATGCCTGCACGCTTTGCTGATATCACGCTGACGCTGTTGCAGACCTGGAGCGAAGACGATCTGCAGCGTGTTCAGGAAAACCTGATTGGTCATCTGGTCACGCAAAAACGTCTTAAGCTTTCTCCTACGCTCTTTATCGCCACGCTCGACAGCGAACTGGACGTTATCTCCGTCTGTAACCTGTCCGGCGAAGTCATTAAAGAGACTATCGGCACCCGCAATCGCGAGACCCTCGCCCCCTCACTTGCGGATTTCCTTACCCGACTTGAGCCACTTCTGTAATCCATGATGCTACAGCGCGTGTGAGAGATCTCTTACAAGGTTTGTGAGAGATCGCTGGAACATTCAGTATCGCCTCAATTAATTAAGATTATTATCACACTGTTTTTCAATGGATTACTTGCTCTTACGCTCTTTTTTAGGGATTTCTTACGGCTCACAACGCTGACAGGGTGGGTTGTAAGACGAAGCGGAATAGCGGATTCTATCTCCGTCGACAGGATGCCGACACGAGAAACGAACATCAGGATGATGGCGTTTCTTACTCAGGACTCGTCAGGATGGCGCTGCAGGAAGGCTTCAGGATGAAGCAAGCGGATAACGCAGGATGCGTAAGGGACACCTCCAGGAAGGAGAACGAGAACCGGTCAGGATGGTCGGTGGGTCAGGAAGACCAGGACGTTTCAGGATGAAACAAACACGTCAGGAAGATGTGTGCAGGATGTACAGGTTTACGGATGACCAGGCCTTCGGGCTTCAGGAAAAGTTGTCACGGATGAGCAGGGAGCACGAATTGTAGCTGGAATGCTGCGAAACGAACCGGGAGCACTGTTTTTACAGTGCTCCCTTTTTTTATTTCTGCCTTCCGCAATGCTATGCTGCGCGCCGTTCACTTTTTCAGTTGAGGTTACCATGACGCAACACGATAGCGTTCGTGCTCAGTTGCACGCCATCGAAGCCCTTTTGCGCCAACATCAGCTGTGGCAGGAGACCGCGCCGCAGCCAGATGCGTTCGCAAGCACCCAGCCCTTCTGCCTGGATACGCTGGCCCCGTTTGAGTGGCTGCAGTGGGTGTTGATCCCGCGCATGCACGCGTTGCTTGAGGGCGGCCACCCGCTGCCGCAGGCATTTGCTGTCTCTCCCTATTATGAAATGGCGCTGGAGGCGACGCACCCCGCGCGCGACGTGATGCTGGCCGAACTGGAAAAACTGGATGCCCTGTTTGCCGGTGAAGAGGCATGACGCTTGAGATCCTCTATCAGGACGAGTGGCTGGTGGCGGTAAATAAACCATCAGGCTGGCTGGTGCACCGAAGCTGGCTCGATCGCGACGAGAAAGTGGTGGTGATGCAAACGGTGCGCGACCAGATTGGTCAGCATGTTTTTACCGCCCATCGTCTCGACAGGCCGACCTCCGGCGTGCTGCTGATGGGGCTGTCCAGCGAAGCCGGCCGTTTGCTGTCTCAGCAGTTCGAACAGCACCAGATCCAGAAACGCTATCACGCGATCGTCCGCGGCTGGCTCACGGAGTCCGCCACGCTGGACTACCCGCTGGTGGAGGAGCTGGACAAAATCGCCGATAAATTTGCCCGCGATGACAAGGGCCCGCAGCCCGCAGTGACGGATTATCGCGGCATGGCGACGACCGAAATGCCGGTGGCCACCAGCAAATTTCCGACCACACGCTACAGCCTGGTTGAGCTTTTGCCCAAAACCGGGCGTAAGCACCAGCTGCGACGGCATCTTGCGCATCTGCGTCACCCGATTATTGGCGACAGCAAACATGGCGATCTGCGTCAGAACCGCAGTGCTGCCGAACATTTCGGCTGCGGCCGTCTGATGTTACACGCGAGCGAGCTTAGCCTGACGCACCCGTTTACCGGTGAACCGCTGACGATCCGCGCGGGGCTGGACGACGTCTGGATGCTGGCGCTGTCACAGTTTGGCTGGCTGGGGCAACTCCCCAAAAATGAAAGGGTTGAGTTTGTAACGGGCAACGTTCAGGATGAACGGTAAGCGCATTCATTATGGGAAAAACACATGGCTGAAGTAGGCATTTTTGTCGGCACAATGTACGGCAACTCGCTGCTGGTAGCGGAAGAGGCTGAGGCAATACTCGCCAGCCAGGGCCATAAAGCCACGGTCTACGAAGACCCGGAACTGGCTGACTGGGAAAAGTATAAAGATAAATACATTCTGGTGGTGACCTCCACCACCGGGCAGGGCGATCTGCCGGACAGCATCGTGCCGCTGTTCCAGGGAATTAAGGACCAGCTAGGCTATCAGCCGGACGTGCACTACGGCATCATTGCCCTCGGCGACAGCTCTTACGCCAACTTCTGCGGCGGCGGTAAGCAGTTCGATGCGCTTTTGCAGGAGCAGAGCGCCCAGCGCGTCGGCGAGATGCTGTTGATAGACGCAGGCGAACACCCGGAGCCAGAAAGCGAATCAAACCCGTGGGTGGAGAACTGGGCCTCACTTCTCAAATAACGCTCTGCCCGGCGGCGCTTCGCTTGCGAGGCCAACGGGTTGTCCAGGCCGGGTCAGGCGAAGCCGCCACCCGGCAATATCTCTACACCAAACCCAATTCCGTGAACCATCTTCCACTATCCTGGGCTTATGCCATAAACAACCTCTCATACACCCTTAAATACTGTGTTTCTGCACGGTGAGGTGAAGAGGCACTCCTTCATATACTTTCCCGGTCACTATAAAACGGCTTCAGGCCGTACCAAAACGACAAACACAAATCTCATTCTGATTACCCTACGGTGCTGTACAGAGTGAACCTGGCGAAAGCTATGTTTCAGGAGTGCAACAATGAGTACATTAAGCCACGCAGCGAGCGGCGCTGAAAAGCGCACCAATGCCCGCTACTGGATAGTGGTGATGCTGTTTATCGTCACGTCCTTTAACTATGGTGACCGCGCCACGCTGTCGATTGCCGGCTCTGAAATGGCAAAAGATATCGGCCTTGATCCCGTGGGCATGGGTTACGTTTTCTCCGCATTCTCATGGGCCTACGTCATCGGCCAAATTCCTGGCGGCTGGCTGCTGGACCGCTTTGGCTCTAAGCGCGTCTATTTCTGGTCCATCTTTATCTGGTCGATGTTTACCCTGTTGCAGGGGTTTGTCGATATCTTCAGCGGCTTCGGCATTATCGTGGCGCTCTTCACGCTGCGCTTCCTGGTGGGCTTAGCGGAAGCACCTTCCTTCCCGGGCAACAGCCGCATTGTGGCGGCATGGTTCCCGGCGCAGGAGAGGGGAACGGCGGTAGCGATTTTCAACTCCGCACAGTACTTCGCAACGGTGATTTTCGCGCCAATCATGGGCTGGCTGACGCATGAGGTGGGCTGGTCGCACGTCTTCTTCTTCATGGGCGGGCTTGGGATCGTCATCAGCTTCGTCTGGCTGAAAGTGATCCACGAACCCAACCAGCATCCTGGCGTGAACAAAAAAGAGCTGGAGTACATCGCGGAAGGCGGAGCGCTGATCAACATGGATCAGAAATCCGCAAAAGCAAAAGTCCCGTTCAGCCAGAAATGGTCGCAGATCAAACAGCTCGTCGGCTCGCGCATGATGATCGGCATCTATCTGGGCCAGTACTGTATTAACGCCTTAACCTACTTTTTCATCACCTGGTTCCCGGTGTACCTGGTGCAGGCTCGCGGCATGTCGATTCTGAAAGCGGGATTTGTTGCCTCGGTCCCGGCAATCTGCGGCTTCGTCGGTGGCGTGCTCGGCGGGGTAATTTCCGACTGGCTGATGCGCCGAACGGGGTCACTGAACATCGCGCGTAAAACGCCGATTGTGCTCGGCATGCTGCTCTCCATGACCATGGTGTTCTGTAATTACGTCAGCGCAGAGTGGATGATTATCGGCTTTATGGCGATGGCCTTCTTCGGCAAAGGCATTGGCGCGCTGGGCTGGGCGGTGATGGCGGATACGGCGCCGAAAGAGATCAGCGGCCTGAGCGGCGGCCTGTTCAACATGTTCGGCAACATCTCCGGCATTGTGACGCCAATCGCTATCGGCTACATCGTCGGCACCACCGGCTCCTTTAACGGCGCGCTGATTTACGTGGGTGTGCATGCGCTGGTGGCGGTGCTGAGCTACCTGGTGCTGGTCGGCGATATTAAACGCATCGAACTTAAGCCTGTTGCGGAGCGTGAATAATGACAACGCAATCAAGCCCAGTCGTCACTGAGATGAAGGTCATTCCGGTGGCCGGACAGGACAGCATGCTGCTCAACATTGGCGGCGCGCATAACGCCTGGTTTACCCGCAATATCGTGGTACTGACCGACAGCGCGGGGAATACCGGCGTGGGCGAAGCGCCGGGCGGAGAGGTGATTTACCAGACGCTGGTCGATGCCATTCCGCAGGTGGTGGGCCAGGAGATTGCCCGTCTGAACAAAGTGGTTCAGCGGGTGCATAAGGGCAATCAGTCGGCAGACTTTGATACGTTCGGTAAAGGTGCCTGGACGTTTGAACTGCGCGTCAACGCGGTTGCCGCGCTGGAAGCCGCTCTGCTCGATTTGCTCGGTAAGGCGCTGAACGTTCCGGTCTGCGAACTGCTGGGCCCGGGCAAACAGCGCGATGCGGTAACGGTGCTGGGCTACCTGTTCTACGTAGGCGACCGTAATAAAACCGATCTGCCTTATCTGGACCGTTCGCCGGGCAACCATGAGTGGTATCAGCTGCGCCATCAGGAGACGCTCTCCGGGGAGGCCGTAGTCCGGTTGGCCGAGGCCGCGCAGGATCGCTACGGCTTTAAGGATTTCAAGCTGAAGGGCGGCGTGCTGCCCGGCGAGCAGGAGATTGAAACGGCCCGGGCGCTGAAGAAGCGCTTTCCGGATGCGCGCATCACCGTTGACCCGAACGGCGCATGGCTGCTGGATGAAGCGATTAGCCTGTGCAAAGGGCTGGGGGATGTCCTGACCTATGCGGAAGATCCTTGCGGCGCGGAGCAGGGCTACTCGGGCCGCGAAGTGATGGCCGAGTTCCGTCGTGCCACCGGGCTGCCGGTGGCGACCAATATGATCGCCACCAACTGGCGCGAAATGGGCCATGCGGTGATGCTCAACGCCGTCGACATTCCGCTGGCGGACCCACACTTCTGGACGCTCTCGGGCGCCGTGCGTGTAGCGCAGTTGTGCGACGAGTGGGGCCTGACCTGGGGCTGTCACTCGAACAATCATTTCGACATTTCACTGGCGATGTTTACTCACGTTGGCGCGGCAGCGCCGGGTAACCCGACCGCCATCGACACCCACTGGATTTGGCAGGAGGGGGAAGCCCGCCTGACGAAAAATCCGCTGGAAATCAAAAATGGCAAGATTGCCGTACCGGATGCACCGGGCCTGGGCGTGGAGCTTGACTGGGATCAGATCCATAAAGCCCATGAGGCGTATAAAAAATTGCCGGGCGGCGCGCGTAACGACGCGGGCCCGATGCAGTACCTTATTCCCGGCTGGACATTTGACCGTAAGCGCCCTGTTTTTGGACGTCACTGATAAAAGGATTGAACGATGAGTACTTTTTCTACCCCTGTAGTCACCTCCATGCAGATCGTTCCCGTTGCGGGCCATGACAGCATGTTGATGAACCTGAGCGGCGCGCATGCGCCATTCTTTACCCGCAATATTGTGATTCTTAAAGACAATGCCGGCCATACCGGCGTGGGTGAAATTCCGGGCGGGGAGAAGATCCGCAAAACGCTGCAAGATGCCATTCCGCTGGTAGTGGGCAAAACGCTGGGTGAGTACAAAAATGTTCTCAATACCGTTCGCAACACCTTTGCCGATCGCGATGCCGGTGGCCGTGGCCTGCAGACTTTCGATCTGCGCACCACAATCCATGTGGTGACCGGTATTGAATCCGCCATGTTAGATCTGCTGGGCCAGCATCTGGGGGTTAACGTTGCGTCGCTGTTGGGCGAAGGGCAGCAGCGCAGCGAGGTCGAAATGCTGGGTTATCTGTTCTTTGTCGGCGACCGCAAGCTGACGCCGTTGCCGTATCAAAGCCAGCCGGACGAACAATGCGACTGGTACCGTCTCCGCCACGATGAGGCGATGACCCCGGATGCGGTGGTACGTCTGGCCGAGGCCGCGTACGAAAAATATGGCTTCAATGATTTCAAACTGAAGGGCGGCGTGCTGGCCGGTGAGGAAGAGGCGGAAGCCGTCACCGCGCTGGCAAAACGTTTCCCGCAGGCGCGCGTAACGCTCGATCCGAACGGGGCCTGGTCCCTTAATGAAGCGATCGCGATCGGCAAGCAGCTTAAGGGCGTACTGGCCTACGCGGAGGATCCGTGCGGGGCGGAGCAAGGCTTCTCTGGCCGTGAAGTGATGGCAGAATTCCGTCGCGCCACGGGGCTGCCGACCGCGACCAATATGATTGCCACCGACTGGCGTCAGATGGGACACACCCTGTCATTACAGTCTGTCGACATTCCGCTGGCTGACCCGCACTTCTGGACGATGCAGGGGTCGGTGCGCGTGGCGCAGATGTGCCACGAGTTTGGCCTGACCTGGGGCTCGCACTCCAACAACCACTTCGACGTGTCGCTGGCGATGTTCACTCACGTTGCCGCTGCCGCGCCGGGCAAGATTACAGCAATCGACACGCACTGGATCTGGCAGGAAGGTAATCAGCGTCTGACTAAGCAGCCGTTTGAGATCAAAGGTGGCATGGTGCAGGTGCCTTCAACACCGGGGCTGGGGGTTGAGCTGGATATGGACCAGCTCATGAAGGCCCACGAGCTGTATCAAAAACACGGCCTGGGCGCACGCGACGACGCGATGGCGATGCAGTATCTGTTTCCGGACTGGACATTCGACAATAAACGCCCGTGCATGGTACGATAAACGCATTGGGACCGCTCCCATTGGCGGTCTTTTACGTGGTGTATGCTTAACGTAACGACTATGCGTAAGGATGGCTTATGAAAATTGTTATCGCACCGGACTCGTATAAGGAAAGTTTGAGTGCGCTTGAGGTTGCGACAGCGATAGAGCGTGGTTTTCGCGAGATCTTTCCCGAGGCGGTTTACGTCAAACTGCCGGTCGCGGACGGTGGCGAAGGGACGGTTGAGGCGATGATCGCAGCAACGCAGGGACGCATTGTGCATGTTCCGGTGACCGGCCCGCTGGGTGAGCGCGTGGAAGGGTTTTATGGCTTATCCGGTGACGAGCAGAGTGCTTTTATTGAAATGGCGGCTGCAAGCGGCCTGGAGCTGGTCGTCCCTTCGCAGCGTAACCCCCTGAAAACGACCTCCTGGGGCACGGGAGAACTTATTCGTCACGCGCTGGACGCAGGCGTTAAGCATATCATTATTGGCATTGGCGGCAGTGCGACCAATGACGGTGGCGCAGGGATGGTGCAGGCGCTGGGGGCAAAGCTGCTGGACGACAGTGGGCAGCCCCTTGGGCAGGGCGGGGGCGAGCTGGGAAATCTTGCCCGTATCGACCTGAGCGGGCTGGACAAACGTCTGGCGGCGTGCCGGATTGAAGTCGCCTGTGATGTGACGAACCCGCTCACCGGAAAGGATGGTGCGTCAGCCGTATTTGGCCCGCAAAAGGGGGCTACGCCTGAGATGATCGTTACCCTGGACAACGCGCTTGCACAGTATGCGAGAGTCATTGCCCGGGATCTGGATATCGACGTGCTTAACCTTGCGGGCGGCGGCGCGGCGGGTGGCATGGGGGCAGCGCTGTACGCCTTTTGCGGCGCGCAGCTGCGTCAGGGCATTGAGATCGTGACCGATGCGCTACACCTGGCCGACCAGGTGGCCGATGCGGATCTGGTGATCACGGGAGAAGGTCGCATCGATAGCCAGACGATCCACGGTAAAGTCCCGGTAGGCGTGGCGAAAGTGGCGAAACGCTTTAACAAACCCGTCATCGGCATTGCGGGTAGCCTGACGGCGGACGTTGGCGTGGTACACGATCACGGTATTGATGCGGTGTTTAGCGTCATCTACACCATCTGCTCGCTGGAAGATGCGCTGGAAAATGCCAGCGAGAACGTCAGAATGGCCGCAAGGAATATCGCGGCGGTGCTGAAAGTCGGGCAGGGGATGTAGTTCTCCTTCTCCCTGTGGGCTGAGGGAGCCCCGGTAATTTTTTTAACCGGAAGCGGTGAATGTTGCTTCGGAAAAATTAATGGCTTACAGCGATGCCCTGGTCCGGCTGTAAATCGCCGAAGCGTTTCCGTAGGGCCGGGGCGAGGCGCAGGGATGCGCCGAGAGGGCGTGGCCTGCAGGGATGCAGGCTCATGCCCGACCCGAGAGCCCGAAGGAATAAGCTGAGGGCACCGCGAAGCGGCGATTTACCGCCGGGAGCCCGGGTCGCCAGGGTGGTGGCGATTGAGCCACCCTGGCACGTTCACAGGTCATGACGTTACAGAGTTGCAAGGAACATGAAGTGAACGGAATGACCACCAGAGCCGTATGTTCCCCCTCACCCCAGCCCTCTCCCTCAAGGGAGAGGGGGTCGTCCGTGCAGGCATTATTTTGTGGGGAACCCTCACCCCTGTGGGAGAGGGGCGGGGTGAGGGCATCAGGCCGCACCTGTACCTTTAGGCCCGGTAAGCGTAGCGCCATCGGGCTTTTACCTCAGTTCCCTAACACCTTCATCGCTTCCCGCGTCACGTTATCCATCTCATCCAACAGCTCCAGAAACTCCGGTTCAAGCTCCGATTCCGGGGTACCTGCACGCAGCTGTTGCTCCAGCAGTTGGCAAAGATTTTTCAGACGCGGTACGCCGCTGTACCCACAGCTACCGTGCAGCTTGTGGATCGCTTCCAGCAGTTCTTCCGGGTTTTCACCCACCAGCTGCTCCTCAACCTTGTTGCGGATTTCCGGCAGAAACGCGACCAGCATTTGCAGCATTTCGCGGGCCAAATCGGGTTTACCTGCCGCCTGGCGCAGGGCTAGCTGCCAGTCAAAGGTCGCATTCTGATTGACGCTGATTTCAACCTGCTCACTGGAAACCGTGTACGTCCCGCCAATATGACCCGGCTTATAGCGCAACAGCAGGTTATGAAGCTTCTCTTCATCGATTGGCTTCGCCAGATAGTCATTCATCCCGGCGCTCAGCAGCTTCTCTTTCTGGCCGGCCATCGCATGCGCGGTGACCGCAATAACCGGAGTTTGCTGCTGGTGCGGCAGCTGGTGGATAAGCTCGCAGGCCCGAATGCCATCCATACCCGGCATCTGGATATCCATCAGGATTAAATCGAACTGCATCTGCTTAGCCTGTTCAACCGCCTGCGCGCCGCTGGTGCACAGCTCAACGTGCTGAACCTGGTCTTCAAGCAATGCGCCAATGAGCTTCAGGTTTGCCGGGTTATCATCCACCGCCATTACGCTCATCGGTAATTTTTGCTCGTCGTTAATCAGCGGGAGGGCATGCTGGCTAAGACGGCAGTACTCGGTGAGCGCGGGCAGCAGGCGGGTCGAGGTGAGCGGTTTAAGCAGACATGCGGCGGCCCCGTCATTTTTCAACTCTTCTGCATTGAGCTGGGCGTGGCAAGGCAGCGCCAGCAGCAGATAGTCAGTCATCGACGCGGCTTTCGCCAGCCGCTCCTGCTGCATGGTCAGTTCGCCGGTGAAGGTAACCGGGATCCCCATCAGCAGAATGTCGTAATGCTCAACGGCAAGGGCGGAGAAGGTTGGGCTGTAGACCACCTCCAGCGGCGTGGTGCTTAAGATATCAAGCGCGCACTGCGCTGCCGCCGCGTTCGGTTCGACGTAGGCCAGGCGCTTGCCTTTCAGGCAGTCCGTCACCGGACCATCGGTCAGCACGTTCGGATTGAGATCCAGATTAATGTGGAACCAGAAGGTTGATCCGCGGTTCGGCTGGCTGTGGAAAGAGATATCGCCGCCCATCTCGTTCACCAGTCGCTGCGTGATCACCAGCCCCAGGCCGGTACCGCCATGACGACGGGAGATACTGGCGTCCGCCTGACGGAACGCCTGGAACAGCCGCGACTGATCCCGCTCCGGAATACCGATGCCTGTATCGCGGATTTGAACTTCAATCTGGACCTTATTGCTGCTGATGGAGCGCTTCTCTACGAGAATGTCGATGTTACCGCTTTCGGTGAATTTAATGGCATTCCCGACAAGGTTGGTAATGACCTGCTGCAGGCGCAACGGATCGCCAATGACGTTATCCGGCACGTCGTTTTTAATGTTGAGCGTCAGCTCAAGGCCTTTGTCGTGCGACGAGTGAGCGAGCAGCGTCACCACTTCATCGAGCGTGCTGCGCAGCGGGAACGGAATGCTTTCCAGGATAAGCTTGCCCGCTTCCAGCTTGGAGAAGTCCAGCACGTCGTTAATGATCGCCAGCAGGTTGTTGGCCGAGCGCTCAATGGTGTGCAGGTGGTCGCGCTGAGTCGGGTTGAGCTCGCTTTTCAGGGTCAGGCGGGTAAAGCCGATCACGCCGTTGAGCGGCGTACGCAGCTCGTGCGACATATTGGCAAGGAATTCAGATTTAATACGCGCCGCTTCCTGAGCGCGCTTTTTCGCCAGATCCAGTTCAACGTTCTGAATCTCCATCTGCTCCAGCGTTTCGCGCAGGTCGGACGTGGCCTGGTCAACGTTGTGCTGCATCTCTTCGTGGTACGCCGCCAGCGACATGGCCATCGAGTTGATGCCGTTTTTCAGCATATCCAGCTCGCCCAGCATAAACCCTTCCACCCGGCTGTCGAGCTGTCCCCGGCGGATGCGGTCAACCGTGTTAACCATGTTGCGGATGGGGCCCGTCACGTCGCGCATCAGGCGCCAGCCGAAGATCAGCGCAATACCAATGCAGAACAGCATCATCACGCCAGAGATGAAGATTTCTTTGTACTGCTGTAGCCGGACTGACTTGAGATCCAGCTCCAGTGCCACATATCCCAGCATATTGTTGCTGGATTTGGCGTCAGATTGCGCAGACTCATCGGGTGAATAGCTTTCCGAAACGATCGGCGTGCGCAGAATCATGATATCGCCGCGCCGCAGCACGGTGAGGTGGCGCGGGAACGGCGTACCGTCCGGGATCTTCAGGGCTGCCGGATCGAGATGAAAATTCGAGGTCACAAACAGGCGGTTATGTTCATCGTACACGGAGATGGCGCGGACGATATCCGAATGACGGCGGTGGAGTACGCTGATTAACTGACCAATGGATTCGCGATTTTGCAGGTTCATGCCGTACTCGCTGGAGACGGCAAGCGGTTCGATAATACTCGCTCCTGCATCTTCCAGCTGTCGCTGCAAATCGTTATAGCGGTGCACCACAAAGAAGATACTCAGCAGCAAACCGATGAGAACGGTGGGGGCGAGGATCAAAATCATCATGCGCGCGCGCAGGCTGTAGTTGGTCATGGCGTTCCGTTATGGGACAATTAAGATAATTATGTTTATTTGAGAAAAATCTCGGCGATGGCGCAATTCTACTCTGCAAAGCGACGCGTGACGACGCGTGAAATCATAACCGTTGAAGCCACGGACCTCGATCCTTTCGGTCAGGGGGTGGCGCGTCACAACGGTAAGGCTCTGTTTATAACAGGTTTGCTGCCAACAGAACGAGCAGAAATTACGCTGACGGAAGATAAACGCCAGTTCGCGCGCGGGCAGGTTAAGCGTCGCCTCAATGACAGCCCGGAGCGCGTCAAGCCCCGCTGCGCACATTTTGGGGTTTGCGGAGGCTGCCAGCAACAGCATGCGAGCTTAGAATTACAGCAAAAAAGCAAAAGCAGCGCCCTGGCGCGCCTGCTTAAACACGACGTTGATGAGATCCTTGCCGACGAGCCCTGGGGCTATCGCCGTCGCGCGCGCCTGAGCCTGAGCTATCAGCCAAAAACGGCGCGGCTGGAGATGGGGTTTCGCAAGGCCGGCTCCAGCGACATCGTTGATGTGAATCAGTGCCCCATTTTGGTGCCCCATCTTGAGGCGTTACTTCCGGACGTGCGCACCTGCCTTTCTGAACTGGACGGCGTTCGCTACCTCGGGCACGTGGAACTGGTTATGGCAAACAATGGCCCGCTCATGGTCCTGCGCCATACCGCGCCGCTGTCGAAAAAAGATCGCGAAAAACTGGAACGCTTTTCGCATTCCCACGACCTGGCGCTTTTCCTGGCACCACAAAGCGAGATACTTGAGCAGGTTACCGGCGATGCGCCCTGGTATGCGTCAAACGGGCTACGCTTAACGTTCAGCCCGCGGGATTTCATTCAGGTGAATGACGGCGTTAACCAGCAGATGGTTGAGAAAGCGCTGGCGTGGCTGGACGTTCAAAAAAGCGATCGGGTGCTCGACCTGTTCTGCGGAATGGGCAACTTCACGCTACCGCTGGCGCGAATGGCAGCCAGCGTCGTCGGCGTTGAAGGCGTTGACGCGCTGGTGGCGAAAGGACAGGAGAACGCGCAACAGAACGGCTTGCAAAATGTGACATTCTTTCATCAAAATCTTGAGGAAGATGTGACTCAACAGCCGTGGGCAAAGCAGGGCTTTGATAAAATTCTTCTCGACCCGGCGCGTGCAGGTGCCCCGGGTGTAATGCAGCATATAATTAAACTCGCGCCGAAGCGTGTGGTCTATGTTTCCTGTAACCCGGCAACGCTTGCCCGCGATAGCGAGGCATTACTCAGCGCGGGTTACCAGATTCAGCGTCTGGCAATGCTGGACATGTTCCCGCACACTGGGCATCTGGAATCGATGGTGTTGTTCGAGCACATTTAATGAGTTTGGCTTGTCGACTTCGACAGGCCCTGGTCCCTAAAGGAGAGGACAATGGTTGCGGTAAGAAGTGCACATCTGAATAAAGCTGGGGAATTTGACCCACAAAAATGGATCGCAAGTCTGGGAATTTCCAGCCAGCAGTCGTGTGAACGCTTAACCGAAACCTGGGCCTATTGTCTGCGCACCACGCAGGGGCATACCGACGCCGATCTTCTCCTGTGGCGCGGCGTGGAGATGGTTGAAATCCTGTCCATGCTGAACATGGACATCGAAACGCTGCAGGCCGCGCTTCTCTTCCCCCTTGCGGATGCGGACGTGGTCAGCGAAGACGTGCTTGGCGACAGCGTTGGGAAATCCGTCGTTGCGCTTATCCACGGCGTGCGCGATATGGCGGCCATTCGCCAGCTTAAAGCCGCGCATACCGATTCCGTCTCCTCAGAACAGGTCGATAACGTTCGCCGGATGCTGCTGGCCATGGTGGATGATTTCCGCTGCGTGGTCATCAAGCTTGCCGAGCGTATCGCCCATCTGCGTGAAGTGAAAGATGCGCCGGAAGACGAGCGCGTGCTGGCTGCCAAAGAGTGTACGAACATTTATGCACCGCTGGCGAACCGCTTAGGGATTGGTCAGCTGAAGTGGGAGCTGGAAGATTACTGCTTCCGCTATCTGCACCCGGCGGAATACAAACGCATTGCCAAACTCCTGCACGAGCGTCGTATCGACCGCGAACACTATATCGATGAATTTGTCGGCGGTTTGCGCCAGGCGATGAAAGAAGAGAACGTGCGCGCTGAAGTCTACGGCCGACCTAAGCACATCTACAGCATCTGGCGCAAAATGCAGAAGAAGCACCTCGCCTTTGACGAGCTGTTTGACGTGCGCGCCGTGCGTATCGTGGCGGAGCGTCTGCAGGACTGCTACGCCGCGCTGGGGATAGTACACACTCACTTCCGCCATCTGCCGGATGAGTTCGATGACTATGTCGCCAACCCGAAACCTAACGGCTACCAGTCTATCCATACCGTTGTGCTTGGCCCTGGCGGCAAAACGGTTGAGATTCAGATCCGCACCAGGCAGATGCATGAGGACGCTGAGCTGGGCGTCGCCGCGCACTGGAAATACAAGGAAGGCACGTCCGGCGGGGCGCGTTCAGGCCATGAAGACCGCATTGCCTGGCTGCGTAAGCTGATTGCGTGGCAGGAAGAGATGGCCGACTCCGGCGAGATGCTTGACGAAGTGCGCAGCCAGGTCTTCGACGACCGGGTGTATGTGTTTACCCCGAAAGGGGACGTTGTCGACCTGCCGGCAGGCTCCACGCCGCTCGATTTTGCCTACCACATCCACAGCGATGTGGGGCACCGCTGCATCGGAGCGAAAATTGGCGGGCGTATCGTACCGTTTACCTATCAGCTGCAGATGGGTGACCAGATTGAAATCATTACCCAGAAGCAGCCCAACCCGAGCAGGGACTGGCTTAACCCGAACCTGGGTTATGTCACCACCAGCCGCGGGCGCTCGAAAATTCACGCCTGGTTCCGTAAACAGGATCGTGACAAGAATATCCTTGCCGGTCGCCAGATTCTTGACGACGAGCTGGAGCATATCGGGATAAGCCTGAAAGAGGCGGAGAAATTCCTGCTGCCGCGCTACAACTTCAACGAGCTTGACGAGCTGTTAGCGGCCATTGGCGGCGGTGATATCCGTCTGAATCAGATGGTGAATTTCCTGCAGGCGCAGTTCAATAAGCCAAGTGCCGCAGAGCAGGACGCGGCGGCGCTGAAGCAGCTGCAGCAGAAAACCTACGCGCCGCAGCAGCGCAGCAAAGACAACGGTCGCGTGGTGGTCGAGGGCGTGGGCAATCTGATGCACCACATTGCCCGCTGCTGCCAGCCGATTCCCGGGGACGACATCGTCGGCTTTATCACTCAGGGGCGTGGGATCTCGATTCACCGTTCCGACTGCGACCAGCTTGCCGAGCTTCAGTCTCATGCGCCGGAGCGCATTGTGGAAGCGGTCTGGGGCGAAAGCTATTCCGCCGGTTACTCGCTGGTGGTTCGCGTCACCGCGAACGACCGCAGCGGTCTGCTGCGCGATATCACCACCATTCTCGCCAACGAGAAGGTCAACGTGCTGGGCGTTGCCAGCCGCAGCGATACCCGCGAGCAGCTTGCCACCATCGATATGACCATCGAAATCTATAACCTGCAGGTGCTGGGCCGCGTGCTTGGCAAACTGAACCAGGTACCGGATGTGATTGACGCGCGTCGTCTGCACGGCGGTTAACTGCACTTTCTTATGTAGGCCGGGTAAGGCTTTGCCGCCAACCGGCTTGTTTTTTAATGGAACAGATTATGACTCAAATCGACCGCCTGCTCGGCATTATGAAACGCCTTCGCGATCCGGAAAACGGCTGCCCGTGGGACAAAGAGCAGACTTTTGCCACCATCGCCCCGTATACCCTCGAAGAGACCTATGAGGTGCTGGACGCCATTTCCCGCGAAGATTTTGACGACCTGCGCGGCGAGCTGGGCGATTTGCTCTTCCAGGTGGTGTTCTATGCGCAAATGGCGCAGGAAGAAGGGCGCTTTAACTTTGACGATATCTGCGCTGCCATCAGCGACAAGCTGGAGCGCCGTCATCCCCATATTTTCGGCGATGCCACCGCAGGGAACAGCACCGAGGTGCTGGCCCGCTGGGAACAAATTAAAAGCGCCGAGCGCGCAGAAAAATCCCAGCACTCTGCGCTGGATGACATTCCAATGAGCCTGCCCGCGCTGATGCGCGCGCATAAAATTCAGAAACGCTGCTCCGCCGTGGGTTTTGACTGGACCTCCCTCGGCCCGGTGCTGGACAAAGTGCACGAAGAGATTGACGAAGTGATGCACGAAGCGCAGCAGGCGGTAGTGGATGAAGCGAAGCTTGAAGAAGAGGTGGGCGATCTGCTGTTTGCGACCGTCAACCTTTCGCGCCACCTGGGCGTAAAAGCGGAAACGGCCCTGCAAAAAGCCAACATAAAATTCGAACGACGCTTTCGCGAAGTTGAGCGGATTGTGTCCTCGCGAGGCCTGGAAATGAGTGGAATTGACCTCGAGGCGATGGAAGAAGTCTGGCAGGAAGTAAAACGCCAGGAATCTGATCTCTAACGGAATTTTGCGATCAAGCGCAATTTGTGTGATTTTTTAAATGACAAGCGCTTGATTTGCGTCAAAAACATTTACCCAAAAGGGGCTATTTTCTCACTCCTTATGTTTGTCATGGCCTGGAATGGAGACGGAGAATGAAAGTTTGTGGCGCTCGCCGTGTTCGGGTATACTACTTTCCCGTCCTGGTTATTCCATCGTTTCACCCTAACTTCTCAGGTTCAGCATGACAACGAACTATATTTTTGTGACCGGCGGGGTTGTATCCTCTCTGGGTAAAGGCATTGCCGCAGCCTCCCTCGCAGCCATTCTTGAAGCCCGTGGCCTCAATGTGACCATGATGAAACTGGATCCGTACATCAACGTCGATCCGGGCACCATGAGCCCAATCCAACACGGGGAAGTGTTCGTTACTGAAGACGGCGCTGAAACCGATCTGGATCTTGGCCACTACGAGCGTTTCATCCGCACCAAAATGACCCGTCGTAACAACTTCACGACTGGCCGCATCTACTCCGACGTTCTGCGTAAAGAGCGCCGTGGTGACTATCTGGGTGCAACCGTTCAGGTTATCCCGCACATCACTAACGCAATCAAAGAACGCATTGTTGCGGGTGGCGAAGGCCACGACGTGGTGCTGGTGGAAATCGGCGGTACCGTGGGTGATATCGAATCCCTGCCATTCCTGGAAGCGATTCGTCAGCTGGCGGTCGATATTGGTCGTGAACACGCGCTGTTCATGCACCTGACGCTGGTGCCTTACATGGCAGCCGCAGGTGAAGTGAAAACTAAGCCGACTCAGCACTCTGTGAAAGAGCTGCTCTCCATTGGTATTCAGCCAGACATCCTGGTTTGCCGTTCCGATCGCGCCGTTCCGGCGAACGAACGTGCGAAAATTGCATTGTTCTGTAACGTGCCTGAAAAAGCCGTTATTTCAATGAAAGATGTCGATTCCATTTATAAAATCCCGGGCCTGTTGAAATCTCAGGGCCTGGACGATTATATTTGTAAACGATTCAGCTTGAACTGTCCGGAAGCTAACCTGTCTGAATGGGAACAGGTTATTTACGAAGAAGCCAATCCGGCAGGCGAAGTGACTATCGGAATGGTCGGCAAGTACATTGAACTGCCGGATGCCTATAAGTCAGTGATCGAAGCGCTGAAGCACGGTGGTCTGAAGAACCGCGTCTCCGTGAACATCAAGCTGATTGATTCGCAGGATGTTGAAACGCGTGGCGTCGAAATTCTGAAAGATCTGGATGCTATCCTTATCCCTGGCGGCTTCGGCTACCGTGGTGTGGAAGGCAAGATCGCCACCGCGCGCTATGCGCGTGAAAACAATATTCCATACCTCGGCATCTGCCTGGGTATGCAGGTTGCGCTGATCGAATTTGCGCGCAACGTAGCGGGAATGGAAAACGCGAACTCTACGGAATTTGTGCCAGACTGTAAGTACCCTGTAGTGGCGCTTATCACTGAATGGCGTGACGAAGAAGGTAACGTCGAAGTCCGTACCGAGAAGAGCGATCTGGGTGGCACCATGCGTCTTGGCGCACAGGCCTGCCAGCTGTCTGACGATAGCGTGGTTCGCAAGCTGTATGGCGAGCCGGTCATCACCGAGCGCCATCGTCACCGCTATGAAGTCAACAACATGTTGTTGAAACCAATTGAAGCCGCGGGCCTGCGTGTTGCGGGCCGCTCCGGGGATGATCAGTTAGTCGAGATCATTGAAGTGCCAAACCATCCTTGGTTTGTCGCCTGCCAGTTCCACCCGGAATTTACTTCTACGCCACGTGACGGGCATCCGCTGTTTGCAGGCTTCGTGAAGGCCGCCAGCGAGTACCAGAAGCGTCAGGCGAAGTAAAAAAAGTTAGAACGGCAACGCGTACCCTGGTACGCGTTGTTTGTCTGGAGTTTTAGTTTAACTTGTACTGAGGAAAATCTAATGTCCAAAATCGTTAAAGTCATCGGTCGTGAAATCATCGACTCCCGTGGTAACCCGACCGTTGAAGCCGAAGTTCACCTGGAAGGTGGTTTCGTTGGTATGGCTGCTGCTCCATCAGGTGCTTCTACCGGTTCCCGCGAAGCGCTGGAACTGCGCGATGGCGACAAATCCCGCTTCCTGGGCAAAGGCGTACTGAAAGCGGTTGGCGCTGTAAACGGTCCTATTGCTCAGGCAATCATTGGCAAAGACGCCAAAGACCAGGCTGGCATCGACAAGATCATGATCGATCTGGACGGTACTGAAAACAAATCTAACTTCGGTGCGAACGCAATCCTGGCTGTTTCCCTGGCGAACGCCAAAGCAGCAGCTGCAGCGAAAGGTATGCCACTGTTCGAGCACATCGCTGAACTGAACGGCACCCCAGGCAAATACTCCATGCCTGTACCAATGATGAACATCATCAACGGTGGTGAGCACGCAGACAACAACGTTGATATTCAGGAATTTATGATTCAGCCAGTTGGCGCGAAATCCCTGAAAGAAGCGGTACGTATGGGTTCTGAAGTGTTCCACAACCTGGCTAAAGTTCTGAAAGCTAAAGGTATGAACACGGCTGTTGGTGACGAAGGTGGCTATGCGCCAAACCTGGGTTCTAACGCAGAAGCACTGGCTGTTATCGCAGAAGCTGTAAAAGCGGCTGGCTACGAGCTGGGCAAAGACATCACCCTGGCGATGGACTGTGCAGCATCTGAATTCTACAAAGACGGTAAATACGTTCTGGCTGGCGAAGGCAACAAAGCGTTCACCTCCGAAGAGTTCACCCACTTCCTGGAAGATCTGACCAAACAGTACCCAATCGTTTCTATCGAAGACGGTCTGGACGAGTCTGACTGGGATGGTTTCGCATACCAGACCAAAGTACTGGGCGACAAAATCCAGCTGGTTGGTGACGACCTGTTCGTAACCAACACCAAGATCCTGAAAGAAGGCATCGAGAAAGGCATCGTTAACTCCATCCTGATCAAATTCAACCAGATCGGTTCTCTGACCGAAACTCTGGCTGCGATCAAAATGGCTAAAGATGCTGGCTACACCGCTGTTATCTCTCACCGTTCTGGCGAAACTGAAGACGCTACCATTGCCGACCTGGCTGTGGGTACCGCTGCAGGCCAGATCAAAACTGGTTCTATGAGCCGTTCTGACCGTGTTGCTAAATACAACCAGCTGATTCGTATCGAAGAAGCGCTGGGCGAAAAAGCACCATACAACGGCCGTAAAGAGATCAAAGGCCAGGCATAATTGCTCAAGCCTTAAAATGAAAATGCCAGTCGAATGACTGGCATTTTTTTTGGCTATTTAAAATCAACCGCCATTTGCTCCGGAATGGTCAGCCCCTGAGTGGTTTGCACGCAGCGGGCGATGTAATCCGTAAATCGGGGCGGTTTCGGCATTCCCATACTCAGCAGCTTATCGTTGCTGAAGCGCACGTTAAGCGTGGCAAACGCACCGTATAGCCGCATGGCTTTCAGCATCAGACGTTCGTTGCACGGGCCAAAAATAGTTTTCAGCTCGCGGCGCATTCTGACCAGCGTTTCATAGCTGACCTGCGCATATTTATCACCGACGGGCGCTTTCTCCAGCGCCTGCGCCATCGCCTGATCGATATCGGCAAAGCGAACGCTGTTCTCTTCCCCAGCAGAAATGTGTACCACTTCTCCCGGACGCGCGTCGCTGGTGAGCAGCATTAACAGCGCATCGGCGCAATAATCCACCGGAACAACGTCGATTCTGTCTTCCATGGAACACATAAACTTCTGCAGCATCAGACCCATGCTGAAGACCCAGAAAATGCTGCTCGACGGGGTGCAGCCGTGACGGGTATGGCCGACGACAATGGACGGGCGAGCGATGAGCAGCGGCAGGTTTGGACATTCCTGGCGCATCAGCTGTTCGATGGTCGACTTCGAAAAAGTGTATTCCACCAGGTGTTCAGCATTCTCTCTGAATTCAGCGCTTTCGGCGACCAGGGAACCCTGCTCCGGCGTGCATGACATTGCCGTGCCAACGTGGAGGAAACGCTGTAGCGTTGTAACCTGCGCCATTCGGCGCGCCAGCGCAAGCGTGCCTTCCACGTTGACCTTCCAGATCAGCGGGTTATTACCAAATGAGGCAACCGCCGCACAGTTAACGACATGCGTTACCTGGTCCAGTCGTGGATCGTTCAGAAAGGCTTCAGGCTGGCTGAGATCGCCAATGAGAATGTTATCCGCGCTTAGGGAGGCCAGCTTGTCTTCGGGAACGTTGAACTTGCGCATATTTTCCAGCACCCGCTCCAGCCCGCTTTGCGGATCGCCAGCACGCGCGAGCAAAAGAAGTTTTACGGATCGATCGTGGGTCAGGATTTTTTCCAGTACTGCACCGCCCAGAAA
Source organism: Enterobacter sp. AC1 (assembly GCF_050434705.1). Classification (NCBI taxonomy): domain Bacteria; kingdom Pseudomonadati; phylum Pseudomonadota; class Gammaproteobacteria; order Enterobacterales; family Enterobacteriaceae; genus Enterobacter; species Enterobacter sp. AC1. The sequence continues at coordinate 54,034 of NZ_JBNDIZ010000007.1, read as the reverse complement.
TCCGGTCACGCCTGTAATCAATAACATCTTCATTAATACCGTCTCATTATGATTGATGAGGCGGATTGTAGGCGTGCAAAAGTAAACGGTATTTAAATAATAAAACGCCGAAACCGATAGCGTCTTAAGCTTATTTTAAGGAAAGGAAATCAGGTGGAGATATTGGACATTGCAGGCAGGATAAAAATTCAATTTATTAAAATTTATATTTTAACTTATTGATTTTGAATTGTTTTAAAGCTATTTCTTCGCGAGGGAATAGTAATTCAGAATGTAATAAATATAATGTTTTGTTACACCAATCATTTGCCGGATAAATGATTTAAATACCACTTAACTGAAATCAGACGGCCTAAATCGCAGGCTATTTTATTTAGCCTGCGAAGGATTTTTAGAGCAACAGGGGAAGCGTGGCGCTGGCTGTTTGCTGGCTAACGTCACCGTAATGACCATCCAGCGCAATCATGGACGTGGTCAGCAACTCAACCAGCAGCATGACCCCAACCTTAGCATTGAGCGCGCCTGCGCTCAGTGGCCCCTCTGGCTTGGCGGCAACCAGCTGCATATCGCTCAGAGACGCCAGCGGGCTACGGGGCGTATTGCTGAGTGCCAGAACCTTAGCGCCGCGCTTGCGGGCAAGTTTCACCACGTGAAGTAAATCCCGCGTTGAACCCGAGCTGGAGATGGCCACGACCAGGGTCTCTTGCGAAAGCGTTGTCGCATTCATGGCCGCGCGGTGCATATCGCTAAACAGCTGCGCGGGTTTTCCCAGCCGCAGCAGCTTGTAGTGCAGATACTCCCCGAGGATCGCGCTGGCCGCGACGCCGTAAATCTGCACGGACTGCGCCTGATGCAGCGCCAGCGCGGCCTTTTGAAGCAGCCCGCGGTCCAGGAGTCTGGCGGTATCCTGCAATGCCTGCACCGACTCATCCACAACGTTATCAATGTCATCCCCCGCCTGACGCGCGGGCTGGCCCTGCTGAATATCCAGCGCAAGCGCCATTTTGAATTCGTTATAGCCCTTACAGCCCAGCGTGCGGCAAAGACGCGTTACGCTGGCCTCGCTGGTGCGGCTCTCGCGCGCCAGTTCCGTGATAGTCAGGTAGAGCACCCGGGCAGGATCGTTGAGGACAAATTCGCCGAGTTTTTGTTGCGTTGGGCTGTATCCGGAAGCCTCCTGGCGGAGCTTCAGCAGCAGGTTTTCATGGTCCGACATGCCAGGTCCTTAATGTGTTTCCCTGCGCCTAGTGTGGCGGAAAGCGGGGGAAAGATGCCAGTCATTTTGAAAAAGTATGATCGGGCTCCTGGTTTATGATGATAATTTTCACTATTAAATATTAATATGGTAAAAATTTTCATCGTTAAATAGGGGAATGAAAAAATGATGCAAATGTTCAGTGGGGCTTCTTCGGGCGGATGGTTTGAAAAAGCGCAGCGCTTCGGCAAATCCTTTATGTTGCCCATCGCCGTATTGCCCGCGGCGGGTCTGCTGCTGGGGATAGGCGGCGCGTTATCCAATCCCAATACGCTGACGGCTTATCCCTTTTTAGATGTGGGCTGGCTGCAGGCGATTTTCACCATCATGAGCAGCGCCGGTTCAATTGTGTTTGCGAACCTCTCGGTGCTGTTTGCCGTTGGGGTGGCCGTCGGGCTGGCAAAAAGCGATAAGGGCACGGCTGGGCTGGCGGCGCTGCTCGCGTTTCTGGTGATGAATGCCACCATCAACGCGCTGCTGATCCTTACCGGCAAACTGGCGCATGAGAACCCGGGTGCCGTGGGGCAGGGCATGACGCTGGGTATTCAGACGCTGGAAACCGGCGTCTTTGGCGGCGTGGTGATTGGACTCGTGACCTGCGCGCTCCATCATCGGTTTAATAAAATTGCGCTTCCGCAGTTCCTCGGGTTCTTTGGCGGCTCGCGCTTTGTCCCCATTATCAGCTCCCTGGCAGCGATACTCGTCGGGGCGGCAATGACCGTGGTCTGGCCGCATTTCCAGAAACTGATTTTTGGACTGGGCGGGCTGGTGGATGCCACCGGCTATCTGGGTACTCTGCTGTACGGCTTTATTCTACGCATGCTGGGTCCGTTTGGTTTGCACCACATTTTCTATCTGCCTTTCTGGACCACCGCGCTTGGCGGCAGTGAAATCGTCAACGGTCATTTGGTTGAGGGCACTCAGCGGATCTTCTTCGCCCAGCTGGCCGATCCCACCACGCGCCAGTTCTACGAAGGGACGTCACGCTTCATGTCCGGGCGCTTTATTACGATGATGTTTGGCCTTCTCGGGGCGTGTCTGGCGATGTACCACACGGCAAAACCCGAGAACAAAAAACGCGTGGCCGGGCTGCTGCTCTCTGCGGCATTAACCTCATTCCTGACCGGGATTACCGAGCCCATCGAGTTCTCCTTCCTGTTTATTGCGCCGGTGCTCTACGTCATTCATGCGCTGTTTGACGGGCTGGCCTTCATGCTCGCGCACATGCTGCATATCACCATCGGGCAAACCTTCTCCGGCGGCTTTATCGACTTCGTGCTGTTCGGCATTTTGCAGGGCGAGGCCAAAACTAACTGGATGTTCGTTCCGCTGGTCGGCGTGCCGTGGTTCTTCCTTTACTACTTTACGTTCCGCTACCTGATTAACCGCTTTGATTTCGCCACGCCGGGCCGTGAAAAGGAGGCGGTGGCTGACGAGGTGACCCTCCCGCAAAGCGAACGCGCTGTGGCGGTGATCGCCGGATTAGGCGGAAAAGAGAATCTGGAAGAGGTGGACTGCTGCGCCACGCGTCTTCGCGTCACGGTCAAAGACGGCAGCAAGGTGAATGACGCGGCGCTGAAAGCCACCGGCGCGCGCGGCGTTATTGTGCGCGGTAACGGTGTTCAGGTTATTTATGGCCCGCACGTCACGATTATCAAAAATGAAGTGGAAGAGATCTTATCGTAATGAAAACTGTACTGGATAACCTGAAGGGAAAACTGGTCGTCTCCTGTCAGGCGCTGGAGAATGAACCGCTGCATAGCCCGTTTATTATGTCGCGGATGGCGCTGGCGGCGGCGCAGGGCGGGGCCGCCGCCATTCGTGCCAACAGCGTGGTAGATATTGAGGCCATTAAGCAGCAGGTATCTTTGCCTGTTATCGGCATCATCAAGCGGGATTACCCGGGAAGCGAGGTGTTTATCACCGCGACGATGAAAGAAGTGGATGAGCTCATGACCGTCGCCCCTGAAATCATTGCCCTTGACGCGACGGCGCGGGAACGCCCCGGCGGTGAAGCCCTGGGCGAGCTGGTCGCGCGTATCCGCTCCCGTTATCCCGCGGTACTGCTAATGGCGGATATTTCCTCCGTGGACGAGGCCGCGACGGCGCAGGCGCTGGGTTTTGATTGCATCGGCACCACGCTTTATGGCTATACGGCGGACAGCGCGGGCCATTCGCTTCCGGAGAATGACTGCGCGTTCCTCAAGGCGGTGCTGGCAGCGGTTACGGTTCCCGTGGTTGCCGAAGGCAACGTAGATACCCCGGAGCGTGCAGCCAGGTGCCTGGCGCTGGGCGCGCATACGGTCGTCGTCGGCGGCGCAATCACCCGTCCCCAGCAAATTACCGAACGGTTTATGGCGGCGATTGGCGCGCAAAGCACCGATGGAGCATGACCATCCGGCGGGGATCTGCGATACTTATCGTTTATCCCCTTTACTGAGATGACTATGCAGTACCCGATTAACGAGATGTTCCAGACCCTGCAAGGCGAGGGTTACTTTACCGGCGTTCCCGCTATTTTCATTCGTTTACAGGGATGCCCGGTTGGCTGTGCCTGGTGTGATACCAAACATACGTGGGATAAGCTCGCAGATCGGGAAGTGTCGCTGTTTAGCATTCTGGCGAAAACCAAAGAGAGCGATAAGTGGGGCGCGGGCAGTTCAGAAGATCTGCTGGCCATTATTGGTCGTCAGGGCTGGACGGCGCGCCACGTGGTGATCACCGGCGGTGAACCCTGCATCCACGATCTGACCCCGCTGACCGAGCTGCTCGAAAAGAACGGCTACAGCTGCCAGATTGAAACCAGCGGTACCCATGAAGTGCGCTGCTCGCACGCCACCTGGGTGACGGTATCGCCGAAAGTGAATATGCGCGGCGGGTACGATGTGCTGTCTCAGGCGCTGGAGCGCGCGGATGAGATCAAGCACCCTGTCGGGCGCGTGCGTGATATCGAAGCGCTGGATGAACTGCTGGCGACGCTGGCGGACGAAAAGCAGCGGGTGATTGCCCTGCAGCCTATCAGCCAGAAAGAGGACGCGACGCGCCTGTGCATTGAAACCTGTATTGCGCGTAACTGGCGCCTGTCTATGCAAACGCACAAGTATTTGAATATTGCCTGATCCTTTCGCGGCCCCGCCTATCGCGGGGCCCGTCCTGAAGGGAGTAATGCCCAGGTCACTCCCGCCGAAGCGAGACAAATCGCGCTGTTAAAAAGTAGCGCATACTGTGCGGCGCTGGCCATTCCCAGCGGCAGCAATAGCGCATACAGCGATGCGGTGACTGCGATCCCCATTGCTCCGCCCAGCGAACTGCCCATCTTGTAAACTCCTGAGCCCACCCCGACTTTATTTTCTGGCGTATTCATCACCGCCGTATCCGTTGACGGCGTGGCGTAACACCCAAGCCCCAGGCCAAATAAAATGTTGCTGAGAAAGACGGTGACGATATAGATCTCTTTGCTTAAAAATGTACAGGAGATCAGCGTGATACCTGTTGCGGTCAGCAGCGGCCCGGTCATCATCGGCAGGCGCGCGCCGTAGCGCTGGAGCAGCTTTTCCCCAACCCGAATCATCGCCAGCACGGTGACCAGATACCCTAGCGTCATCATGCCGGTTTGCAACGGCGACAGACTGTGGCCTTGCTGCAGCCAGATGCTGGCGATCATCATCGTGCCAATACAACCGTTGAGCAAAAAATTGGAGAAAACCGACGCGCTGTAGGCCCGGTTTTTAAACAGGGCAAAATCAATCAGTGCCGCATCACCTTTACGTTGCCCGGTAAATACAAAGCAGACCGCTGCCAGCGCTGCGCCACTCAGCACAAGCAGCGAGAGGCTGCTACTCCAGCCCCAGCTGTGCCCCTTGCTGATAAACAGGTTCAACAGCACCAGCATAAGGACAAAGCTCACCAGGCCGCTCATATCCAGCTTATGGCGTCGCGCGCTGTCGCTTCGGCTTTCCGGGGTACCTCGAATCAGCAGTAGCGCTGCCGCCGCCGCTAGCATGGCAAAAATAAATATCCATCGCCAGCCGAGCGTGGTGGCAATGGCGCCACCGACAAACGAGCTCAGGCCGCTGCCGCCCCACGAGCCGATGACCCAAAAGCTGATCGCCCGCTGGCGCGCGTTGCCTTGATACCAGGTTTTGATCAGCGCCAGCGTGGCGGGCATGATGCAGGCTGCTGACAGGCCCTGGATCGCTCTCCCCAGCAGAAACATGACGGGCTCCCACGACACGAAGAGCAGGGCGCTGCCGATGATGCTCAGCGTCAGGCCAATGTACGTCATGCGCACGCGGCCAAACTTATCGGCAAACCCCCCGCAGGCAACGACAAAACAGCCGCTGAACAGCGCACTGAGACTGACCGCCAGCGTGAGGGTTTCAAGGGAAATTGCGAGGCTATTTTTCATTGCCGGCACGACGTTAATCACCGACTGCGCAAATAACCAGAATGTCAGAACGCTCATCACAATACCGGCCAGTAGCCGATCGTTGCCGGTGTAGGACGTCGTGCCTGTCAGGGGTACGCTACTCATCGTGCAAGCCTCCATGGGCGCGCGCATCAGCGCAGATAGTGTTCGGTTAACGCGGTCCAGAGCGCCGCGCCGGTCAACAGGAGCTTGTCGTTAAAGTCGTAGCCTGGGTTATGCACCATGCAGCGGTCCGGCTCATCTCCGGCACCGAGGGTGAAGTAGCAGCCGTGAGGATTTTTTTCGAGCATGAACGCAAAATCCTCGCTCCCCATAAACGCATTGACCGACGCGACGGCATCCTGGCCAAACAGGTCGGTCGCCACCGTGCGTACCATTTCATTAGCCTGTGGGTTATTGCTCAGTACCGGGCTACCGTTAACGTGACGAATTGTGGCCGTGGCATTGAAGCTCTCTGCCTGCGCCACGGCGATGTCGTGGATCCGCTGCAGGACGGTTTGACGCACCGCTTCATCCAGCGTGCGCACGGTAAGCTTCATTAATACCTTATCGTTGATGATGTTCGGGGCATGTCCCGCCTGGATGCTGCCCACGGTCACGACGACCGGCTGGAACGGGGTGATATTCCTCGATACAATCGACTGCAGCGCGAGAGTGATATGGCAGGCAACGAGCGTGGCATCGACGGTGTGTTCCGGAACGGCACCGTGTCCTCCCACGCCGTTTACTTCAATATGCACGGTGTCAGAGGAAGCCATCATGGCTCCATCGCGCAGGCCAATTTTTCCGAGCGGCTGGGAGGGCATATTGTGCAGTCCAAAAATATGGTCGCAGGGGAACTGTTCAAACAGCCCCTCTTCCACCATGACGCGCCCGCCATACAGCAGCTCTTCGGCTGGCTGAAAAATGAGATGCAGCGTGCCGCTAAAGTTGCGGGTGCGTGCCAGATACTCTGCGGCATAAAGCAGCGTGGCGGTGTGGCCATCATGCCCGCAGCCGTGAAATTTACCTTCGACGGTGCTGGACCACGCTTTGCCGCTGTTTTCCTGCATCGGCAGCGCATCCATATCGGCGCGCAGGCCCAGGCGTTTGCTGCCGTTTCCCACCTTCAGAGTGCCGACCACCCCGGTTTTTGCCAGCCCCCGGTGGACTTCATAGCCCCACAGGCGCAGGAGTGCCGCGACGCGGTCGCTGGTTTTGTGCTCCTCGAAGCCAATTTCGGGATGTCGGTGAAACTCGCGGCGTAATTCGGTGAACTGAGCCTCGGTGCCCCGCAGTGCGTCAACAATTGGATGTGTCATTTTTGTTATCCTTTTCCTGCCAAACGGTGTTAATTTCGAGTTTATGTCGATCGCATTGCGGGAAAATGCCTTTTTTTGTTGTAAATCGACGCCTTTTTTCTGATTGTTTTTCATACGATTCAGTTATGACAAAAAACAGCATGTCATTTTTTGTCCTTGCGGGGGAGCCGAATGGAGCAGCGTGGAAATGAGTTTGCGGTAACCGTTGAGGACATTCGCCTGCTCGCGCAGGATGAAGGCGATTCGCTGACGATACTATGGGTGCTGGAAGGGCAAGCTGAACTGCAAACCGACGCGAGAAACGAAACGGTGCCGGCCAACGGCCTTGCGTTGATAAACCGCCATCAGCGCTGGCGGTTCAGTAGCCTGTGCGCGAACGTGACCCTGCGAGTCACCCTCTCCGGGCGCTGGGTGATCAAGTTGTACAATGATTTTTTTGCCCATGACTACGCGATTCCGGCAGAGTCCGGTGGGAAAGTGCCGCAGTGTGACGAGCTTAGGCACTTACTGCGTCAGCTTCTGGTCGTAACGCTGGTCAACGATCCGCACCGCTACAGGCTGGAGGCGAATCGCTGGTTGAGCGAGATCCTGCTGCTGCTGATCGGCCGCTTCCAGCAGCCTGCCCGTCTGAAATCCCGGGACCAGCACGCCGACGTAAGCAAACGCATCGCTCGCGTGCTGGAGCGGATTAACGCCAGCTATACCCGTCGCATTACGCTGGCTGAAATCGCTGAGAGTGAATTCGTCTCCGAAGCGTGGCTCTCCCGTCTCTTTCGAAAAGAGATGGGGGTCAGTTTTATGCAGTACATCACCGCTCTGCGGCTGGAAAAAGCGGCTGATGCCCTGCGCCTCACCAGCCGTCCTCTGCATCAGATTGCGCTGGATCACGGGTTTGCCAGCACGCGTATGATGACCGATCGGTTCCGACGCTATCACAACATGTCTCCGGCCGAGTTCCGTAAGGCCCGACGTCACCGTCCCGATGCATCCCCTCTGCGGGCGACCCCGCGCGAGCAGCGTTTTGCCGTTGCGGTGGATACGTTGTTTGGCCTGCTTAACAGCGCTGAGGCCCGCGGCTGGGAATCCTCGCCATTAACCCACTCTCCGCGTCAGGAACGGATACTGGATCTGCAGCAGCTTTATCCACTCTCTTCCGCGCTGCGCCGTACGCGGCTGGTCGTCACCCTGCGTGAGCTCGATGATTTGCTGCGGGAGGACGTTCGCCAGCATCTGGAGGCGCTCCACGAGGCGATCCCTGTTGAGGGGATTGATATCGCTGAACCTTTTCTCAGCAGCCGCCTGTTCGCTACGGGATGGGACGATCCCCATATGGCGGGCTACGCCTGCTGGTATCATCTGCAACAGCTCTTTACCTGGGTGGCGAAAAAAGGCTGGACGCTCCTGCTGCATACGGGGGTCACCACCCGATGCGATCTCCTTACGCGCTTTTTGCAGCTGTCGGTTAACCGATTTTTGCCCGACATCACCGCAGGCTGGCACGTCGTGATGCACTGGTCTCCGCAGGCAAACGCGGAGACCCAGGAGCACGCCTGGCGGGCGCAGCGTGCGGCGCTGAGGACCTACCTTCCCCAGGCAAAATTGGGGGTGTGGCATCGCTTATCCCCCGTCGGTACTGAACTGAGCGGTGACGCGCTGTTTCGTTCTGAAATTCTGGACGAGGCCAATTTCCTCGCGTGTCCGGCAGATGCCAACGAGCTGCTCGATCTGGCGCAGTTGGATCCCGCGCATCTTTCCTCATCTGAAAATTATCCCGTGCTAAAGGTTCGTCAGATCCTCTCCGCCCTTCGTCAGCGGCAGCGGACGCTGCCGGTATGGTTACTCTCGTGGAATACTCTCACCGGGAACACGCGGGCGACCAACGGCTGGTTTTTTCGCGGTGCGCTGTTGATGCAAAATCTGCTCGGTCTTTCAGAACAGGTCTGGCTGGCGGGATTCTGGCTTAATTCCGGTTTGCAGGGGGAAGCCAGGGCGAACAACACCCTCGATACATCAAGCCTTGCGCTTCAATATAATCACGGCCTTCCACGGCCCATCTATTGGGTTCTCTGGCTGTGGCAGCGCCTGCGGGGAGAGGTGCTCGTCAATGACAAGAGCATACTGCTGCTCCGCCATCAGGGAGGCTATCAGCTGCTGCTGCGTAACGTGGTGGTGTTCAACCCGCTACTCTCCAGCGAGGAGGCTTTCATTCAGCGTTTTCGTCAGCAGTATCATCTTGAGCTGAGAGGAATGCGCGGCAGCTGGCGCATTAAAAGCCATCTTTTTGATAGGTACAATGGTGCGCTCTACCCGCTGCTGGAAGGGATAGGCAGCGACAGCGGACCTGATGAGGAGATGTGGCGCTGGATCGCGCACAAAGCGCGCCCATCGCTTTCCTTACGCGATGAACGGCTTTATGACGGCTGGCAAATGACAGAATCGCTGGAAAGTAATGCGCTCGCGCTCTATGAGTTCACGCCGCTAAACGTGCGCGATGAAGAGGAGGATCACTCCCCGCGATAGATACAGCCGGCGGTACAGGTCTCTTTGATCATCACCGCGCTCAGCAGCGGCACCAGCGGCTTCATCTGATCCCAAATCCATTTTGCCAGAACTTCGCTGGTCGGGTTTTCAAGGCCCGGGATATCATTCAGGTAGTAATGATCCAGACGATCGTAGGTCGGCTTAAACGCCGCCTTTAGTTCAGCAAAATCCATGATCCAACCGGTATGCGGATCAACTTCACCGGTGATCTCAAGACGCACCATAAACGAATGCCCGTGCAGACGGCCGCATTTATGTCCTTCAGGAACATGCGGAAGGTGGTGGGCGGCTTCGAAGGTGAAATCTTTAAACAGTGTGGTGGACATGATCGCTCTCAGTAATGCGGAAAAAACCGCCGCATAGTACCGGAAAGCACAATTTTTAGCATTAACTAAAACGGCTCTGAAGCCTGAACGTCCGTTAAACGGTGTTTTTCTTAGTTTTTCTTAATAAATTTCAAAGCGTTAATTAATCGCTTTTATCGCTAAGAATGATAACTAAAACAGGTTAGTCCATTTGGTTATTTATTATTTCCATCCCTTCTTTAATTGTTATTATCCTCGCCGTTAACCTTATCTCTAGTTTGGTCTTTTTGCATAAATTCCGCTTTGCTACTGGAACATAACAACGCATGACAACACAGGCCCCACCTTCAAATTTGCTTCCCCTGAACCCGGAGCAACTGGCGCGCCTTCAGGCTGCCACCTCTGATTTTTCTCCCACTCAGCTTGCCTGGGTCTCCGGTTATTTCTGGGGAATGCTCAATCAGCAGCCTGGCGCTGTGGCAGGGGCACCGGCAACGGCCGTTGAAATTCCTGCCATTACCCTGATTTCCGCCTCGCAGACTGGCAATGCCCGCCGCGTGGCCGAAGCGCTGCGTGACGACCTGCTGGCCGCCAAATTGAACGTGAACCTGGTCAACGCCGGGGATTATAAATTTAAGCAAATCGCGTCGGAAAAACTGCTGGTGGTTGTCGCCTCTACCCAGGGTGAAGGTGAGCCCGCTGAAGAAGCGGTGGCGCTACACAAGTTCCTGTTCTCGAAAAAAGCGCCAAAACTGGATGGCACCGCCTTTGCCGTATTTGGCCTGGGCGATACCTCCTATGAATTCTTCTGCCAGTCCGGTAAAGACTTCGACAGCAAGCTGGCGGAGCTCGGCGCAGAGCGCCTGCTGGACCGCGTAGATGCAGATGTTGAATACCAGCCCGCCGCCGCGGAATGGCGTGCCCGCATCGTTGAGGTGCTGAAAGCCCGCGTGCCGAAAGAGACGCCGGCGCAGGCCGCGTTCACCGCGACGGGTGCCGTTAACGACATTCACACCAGCCCTTACACCAAAGAGGCGCCGCTGAGCGCGAGCCTGGCGGTGAACCAGAAAATTACTGGCCGCGATTCAGAAAAAGACGTTCGCCATATCGAAATCGATCTCGGCGACTCTGGCCTGCGCTACCAGCCTGGCGATGCGCTGGGGGTCTGGTATCAGAACGATCCGGCGCTGGTGAAGGAGCTGGTTGAGCTGCTGTGGCTGAAAGGCTCTGAGCCCGTTACCATCGACGGCAAAACCCAGCCGCTTTCCGACGCGCTGCAGTGGCATTTCGAGCTGACGGTGAACACCCCGAATATCGTCGAAAATTATGCCACCTTAACGCGCAGCGAATCGCTGCTGCCGCTGGTGGGCGATAAAGCAAAGCTGCAGCATTACGCGGCGACTACGCCGATTGTCGATATGGTGCGCTTCTCTCCGGCACAGCTGGACGCCGACGCGCTGATTGGGCTGCTGCGTCCGCTGACCCCGCGCCTGTACTCCATCGCCTCTTCGCAGGCCGAAGTGGAGAGCGAAGTGCATATCACCGTGGGCGTGGTGCGTTATGACATTGAAGGCCGCGCCCGCTCGGGTGGGGCATCAGGTTTCCTGGCGGACCGCGTGGAGGAAGATGGGGAAGTTCGCGTCTTTATCGAGCACAACGACAACTTCCGCCTGCCGACGAACCCGGAAACCCCGGTCATCATGATTGGCCCGGGCACCGGCATTGCGCCGTTCCGCGCCTTTATGCAGCAGCGCGCGGCGGACGAGGCGCCGGGTAAAAACTGGCTGTTCTTCGGCAACCCGCACTTTACGGAAGATTTCCTCTACCAGGTTGAGTGGCAGCGCTATGTGAAAGAAGGCGTACTGACCCGCATCGATCTGGCCTGGTCCCGCGACCAGAAAGAAAAAGTATACGTACAAGACAAACTGCGCGAACAGGGCGCAGAGCTGTGGCGCTGGATCAATGACGGTGCCCACATTTATGTCTGCGGCGACGCCAATCGCATGGCGAAAGACGTTGAGCAGACACTGCTGGAAGTGATTGCCGAATTCGGCGGTATGGATGCCGAAACGGCGGATGAATTTTTAAGTGAGCTGCGCGTTGAGCGCCGTTATCAGCGAGATGTCTACTAATGAGCGAAAAACATCCAGGGCCACTGGTGGTCGAAGGTAAACTGACAGACGCCGAGCGCATGAAGCTGGAAAGCAACTACCTGCGCGGCACCATTGCTGAAGATCTGAATGACGGTCTCACCGGCGGTTTCAAAGGCGACAACTTCCTGCTGATCCGTTTCCACGGCATGTACCAGCAGGATGACCGCGACATCCGCGCCGAGCGTGCTGAACAGAAGCTGGAGCCGCGTCATGCGATGCTGCTGCGCTGCCGCCTGCCGGGCGGGGTGATCACCACCAAACAGTGGCAGGCCATCGACAAGTTTGCGGGTGAAAACACCATTTACGGCAGCATCCGTCTGACCAACCGTCAGACCTTCCAGTTCCACGGCATTCTGAAGAAGAACGTGAAGCCGGTGCACCAGATGCTCCACTCCGTCGGGCTGGACGCGCTCGCGACCGCCAACGACATGAACCGTAACGTGCTCTGCACGTCGAACCCGTATGAGTCCGAGCTGCACGCCGAAGCGTACGAGTGGGCGAAGAAGATCTCCGAGCACCTGCTGCCGCGCACGCGCGCCTATGCCGAGATCTGGCTCGATCAGGAAAAAGTCGCGACCACGGACGAAGAGCCGATCCTGGGCCAGACCTACCTGCCGCGTAAGTTTAAAACCACGGTAGTGATCCCGCCGCAGAACGATATCGACCTGCACGCCAACGACATGAACTTCGTGGCGATTGCCGAAAACGGCAAGCTGGTCGGTTTTAACCTGCTGGTGGGCGGCGGCCTGTCCATTGAGCACGGTAACAAGAAAACCTATGCCCGCACCGCGAGCGAATTCGGCTTCCTGCCGCTGGAGCACACGCTGGCCGTGGCCGAAGCCGTGGTCACTACCCAGCGCGACTGGGGCAACCGCACCGACCGTAAAAACGCGAAAACCAAATACACCCTGGAGCGCGTGGGCGTTGAGACGTTCAAAGAGGAAGTGGAGCGTCGCGCGGGGATCAAATTTGAGCCTGTCCGCCCTTACGAATTCACCGGCCGCGGCGATCGCATTGGCTGGGTCAAAGGCATTGACAATAAATGGCACCTGACGCTGTTTATCGAAAACGGCCGTATTCTGGACTACCCGGGCCGTCCGCTGAAAACCGGTCTGCTGGAAATTGCGAAGATCCATAAAGGCGAGTTCCGCATTACCGCTAACCAGAACCTGATTATTGCCGGCGTGCCGGAGAGCCAGAAGGCGAAGATCGAGAAGCTGGCGCGCGAGCACGGGTTAATGGATGCGGTTAAACCGCAGCGTGAAAACTCGATGGCCTGCGTGTCGTTCCCGACCTGCCCGCTGGCGATGGCCGAAGCGGAACGTTTCCTGCCGTCATTTACTGACAAGGTGGAAGCGATTCTGGAAAAACATGGCATTCCGGACGAGCATATTGTTATGCGCGTCACCGGCTGTCCGAACGGCTGCGGTCGCGCGATGCTGGCCGAGCTCGGCCTGGTGGGTAAAGCGCCGGGTCGCTACAACGTACACCTGGGCGGCAACCGTATGGGGACGCGCATTCCGCGGATGTATCGCGAAAACATCACTGAGCCGGAAATTCTCGATTCCATCGACGAGCTTGTCGGGCGCTGGGCGAAAGAGCGCGAAGCGGGTGAAGGCTTCGGCGACTTTACGGTGCGTGCGGGCATCATTCGCCCGGTGCTCGATCCCGCCAGGGATTTCTGGGAGTAACCACGAGAGGTAATTATGTCCGTACTCGATCTAAACGCGCTTAACGAACTGCCAAAAGTCGAACGCATTCTGGCACTCGCAGAAACCAACGCCCAGCTGGAAAAGCTGGACGCCGAAGGGCGCGTGGCGTGGGCGCTGGAAAACCTGCCGGGAGACTACGTGCTGTCGTCGAGCTTTGGTATTCAGGCGGCGGTCAGCCTGCATCTGGTGAATCAGATCCGTCCGGATATTCCGGTGATCCTCACCGATACCGGCTACCTGTTCCCGGAAACCTACCAGTTTATTGACGAGCTGACGGACAAGCTCAGGCTGAACCTGAAGGTCTACCGCGCCACTGAAAGCGCGGCCTGGCAGGAGGCGCGCTACGGCAAGCTGTGGGAGCAGGGCGTTGAGGGCATTGAAAAATACAATGAGATCAACAAAGTTGAGCCGATGAACCGGGCGCTGAAAGAGCTTAATGCGCAGACGTGGTTCGCGGGACTGCGCCGCGAGCAGTCCGGCAGCCGCGCCACGCTGCCGGTGCTGGCAGTTCAGCGCGGGGTCTTTAAAGTGCTGCCCATTATCGACTGGGATAACCGGACGGTGTACCAGTATCTGCAAAAACACGGGCTGAAGTACCATCCGCTGTGGGATCAGGGCTACCTGTCAGTGGGGGATACCCACACCACGCGCAAATGGGAACCGGGAATGGCGGAAGAAGAGACGCGATTCTTTGGGCTGAAGCGCGAGTGCGGGTTGCACGAAGGGTAATTTCATTAACTCCCTCTCCCTGTGGGAGAGGGTTGGGGTGAGGGCATCAGGCCGCACGGCGTTCAAAACCTCAGGCTTTCCCCGCTTTCGCCAGCTCTTTCACCAGCGGCAGCATCACTTTCACCACATCCCGGCTGCGGTGTTCAATGCGCTGCGGCAGGGCGCTGTCAATGTGCTGCTGATTATCCAGCATTACGTTATGCCAGCTTGTCCCGTTCGGGAAGGCTTTCGATTTTGCCCGCTGCTGATAGCCATCTTTCTTGCCCAGTGCCCAGTTTGTTGCTTCCACGTACAGCACCGGAATGCCCGCCTTATCGAACACTTCCCCATCGTTGCAGCAGCCTGTTCCGCGCGGATAGCCCGGATTACCGCCAGGGTTGCTGGTGGCATAAACCCCGTGGCTACGGGCAATCGCCAGTGCCCGGTCGCGCGTTAGTTTCCGCACGGTACCCGGCGTACTCTGCCCGCTGTTGAAATAAAGCTTATCGCCGACGATCAGGTTATCGAGGTTGATCACCAGCAGCGTATTTTTCTTCTCTTCAGCGCTCATGCGCTTCAGGAGATTCTCCGCGCCAAGTTTGCCCTCTTCTTCACCGCTGGTGGCAACGAAACGAATGCCATACTGGGTGGGAATATTCTTCATCCGCTCGGCCAGTTCGAGCATCACGCCCAGGCCTGCCGCGTTATCGTCCATGCCCTGCAGCGTCAGACCGCCGAGGTTGTTATCCGTATCGGCGTCGCTCATCGGCGCGTAGGTATCGAGGTGAGCCATAATAATAATTTGCTCGTTTGCGCTACCTTCATGTGCTGCGATAACCGTACTGCCGGTCACGTTATGCCAGTTTTTGGTTTTATTTCTGGAGGTATAAACGTAGCGGCTGTGAAACGATCGGATATCGCTCTGGTAACCCATATCGGCAAACTGCTGGCGAATATAGTCAGCGGAGAGCATTTCCGCCGGTGAGCCGGTCATGCGTCCTGGGAAGACGGTGGCAATGTGCCGCGCCTGCATATTGGCGATTTCACCATACGGTTGATTTTTTGCCTGAGCCGGAAGGATAAAGCAAACGCCGAGCGCCAGGGCAGCAATACGGTGGCGCGTTGCGGAAAACATAGTGAGTCCTTAAAAACAGAGCAAAATTTTGACCCGTCTAGTATGAAACTGTGATCGTCCTTACACAATTTGAATTGCTCTTAAATGCCCGAAATTTCGCGTGTTAAGCACTTTTTGATATTTGCTTTTTCATCGCGTTATTCCATTGAGTAACTACTCATTCCAATTCGTAATTTCATTCGCTCTAAGCCGCCCCCTATAGTCCCTCTATTCCTCGTTGTTAGTGAGTTGTTGCTTGTGGACTATCTGCCCTTATTTGCCGCGATTAAAGAGAAACCGGTGCTGGTTGTTGGTACGGGTGAGATTGCCGATCGCAAAATCGCGTTTTTGCAGCGCGCGGGCGCGCGGGTGCAGGTCGTCGCAGCGGCGGATTTCGACGAGTCACAAATCGACAGCGTGGTGCTGGTGATTGCGGCGACGGAGGATCGCGAGCTGAACCGACGCGTCTCCGACGCTGCTCAGGCGCGTTACCGTCTGGTGAACGTGGTCGACGACCAGCCTTTGTGCTCGTTTATCTTCCCGTCGATCGTCGATCGCTCTCCGCTGCTGGTCGCCATCTCTTCCGGCGGCACCGCACCGGTGCTGGCGCGCGTGCTGCGTGAAAAAATTGAAGCGCTGCTGCCGACCAGCCTCGGGCGTATGGCGGAGAAGGCCAGCTACTGGCGCAACCATCTGAAAACCCGCCTGACCAGCGTGACGGAACGCCGTCGCTTCTGGGAGCGCGTGTTTCGCGGCCGCTTTGCCAGCCTGATGCATGCCGGTAACGAGACGGCGGCGCAAAAAATCCTCGAAGACGAACTGGATAACCCCGGCAGTACGGGCGGGGAGATCATCCTGGTGGGGGCAGGGCCAGGCGATGCCGGACTCCTGACGCTGCGCGGCCTGCAGGTGCTGCAGGACGCGGACGTGGTGTTCTATGACCATCTGGTTACCGACGGCGTGCGCGAGCTTATCCGTCGCGACGCGGAGCAAATCTGCGTCGGCAAGCGGGCGGGCGAGCACTCCGTCCCGCAGCACGACACCAACCAGATGCTGATTGACGCCGCAAAAGCCGGAAAAACCGTGGTGCGCCTGAAAGGGGGCGATCCGTTTATTTTTGGCCGCGGCGGCGAAGAGCTGCAGGCGGCAGCGGAAGCCGGGGTGCCTTTCCAGGTGGTGCCCGGCATCACGGCGGCCTCGGCGGTAACGGCCTACGCCGGTATTCCGCTGACCCATCGCGATTATGCCCAGAGCGTGACCTTTGTGACCGGCCACTACAAGGCGGACAGCACGCCGTTTGACTGGTCGCACCTCGCCCAGAGCCGACAGACGCTGGCTATCTACATGGGCACGATGAAGGCGGCGGACATCAGCGAACAGCTTATTCAGCACGGCCGCGCTGCGACGACGCCCGTTGCCGTTATTTCTCGCGGTACGCGTGTCGATCAGCACGTTGCTATCAGCACGCTTGACGATCTTGCAACCCTGGCGAAAGACGCCCCGATGCCCGCCCTGATCGTGGTGGGGGAAGTGGTGCAGCTGCACAGCACGCTCGCCTGGTTTCAGCACACAACCGACACAGAAGGCTTTGGCGCTTCTGTCATAAATTTGGCTTAAGGAACGGTTATGGACCAAAAACGTCTTACACACCTGCGGCAGCTCGAAGCGGAAAGTATCCATATTATCCGCGAAGTGGCCGCCGAGTTTTCTAACCCGGTGATGATGTACTCCATCGGTAAAGATTCCAGCGTCATGCTGCATCTGGCGCGTAAAGCGTTTTATCCAGGTACGCTGCCGTTCCCGCTGCTGCACGTGGATACCGGCTGGAAATTCCGCGAAATGTACGAGTTCCGCGACCGTACCGCGAAAGCCTACGGCTGCGAGCTGCTGGTGCATAAAAACCCGGAAGGGGTGGCGATGGGCATTAACCCGTTCGTGCACGGCAGCGCCAAGCACACCGATATCATGAAAACCGAAGGGCTGAAGCAGGCGCTGAATAAATACGGTTTTGATGCGGCCTTCGGCGGCGCGCGCCGTGACGAAGAGAAGTCCCGCGCCAAGGAGCGTATCTACTCCTTCCGCGACCGCTTCCACCGCTGGGACCCAAAAAATCAGCGCCCGGAGCTGTGGCACAACTACAACGGCCAGATCAACAAAGGCGAAAGCATTCGCGTCTTCCCGCTCTCTAACTGGACCGAGCTGGATATCTGGCAGTACATCTATCTGGAAAACATCGAGATCGTTCCGCTGTATCTGGCCGCCGAGCGTCCGGTGCTGGAGCGCGACGGCATGCTGATGATGATTGATGACGATCGCATCGACCTGCAGCCGGGTGAAGTGATCAAACAACAGATGGTGCGCTTCCGTACCCTCGGCTGCTGGCCGCTGACCGGCGCGGTGGAATCCAGCGCGCAGACGCTGCCGGAGATCATCGAAGAGATGCTGGTGTCGACCACCAGCGAGCGACAGGGGCGCGTGATTGACCGCGACCAGGCAGGCTCCATGGAGCTGAAGAAACGTCAGGGTTATTTCTAAGGAGCCGCCATGAACACCACTATTGCTCAACAAATTGCCAACGAAGGCGGCGTGGAAGCGTATCTGCACGCGCAACAACATAAAAGTCTGCTGCGTTTTCTGACCTGCGGCAGCGTGGATGACGGGAAAAGCACCCTGATTGGCCGCCTGCTGCACGATACGCGCCAGATTTACGAAGATCAGCTCTCTTCCCTGCACAACGACAGTAAACGTCACGGTACCCAGGGTGAAAAGCTGGATCTGGCGCTGCTGGTGGATGGCCTGCAGGCGGAGCGCGAGCAGGGCATCACCATCGACGTGGCTTACCGCTACTTCTCAACCGAGAAGCGCAAATTTATTATCGCCGACACCCCGGGGCACGAGCAGTACACCCGTAATATGGCGACCGGTGCGTCGACCTGCGACCTGGCAATCCTGCTGATCGACGCCCGTAAAGGCGTGCTGGATCAGACCCGTCGCCACAGCTTTATCTCCACGCTGCTGGGGATCAAACACCTGGTGGTGGCGGTCAACAAGATGGATCTGGTGAACTTCAGCGAAGAGAAGTTCGAGGAGATCCGCCAGAGCTACCTGACCTTTGCCGAACAGCTGCCGGGCAACCTGGATATTCGCTTTGTACCGCTCTCGGCGCTGGAAGGGGATAACGTTGCCTCCCAGAGCGCGAACATGCCGTGGTACAGCGGCCCGACGCTGCTGGAAGTGCTGGAAACCGTTGAAATTCAGCGCGTGGTCGACACCCAGCCAATGCGCTTCCCGGTACAGTACGTGAACCGTCCTAACCTCGATTTCCGCGGCTTCTCCGGCACCCTCGCGTCAGGTTTCGTGAAGGTCGGCCAGCGCGTTAAGGTGCTGCCATCCGGCGTGGAATCGACCATCGCCCGCATCGTCACCTTCGACGGTGACCTGCAGGAAGCGGGCGCCGGTGAAGCAGTAACGCTGGTGCTGAAAGACGAGATTGATATCAGCCGGGGCGACCTGCTGGTGGACGCTCAGGAAACGCTGGCGGCGGTGCAGGGGGCGTCCGTGGACGTGGTATGGATGGCGGAGCAGCCGCTGACCGCGGGCCAGAGCTACGACATCAAAATTGCCGGCAAGAAAACCCGCGCCCGCGTGGACGGTATTCAGTTCCAGGTGGACATCAACAACCTGACCCAGCGCGAGGTCACCGAGCTGCCGCTGAACGGCATTGGTCTGGTCGATCTGACCTTCGACGAACCGCTGGTGCTGGATCCGTATCAGCAGAACCCGGTGACGGGGGGGCTTATCTTTATCGACCGCCTGACGAATGTCACCGTCGGCGCAGGAATGGTGCGCGAGCCAAACGAGCAGGTGAGCGTGGCATCTGAATTCAGCGCTTTCGAGCTGGAACTGAACGCGCTGGTGCGTAAGCACTTCCCGCACTGGGGCGCGCGCGATCTGCTGGGAGGCAAGTAATGGCTGCCCATGATGAGAACGTCGTCTGGCATCCTCATCCGGTGACCGTCGCCCAGCGCGAGCAGCTCCACGGTCACCGTGGGGTTGTGCTGTGGTTTACCGGGCTCTCCGGCTCGGGTAAATCGACGGTTGCAGGCGCGCTGGAAGAGGCGTTGCATCAGCAGGGCGTAAGCACGTACCTGCTGGACGGCGACAACGTGCGCCACGGCCTGTGCAGCGATTTAGGATTCAGCGATGACGATCGTAAAGAGAACATCCGCCGGGTGGGCGAAGTGGCCAGCCTGATGGCCGACGCCGGGCTGGTGGTATTGACCGCGTTTATCTCTCCGCACCGCGCCGAGCGCCAGATGGTGCGCGAGCGCGTGGGTCAGGATCGCTTTATCGAAGTGTTTGTCGACACCCCGCTGGAAGTTTGCGAAGCCCGCGATCCGAAAGGGCTGTACAAAAAAGCCCGTGCCGGTGAACTGCGCAACTTCACCGGAATTGACGCGGTATACGAAGCGCCTGAATCGCCTGAAATTCACCTGGAGGGTCAACAATTGGTAACAAATTTAGTAAGCCAATTATTAGACCTGCTCAGACGGGACGATATTATCAGATCCTGAGACGGTATCGTTCGGGAGCTGTCTTCCCGAACGATGAGTCACGGTCACAGGATTAGCTATGCGCAACAGTGAAAATTATATTATCACCACCGGGTCGGAGCCGCTCGCAACCGACGACGAAACGACCTGGTCATTTCCTGGGGCCATCATTGGCTTCGTCTCATGGTTGCTGGCGCTTGGCATCCCGTTTCTCATCTACGGCGGTAACACGCTGTTCTTCTTTCTCTACACCTGGCCTTTCTTCCTGGCGCTGATGCCCGTGGCGGTTGTCGTTGGCATTGCGCTGCACTCGCTGCTCAACGGCAGGCTTCTGTACAGTACCGCGATCACGATTGTGACGGTGGTCCTGATGTTTGGTCTGTTATTTTTGTGGCTCATGGGCTAACTTCAGCCATAATTCAAACCGTAACCAACTGTGTGACGATATTGTGCAGGACGATTCTGCGGAAAAAATGTGGTACATTTGCCCGCGATGTTGCGGCATCTCTGTTACCCCGGCGTAGTGCTCTGGGGAAGTCTTGGGATGATGATGCCGTTTTTCAGGGGGCAGGATGGGTAAACTAACGCTGCTGTTGCTGGCTTTGCTAATCTGGCTGCAATACTCGCTGTGGTTCGGTAAGAACGGACTGCACGACTATAGCCGGGTGAGCGATGACGTCGCGGCTCAGCAGGCAACAAACGCCAAACTTAAGGCGCGAAACGATCAACTCTTTGCTGAAATTGATGACCTCAATGGCGGGCAAGAGGCGATTGAGGAACGCGCACGCAATGAACTCAGTATGACTAAGCCGGGCGAAACCTTTTATCGTCTGGTTCCGGATGCGTCTAAACGCAATCAGGGCTCAGCACAGAACAATCGATAATCAGGCCCAGGATTACGACATGGCAGCAACTTTTTCGGACGTATGTGCCGTGGTGCCGGCCGCAGGTTTTGGCCGGCGCATGCAAACAGAATGTCCCAAGCAGTACCTCTCTATTGGCGATAAAACGATCCTCGAGCACGCCGTGGCGGCGCTGCTGGCGCACCCCAGGGTGACGCACGTGGTCATCGCCATCAGCCCGGGCGATGCGCGCTTCGCGCAGCTACCGTTGGCAAATCACCCGCAGATTACCGTTGTCGACGGCGGTGCCGAGCGCGCCGATTCCGTGCTGGCGGGCATTCAGGCTGCCGGAAACGCGCAGTGGGTGCTGGTGCATGACGCGGCGCGACCGTGCCTGCACCAGGACGATCTGGCGCGCCTGCTGGCGCTGAGTGAAACCAGTAACGTGGGCGGCATTCTCGCCGCCCCGGTGCGCGACACCATGAAGCGTGCCGAGCCGGGCAAGCGGGCTATCGCCCACACCGTTGAGCGCGTCGATTTATGGCACGCGCTGACGCCACAGTTTTTCCCTCGCGAATTACTCCACGACTGCTTAACGCGTGCCCTGACTGAAGGGGCGACCATTACGGACGAGGCCTCTGCGCTGGAGTATTGCGGTTTCCACCCAGCGCTTGTTGAAGGGCGTGCTGATAATATTAAAGTGACGCGTCCCGAGGATTTGCAGCTCGCGGAATTCTATCTTACCCGTTCGACCCATCAGGAGAAGGCATAATGCGAATTGGACACGGTTTTGATGTACACGCCTTTGGCGGAGAAGGCCCAATTATCATTGGCGGCGTGCGCATTCCTTATGAAAAAGGACTGCTGGCCCATTCTGATGGTGACGTGGCGCTGCATGCCCTGACCGACGCGCTGCTCGGCGCGGCCGCGCTGGGGGACATCGGCAAGCTGTTCCCGGACACCGACCCGGCGTTTAAAGGCGCTGACAGCCGCGAGCTGCTGCGCGAAGCGTGGCGCCGCATTCAGGCTAAGGGCTACACCCTCGGCAACGTCGACGTGACGATCATCGCCCAGGCGCCGAAAATGCTGCCGCATATTCCGCAGATGCGCGTGTTTATTGCGGAAGATTTGGGCTGCCATATGGACGACGTCAACGTTAAAGCGACGACCACCGAGAAGCTGGGCTTTACCGGCCGCGGCGAAGGGATTGCCTGTGAAGCCGTGGCGCTGCTGGTGAAGGCGAGCAAATGACAGATTTCGACAACCTGACATACCTGCACGGTAAACCACAGGGGAACGGGGTGCTGAAAGCCAGCCCTGAAGACTTCCTCGTGGTGGAGGATCTGGGCTTTGAGCCGGATGGCGAAGGCGAACATATCCTGGTGCGTATTCTGAAAAATGGCTGCAATACCCGTTTCGTGGCCGATGCGCTGGCAAAATTCCTCAAAATTCACGCTCGCGAAGTCAGCTTTGCCGGGCAGAAGGATAAACACGCCGTCACTGAACAGTGGCTCTGCGCGCGCGTTCCGGGCAATACGATGCCTGATTTAAGTAAATTTGAGCTTGAAGGCTGTAAGGTACTGGAGTTTGCCCGCCACAAGCGCAAGCTGCGTCTCGGCGCGTTGAAAGGGAACGACTTTACGCTGGTGCTGCGTGAAGTGACCGACCGCGATGACGTCGAGAAGCGCCTGAGTGCCATCAGCGCGCAGGGCGTGCCGAACTACTTTGGCGCGCAGCGCTTTGGCATCGGCGGCAGCAACCTGCAGGGTGCGCTGCGCTGGGCGCAAAGCGATGCGCCGGTTCGCGACAGGAATAAACGCAGTTTTTGGTTGTCGGCGGCCCGCAGTGCGTTGTTTAATCAGATTGTGAGCGAAAGGCTGAAAAAACCGGACGCGAATCAAGTTGTTGTTGGCGATGCGCTACAATTAGCGGGACGCGGAAGCTGGTTTGTGGCAACGGCCGAAGAGATGGCCGATGTTCAGTCGCGCGTGGACGCAAAAGCGCTGATGATTACCGCCGCGTTGCCCGGTACGGGCGACTGGGGAACCCAGGGCGAAGCCCTGGCTGCTGAGCAGTCTGCCGTCGCGGATGCGCAGGCATTACAATCCTTGCTGGTGCGGGAAAAAGTCGAAGCAGCACGCCGCGCGATGCTGCTCTATCCGCAGCAGTTAAGCTGGAACTGGTGGGATGACGTGACCGTTGAGTTACGCTTCTGGCTGCCGGCAGGTAGCTTTGCCACCAGTGTTGTCAGGGAACTTATCAACACCTCGGGTGATTATGCGAATATTGCTGAGTAACGATGACGGGATCCACGCGCCAGGCATTCAGACGCTGGCGAAACACCTTCGCGAATTCGCGGATGTGCAGGTCGTGGCTCCCGATCGTAACCGCAGTGGAGCGTCTAACTCGCTGACGCTGGAGTCGTCGCTTCGCACCTTTACCTTTGAAAATGGCGATATTGCCGTGCAGATGGGCACGCCAACCGACTGCGTTTTTCTGGGCGTGAACGCGCTGATGCGACCGCGTCCGGATATCGTCGTTTCCGGTATTAACGCCGGGCCCAACCTCGGCGATGACGTGATTTACTCCGGCACCGTGGCGGCCGCAATGGAAGGGCGCCATCTCGGGTTTCCGGCGCTGGCGGTCTCGTTAAACGGCCACACACACTACGACACCGCCGCAGCGGTGACGTGTTCGATTCTGCGGGCGCTTAGCCGCGAGCCGCTGCGCACCGGGCGTATCCTTAACATCAACGTGCCGGATCTGCCCCTGAGTGACATTAAAGGCATTCGCGTCACCCGTTGCGGGAGCCGGCATCCGGCCGATCAGGTGATCCCGCAGCAGGATCCTCGCGGCAATACGCTTTACTGGATTGGCCCTCCTGGCGATAAGTGCGACGCGGGTCCGGATACCGACTTTGCCGCCGTGGATGAAGGCTATGTATCGGTTACCCCGCTGCACGTAGATTTAACCGCGTATAGCGCGCATGATGTGGTGTCGGGCTGGCTGGATCGCGCAGGAGTGAACGCGCAATGGTAAACAAACGTGTACAAACTCTTCTGGAACAACTCCGCGCGCAGGGGATCCGCGACGAGCACGTGCTTGAAGCGCTCGCCCAGGTTCCGCGTGAGAAATTTGTAGACGAGGCGTTTGAACACAAAGCGTGGGAAAACGTGGCGTTGCCCATCGGGCAGGGCCAGACGATTTCGCAACCCTACATGGTGGCGCGCATGACGGAGCTGCTGGAACTCACGCCCGACTCCCGCGTGCTGGAGATTGGCACCGGCTCGGGGTACCAGACCGCGATCCTGGCGCATCTGGTGCATCACGTTTGCTCCGTTGAGCGGATTAAAGGTTTACAGTGGCAGGCGCGTCGTCGCCTGAAACAACTTGATTTACACAATGTTTCGACACGACACGGTGATGGATGGCAGGGTTGGCAGGCTCGCGCCCCGTTTGACGCTATCATCGTGACGGCGGCCCCGCCTGAAATTCCTGCTGCACTGTTGTCGCAGCTGGATGAAGGGGGCATTCTTGTTCTGCCTGTCGGGGACGAGCAGCAGCTTTTGAAGCGCGTTCGTCGGCGCGGCGGCGAGTACATTATCGACACCGTAGAAGCCGTGCGCTTTGTGCCTCTGGTAAAGGGGGAGTTGGCCTGAGACTCGGAATTATCCAGGGTTATTAAGGCAAATTCAGCGTATGGTGTGGCGCGAAAGATTCGTACCATCACGGTAAATTTTAAGTCACTGGTAGTTAACACATTCCTGGGGGATAAATGAGCGCGGGAAGCCCTAAATTCACCATCAGCCGTGTTGCGGCATTATCACTGGTTTCGCTCTGGCTGGCAGGCTGTACAAGTTCTAACAATGCGCCTGCGCCCGTCAGTTCCGTCGGTGGAACCAGCGGCTCCGGTAACACGTCCAGCGGAATGTTGATCACGCCGCCGCCTAAAATGGGTACTGCTGCACCGCAGCAAACACCACAAATTCAGCCTGTGCAACATCCTGTTACACAGCCAATGCAGGTTCAGCCAGTCGAACAACCTGTTCAGACCCAAAATGGCCGCATAGTCTATAACCGTAAGTATGGGAACATTCCGAAAGGTAGCTATACCGGTGGCAGTACCTATACCGTGAAGCGCGGCGATACGCTGTTCTACATTGCGTGGATCACCGGGAACGATTTCCGTGACCTTGCTCAGCGCAATAACGTCCAGGCCCCGTACGGTCTGGAAGTCGGGCAAACGCTTCAGGTAGGCAACGCAACGGGTACGCCGCTCACGCCTGGCAACACCGTTTCAGCGGCCGACGTGACGGCGCAAAATAACAGCGTGAAGCCTGCACAAAAATCCACCACGGTGGTTGCTTCACAACCTGTAATTACGTATTCTGAGGATTCAGGTGATCAGACTGCTAACAAAATGTTGCCGAATAATAAAGGGACTGCGACTGTTGTCACAGCACCGGTAACGGCACCTGTGGTTAGCTCTACTGAACCGACTGCCAGCAGTATGACATCCAGTTCGCTAATCTCTGCGTGGCGCTGGCCAACTGACGGCAAGGTTATCGAAAACTTCTCTTCCTCCGAAGGGGGAAATAAAGGGATCGATATCGCAGGGAGTAAAGGACAGGCTATCACCGCGACCGCAGATGGGCGCGTTGTGTATGCCGGTAACGCTCTGCGCGGTTACGGTAATCTTATTATCATCAAACATAACGATGATTACCTGAGTGCCTACGCCCATAACGACACAATGCTGGTCCGGGAACAACAAGAAGTTAAGGCGGGGCAAAAAATCGCTACCATGGGTAGCACCGGAACCAGTTCTACACGCTTGCATTTTGAAATTCGTTACAAGGGGAAATCCGTAAACCCGCTGCAGTATTTGCCGCAGCGATAATTTGACGGGGCATGCCAGCCAGGGTGTCTCGTTCAGGGATCACGGGTAGGAGCCACCTTTATGAGTCAGAATACGCTGAAAGTTCATGATTTAAATGAAGACGCGGAATTTGATGAGAACGGAGTAGAGGCTTTTGACGAAAAAGCCTTAGTAGAAGAGGAACCCAGTGATAACGATTTGGCTGAAGAAGAGCTGTTATCGCAGGGCGCCACACAGCGTGTACTGGACGCGACTCAGCTTTACCTTGGGGAGATTGGTTACTCCCCACTGCTAACGGCCGAAGAAGAAGTCTATTTCGCACGTCGTGCTTTGCGTGGTGATGTTGCCTCGCGTCGTCGCATGATTGAAAGTAACCTGCGACTGGTCGTGAAAATTGCCCGCCGTTACGGCAATCGCGGTCTGGCTCTGCTGGATCTGATTGAAGAGGGCAACTTAGGTCTCATCCGCGCAGTTGAGAAGTTTGACCCGGAACGCGGGTTCCGTTTCTCAACCTACGCGACCTGGTGGATTCGTCAGACCATCGAACGGGCTATTATGAACCAGACCCGTACGATTCGCCTGCCGATTCACATCGTCAAAGAGTTGAACGTGTATCTGCGTACCGCGCGCGAGTTGTCCCATAAACTGGACCACGAGCCAAGCGCAGAAGAAATTGCCGAACAACTCGATAAACCGGTTGATGACGTAAGCCGTATGCTGCGTCTCAACGAGCGCATTACCTCCGTTGACACCCCGCTGGGTGGCGACTCCGAAAAAGCGCTGCTGGACATCCTGGCCGATGAAAAAGACAACGGCCCGGAAGACACCACGCAGGACGATGACATGAAACAGAGCATCGTCAAATGGCTGTTCGAACTGAACGCCAAACAGCGTGAAGTGCTGGCGCGTCGTTTCGGTTTACTGGGGTATGAAGCTGCGACACTGGAAGACGTCGGCCGCGAAATTGGTCTGACCCGTGAACGTGTTCGTCAGATTCAGGTTGAAGGTCTGCGCCGCCTGCGTGAAATCCTGCAGGGGCAAGGTCTGAATATCGAAGCGCTGTTCCGCGAATAAGCAACCTTTCGTCAAAAAAGGCCCGTCGTGAGACGGGCCTTTTTCTTTTGGGCTACGGCTGCGCCGTTTCGTGCAGCAGACGCCACGTTATTTTGTCGCCTTCCTGATTAAGCACCGCGGTTGACCAGCGTACGTTGACGGGCTGGTCCGGCCGGGTTTGCGTCTCCCGGTAGTGAAGCACTGCATCCCGATCGCCGCTCTGGATCGTGGTTAATTCATCAATGACGATCTTCAGGCCGGGACGACTTCCACGCTGTTTTTCCAGAAAACTGGCCAGGCCGTTATAGTCGACCTGCACACCGCCCGGCGGAATCATCAGAAAATCCGGGCTGAAGCGGGCGAGCAGGGCGTCGTAATCGCCTTCGCCTTTGCCTAACCAGTCCTCAAGCGCAATGTGGAGGTCGATAATGTCGTGTTCGAAAGGCGTCATGAATTCTCCTGTCGCAGCTGGGTGAGCACCTGCGTATTGTTAAGACGAAAAACGTACATTACAGGCAGTAAGGTAATGCCTGCGGCAAAAATAAACATCCCGTGCCATGCGGCGAGCGGCGGCAGCCAGATTTGCGCCAGGTTCAGCGCCTGCGCCAGCAGCAGGGCGCCGGCAAAAAAGCTCAGCTGACGATTGAGATTCCACAGGGCGCTGGCATCCGGCATATCTTCCCGGCACGTGGTCAGAAACGCGCTGCTCTGAGCCGTGCTGCTGCACAGGCTTCCTCCCGCGCCCATCAGGGTAAACGCGACGGCAGGCAGCAGCGTTGACGAGCTGACGTCAATCAAAAGCAGAATACCCGCCGCCTGCAACAGGCAGCCGATGACAATCAGCGGTCGTGGGCCGATACGGTTAAAATAACGTCCCGTCGCCGTGATGGCTATAAACGATGCCACAGACCACGGCAGCATCAGCATTCCCGTTACGGCCGGGCTCATGTTCGCCTCGTGCTGAAGATAAAACATCCCCGTGACGTTCACCCCAATAAACATGCCGGGCACACAGACGTAGACAAGCATGGAAAAACGCAAAAGCGGGTCCGCGAGCAGAGGCAGGTTTAGCAGTCTGGCCGCATTCATCGCGGGCATTTCGTGCTTAAGCCACAGGCAGGCCAGAGCAAAGGTCACGATAGCCACCGGGAGCGTGGCGAAAAATATCCATCGCCAGCTTAGCGTCTGTACCAGCAGTCCCCCGACAGCAGGAGAACAGGCGGGAGCAAGCAACGCAACCAGCATGACCGCCGAGGAGAGCCGGGCGCGTTCGTGAGGCTTAAACTGCTGCCAGGTCAGCGCCTGCCCGACGGGGATCAGTAAGCCACCTCCCACGCCCTGCAGCACGCGCCAGGCGATCAGACTTTCAAGCGTTGCAGCCAGGCCTGCCGCCGCAGAGGCTGCGCTGAACAGAAAAAGCGAGAGCAGGATGACGCGCTTTGGCCCGATGCGGCGCGTCAGCACGGCGCTGAACGGGATCACCAGCGTCAGGCCGGCAATGTACCCGTTACTGACCCAGGCAAGCGCTGAAGGCGTGGCGTTAAAATCGTGTGCCATCGCCGGAAAGGCGACGCTGGCAATGAACATATTGATCAGATCAAGAAAAAAGCCCAGCAGGTAGACTGCGGCGACTTTGCTGCGATACGTCATGGTAGATCCTCCGGTGAGGTGGCGTATCGTATCGGCCAGTGAAGCACGGATAAACCTGACAAAGCGCGATATACTGTCAAAATTATTTTGACGGTAAAAAGAGCGATGATGATTAACTTACAGCGCACGCAGATGTTTGTTGCGGTGGCCGACACCGGCAGCTTCACGGCGGCAGCGGATGCAATGGGCCTGACAAAAGCGGTGGTCAGCTTCAATATTCGCCAGCTCGAAGCTGAGCTGGGCGTCACCCTGCTGCTGCGATCCACCCGTCGCCTGACGTTAACCGAGGCGGGCGCGCTGTTTCATCAGCGCAGCGTCGCACTTCTGAAGGACGCAGAACAGTTGCAGGATGATGTCCGCGCCAACCATGCGGGGCTCACGGGGGAACTGCGGATCACGACCACGCCCGAGTATGGCTCGCAGGTCGTGGTGCCGCTGCTGGCCAGGTTTAGCCAGCAGCACCCGGATCTTCGCGTGCGTCATGTTTCGTCGTCACTGCACGCCGACCTTATCTCGGAGCGCTTTGACGTGGCCATCCGGCTGGGAACGCTTGCCGATTCACGCTACCACGCCGCGCTGATTTCGCACTTTTCCATTCTCCCCGTTGCGGCGCCCGAGTGGCTCGTTAACCATCCGGTCGAATCGCTGGCGCAGCTGTCGCAGGCCGACTGGATTATTCACGATCGCGTTGCTTCTCCGCTGCGCTGGCAGGTGAAAGATGCCGGCGGCGGGCCTGAAACGCTGGAGATTAAAAAAGCACCGCGTTTGTTTGCCGACAGCGCTCAGGCGCTCATGGCCTTTGCGCTTGCGGGAGGTGGGGTGGCGTTACTGCCGGAATGGCTGGCGCGTGATGCGCTGGATGCGGGAAAACTGGTCCCGGTTTTACCGGACTATACCTTTGCGCAGCAGGGCATCTATGCGGTCTATCCGGATGCCCGGCATGTGCCAGCGAAGGTGCGCACCTTTATTGATTTTATGCGCGCCAGCGTGAATTAACCGTGCATCATCTTTTTAATGAGGGCAGAGAATTGCTCCCGCTCGGCTTGAGAGAGACGGCCTAAAAACGCCTCATCTACCGCGTTGCCCACCGGCTTACAGCCTGCAAGCAGGGCTTCACCTTCTGGCGTCAGGAAGACAAACCGACGGCGCTTGTCTGCCGGGTCGTGCTCGCGTTTGACCAGCCCGCGCGCCTCCATGCGGCTCAGCATTTCCGCCAGGGTCGCTTTCGTGCTGACCGCCACTTCGGTCAATGCCACCTGTTCAATACCCGGATGCTCGGCAACTGAGCGCATAACCGCGTACTGCGGCTTGGTCAGTTCCGGTAAGGCATGCTGCCACTGCGCGGTATGCTGTTGAAAAAGCTGACGTAACAGGTGGAACGCCTCTTGTCTTAGTTCCATGAACACTCCGACGGAAAATATCTCCCACTATGATAGCCGCTATTGCTGCGGAATTTAACGCGGCATTTTTTAGCTATTAGTGTGATCGTGTACGAACGATCTTGTCAGAAAAACATTCCGGGAGTAGTTTATCTATAATGTTCGTGTACGAACAAATTGATTGAGGTGCTGAATGAGATTGATCGTGGGAATGACCGGGGCGACGGGCGCTCCGCTGGGCGTGGCGCTGCTGCAGGCGCTGCGGGAAATGCCGGAGGTGGAGACCCACCTGGTGATGTCGAAGTGGGCAAAAACCACCATTGAGCTGGAAACGCCCTACACCGCGCAGGACGTTGCTGCCCTGGCTGACGTTGTTCACAGTCCGGCCGATCAGGCTGCCACCATCTCCTCCGGTTCGTTTCGCACCGACGGCATGATCGTCATTCCCTGCAGCATGAAAACGCTGGCGGGTATCCGCGCCGGCTACGCCGAGGGGCTGGTGGGTCGTGCTGCTGACGTGGTGCTCAAGGAGGGGCGCAAGCTGGTGCTGGTTCCCCGTGAAACGCCGCTAAGCACCATTCATCTGGAGAACATGCTTGCGCTTTCCCGCATGGGCGTGGCGATGGTGCCGCCCATGCCTGCGTACTACAACCATCCGCAAACCGCCGATGACATCACCCAGCATATCGTGACGCGCGTGCTCGACCAGTTTGGTCTGGAGCATAAAAAGGCGCGCCGCTGGAACGGGTTGCGCGAGGCGAAACATTTTTCACAGGAGACTAAAGATGGCATTTGATGATTTGAGAAGCTTCCTGCAGGCGCTCGATGAGCAAGGGCAACTGCTGAAAATTGAGGAAGAAGTGAACGCTGAGCCGGATCTGGCGGCGGCGGCCAACGCGACCGGACGCATAGGCGACGGCGCACCGGCGCTGTGGTTCGATAACATTCGCGGGTTTACCGATGCGCGCGTGGTGATGAACACCATCGGCTCCTGGCAAAATCACGCCATTTCGATGGGGCTGCCGGCGAATACCCCGGTGAAAAAGCAGATCGACGAATTTATTCGCCGCTGGGATAAATTCCCGATCGCGCCGGAGCGCCGGGCCAACCCTGCATGGGCGCAGAATACGGTGGACGGTGAAGACATTAACCTGTTCGACATCCTGCCGTTGTTTCGCCTGAACGACGGGGACGGTGGTTTTTATCTCGACAAAGCGTGCGTTGTCTCGCGCGATCCGCTCGACCCGGATAACTTCGGCAAGCAGAACGTCGGGATCTACCGCATGGAAGTGAAGGGCAAGCGTAAGCTTGGCCTGCAGCCGGTACCGATGCACGATATCGCTCTGCATCTGCACAAAGCGGAAGAGCGTGGTGAGGACCTGCCGATTGCGATTACGCTGGGCAACGATCCGATCATCACCCTGATGGGCGCGACGCCGCTGAAATACGATCAATCCGAGTATGAAATGGCGGGTGCGCTGCGTGAAAGCCCGTACCCGATTGCGACCGCGCCGTTGACCGGCTTCGATGTGCCGTGGGGCTCAGAAGTGATCCTGGAAGGGGTAATTGAGGGCCGTAAGCGTGAAATCGAAGGCCCGTTCGGTGAGTTTACCGGTCACTATTCGGGTGGCCGTAATATGACGGTCGTGCGTATTGATAAAGTCTCGTACCGCACCAAACCGATTTTCGAATCCCTCTACCTCGGCATGCCATGGACCGAGATTGACTATCTGATGGGGCCAGCCACCTGTGTGCCGCTTTACCAGCAGCTGAAAGCAGAATTCCCGGAAGTGCAGGCGGTGAACGCGATGTACACCCACGGTCTGCTGGCGATCATCTCCACCAAAAAGCGTTACGGTGGTTTTGCTCGCGCGGTCGGTTTACGCGCCATGACCACGCCGCACGGTCTGGGCTACGTGAAGATGGTGATTATGGTGGATGAGGATGTCGATCCGTTCAACCTCCCACAGGTGATGTGGGCGCTGTCATCGAAAGTGAACCCGGCAGGCGATCTGGTGCAGCTGCCGAACATGTCGGTGCTTGAGCTTGATCCGGGATCCAGCCCGGCGGGCATTACCGACAAATTGATTATCGATGCCACCACGCCCGTCGCGCCGGACACCCGTGGCCACTATAGCCAGCCGGTACAGGATCTCCCTGAAACCAAAGCCTGGGCTGAAAAACTGACCGCCATGCTGGCAGCACGTCAATAAGGAGGAAAAGATGATTTGTCCACGTTGTGCCGATGAGCATATTGAAGTGATGGCAACATCACCGGTGAAAGGGGTCTGGACGGTTTATCAGTGCCAGCATTGTCTGTATACCTGGCGCGATACCGAGCCGCTGCGCCGTACCAGCCGCGAGCACTACCCTGAAGCGTTTCGCATGACGCAGAAGGATATTGACGAGGCACCGCAGGTGCCGACCATTCCACCGCTGCTTTAAAAAAAGCCCGGTGGCGCTGCGCTTACCGGGCCTACGGGTTTTGTAGGTCGGGTAAGGCGAAGCCGCCACCCGACAAAACAGACCGCAGAAAACTAAACCAGACTCTTCAGCCGATAAATCCACTCCAGCGCCTGTCGCGGCGTCAGGGAATCCGGGTCGAGGTTCTCCAGCGCTTCTACCGCCGGAGAGGTCTCTTCCGCGGGTGCCAGCAGCGACATCTGCGTACCGTCAATCTGCGTCGCCGCCGCGTTTGGTGACAGGCTTTCCAGTTCACGCAGTTTCTGACGCGCGCGCTTGATCACCTCTTTCGGCACGCCTGCCAGCGCCGCGACGGCCAGACCATAGCTTTTGCTCGCCGCGCCATCCTGCACCGTATGCATGAAGGCGATGGTATCGCCGTGCTCCAGCGCATCAAGATGGACGTTTGCCACGCCTTCCATTTTTTCCGGCAGCTGAGTCAGCTCGAAATAGTGGGTAGCGAACAGCGTCATGGCCTTGATTTTATTCGCAAGGCTTTCAGCACAGGCCCAGGCCAGCGACAGGCCATCGTAGGTTGACGTTCCGCGTCCGACTTCGTCCATCAGCACCAGGCTGTGCTCCGTCGCGTTATGCAGAATGTTAGCCGTTTCGGTCATTTCGACCATGAAGGTTGAGCGGCCGCTCGCCAGATCGTCCGCTGCCCCGACGCGGGTAAAGATACGGTCGATAGGGCCAATCTCCACTTTTTGCGCCGGAACGTAGCTGCCGATATAGGCGAGCAGGGCGATCAGCGCCGTCTGACGCATATAGGTACTTTTACCGCCCATGTTCGGACCGGTAATGATCAACATTCTTCGCTGCGGCGACAGGCTCAGCGGGTTAGCGATGAACGGTTCGTTCAGCACCTGCTCAACCACCGGGTGACGGCCTTCAGTGATGCGAATGCCGGGCTTGTCGGTGAAGGTCGGACAGGTATAGTTCAGCGTTTCAGCGCGTTCCGCCAGATTCACCAGCACGTCCAGTTCCGCCAGCGCGCTGGCGCTCAGCTGCAGATCGGCAAGATGCGGCATCAGCATGTCAAACAGCTCTTCATACAGCTGTTTTTCCAGCGCCAGCGCTTTGCCTTTCGAGGTGAGAACTTTGTCCTCGTACTCTTTCAGTTCAGGAATAATATAGCGTTCAGCGTTTTTCAGCGTCTGGCGACGGACGTAGTGAATCGGTGCCAGGTGGCTCTGCCCGCGGCTGATCTGTATGTAATAACCGTGTACCGCGTTATAGCCCACCTTCAGAGTGTCCAGCCCGAGGCGCTCGCGCTCGCGGATTTCCAGTTTATCAAGGTAGTCCGTCGCGCCGTCGGCCAGCGCGCGCCACTCGTCCAGCTCCTCGTTATAGCCCGGGGCAATTACGCCGCCATCGCGCACCAGAACCGGAGGCGCATCGATAATCGCGCGTTCAAGCAGCTCGCGAAGCTCGGTAAATTCGCCCATAGTTTCGCGGAGCTTCTGTACCGGCGCGCTGTCAACGTCACTCAGCTGTGCACGCAGCTCCGGCAGCTGCTGGAATGCATGACGCATTCGCGCGAGATCGCGAGGTCGTGCGGTTCGCAGAGCCAGACGGGCCAGGATTCGCTCCATGTCGCCCACCTGGCGCAGGACGGGCTGCAGATCGGTATAGCGATCCTGCAAAGCGGCAATCGTCTGCTGGCGGCAAACAAGCGTGTCGGTATCGCGAACCGGCATATGCAGCCAGCGTTTCAGCATGCGGCTGCCCATCGGCGTCACCGTACTGTCGAGGACCGACGCGAGCGTATTTTCTACGCCCCCCGCCAGGTTCTGGGTTATCTCCAGGTTACGGCGCGTGGCGGCATCCATGATGATGCTGTCCTGCTGGCGCTCCATGGTGATAGAGCGGATATGCGGCAGGGCGGTGCGCTGGGTATCCTTCACGTACTGCAGGAGGCAACCTGCCGCACACAGCCCGCGCGGGGCATTTTCAACGCCGAAGCCAATCAGATCGCGGGTGCCAAACTGCAGATTCAGCTGCTGGCGCGCGGTATCAATTTCGAATTCCCACAGCGGACGACGGCGCAACCCGCGACGACCTTCAATCAGCGCCATTTCGGCGAAATCTTCGGCATAGAGCAGTTCTGCCGGGTTGGTGCGCTGAAGTTCGGCAGCCATTGTTTCACGGTCAGCCGGTTCACTCAGACGAAAACGTCCGGAGCTGATGTCCAGCGTCGCGTAGCCAAACCCCTTGCCGTCCTGCCACAGCGCGGCCAGCAGGTTATCCTGACGCTCCTGCAGCAGGGCTTCATCGCTGATGGTGCCTGGCGTGACGATGCGTACGACTTTGCGCTCAACCGGACCTTTCGAGGTCGCCGGATCGCCGATCTGTTCGCAGATGGCGACGGACTCACCCTGATTCACCAGCTTCGCCAGGTAATTCTCTACCGCGTGATGCGGGATACCCGCCATCGGGATGGGCTCGCCTGCCGATGCGCCTCGTTTGGTCAGCGAGATGTCGAGCAGCTGCGATGCGCGTTTGGCATCGTCATAAAACAGCTCGTAAAAATCGCCCATACGGTAAAACAGCAGGATTTCAGGATGCTGTGCTTTCAGCTTCAGATACTGCTGCATCATCGGCGTATGTGCGTCGAAATTGTCGATTGTGCTCATGGAGTTATGATGTCCATTTCTTTGAAAATAAACCGTTTTGAGCGGCTCAGTGGCCGTTTGTTCCTTCTATTGTCGCATGAAAAAAAGGTACGGCGCAGAAAAATGTCGTTGCTTTACGAGGTGTCTTCCGACATAAGCTCAATGACGATTTTTCCGTGCTCCACGCCCACTCTGACCCGGGAATGGGTGGTAAACCCCGCCTGTTCAAGCCAGTCGCCTTTTAGGCTCAGCGCCGCATGCACGCTGTAACGCTTCGGTATCTTGGTATTGCGGTCTTCATGGCGCTTTCTAAAATATCCCACTTTTAAATGGCGATAGGGTTTGCTGCTCGCTCTCTCTTGCATAGGGTCTCCTGACAACACGGACAACGGTCATGTCTGATGCCTGTATAAAATACCAGTGATTGTCGGGCGGTGCAGGGCTAAAACTGGAATCAGGCTTCAGAAAACGGCATGCAATAACTGAAATTCTGCGCTTAAAGGTGTATTGTTAATGCACTTTATTATTCGGTGAGCCGTTATGTCTGGTAAACGCATATCACGAGAAAAAGAGACCATCGCGAAGATGATCGCGTTGTATGAAAAGCAGTGCCCGCAGGCTTCGCAGGACGAAGGGCATTATCAGGCGCTCAAGGCGTATGCGGAAAAGCGCCTGGATAAATGCGTTTTTGGGGAGGAAAAGCCGGCCTGCAAACAGTGTCCGGTGCACTGCTACCAGGCCGCCAGGCGCGAAGAGATGAAGCAGGTTATGCGCTGGGCAGGCCCGCGTATGTTATGGCGCCATCCCATCCTGACCGTTCGTCATCTGATTGATGACCGCCGTCCCGTGCCGGAACTGCCGGAGAAGTACCGTCCGAAAAAGTGACCGGTTCAGCGTCTCAGCGGGCGGCAAATCACGTTGAGGGCCAGCGCGCTAAAGAGCGGGAAAATTGCCAGCAGGAGCCAGGGGTATATTGCCTGCGTTGAGGGCACCAGCGCGCGATCCAGCAGATTGCCAAACAGCAAGTTTCCGGCCAGTACCGCGACGCCTCCGGCGGTAGAGAGTGCGCCGTAATGCGCCCCCAGCGTTGATTCCTCGGCGAAGCGCGGAATGAGATCTTTTGCCGATGGCACCAGCAGCATCTGTCCCAGCGTCAACAGCGTCACAAAACATACCGACGGCATAAGCCGCAGCCAGCCCTCAGGCGGTTCTGTCGTCGCAAACATCGCCACGCTCGCAAAGGCGACGGAGAGCAGCAAGAAGCCCACCGGCAGAATTCTCACCGCCCCCACGCGTCGGGCGAAGCGGGCCAGCGGAAGCTGCAAAGTGATGATCAGCACCGAGGCCAGCATAAACAGCGGGCCAAGATCTTTCTCGTTTCCGCCAGAGCGCTGGATTTCCACCGGCAGCGCCAGATAGAGCTGGTTATAGCTTAACAGCCACGAGCTGTAGGCGATGATAAAGGCAACAAAGCGCGGCTGGCGGAACGTCGTCCACCAGGGCTGTATGTTTAGCGTCTGTGAACGGCGGGGGGAAGCCGGAAGACAGAAGTACAACACCAGTAAGGCAATAATGAAAATCCCTGCACCCGCCAGCGCCACCTGGCGGAAGCCAAGCCCCGTCAGCAGGGCACCGACAACCGGGCCCAGCACCGCGCCGAGTTCACCGCAGACGGCAAAGAGGGCAAACCACTCCGCCCGGCTGCGCTTGCCTCTCGCCTCGCTTTGCGTGCCTGCTTTTGCCAGCAGTGCCTCAATCGAGGGGGAGAACAATGCGCCGCCGATACCGGTCAGGCACGCCCCAAGAATGATGGGCCAGAGTGCGTGCCCGAACGCCAGCAGCAGATAGCCCGCGACGCGAATAATGCACCCGCTCAGAATAACGACTTTCGCGCCAAACCGGTCCGAGAGCGCGCCGCCGACGATAAACATCCCCTGCTGGGAGAACGTGCGAAGGCCCAGGATCAGCCCGATAAGCCCGCCGGAGAGCAGCATATCGTCGCGCAGGAATATCGCCAGGAAGGGGACAACGGCGTAAAAGCCAATGTTAAACACAAACTGGCTTCCCAGTAAAATGGGCGGCCAGAGCGTGGTGGCAGGGCGAAGGGGCATCGTCGTTCACTCGCCCCTAAACGATAAAGTGAATGTGCTTTTTGCCATGGAACGGCGAGATCTCAATTTTGGTTTTGACCCGGAAGACATCCCACAGCAGCGACTCGGATAAAATGTCCTGCGGCGTTCCCGTCGCCACAATTTGCCCTTTCTGCATCACAATCAGCGAGTCACAGAACATCGAGGCGTGATTGAGATCGTGGATAGCGACAATGCTGGTGACCGGTAATTCGCTGATCAAATGCATCAGCTGCATCTGATGATGAATGTCCAGGTGGTTGGTCGGTTCATCCAGCAGGATTTCAGTCGGGGTCTGGGCCAGCGCGCGGGCAATGTGTACGCGCTGGCGCTCGCCGCCGGAGAGGCTCAGCCAGCCCTGGTCGCTTTTATCCAGCATATCCACGCGCTGCAGGGCGGCAGTGACGGTCTCGTCATCGTGCGTGCTCCAGTTGGAAAAAGGGGAGTGGTGCGGAATACGCCCGAGTTTCACCACGTCACGCACGCGCATATTGGCATCGGTCATCCCGTGCTGTTCAACGAAGGCGACCCGGCGGGCAAGCTGCTTTTTGGCAATGCGAGAGATGTCCTGGCCGTCCAGCGTCACACAGCCCGCATCCGGGCGGCGCAGACCAGCCAGAATGCGCAGAAGCGAAGATTTACCGCAGCCGTTAGGGCCAAGCAGTCCTACCGTTTCGCCGCGTGACACCTTCAGTGAAACGTCATCAACGATGACTTTTTTACCCACCTTCCAGGTAATATTTTCAGCGCAGATACTCATCACTTATTCCTTGAGCGGTAGATGATCACGGCAAAGAACGGCACGCCCACCAGCGCGGTGACTACGCCAACGGGCAGGCTTTGCGGGGCAATCAGCATGCGCGAGGCGATATCGGCCAGCACCATCAGTATCGCGCCTGCCAGCGCGCTGGCAATCAGCAGCGTACGGTGCAGCGGCCCGAACAGGAAACGCATGACGTGCGGCACCACCAGCCCCACAAAGCCGATTGAGCCCGCCATGCTAACGATGGTCGCGGTAATCAGTGCGGTGGTGGTGAAGAGCGCCAGGCGCACCCACGGGACGGCGATGCCCAGCGACGCCGCGGCGTCATCACCGAACGTAAAGGCATCCAGCGCCCGTGAATAGTAGAGGCAAACGACTAGCCCAATCACCACCACCACCAGTGCCAGCTGGAACTCAGGCCAGCGAACGCCGCTAAAGCTGCCCAGCAGCCAGAACATCACGTCGCGCGCCTGCTGCGCGCTGGCGGAGGTGCTGATGGTGTAGGCGGTAACGGCGTTAAACAGCTGTGACGCGGCAACGCCTGCCAGAATAGTCCGTTCGTTGCCCCCGCGAGCCCCGTTGGTCAGGAAGGCGACAAACGCAAAGGCGGCAAACGCCCCGGCAAAGGCGCCGGCGGAGAGCGACACCGCGCCGGTGCCGATCCCCAACACCACGACGGATACCGCCCCGGTCGAGGCGCCTGCGGACACGCCAAGCACGTACGGTTCCGCCAGCGCGTTCTTCAGCAGGCTCTGCAATACGGCACCGCAGATGGCCAGCCCTGCGCCGCAGCAGGCTGCTACCAGCGCGCGGCTCAGGCGAAAGTCCCAGATAACGCTCTCATATATGCGGTTGAGCGGAACCCCGGTGAACCCCATTTTATTGCTGATGGCAAAAAAGACGTTCTGCAGCGGGATGGACAGCTCGCCGACGCTGACGCTTAGCGCGATAACCAGAAATAACAGGACAAAGGCGAGCAGGCACGAGCTCGTCAGAACCAGACTCTGTCGGGCCTGAAGAACGGCGGATGTCATCAGTTCAGCCCCAGTTTTCTGAGCTGTTCGCCGACCTGCTCAGCGCCGTAAATCGTGCGGATCGTCGGGTTCATCGCCTGGCCGTCCATCACCACGATATGGCCTTTTTTCACCGCGTCCAGCTGGCTTACCGCCGGATCGCTCTTCAGGAATTTGATTTTTTCTTCCGCGTTATCCAGCGCCCAGCGGTTGCGGTCGAGGCTGGACACCACGATGACATCCGGATTTGCGGCAATAATGCTTTCCCAGCCGACGGTTGGCCATTCTGTCTCAGAAGTGATGGCGTTGTGTCCGCCCAGCACGTCAGCGATAAACCCTGAGGCGCTGTTTTTACCGCCGACGTAGGCGTCCGCAGAAGGGGATGAGCTGGAGAACCAGAAGACAAACGACAGGTCTTTTTTATTCTTGCTGAATTCCTTGCGCAGGTCGGCCTCGCGTTTTTTGAAATCCGCAATGACGGCCTGGCCGCGATCTTCAACGTTGAAAATTTTAGCGAAATCCTCAATCTCTTTATAAAGATAGGTCATATCCCACAGCGTCTGGCGGCTGCCGTACATATCGCCGGCGGCCTTTTTGGTCGCGCACATACCCGGTGATAAATAGCTGTTCACGCCGACGGTGGCCAGATCTTCACGCTTTGCGACCTTACTCTCCGGCCCGAGCAGCAGAGGAAGCTGGGCAGGAACAAAATCAGGGTTTTGCGACAGGATGGATTCCAGCGTCGGAATTTCTACCGTCAGGGTTTTGATTTTTGCATTCTGTTCCGCCAGCTGCGGCAGCACTTTGGTCGGCCAGAAGGCGCTGGCCTTCACCTTATCTTCCAGGCCCAGCAGGAGCAAAATTTCGACGGTGTTCTGACCCAGGGCCACGACGCGTTCCGGCGCTTTGGTGAACGTCTCTTTATAGCCACAGTTTTCAATCGTCAGGGGATATGTGGTTGCCAGAGCAGAACCGACCGACGCAATCGCCATGCCTAACGCGCAGATGACCTTTTTCATTAAACGCTACCCTTCATTAATATTATTGTTGTTGCAAATGAAA
Source organism: Enterobacter sp. AC1 (assembly GCF_050434705.1). NCBI lineage: Bacteria > Pseudomonadati > Pseudomonadota > Gammaproteobacteria > Enterobacterales > Enterobacteriaceae > Enterobacter > Enterobacter sp. AC1. The sequence goes on along the minus strand of NZ_JBNDIZ010000007.1, from coordinate 14,115 downwards.
CTCATTATTAAGGCGGAATTTTATACAGAGGAAACGATTTGGTGTCAATGTGGGACAATTGCGCAGGGTAACGAAAGGCGGTGTCAGAAAACACCGCCGGAATGCGGACTTAAGCCAGGCTCTCTTTATCAATTCCGAGACGCTTCATGCGCGACAGCAGGGTGGTGCGTTTTAACCCCAGGCGCTGGGCGGCACCTTTTGGCCCGGCAACCACGCCGTTGGTCTCTTTCAGCACGCGCATAATAAGCTGATATTCATCTTCTCCCTCTTTCGCTGTCTCGGCAGCGGGCGCGATCGCGTCTGGAAGCGTAACCTCAGGCAGGGAGAGCTGCAGCACATTACCGCGCGTCAGCAGCACCGCGCGCTCAATGACGTTTTCCAGCTCGCGTACGTTGCCGGGCCATTCCATCGATGAAAGGGTGCGTAACGTCTCGGCAGGAATACTGTCGATATTGCGCCCCATCCGGCGCGCAATCTTCGCGGTAAACGCTTTGACCAGCAGGGGAATATCTTCCGGGCGTTCGCGCAGCGGAGGCAGGAAGATCGGGAACACGTTCAGGCGATAGTAGAGATCGCTGCGAAACTCGCGGTCGGCGACCATTTTTTTCAGGTCGCGGTTGGTGGCGGCAATCAGCCGCACGTCGGTCTGGATAAGCTTGTTGCTGCCCAGGCGCTCAAACTCCTGCTCCTGCAGGACGCGCAGCAGTTTCGGCTGTAGCTCCAGCGGCATATCGCCCACTTCGTCGAGGAACAGCGAGCTCTTGTCCGCCAGCTCAAAACGGCCCAGACGCTGGCTGCTGGCCCCGGTAAACGCGCCGCGCTCGTGGCCGAACAGGTCGCTTTCCAGCAGTCCCGCTGGCATCGCGGCGCAGTTCATCTTCACCATCCTGCGGCTGTTGCGGTTGCTCAGGTTGTGGATGGCGCGGGCAATCAGCTCTTTACCCGTGCCGGTTTCGCCAAGAATGAGCACCGTGCTGTCGCTTTGCGCCACCATCTCAACCTGCTTGAGCACGCTGTACATAGCATCGCTGCGCCCGATGATTTCACCAAACTCGCTGTCCACGTTGTTGAGCTGCTCGGTCAGGGCCAGGTTCTCATCCACCAGCCGCTCTTTCAGACGATGTATTTCCTGATAGGCGAGGGCGTTATCCAGGGCGATGGAAATACGCTCGGCGATCTGGCGCAGCAGCTTCAGGTTGGCGGTGGTGAACACGCCCTCCTCACACTGCGCCAGCTTCAGCACGCCGAGCATGGTGTCTCCGGACATGAGGGGCAGCAGGCACAGGGTCTGGATTTTATTGCCCCAGGTGTTGAACAGCATCCGCTCGTACGGCGCGACCGGGTCCTGCTCGTTCAGGTTGAGCAGGAGGATCTCTTTGCTTTTGAAGACTCGCTCAGAAAGGGTGCCCGCTTCATCCACTTCACTCTGCTCATGGGCAGGGTTGGCCTCATCAAGATAGTGGGTGGAGTAGATGTTGAGCTTGCCCTTGCGATGGCCGCGCAGCGCGATGCTGATAGCGTCGATTTTAAAATAGTGGTGGATCTCTTTTGAGACTTCGCTGACCAGCTCGTCCATGTCGAGCCGTGACAGTACGGCGTTGGTGATGGCGACCAGAATGCGGAAGTTGTCGCGCTCGCGGCTCAGCAGGTCGTAATCGACGTTATTGGTGACGCGGCTTTGGATCTGCTCCGCGACGACGGCCACAATCTGGGTAAAGGTGTGCAGGCGTTCGTACTCCGCCTCGCGCCACGGCTGGTCGGTGGTGCGGATAAACTCGCAGCCGCCAAAAATCTGGCCCTCTGCCGCCAGCGGCAACATGCAGTAATGCCCGAAGGGCTGATAAAGGTTGCTCTCCGCAAGCCTCGGCCACGCCTGCCGGAACTCCTCAAAATTGCAGTGCAGCACTTCAGGCCGAGAGAGAATGCGGCGCACCGGGCCATGCGCCAGATACGTTTCGTCTTCGTATTCAAACGTTTTGCCATTATCGCGCGTTGAGTAGTAGCTCGCGCGATGCGTTCCGCTATGCCAGAGCACAATCGCGGCGCTGTCGGCCAGCGCCGACTGCCTGACCAGCCGCGTCAGGGCATCGCTCAGCGCGCCGAGATCGGGCTGCTGTAAAAGTGTGCGCGTGATGTCAAACAGGCCCTGCTGTCCAAGATCGCTCATCGGTGTATACGGCATATTGCTTTCCAATAGAAACTGGCAAAAAGAGACGTTCAGTGCTGACCGCTTTTGGCGCGGTTCTAGCAAATACGGGGTAAGGGTTCCGCGTGCGGCAGATCCAGCGTGCGTTTCACGCCGTAAAGCCCGGTCAGGCGCACCCCTTTGCGCTCAACCACTTCACCAATTATCGCCGCCTCGCGTCCTGACGGGTGCGCCCGCAGCTGTTCAAGCACGGCCTGTGCCGCGGCGCGTTCAACGCCCACTACCAGCTTGCCTTCGTTGGCAAAGTTGAGCGGGTCAAGCCCCAGCAGTTCGCAAAGCCCGCGAACGGCGGGCTTAACGGGCAGGCCGCGTTCGGTGAGCTCAATCCCACACCCGCAGCTTGCCGCAAACTCATGGACCACGGCGTTTACGCCGCCTCGCGTCGCGTCCCGCAGGGCCTTCACGCCGGGGATTGCGCGCAGCGTCTGAATCAGCGGGGTGAGCACCGCGCAGTCGCTGCGCAGTTCCCCGTCCAGCCCCAGGCCTTCGCGCAGGTTCAGGATGGTCGCCCCGTGGCAGCCCAGCGTTCCGGTCACGATAAGCACGTCGCCCACGCCGAGGCGCTGCGCGCCCCAGTGAATATCGGCGGGGATTGCCCCCATGCCGGCGGTGTTGATGAACAGCTTGTCGGCCGCGCCGCGCTGTACCACTTTGGTATCGCCGGTGACGATAGCAATCCCCGCCTCGCGCGCGGTCTGCGCCATGCTGTTGACCACCGCGGTGAGCGTCTCCATCGGTAACCCCTCTTCAAGAATAAACCCGCAGGAGAGGTAGCGCGGAATGGCGCCGCTGACGGCGACGTCGTTCGCCGTGCCGCAGACGGCGAGCTTGCCGATATCGCCGCCCGGGAAGAACAGCGGGTCAATCACGTAGCTGTCCGTGGAGAAGGCCAGCCTGTCACCCTGGGCGGTGAGGGTCGCGAGATCAATGCGCGCCTGGTCTTCCTGCTCGGCGAGCCAGGGGTTGTTGAAGGCTTCCATAAACAGCCGGTTAATCAGCTGCTGCATCGCTTGTCCGCCGCTGCCGTGCGCCATTTCAACCGTGTTCATGCTTCACTCTCCTGGTTGCGATACTGATACCACGCGGCACACGCCCCTTCGGAAGAGACCATCAGCGCGCCAAACGCCGTTTGCGGGTTACAGGTGTTGCCGTATAGCGGGCAATGATGAGGCTTGCATTTACCGGTGAGCACCTCGCCGCAGCGGGCACGCGGATCGTCGCAAACCTGCTGCGGCTGCGGGCGGAAATGCGCTTCGGCGTCAAATTCGTGATAGGCCGAGGTCAGGCGCACGCCGGATTCGGCAATCAGCCCCAGCCCACGCCATTCGCTGTCGCCTTCGACGCAAAACACGTCGGCTATCGCCTGCTGGGCCCGTTCATTGCCTGCATCCGGCACCACGCGGCGGTACTGGTTTTCCACTGCACTCAGGGCCGCTATTTTCTGCTCAACCAGCATGGCGACACCTTGCAGTAGATCAAGTGGTTCGAAACCAGCGACCACTAACGGACGATTGTACTGTTCAGCGATAAAACCGTAGGCGTCTGTGCCAATCACCATGCTGACATGCCCCGGTGCCAGAAAGGCGTCAATTCCGTTTCCCGGCTCTTCCAGCAGGCTGTGCAGCGTGGGGATGAGCGTAATGTGCTGGCAGAAGAAGAAAAAGTTATCTACACCTCGCGCTTTCGCCTGCTGCAGCGTGATGGCGGTGGCGGGCATGGTGGTTTCAAACCCCAGGCCAAAAAACACCACCTTGCGCGCGGGGTTATCCGCTGCCAGCATCAGGGCATCCATCGGCGAATAGACGATCCGGATGTCGGCCCCGCGCGCTTTTGCCTGCAGCAGCGAGCCGTTTTTCCCCGGCACGCGCATCGCATCGCCAAAGGTGCAGAAAATGACGTCGGGCCGGCTGGCAATCTCGATGCAGCTGTCGATGCGCCCCATCGGCAGAACGCAGACCGGGCAGCCGGGGCCGTGGATAAACTCGATGTTGTCCGGCAGCAGCTGGTCGAGGCCAAATTTGAAAATGGCGTGCGTGTGTCCGCCGCACACTTCCATGATCCGCAGCGGTTTTTCCGCCGTGTAGTCCAGCAGCGCCGCGCGCGTTTTCAGATGTCCGATAAGCTGCAGCACCTGCTCCGGCGCGCGGTATTCATCAACGTAACGCATGATTATCGCTCCTCGCCGTACAGCAGCGCGCCCACGTCCGGCTCCACGTCGAACATGTTTTGCAACGCATCCAGCGTGTCGCGGGCTTCCGCTTCGTTAATCACGCTCATGGCGAACCCCACGTGCACAAGCACCCACTGGCCGAGACGCGAGGCGCCGCTTTCATCGCTGCTGCCGACCAGCGTCAGGTCGACGTCGCGCAGGATGCCGCAGACCACGACTTTGGCCTGATTACCGTCGATGGAGTGAATCTGTCCCGGTACGCCTATGCACATCGTTCGTTCTCCAGCCAGTGTAGCCAGCCGTCCATGCCGTCGCCGCGCGTGGCGGAGACCAGCAGGATCTCAATCTCCGGGTTCACCTCGCGGGCCCAGGACAGGCACTTATCCACGTCGAAGTTCAGGTACGGCAGCAGGTCGACTTTGTTCAGCAGCATGAGGGAGGCGGCGGCAAACATATGCGGGTACTTCAGCGGCTTGTCTTCGCCTTCGGTCACCGAAAGCACCGCGACTTTATGCCGTTCACCGAGGTCGAAGCTCGCCGGACAGACCAGGTTGCCGACGTTTTCAATAAACAGGATGCCGTTATCCGCCAGCGGCAGGCGCGGAGCCGCGTCGGCAATCATCTGCGCATCCAGATGGCAGCCTTTGCCGGTGTTGACCTGAATTGCCGGGGTACCGGTTTCGCGAATGCGCGCCGCGTCGTTAACGGTTTGCTGATCGCCTTCGATCACCGCGCAGGAGACGCGCCCGTTCAGGCGCTTGAGCGTTTCCGTGAGCAGCGTGGTTTTGCCGGAGCCGGGGCTGGAGACCAGGTTCAGCACCAGCTGTTTGCGGGTGGCAAAGCGGGCGCGGTTGCGGGAGGCAATCTGGTTATTTTTGTCCAGCACGTTGATCTCCACCTCCAGCATCTGGCGCTGGCTGATGCCCGGCGCGTGGGTACCCGCTTCGCCGTGGCCGTAGTGGAGATCGCCCGCATCGGACCGCTGCGGGATGAAAGCGATCCCGGTCAGTGCCGCAGAGGGGCGTGGGGCTGGTGAAAAGGGCGCGGAGCGAAACGCGGAGTGGGGACGGTGTTCATCCCCTTCTATATACAGGTTGCCTTCGGCGCAACCGCAGGTACTACACATACTTTACTCCTTCTCGATTTCGAGGCGTTGGATCTGCATACCGTCATCCGCCACGATGCGCAGCCCGGTGCTCTGGCACTGCGGACAGCGCTGAACCTTCGATGACAGCAGGGTGACGTACTGCTGGCACTGCCCGCACCAGCACTCTGCCTGCTGCTCTTCAATATGCAGTTCGCAACCTTCCGCCAGCGTGCCGCGGCACACTAGCTCAAAACAGAAATTCAGCGCGCTGGTCTCGACGCAGGAAAACGCCCCGACCTTCAGCCAGACGCCGGTAACGCGCTTCGCGTGGTTTTGCACTGCCTGCTGTTCGATAAGTTCCAGAGCCCGTTGGCAGAGGGTGATTTCGTGCATAACGCCTCCTCAATGAATTGCGCCATTGAATGCAATAACAGTGCCAGCTTGATTTTTGTTAAGGCGTGTCGATGTCAACGCTGTCGAAATGACACGTCGACACCGCGGCGTTGACAGCGGCTTTCCGGTTTAATTCCTTTAAAATCAGCGAAATAAAAACTGGCATGGAATCTGCTTAACAGCCGCTATCTCCATTAAACGGATACCTTCTATGACTATTTGGGAAATCAGCGAAAAAGCGGATTACATCGCGCAGCGTCATCAGCAGCTGCAGGACCAGTGGCACCTGTACTGCAACTCTCTGGTACAGGGCATTACCCTCTCGAAAGCACGTCTTCACCACGCGATGAGCTGTGCGGCGCAGGGCGACATGCGCTTTGTCCTCTTCGGCCATTTCATCATCAACGTTACCCTGGCGGATAACTTCAACAGCCACACCATTGAGTACCACCTCGAGACAAAAGATGGCCAAAAACAGTGTATTGCGAAGGCGCAGCTGATGGCCGATGGCATGGTGGACGGCCACGTCAGCAACCGCGATCGCCAGCAGGTGCTGGAGCACTATCTGGAAAAAATCGCGCCGGTTTATAACGGCCTGTACGCCGCCGTTGAGAACGATCTCCCGGTCAACCTGAAGCAGCTGTTGGACGGAAATGCCTCAGCAAACGTGGCCTGACCGATGCGTGTCGAGAAGTGTCGACAAGACAGTTTTTCGTCAAAAATGACTATCACCAGAGGATGACCCGGTGAACCGTTTTGTAATTGCTGACTCGACGGTCTGTATTGGCTGTCGAACCTGTGAGGCGGCGTGTTCGGAAACGCATCGCCTGCATGGGCTGCAGTCCATGCCGCGCCTGCACGTCATGCGTAATGAAAAAGAGTCTGCCCCGCAGCTCTGCCACCACTGTGAAGATGCCCCCTGCGCGGGCGTCTGTCCCGTGAATGCCATCACCCGCGTTGATGGCGCTGTCCAGCTGAACGAAAGCCTGTGCGTAAGCTGCAAGCTGTGCGGCATTGCCTGCCCGTTCGGCGCGATTGAATTTTCCGGCAGCCGCCCGCTGCACATCCCGGCGAATGCCAACTCGCCAAAAGCCCCGCCCGCGCCGCCGGCGCCGGCGCGCGTAAGCTCGCTGCTGGACTGGGTGCCCGGCATCCGCGCCGTTGCGGTGAAGTGCGACCTGTGCAGCTTCGATGAGCAGGGACCGGCCTGCGTGCGCACCTGCCCAACCAAAGCGTTGATTCTGGTTAATATTCGCGACATCGCACGTACCAGCAAGCGTAAACGCGAGCTGACCATCAACAGTGATTTTGGCGACCTTTCTCTGCTACAGGCGCTTAACGAGGGGGCGAAATGAACGCGGCGATGATGATTACCAGCGCGGTAGCCTGTTTTGCTGCCGCCGCCGTTCTGGCGCAGCTCTTCTCTTTCCATAAAACCCTCAGCGGCTTGGTCGCCGGGGTCGGCGGGGCGGTAGGTAGCCTGATGACGCTGGCGGCAGGCGGTGCCGTTCTGCTCGGCGGGCAATCCGTTGACGCGCTCGTGCCGCTGATTCACCACGCCGTTGAGATCGCGCCGCTGAACGCCGTCTGGCTGGTGACGTTTGGCCTGTGCGGGCTGTTTATCAGCCTGTTCAATATCGACTGGCACCGCCACCCGCACGCTAAAGCCAACGGCCTGCTGGTCAATCTGCTGATGGCGACGGCGGTCTGCACCGTTATCGCCAGCAACCTCGGCGCGCTGGTGGTAATGGCGGAGATCATGGCGCTCTGCGGCGTGTTCCTGACGGGCTGCAGCGCCTCCGGCAAACTGTGGTTTGCGCTGGGGCGCCTGGGGACGCTGCTGCTGGCGCTGGCCTGCTGGCTGGTGTGGCAACGCTTCGGCACGCTGGACTTCGCTGCGCTCAACGGCCGTCCGCTGGGGAATGACGTCTGGCTGCTGAGCGTACTCGGCTTTGGCCTGCTCGCCGGAATCATCCCGCTGCACGGCTGGGTGCCGCAGGCGCATGAAAATGCCTCCGCGCCCGCCGCCGCGCTGTTTTCTGTGGTGGTGATGAAGGTCGGTCTGTTCGGGATTCTGGCGATTACGCTGGCCGGCGGACAACCGCCGCTGTGGTGGGGTGTTGTGCTGCTGGTCGCCGGGATGGTTACCGCCTTCGTCGGCGGCCTGTACGCGCTGATGGAGCACAATATCCAGCGTCTGCTGGCGTATCACACCCTCGAAAATATCGGCATCATCCTGCTTGGCCTGGGCGCGGGCGTGACAGGGCTGGCGCTGAACCAACCGGCGCTGATTGCCGCCGGTTTTATCGGCGGTCTCTATCACCTCGTCAACCACAGCCTGTTTAAAAGCACCCTGTTCCTTGGCGCGGGAAGCGTCTGGTTCCGCACCGGCCATCGGGATATTGAAAAGCTCGGTGGGATTGGCAAAAAGATGCCGGTGATTTCACTGGCGATGCTGGTCGGGCTGATGGCGATGGCCGCGCTGCCGCCGCTGAACGGCTTTGCCGGGGAGTGGGTGATCTATCAGTCCTTCTTCGCGCTCGGCCAGAGCGACGCGTTTATCGCCCGTCTGCTGGGGCCGCTGCTGGCGGTCGGGCTGGCGATTACCGGGGCGCTGGCGGTGATGTGCATGGCGAAAGTCTACGGCGTCACCTTCCTCGGCGCGCCGCGCACCCGCGAAGCGGAAAACGCCTGCTGCGCACCGGTACTGATGTGTGCCTGCGTGGTTGCGCTGGCCCTGTGCTGCATCGCGGGCGGCGTCGCCGCGCCGTGGCTGCTGCCGCTGCTGGGAAGCGCTATTCCGCTGCCGTTGACCGTGGCGAATACCACCGTCTCTCAGCCCACGATCGCGCTGCTGCTGATTGGTGCACCGCTGCTGCCGCTCGTCCTGATGCTGTTCTTCAAACGCGACCGACTCTCTTCCCGCTCTCGCGGTGCGGCGTGGGCCTGCGGCTACGAACACGAACAGTCGATGGTTATCACCGCCCACGGTTTCGCCATGCCGGTGAAGGAGAACTTCGCCGCCGTGCTGAAGCTGCGCCACTGGCTCAATCCGGTGGGCTGGGTACCCGGCTGGCAAAGTGCTGCCGCGCCCGCACTGTTCCGCCGTCTGGCGGTCATCGAGCTGGCGGTGCTGGTGGTGATTGTGATTTCACGAGGAGCCTGACATGAGTTTGTTACTGGCATTACTTCAGGCGCTGGTGCTGTTCGCCGCTGCGCCGCTGCTTTCCGGGATTAGCCGCGTGGCGCGCGCCCGGATGCACAACCGTCGCGGGCCTGGCGTGCTTCAGGAGTACCGCGATCTCTTCAAGCTGCTTTCTCGTCAGAGCGTGGCCCCGGATGCCGCTGGCTGGGTCTTTCGCCTGACGCCGTTTCTGATGGTGGGGGTGATGCTGACCATCGCCACCGCGCTGCCGGTGGTCACGGTGGCGGCGCCGCTGCCGGCGCTTGGCGATCTGATTACGCTGATTTACCTCTTCGCCATTGCCCGCTTCTTCTTTGCCATTGCGGGTCTGGACACCGGAAGCCCGTTTACCGGCATCGGCGCCAGCCGCGAGGCGATGCTGGGCGTGCTGGTTGAGCCGATCCTGCTGCTCGGGCTGTGGGTCGCCGCGCAGGTCGCGGGTTCCACCCATATCAGCTTTATCACCGACACCGTTTATCACTGGCCTGTGGCACGTTCGATCCCGCTGGTGCTGGCGCTGTGCGCCTGCGCGTTCGCCACCTTTATCGAGATGGGCAAACTGCCGTTTGACCTTGCGGAAGCCGAGCAGGAGCTGCAGGAAGGGCCGCTCACCGAATACAGCGGCTACGGCTTTGCGGTGCTGAAGTGGGGCATCAGCCTCAAACAGCTGGTGGTGCTGCAGATGTTTGTCGGCGTCTTCTTCCCGTGGGGGCAGATGACGCACTTCTCCGCAGGCGGCCTTGTGCTGGCCGTGGTGGTGGCCGCCCTCAAGCTGCTGGTCGGCGTGCTGGTGATTGCCCTGTTTGAAAACAGCATGGCGCGCCTGCGTTTTGTGGAAACGTCGCGCATCACCTGGGCCGGTTTTGGTTTTGCATTTTTAGCGTTCGTCTCCTTGCTGGTGGCGTGATTAAAGAGAGTTTTTATGTCTGAAGAAAAGAAAGGTCAGCAGTATCTCGCCGCGTTGCATCAGGCCTTCCCCGGCGTGGTGCTGGAGGAGTCCTGGCAAACCAAAGACCAGATAACCGTCACCGTAAAGGTGAACTATCTGCCGGAAGTGGTGGAGTTTCTCTACTACCAGCAGGGCGGCTGGCTGTCGGTGCTGTTCGGTAACGACGAGCGCCAGCTGTGCGGCAATTACGCCGTGTACTACGTGATGTCGATGGAGCAGGGGGATAAGTGCTGGCTCACCGTGCGCGCGGAGGTCGATCCGGCTAAACCGGAATACCCGTCCGTCACGCCGCGCGTGCCCGCCGCCGTCTGGGGCGAGCGCGAAGTGCGCGACATGTACGGCCTGGTGCCGGTTGGCCTGCCGGACGAGCGTCGCCTGGTGCTGCCGGACGACTGGCCGGATGAACTCTACCCGCTGCGCAAAGACAGCATGGACTACCGCCAGCGCCCGGCGCCGACCACCGACAGCGAAACCTACGAGTTCATCAACGAGCTTGGCAGCAAGAAGAACAACGTGGTGCCGATCGGCCCGCTGCACGTCACCTCCGACGAGCCGGGCCACTTCCGCCTGTTCGTCGATGGCGAAAACATTATCGACGCCGACTACCGCCTGTTCTACGTCCATCGCGGCATGGAAAAGCTGGCGGAAACCCGCATGGGCTACAACGAAGTGACGTTCCTCTCTGACCGCGTGTGCGGCATTTGCGGCTTCGCCCACAGCACCGCCTACACCACCTCGGTGGAAAACGGCATGGGCATCGTGGTGCCGGCGCGCGCGCAGATGATCCGCGCCATTCTGCTGGAGGTGGAGCGCCTGCACTCGCACCTGCTGAACCTCGGCCTGGCCTGCCACTTCGTCGGCTTTGACTCCGGGTTTATGCAGTTCTTCCGCGTGCGCGAAGCGTCGATGAAGATGGCGGAGATCCTCACCGGGGCACGCAAAACCTACGGCCTGAACCTGATCGGCGGGATCCGCCGCGACCTGCTGAAGGACGACATGATCCAGACCCGCCTGCTGGCGCAGCAGATGCGCCGCGACGTGCAGGAGCTGGTGGACATGTTGCTCAGCACGCCAAACATCGAGCAGCGCACCGTGGGCATCGGCCGTCTTGACCCGGAGATCGCCCGCGACTTCAGCAACGTCGGTCCGATGGTGCGCGCCAGCGGCCACGCCCGCGACACCCGCGCCGATCACCCGTTTGTCGGCTACGGCCTGCTGCCGATGACCGTGCACAGCGAGCAGGGCTGCGACGTCATCTCCCGCCTGAAGGTGCGCATCAACGAGGTGTTCACCGCGCTGAACATGATCGACTTCGGTCTGGACAACCTGCCGGGCGGCCCGCTGATGGTCGAGGGCTTCACCTACATCCCGAACCGCTTTGCCCTCGGCTTTGCCGAAGCGCCGCGCGGGGACGACATTCACTGGAGCATGACCGGCGACAACCAGAAGCTCTACCGCTGGCGCTGCCGCGCGGCCACCTACGCCAACTGGCCAACCCTGCGCTACATGCTGCGCGGCAACACGGTCTCCGATGCGCCGCTGATCATCGGCAGCCTCGACCCGTGCTACTCCTGCACCGACCGCATGACCGTCGTGGACGTGCGCAAGAAGAAAAGCCAGGTGGTGCCGTACAAAGAGCTTGAGCGCTACAGCATTGAGCGTAAGAACTCGCCGCTGAAATAGTTGATGTTGTGCGGTCTGTAACCCCTCACCCCGGCCCTCTCCCCAGAGGGGCGAGGGGGCGAACGGTTCCCTCTCCCTTTCAGGGAGAGGGCTAGGGTGAGGGTCAGAAAACCGCACGAAAGCAGGAGTAAAAATGTTTACCTTTATCAAAAAAGTGATCAAAACCGGCACGCCAACCAGCCGCTATCCGCTGGAGCCGATGCCGGTTGATAAAAACTTTCGCGGCAAGCCGGAGCATAACCCGCAGCAGTGCATCGGCTGTGCGGCCTGCGTCAACGCCTGTCCGTCGAATGCCCTGACGGTAGAAACGGATCTCAAAACCGGCGAGCTGGCCTGGCAGTTTAACCTCGGGCGCTGCATCTTCTGCGGCCGCTGCGAAGAGGTCTGCCCGACGGTCGCCATTCGCCTGTCTCAGGAGTACGAGCTGGCGGTGTGGAAGAAAGAGGATTTCTTGCAGCAGTCGCGCTTTGACCTGTGCAACTGCCGCGTCTGCCGGCGCCCGTTCGCCGTGCAGAAAGAGATCGACTACGCCATCGCGCTGCTGCAGCACAACGGTGACGCCCGTGCGGAATATCACCGTGAAAGCTTCGAAACCTGCCCGGACTGCAAGCGGCAGAAGTGCCTGCTGCCGTCCGACCGCATTGATATCACCCGCCATATGAGAGAGGCCAGCTGATGGACAATTTACTCGGCCCGCGCGACGCGAACGGCATTCCGGTGCCGATGACGGTCGACGAATCTATCGCCAGCATGAAGGCGTCGCTGCTGAAAAAAATCAAACGCTCGGCCTACGTCTACCGCGTAGACTGTGGCGGCTGCAACGGCTGCGAGATTGAGATCTTCGCCACGCTGTCGCCGCTGTTTGACGCCGAGCGCTTCGGCATCAAGGTGGTGCCGTCTCCACGCCATGCGGACATCCTGCTGTTTACCGGGGCAGTGACCCGCGCCATGCGATCCCCCGCGCTGCGCGCCTGGCAGTCCGCGCCGGATCCGAAAATTTGCATCTCCTACGGGGCCTGCGGCAACAGCGGCGGCATCTTCCACGACCTCTACTGCGTCTGGGGCGGCACCGACAAAATCGTGCCGGTGGACGTCTACATCCCGGGCTGCCCGCCGACGCCTGCCGCGACGCTGTACGGCTTTGCGATGGCGCTCGGCCTGCTGGAGCAGAAAATCCACGCCCGCGAGCCGGGCGAGCTGGACAACCAGCCCGCGGCCATCCTGCACCCGGACATGGTGCAGCCGCTGCGGGTCAAGGTCGACCGCACGGCGCGGAAACTGGCGGGCTACCGCTATGGCCGCCAGATTGCCGACGATTATCTGCGCCTGCTGAGCCAGGGCGACCATCAGGTGGCGCGCTGGCTGGAGGCGGAAAACGATCCGCGCCTCAATGAGATTGTGGCGAACCTGAACAGCGTTGTGGATGAGGCGCGTATCCGATGAGTGAAACGGTGGTGTTCAGCCAGCTGAGCCGTAAGTTTATTGATGAGAACGATGCCACGCCGGATGCGGCGCAGCAGGTGGTCTATTACAGCCTGGCGATTGGGCATCACCTCGGGGTGATCGACTGCCTCGAAGCAGCGCTGAGCTGTCCGTGGCCCGAGTACCTGGCGTGGATCGCCACGCTGGAGGAGGGCAGTACGGCGCGGCGCAAAATGGAGGGCGTGCCGAAGTACGGCGAGATCGTCATCGACGCCAACCACATTGCGATGCTCGCCAACGCCTTTGACGCGGCGCTGAGCAGGCAAACCCCCGAGCAGCAGGCGTGGAGCAAAACGCTGCTCGGCATGCTGCACGATATTCATCAGGAGAGCGCCATCTACCTGATGGTGAGGAGATTACGTGACTGACGTTTTACTGTGTGTCGGCAACAGCATGATGGGCGACGACGGCGCGGGGCCGCTGCTCGCAGAGATGTGCGCCGCGAACCCTCAGGGCGGCTGGGTGGTGATTGACGGCGGCAGCGCGCCGGAAAACGACGTGGTCGCCATTCGCGAGCTGCGCCCGGAGAGGCTGTTAATCGTCGATGCCACCGATATGGGACTCAACCCCGGCGAGATCCGCCTGATTGACCCGGACGACATCGCCGAGATGTTTATGATGACGACGCACAATATGCCGCTGAACTACCTTGTGGATCAGATTAAAGACGACGTGGGCGAGGTGCTGTTTTTGGGCATTCAGCCGGACATTGTCGGGTTTTATTACCCGATGACGCCGCCGGTAAAAGAGGCGGTGGATGTGGTCTATTCACGGCTTGCGGAGTGGGTTGGGGACGGTGGGTTTGAACCCCTCACTCCGGCCCTCTCCCCATAGGGGAGAGGGTGTGTTTTGTCCCCTCTCCCCTATGGGGTGTACGGTCCGGGGATATAGTGAACACTTGTTCGGGGACATGGTAGACACTTACAACTAAGGCATAAGAACCCGTTTATGGAGTCGCTTA